>NZ_JACHCV010000004.1:0-539113 GCF_014200785.1 Mucilaginibacter sp. AK015
TATCCCATCCCTCAAGTCTCGCTCTTAACATCCAGAACATCGCTGTCCTGCTGTTACGCTGCATAATTTATTCTCTATCTCTTTTAAGAACTTTTCGCTTCGCCTCGCGGTTCAGCTTTTATGTCGTCGACCGTTGCGGTCTAAACTTTCAATGTTTTTTAAAAAACCCTTGTGGTTTTCTTTTTTCAATGCTTTGCTTCGTTGTAGAAGCGGCTGCAAAGGTGCGATTATTTTTAATTCGTGTCAAGTGTTATTTTCACTTTCTTGAAATTATTTTCTCGCTTTGTTTTTTCAATTAACAATCGCATTTCCTTTCGTTATTGCGGGCTGCAAAGGTGCAAATAATTATTGTGTTTGGCAAGCGAAAAAATCACATTTTCAAACTTTTATTTATTTGCTAAAACTTCAAAAAACAACGCCCTTTTTATTTGAGCGGCCACAAATGTAAGGAGAAAACCCCTACCACTACAAGCATTATTTTAAAATAATTAAAACAATTTTGTAACTAGCTGTAAACTAACATTAAAGTTTAGTCTTAAATACGTGTATAAACATCAATTATCATCGCTATAAATATATCTATGGGTTATCAGCCCTGAAACAGGGCGCTAAAAATTTTCCGTAAGTTTGATTCAAATATGGATAATTATAATTTTCCGCCGCTTTTTTTAGAGGATCTGAATGCCGAGCCGGGCTTTGACAGGCAAAATTTTATTGATGCACACCTGGTCGAGCCCGCCCCAACATCTATCAGGATCAATCCTTTTAAGCCATCTGCCACAAAAATAAACGGACAAGTGCCGTGGTGCACCGAGGGATTTTACCTGGATGCCCGCCCATCGTTTACTTTCGACCCGCTGTTTCATGCCGGGGCATACTACGTGCAGGAAGCATCATCAATGTTCATCAGCCATATATTAAATACCGTTCGCCCGGATAAGAGCGACCCTATTAAGGTATTAGATCTTTGCGCGGCGCCCGGCGGTAAAACCACACTGCTAAATTCGGCGCTGCAAAGCGCCGACCTGCTGGTGGCCAACGAGATCATTAAAACACGTGTACCTATATTAAGCGATAACCTTAACCGCTGGGGCACATCAAATACCATTGTTACCAACAACGATCCGAAGGATTTTAACGCCATACATAGTTTTTTTGACGTAATATTGGTTGATGCGCCTTGCTCGGGCTCGGGTATGTTCCGTAAAGACCCCGCCGCCATGAACGAATGGAGCGAAGGCAATGTGAACCTTTGCCACCAAAGGCAGGAGCGTATCCTGGCGGATATTTACCCCGCATTAAAAGAAGATGGTTACCTTATATATAGCACCTGCAGTTACTCGCACCAGGAGAACGAAGATATATTGGATTGGCTTTGCACCGAGTTTGACCTGGAAAGCATCCGGATACCTATATATAAGGAGTGGGGAATTGTTGAGACCGGATCGCCGGTTAAAAAAGCATGGGGCTACCGCTTTTACCCGGGCAAGGTTAAAGGCGAGGGTTTGTTTGCAGCATGCCTGCGTAAAAAGGAAAGCAGCGGCGGTATATCAAACTACAAAAACAACGCGCAGCAAAAACTACCCGCCAAAGAGATGGATATAGTGAAGGCCTATATTAACAATGCCGACGATTTTTACTTTTTTAAAGTAAACGACGACTGGCTGGCCATAAACCGTGAGCATAAGGAAAGCCTGAATATTTTGCACCGGCACCTGTATATCAAAAAATCGGGTGCGCGGATAGGCAAACTGGCCGGTAACGACCTGATACCTGACCATGAACTGGCCTTAAGCTTGATTATAAATAAGGATAAGGTAATATCTACTGAATTAACAAAAGAGCAAGCCATACAATACCTGCGCCGGGATAATATTGATATAGCTGTAACAGGCAAAGGCTGGAGCTTGATGACCTACGAAGGTTTGGCTTTGGGTTGGGCGAAGTTACTGCCCAACCGTATCAATAACTATTATCCGAAGGAGATAAGGATCATGACGAGCCCAACCCCCTGAAGGGGGGCGACTAAAGCATTTTAATATTATATGCCTTTAAGCACTCCGCTACGTTTTTATAGATGATATATTTATATTGATAAACATCGATATGGCTATTGTTTTTTACTGGCTTACCACTTTTGTCCTTCAATGAATATGTTTTGCTCAACAATTTAAGGCTTCCTCCGTAGTAACTTATTAGTGTTTCGTAAATCACACCGTCTTCTACCTCGTTATCAAACGTATTGGTTTCTTTCTTAAACGCATATGTATTTCCATCTTCGTCAAAATAATGCGTGTAGGTTATATACCAATCGCCGCTCTGGCTAAAAGGAATTTCGGCAATCATCACTATTTTCCCCAACGAATCTTTAAGCACGTTATAAGAATATTCAACTTCATCGGGCCACTTTTCATTTCTTACCCTAACAGGTACCTTTTTCCCGGGTATCTTGGAGTATAATAAGAGCTTTTTGCCATGCTTTTTCACATATGCATCAACTGTGGCCCGTTTGCTTTTTAACAATGCCAGCATTGAATCTGCTTTAGATCTATCAGCCGCTTTAGTTTGAGCAAATCCCGATATTCCGGCAGCAAAAAGAACTATAAACAGGCAAAAAGTTTTCATGTACCTAATATAATATATACTATATATTCTTCCCGTCCACAATTTTAAAGAATTCATCGCGGTAGGTGTCACCTACTGGGATGATCTTATCGCCGATGAAGATGCGGCTGCGTTCGATGCTGTCGATCTTATTGATGGATACGATGTATGATTTATGCACGCGGATAAAGTGTTTTGGCGGCAGGGCGTCCTCCATCTTCTTCATTCCCTGCAGGGTGATGATGCGCTCGGCCGGGGTAAAAATGGATACATAATCCTTTAATCCTTCTATAAACAATATATCGTGCAGGTAAACCTTCTGAATTTTATGCTCGGTTTTTACAAAAATAAAATCGCTCATAAAATCGTCCTGCGCAACAGGCTCTGCTTGCTGAATGGGTTTCGCTGCGGGTTGTATGATGCCCTGCGCTTTTTGTACCGATTTAAAAAACCTGTCGAAAGCTATCGGTTTTAATAAATAATCTACCACATCAAGCTCGTAACCTTCCAGCGCATACTGTGGGTAAGCGGTAGTTAAGATCACCTTGGTTTTACCGTTAGATATCCGCAAAAACTGTATGCCGGTAAGTTCGGGCATTTGCACATCCAGAAAAACCAGGTCGATGCCGCCATCCTGCACCATAGTTAATGCCTCAATGGGGTTGGTGGTTGCTTTTATCAATTGCAGGAAAGGTATCTTGGAGATATAATCTTCCAGTATATTCAGCGCCAAAGGCTCATCATCAACAACAAGACATCTGATCATTACTATAAAGCTAAGGATAATTGACAAGTGTATGTATCCGCTTCGTCGCGAATATCTAAATTATATTTTCCGGGGTATAAAAGGTCAAGCCGGCGGCGTACGTTTGCCAGCCCAATGCCACCGGATGCATCGCGGTTATGGGTGTGTTTTTTATTCTGGATAAAAAAGTACATGTGGCCATCCTCTAAATTAATTCTAAGTTTTATGGGCGATAACGCATCGTTGGCAATACCGTGTTTAAAGGCGTTTTCGATAAATGAGATAAGCAGTAAAGGCACAATTTGCTGGTTGCTTACCTCGCCGTTCACTTCAAAATCGATAAAGGCCTTATTGCCAAAACGTATCTTTTGCAGGTCGATATAGTTTTGCAGGTACTGCAGTTCCTTACTCATCTCCACCTTATTATCGTTGCACTCGTACAGCATATAGCGCATAATTTCGGACAGCTTTAAAATGGCCTCGGGCGTGGTATCTGATTTTTGATAAGCCAGCGAGTAGATGCTGTTTAATGAGTTGAATAAAAAATGGGGATTGATCTGCGATTTAAGGAACGAAAGCTCGGCGGTTAAGCGTTGGTTTTCCAGGTCGCGCTGTATGCGTTCGTTCAGGAACCAATCGATAGTGAATTTTAAAACAGTGCTCAAAAATATAAATACAATACTGGTGAACGATGTGCTGAACGTGTACTGCCAAAACCCGATGGCTTTGCCCATATGGATGTAGGTAATGGGCCTGAATATAACAGCCAGCCCAAATTTAGAAAGGCCCATTACGATAATGGCTCCTATTACCAACGCCGCGTAAAGCTTGTATTTCTTTTTATCTAAATATCTTGGAATGAGTACGAGGTAGTTCAGATAGAAAAGGCCGATATTAACCAGGCCAAACACCACAAATACGATCAGCAGGCTTTGCATACTGCTTTTGCCACCATTACGCGCTACAAACACAAAAAAGGATATGATGCTTGTCCAAAACAGAATGTGCCAAAAAATTTGCCAGCCTTTTCTCATTTATATATGTAATGTATTAACATAGCCTCACCCTGCCCTCTCCAGGGGAGAGGGTTCTAAAAGTGCATATTCAAGTCCTATCCATTGCAGAAGATCCGATAGCTATTGGATTAGGTGAGCCTAACCTGCATCTAAAGTAATATTTTGAGATGAAATTGCCGGTGTAATTATATGTAGCAATAAATTTCTTCGATGAACAGGCATTTAAAACCGATGAACGGGTTTACCCGCCTTATTAACCGTTCATCTACAAATGGCGGCTGTTGGTCTAAATGTTTTTAGCAGGTAAAATATTTAGTATTCCTTTGTTTCATCAAAACGATAACACAATGAAAAAGTTAGTTTCCAACTCAAATCCATTTATCTTATTACTGGCCCCCGTAGTATTTGCCATTATAATGGGCGTAAGCTACCAGTTTGAACAAAAAAGACAATTTACCTCACACAACTCGGCTGCACAGGCTACATCGTTATTTATTAAAGGTGTATCTGTAGTTAAAACAGTATGCTCAATCGCAACCGAGAAACTATGGTAATCCAAACGGAAGGCTTGTCTTTTAGCTTCGGCAATCAGCAAGTTGTTAAATCGCTGTCGCTGCAAGTCCCGGCAGGTAGTATATACGGTTTTTTAGGGCCAAACGGTGCCGGTAAAACCACCACCATTAAAATGCTGCTTAACCTGTTACGTACGGGCGAAGGCAGCATTCGTATTTTCGGGCTCGAGCTTGAAGCCAACCGCATCAGCATATTATCGCAAATAGGGTCGCTGATAGAGCAGCCGGCTATATACCACCACCTAACCGGCCGCGAAAACCTGATGAACCGCGCCATGCTATTGCAGGTTGACGAACAACGGGTTGACGAAATGCTGAAACTTGTACAGCTAACCAGTGCCGCAGGCAAAAAAGCCGGACAATATTCTTTAGGGATGAAACAACGCTTGGGTATTGCCCTTGCCTTGCTAAGCGACCCCAAATTGCTGATACTTGACGAACCCACCAACGGCCTTGACCCTAACGGCATTATTGAGATACGCGAATTGATGATGCGCCTGGTAACCACCGGGAAAACCGTATTTATATCGAGCCACCTGCTGGCCGAAATCGAAAAAATGGCTACGCATGTAGGCATTATCAATAACGGCGAACTGATGTTTCAGGGAACCATACAAGAACTTCAGGATATAAGCCAGCCGCTTATCCATATTGAAACCGATAACACAGTTGATGCTGCCAACCTGTTAAAGCGCAATAATTTTACTGTAACCGATATTAACAACGACCACTTGTTTGTTCCATTTACCTCTAAACAACAAATTGGCGAAATAAATACGCTGCTTGTTCAAAACGGCATAACCGTTTTGGGCATCAGCAAACAGCGCAAGGACCTTGAGCGGTTATTCTTAGATATTACCACCAAAAGCAACTAAACCATCATGAAAGGATTTTTACTATCATTTCAGTCCGAATTTTATAAAAGCCGCAAAACGCTTGGCTTTTGGGGTGCCATTATTTTGCCTTTACTTATAACCGGGCTGGCATTTGTAGCCATTTATTCCAACAGCGATAAATTTGTTAAAATGCCGCCAATGATGCTGTGGGTGCAGTTCAGCATGATAAGCCTGGGCAGCATGGGGTCGTTATTATTACCCATTTACACCATATTTGTCGCGTACTCTGTAAACAATGTTGAACATAAGGCCGATACCTGGAAAACCCTGTTTAGCTTGCCCATTTCACGCTGGGCTGTTTACGGCGCTAAATATTTTTACGCGTTTTTCCTGCTTTTTCTGTGCCTCTCGCTGTTTACCATATTTAATATAGCCTTTGGTAATTTACTAAGTATTGTAAAACCTTCGCTGAAGTTTAACGAGTACCATATGGAGCTGCAGCTGATGCAGGTATTTTATAAATTATTGTTAGCTGCATTAGGTATACTTTCTATTCAGTTTTTGTTGAGCCTTTTATGGTCGGACTTTTTGAAGCCGATGGGCCTTGGCTTTGTGGCAACCATCACCGGCGTAATACTGGCTTCAAACGATTGGAAATACAGCTACCTTTTCCCCTACGCGCACCCTATGGGCGCTATAAAAAGTATGATAAAACATAATACTAAAGGCCCTGCAAGCAACTTCGAGATCGACATTTATACCAAGGATGTATGGGTAAGCCTTGCAGTTGCCGTTGTAATATTTATTGCCGGGTACTTTATTGTTCAAAAAAAGAGTGTGAAATAGGGGTTGGTGATTGGTGGTTAGTGCTTAAAGATTGGTTACGCGGTTGTTTATAATTGCATAAATGCCTATCTTTAAAATTAATCACTAATTTAAAGCTTCTTATGGGCGGCCTTGGCACTCCTGAACTTATCCTGATATTTATAGCATTATCCTACCTCGGGCTAATCACTTTTAGCTTGATCGATGCTGTCCGTTCAACTTTCAACGATTCGGTTACCAAGCTGATGTGGGTTTTAGTTATCCTGTTCTTCCCGTTCCTGGGTTCAATACTATACCTTACAATTGGCCGGGGTCAAAAATAGTCTGAACCGGTATTAAACAGATTTTCTTGATTTAAGGATTCCTTTTGAAGGGCATTAAAGCAATGAAATAAACCATGAGTGTCCGGATATCTTAATTCCCTCCCAAGGGAGGGGTGCGGCTGGCATGTGTAAAGGCAGGGAGGGGTTAGTCGCTTTATTAAACCCCTCCCTACACCCTCCCAGGGGAGGTAATAGCACAACCATTGGCTATTTGGTTATATCCATAGTATTACACCACTTCTCGAACAGATCCGTTTAATTTTACACCCTTTGGTTTTACTTCTTTTTTATCATCCCCATCTTTGCGGTATTTAGCCAGGTTTATCAGCAGCACGCTGACCAGTATAATTACCAGTCCGCCTATCTGCAGCCAGGAGATATGTTCCTGTGCAAACATCACCCCTAATAACACTGCTATAACCGGGTTAACATACGAGTGGGTGCTTACCTGTGTTGCGGGCCTAACCTGCAACAGCCACACATAAGCAGTAAAGGCCGCTATCGACCCAAAAAATACCAGGTATAAAACCGCCATCCATGCCTGGGCGGGTACCTGCGCTATGTCGAAGTTTGCAAATTCGTTATGCAGGGCGCTTGCCGGTAAAAAAGCTATGCCGGCTATCAGCATTTGCCAGGCCGTGGTAACCCTTGCCGGGCTGCTGCTGCCTTTATACTTAGAATACAATGACCCGCCCGCCCACCCTATGGGGCCTATTACCAGTAAACACACACCCCGTATTTTAGCATTGTTGTGTGTGCCGCCGAGTGTATTAACCACCTGTTCGCCAAATAGCAGTATTACGCCTGCAAAGCCTATAATTAAGCCCACAACTGTTGCGGTGCTGCGCAGGTTCTGTTTCCAGTTTCGTTTATCCAACACCACAAACCATATAGGGTTGGCCGATACCATAATGGCTACCATAGCGCTGGGTAAAGCCTGCTCAACCCATATTACTATACCGTTGCCAACAGCAAGTAACAGCAGCCCGCTTACGGCCGCGTTTATTACATCGCGCTTCACCCAAATTTTATCTCCCCTAAGGGCACACCAGGCCAGCATTATTGCGCCGGCGGCTATAAAACGCATAGCACCCATCAGCATAGCAGGTATGCCGCGAATAGCCATCTGGATAAAGAAATAAGTAGAGCCCCAAACAACATACACAATAGCAAATGCTATTACTACCAATAAGGTTGATGGCGCTTTTTGTTGTACAGTACTTATCATTACAATTACTTTTTAGAGATTAATTGATCGATGCTCCATTTGTATTCCGGCAGGGTGGCCAGCAAAAAGCTTGCGGCGCTTACCGTAAAAACAGAGTATCCGATAGGAGAATCTATCCCCCTTGAAATGGTCATCGATATAGCAAAGGCCAGCGTTAACGCCCCGCTGCCGATAGCTGCAATACGGGTAAACAGGCCAATCAGCAACATCAATCCAAAAATACCTTCTCCCAGCGTGGCTAAAACCGCCAGCGGTGTTACCAGCGCCCCGGGCAGGAACGACATGGTTTTACGGGATAACACCATAAAGTGTTCCCAGTCGCCCCAGCTTATATGAGGTTGCCCGTAAGTGCCTAACCAACCCAGGCGATCGGCTACCAGCCAAATATACCCCAATGCAAGCGCGGCTCTTAAATATATGGCTGCCAGGTTATAGTATTTTGATTGCTGCATAATTTTTTGTTTGCTGATATAAAAATACGGCTACAGTGGCCTATCTTTATAGTCCAGATAAAACAAGCGAGGTAGTCCAGAATGCAGTTCGTAGCAGCTTTACTTAATATTGACAAAACACTGCCGGTGCCGGTGTATTTGCAAATAGCCAACGGCATTATATGCCACATCAGGCAGGGCACCTTAAAGCCAGCATCGGCATTGCCAAGCAGCCGCGCCCTTGCCCAGGGCTTAAAGGTGCACCGCAATACCGTGGTTGCCGCTTACGATGAATTGTATGCCCAAAGCTGGGTAGACGTATATCCGCAAAAGGGCATTTTCGTCGCGGCCAACCTGCCCGAAGTATCGCCGCGCCCAATTGCTGATAGCCCGCAAAAAACAGCATACGCCAGCCAAACTTTTTTTGAGGTTGGGGAAAATACGCTATCGCATATTAACTTATTTAACCCTGCCAAAGCGCAGAACATAGCGTTTAACGAGGGATTCCCCGATACCCGTCTTGCTCCGTTAGATTTAATGCTGCGCGAGTACCGTCGATTTGCCAATTACCATTTTACATCAAAATATTTGTTGTACGGCCCCGAGCAGGGTTCAGAAAACCTGCGGGCCGAGCTTGCCCGTTTCCTTGGCGAAACCCGTGGTTTACATGTAACGCCCGATCATATACTGATAACCAAAGGCGCGCAAATGGCTATCTATTTAGTGTCGCAACTGCTGCTTAATAAAAACGAAACGGTTATTGCTGCCGACCCGGGTTACTGCGGTGCCAACGAAGTATTTGTACAAACCGGCGCAAATTTAGAACTTGTACCAGTTGATGAACTGGGTATTAACCTTGATGCGGTGGAAGAGATCTGCAAAAAGAAAAAGGTAAAGCTGCTTTATGTGATACCTCACCATCACCAGCCCACTACGGTAACCTTATGCTCTGAGCGGCGTATGCGGCTGCTTGAACTGGCCATGAAGTACCGCTTTGCAATTATAGAGGATGATTACGATTACGATTTTCATTATACCAGCAGCCCGATATTGCCCCTTGCCAGTGCCGATTACTATGGTAGTGTGATATATGTGGGATCGTTTTGCAAGACTATTGCTCCCGGTATACGCATAGGTTTTATGATAGCGCCTCCAAATCTGATAGAGCAGGCCACTAAGTTGCGCCGCATTATTGACCGCCAGGGCGAGCATTTGCTGGAGGAAGCGATGGCTAACTTATTAAAGAATGGAGATATTACACGGCATCTTAAAAAGGCCAATAAGTTATACCACGAACGACGCGATGTATTTTGCAGCTTGTTACAGCAGCAAATTGGCGACCATGTAAGTTTTAAAATACCCGATGGCGGCTTTGCTATTTGGATGAAATATGAGAACGGACTAAAGCCAAAAGAAGTAGCCGAAAAGGCAGCCGCGATGGGCCTTGCTGTTAGCGCAGGTAAAGATTACTATTATGACAGAGCCCGCGAAAGCGAGCATATCCGCCTTGGTTTTGCGTCCATGAATTTTAAGGAGATGGAACAGGCGACCGGTATTTTGGCTAAAGCGGTAAAAAAACTGGTTTAATCTTTTTTACCATTCTCTACACGCTTAACTTCTTCGCTGCGGTCCTTTTTAAAGTCGAAGTTGTTGAAAGCCGGTGTTTGGGGGATATCTACCATAAAGCTGTCAAGTTCATCGATTTCGATAGTAACCGAACCTGTGGTAAGGTCGATGATGTGCCCGCCACCCTTTTTATCGTCAGATAAAAAATGGAAGTGGTATCCGGTAATATTAGGCCCATCCATATAGGCTGGTATGCGGTAACCCACCAGGGTACCCTTCACATTTTCGAAAGTAAAAAAATGTTGCAGGGGTAGCATGTCGGCCAGTGGTACATAAGGTTTTTTTACCGGTGGGAATGCCCGGGTTTTGATGAAATTAAAGTTTCCAGTTATTTTGATGGCATAAATACCGTTTTTGTTGGACAGCAAACTATCCAGGTACAAAAAAAGGTCGTTTTTGGTCAGTTCTTTGTCGTTTTGAACCGTTCTTTGGGCTTTAAAAAAGTTGACTACAGTAAAGGGTGTTAACTCGGTTGCCTTAACCTCAAATGTGCGCCCGGTAGATTGCGTCTGGTATATCTTACCATCTAAAACCAACACCTCGCCATCCAGTTTATCAGGGGCACCCAGGCCAAAATCGCCATGCTTTAATACTTTGGTATAGGGGTAAAATGCATCGTATAGCCCGCCGATAAATGCGCTGGCATGGCCTGCCGTATAAAGCGTATTGTTTTTTGTTTGTGCCGATGCGTTAAAAATAGCAGCAAGGCATAATACAACTGATAATAAGGCGTGGGTTTTGCGACAGGTCATAAAAGAGCGTATAGAAAAAATAATTGCGTGCTAAATATACTAATATGTGCGTTATATAAGCTTAATTATAAATTGCTACTTTAGGCCGCCACAGGTGGCAATTCTTTTTACAACACGCAATGGCACGATTATTTTATTCAATTATTCTATCGCTAATTATTTTCACTTCGGTAAATGCGCAGGCGCAATATACCGCTGCTAATATACATTCGCATAACGATTATACGCGCCCAAATGCATTTTACCATGCCTTTAACGCAGGGGCCGGGGCCATAGAGGCAGATGTATATTTACGCAACGGCCGGTTAGTGGTTTCGCATGATACCCCTACCGTCAATCACTATGTTACCCTTCAAAAAATGTACCTGGAGCCTATATTAAAGGAAATGAAAGCCCACCCCAGGCCGCTTAACCTGTTAATTGATCTTAAAGAAGATTATAGCCCTTTATTAAATGAGTTGCTGAAAGAATTAGCCCCGCTAAAAAAGCTGATAAAAGATACAACAACCAAAACCCCTTAAGTATTATCATTACCGGCAACCGCCCTCCGCCGGCCTACTATAATAACTACCCATCTTACATTACTTTCGACGACGACCTGCAACTGCCGCATACCCCGGCTCAGTGGGCCCGTGTTGCGCAGGTAAGCCTTTGCTTCGAAAACTATTCTAAATGGCAGGGTCTGGGCGCCTTACCCCCTACTGACGAAAAAGTGCTTAAGTCGGTTATTAACGCAGTACACGCCGCAGGGAAAAAGATCCGTTTTTGGGCGGCACCCGATAACCCGGCAGGATGGCAAAAATTGATGAACCTACACGCGGATATTTTATGCACCGACAAAATTGACGCGTTACTTCAAAAACTGTCAGTAAGTAAATAAAACTATCATCCTTAAACAAACACTTCTTCTTAATAATAAAATATAAAAGCGTCCTTGTTATCCAGGCCCGGGCAAAATCAGTAATGGGGTTACCAAAACCAGTGGTAACATTTTATTTTAAAAAATCGTTCATATATCCCAGTATGGTTTTTGTTTGCATCATCAGGCTCACGTGGCCCTGAGCTGGCACAATGGCCAGGTGCGATTTTGGCATGGGCGCCAAATCAGCAGAAACGCCGCCACCCATTAACTGGTAAGTTTTCATCAATTCCACCTTGTCCAGTCCATCATTATCACCCGATATCAGCAATACCGGCGAAGTAATTTTCGCAATATTGGCATCGCCTACGTTAAAGGGTACAGCTGCAAAAGCAATCATCTGCTCAATAAACTTCCTCCATTTGGTTTTGTCGGGTGCTACGGCGTCATATGCCGTTTTGATGGGCGTGTGATCAAAAAAATCGGGCTTAAAATCCTTAAAACCGCCATTTATTACTGGCAGCCAGCCATCGGTCTTATAAGTAGAGGAAATGATCACTAATTTGTTTACCCGCTTAGGGCTTTTTACAATTAACTGGTAAGCAACAGAGCCGCCCATGCTATAACCGGCAATGTCAGCGCTATCAACCTTTAAATAATCCATCACTCCTTCAACATCACTTGCCAGCGTAGCAATGTCTAATTTCCTGTCTGAATATGGTGTGTGCCCATGGCCTTGCATTTCAATCGCAATTATTTTCCTTGTTTTTGATAGTTCAGGTATCAACTGCCCCCAGTTCATTTCAATAGTGTAAAATGCCCCATGTATTAACACTAAAGGTTTACCCTGACCATATATTTCGTAATAAACCTTAATGCCGTTAACAGGTGCATAACCGCTGCTTGCAGGTTTAATTTGCTGGCCGTTTGACCGGGCCGCTGTAAATAGTATAACGGATGTAAGCAATATTGCTTTAAGGATGGTAAGTGTGTTGAATAACTTTTTCATAATAGCTTCAGTTTCGGGTTTTTATGTTGATAATACAAAGTTGTAAAGGATTTACGGATACGATGCTGTGTGAAAGTGACAATTTAAGGGGTTGTTTGCGACAAGGTCATATCGGATAGCTAATATTCGGGATTGCATAAACAAATGATAACGCCTGGATAACGCTTGTTTAACTATTGTCGAAAGCGTACTTTGTATATTTGACAAAACTATATTTATGCGGTCCTATATCTTAAAACTCTTTTTGCTTGTTGCTGCAAATTTGTTTACTACAGCACTTTACGCCCAAACCAAAAGCCGTAAAGCCGTTTTTGTAATTGCTGACGGTATCCCCGCCGATGTAATTGAAAAGCTGAGGACGCCGAACCTGAATGCTATTGCCAAAGAAGGCAAATACCTGCGCGCGCATGTAGGCGGTGAAAAGAACGGTTACAGCCAAACACCCACGATATCTGCCGTGGGCTATAACAGCTTACTTACCGGCACATGGGTAAATAAGCACAACGTTTGGGACAACGATATCAAGGCACCTAATTATAACTATCCAACTATATTCAGGCTGTTTAAAGACCAGTATCCGACCAAGAAGATCGCTGTTTTCTCGAGCTGGCAGGATAACCGCACCAAGCTTGTTGGCGATGGCTTGCCTGAAACCGGCAACATACATGTTGACTATAGCGCCGATGGTTATGAACTGGACACCGTAAATTTCAAGCACGATAAAGAAAGCGCTTACATGCACCAAATTGATGAAAAGGTAATTGCAGAAGCAACAGACGCTATCCGGACAAAAGCACCGGATCTGTCATGGATATATTTGGAATATACTGATGATATGGGCCACGCGTACGGTGATAGTCCGCAGTATTATGCCGCAATAGAGATGATGGATAAACAAATGGGTAAAGTATGGCAAGCCATTAAGTACCGCGAGCAAAAGTTTAACGAAGACTGGGTTATTTACATCACTACAGACCATGGCCGCAGCGAGAAAGACGGCAAAGGCCATGGCGGGCAATCGCCAAGGCAGCGCTCAACCTGGATGGTAACCAACGCTAATGGCCTTAACACCTATGCCCGATACTATTATCCTGGTGTAGTTGATATCATGCCTTCTTTAGCGCAGTATTTAAACATAGCAATTCCGGTAAAATACAAACGTGAGGTTGATGGCATCAACCTTACCGGACCGGTGTCTGTGGCACAAGCACAGGCCAACTTTATCCAGGGCACCTTAGATGTAAGCTGGAAGGCTTTAAACAAAGGCGAAAAAGTGAAGATCTGGGTAGCCGCTACCAATAACGTTAAAGAAGGCCACCCCGACGATTACAAACTTGAGGGTGAATTTAATGCGGATGCAGGCCACGCGTCGGTATCCGTTAAGGATATGCCGTCAAACTTTTATAAGATTTGTATAGAAGGAAAGTACAACACCATTAACCGCTGGGTTATTATCGATCCGAAAAAGTAACAGGCTGGAGTTTATAAACAAAAAGGAGCACCCTCGCGGCGCTCCTTTTCTATAAATCAAGTGATCATCCACATAACGGTATCAAACACGCGATGCTATCAGCTGCTCGCACAAGCCAAAAGAGAGCGTCATGCCGTTACCGCCAAGTCCGTTTACAATAGTTACCCCCGGTTCAACATCAAGCACCAATTCGGTTTGGCCGTTGGTAAGTTTGGCGTAAATACCATTCCAGGTCTGAATTATCCGCGTGTCCTTTAAGTTGGTAAAGGTCAACAGGTAATCCACTATCATTTTGTTTATAAATTCTTTATCAAAAGGGTCGTGAACCATGCCGTACTCATGCGAGTCGCCAACGGTAAGTTCGCCATACTGGTTCTGCGATACCATTACATGTATCCCCCATTTCAATTGTTCGGCATATTCGCCCTGGTAGCGCTTACGCAATTGTGGCAATGATGCCGCTGCCTGGAAACCCGGGTAATGTATCATTGACAAGCTACCACACAACGATGGCCCGATACGCCAGCTATTGGGTTGTGCAGCCATACGCATCATCTGCAACTTGCATTTTGTAATGGGCGAGGCAGCAAACAACTCAGGATAAAGCGTTTCGAATTCGATACCACTGCAGATAAATATTTCATCGGCGCTGTAACTTTGCGCACCGGTACGAACGGCATTGCTTTTCACCTCGCTGACAGCGGTATTCCAGTGAAAGATGACGCCATATTTTTCGGCCAAATACTTAGCCACCGTGCCAATGGCCTCGCGCGATTCTATGATCATTTCGGTACCGCTCCACAAGGCACCTTTTAGGCCGTTTGCATTTACAGCGGGCGATTTTTGTAAAGCTTCCCGGGGTGACAGCAAAGCACAATCACGCAACAAGCCGTTAACGTCAACATATTGCTGCATCACCTGCAACTCATCATCATGATAAGCCAGGTGCAGCGAGCCAACTTCATCATGCCAGATATTAGCTTCTGTACAAATCTGTTTCCAGATCTCGCGCGATAACATAGCACGATTAAATAACGGGCCTGTAGGCTGGCCAATTGGCCAAACCATCCCAAAGTTGCGTATGGAGGCACCCACGGCTCGCTGGTTGCGTTCAAACACGGTTACTTTGTAGTCTCTTATCGCTAACGCCCTTGCCGTAGCTAAGCCTACAATGCCTGCGCCTATTACAATGGCTGTTTTGTTGCTCATGCTGTAAATAATGTTAATTGCCTTTTTTTATCTGCGCTTTTACGTGCGCTCTGCAGAAAATATACAAGCGAAAGGACACCGCTGAAAGTGCCAACCACCGACAATATAATGAGACCGTTTTTAAAGAAAAGGTCCCAACTAACGCGGGGATTACCCAACTCCTTTAACAACAGCACGCTTATGCTGCCCAGGTAGCCAATAGCATCGGCAACGTACATAATAAAGCCTACATTGCTTTTGTAGTTGAACGAAGCTATCATCCGTTCAAAAAATATTGCATTATAAGGTACGTAACCTGCATACAAGCCCAACCCGGCCATGGTCATCCACCACACCGGGCCAATAGCTCCTAAGTTAAACAATACCGTAGCAACCCCCGCGAGTAAGCACCCGCAGATAATGAAGATATGGATTACACTAAAAGCCTTAATGTTGTTCCTGATGAGAATGAGTAAACCGATACCTGCCAACACCGCAATGGAAATAACTGAATCGATACTGACGAATATGCCGTTGTTTTTCACCCCGAGGGCGTGCCATATCTCTACCTCAAAATTATCCCTTATATCGCGCATGATGGTGAGCAGCAGGTAAACAATCACGGTTAAAATGATGCCGGGTAAAAAGCGGCTGATAAATGCGCGGCGTTCAGCCCTGTTCATTGCAGTACGCTCGGTACGCAGTTGTTTATCTTGCCGGGTAGGAGGCGGCATTACCTCTAAAAAGAACACAAATAATAGTAATGGAGCTACAAATGCAGCACCTGTTACAAACGGCATTACATATTCGCTCACATGCCAGTTCCCCATAATATTGCGGGCTACGGTCTTTACAAACCCTGAAGCAAAAATCAGGCTGATAGATAGCACTGCAGCCATCAATTCCGTAGCCTTCCGGCCTTCCAAATAGCCGAACACCAGGCCCCATATCATGCCTAAAGGAAAACCATTTATAAACAGGCAAACGATGTTGTAGGGAGTCGGAATGACGGCAAAGAGCAGTAGTGCCAGCCAGGAAATGCCTATCAGCAGTAAAATGCTTTTACCCCTGCTTTTGGGTTTCACCTCGGCTATAAAACGTATGCCGTAAAATTTACTAAGCATGTAACCTAATACCTGCGCTATTACCAGCCATGCCTTATAATCCACGTGTAGATATTGATGCCCCGTAAATGTGCCCGCAGCAAAAGCTTTTCTGAAAGCGTACATGCATGTATATGCCCCAAATGCCGATAGCCCGGCCATTACCGATACAAGGCCGTATGGCCATTTCGCAACGCGGCCTTTTATACTATTAAGCAGTTGCATCAGCTGTGTTGGTGACGATAGATATTACTTCAAAAAGGTCGTCGATAATGTGGGTAGGGTTATACGGCTGTAATTGCGCCCGGGTAAATGCACCGGTAGTAACGGCTATCACATACCTACAGCCCACATTTTGCCCTTCGCGGATATCTACTTCGGTATCACCAACTTTAGCTACTTCGGCCGGGTTGGTTATACCGGCATGCTGCATCATAATATGTATCATAGCAGGATCGGGCCTGCCGGCCGGTACTTCGTCTGAACAGATCGAATAATCAAACAAACCACGCTCACGCCATTTTAAGTTGTTGATAATACTGTCGGCAATATTTCTTGAAAAGCCGGTATTTAAACCAACCTTAATGCCCTTGCCGCGCAGGGTAATAAGTGTTTCTTCGGCATGCGGCAATGCTTCAAGATCAGTAGCATTGGTATAATAGTTTACAAGCGTATCTACAAAATCGCGGTGTATGTCATCAATTAAATTATCGGTAAGCTTTGCCTCATCGGGTTCATGCCGTTCAAGCATGGTTTTAATGGCCAGCCTTTTTTCGTAACCCATTAATGTCGCTATTTCATTAAGGGGTATCTCATACCCATACTTGGCAAGCGATGCCCGGAAGGTATCCATAACACCACTTTCGTCGGCTACCGTAGTGCCGGCCATATCAAAAACCACAAGTTTAATAGACATGCTAATCAATATTTTTGTTTAGCAATATTAAACTATGTTTATTAAATATAAACTAAGGTATTGTTAAGAATTGTTTAAGAGCCGTTTTTATCTTCAAAAAAATAAATTACCAGCATAGTGGCGGTGCCAGTACCAGTATTACGTGGGGTATGTGCCATCCGGCCATCAAACAGCATGCTGTCGCCTTGGCTCAGCTGGTAAGTTGTGTCATCGCCAAAACGATATTCTATCTGTCCCGCTATCACGTATTTGTATTCGTACGCTTCAGTTTCTACCAGCGGGCGGTATGCGTTGGGCTCCAGTTCAAGGATTACGATATCAACTGTAGAGTTTTTGATGAACTGTGTAAAGATGCGCTGGTAGTTAAAGCCCTCAGCGTGTTCTTTCTCAAAGTGTTCGTATTCGTTTTTCCGTTTGATGATGAGCGGAAAGTTTTCGTTGCGATGCCGGATGTCTTTAAAGAAAACGTTCAGATCGATATCAAGCGCCTTAACAATATCTACCAGCACAATTAACGACGGTATGGTACGGCTATTTTCTATCTGTGATATCAGGCCCTTGCTCACATTAGCTTTAGTGGCAAGCTCTTGCACGGTTATGTTTTTTTCGCGGCGCTTTTCTTTTATACGGTTACTTATTTGTATAAGTACATCATCTTCCATTATTTATCAGGTTGGTGGCGGCGGCAAAGTAATATATTACCAGGCATATAGCAAGTAAATTTGCGTTAAGTGAGTTAAAAAAGGTTAATGCGCATTTTATTATACAGGCTTAATACACAGCTAATATTGAACGTTTTTTTTTGTTGCAAACATTAATCATGCCCTTAACTTCACGCACCCCCGAACAAGTTGTTGACCAAGTATTTGCCCTGTATGAGCAGCATGGCGACGAAGATTACATTGGCGAGCCGGTTTCACAACTGGAGCATATGGCTCAGGCAGCAGCACTTGCACAGAACGAAGGTTACGATGATGAAGTGGTTTTAGCTGCGTTTTTTCATGACATTGGCCACTTATGCGCGGCAGAAGGTGAGGCAGAAAGTATGGCCGGGATGGGCAATGTGGACCATGAAAAACTTGGTGCCGATTACTTATTAAAGCTTGGCTTCTCAAAACGTTTGACAGCACTGGTACAAAGTCATGTGATAGCCAAGCGCTACCTGACTTATAAGTACCCGGAATATTATGAAAAGCTTTCTCCGGCAAGCCGCGCAACCCTGAGCTTCCAGGGCGGGGTCATGAGCGCGCATGAGGCTGCCGTGTTTGAAGCCAATCCCGACAAGGAACTGATCATACGTTTCAGGCACTGGGATGATGAGGCTAAGATTGAACATTTACCTGTAACCAATATCCGTCATCTTAAGCAAATGGCACTTGATCATTTATACGCTAACAGAACAACCGCTTAGCGCAATGTTACGTTAAGTTTACTCACTTGTGCCGTAATTATTACGCACAGCTACTTCACTTAACCTATTGGGAATAAAACATTAAAGTTTACTTAATTTAAACTCAGTTTATAAATAATAAACAAAGTTTAGTATTGCTGCGGATAAATCAACCCTAATATTAACGATTTAAAAAGCAGAATGAAACGATTTTACTCCCACTTAAAAAGACTCGCCATTGTATTAATGTGCTGTCTTTCGCCTGCTGTTTTGTTTGCTCAAAGCAAAATAACAGGTACGGTAACCGACGAAACCAGGCAGCCACTGCCGGGTGTAACGGTTATGCTTAAAGGTACCAACCTGGGTACCACTACAGATGTTTACGGCCGCTTTATTATCAATGCTTCGCCGGGCCAAACGTTAGTATTCAAATTTCTTGGTTTTGCCGACCAGGAAACAACTGTTGGCTCAGCCAGTAACATGCTTATTACCTTAAAGGGCGACAATAAAACGCTGAACGAGGTGGTGGTAACGGCGCTGGGTGTAAAAAAAGAAACCCGCCGTGTGGGTTACTCGGTACAAACAGTTAATGGCGAAGACCTGACCCTGGCCCGCGACCCCAACCCCATTACCGGCCTAACCGGCAAGGTTGCAGGCTTATCTGTTGGTCCGTCAGCAGAGCTTTTGGGCGCGCCAAGCGTAAGGTTACGTGGTAACGCCATATCGCTTTATGTGGTAGATGGCTTCCCTATCAATACGGATACCTACAACATCAGTCCTGACGACATCGAAACTTACACCGTGCTAAAAGGCCCTGCAGCTGCGGCGCTTTACGGTAACCGCGCATCATACGGTGCGATCCTGATCACCACTAAGAAAGGTAACAAGAACAAAAAAGGTCTTACTGTTGATATAAACAGCAGTACCGTTATAAACGATGGCTTTTTAGCCTTCCCTCGCGTACAGCATTCATACGGTGCAGGCGAAAACACCTTCTACAAATTTGTTGATGGTAAAGGCGGTGCACCAGGCGGTGTGGATGCCGACTATGACGTTTGGGGGCCTTACTTTGCAGGCCAGTTAATTGAACAGTATGACAGCCCGGTTATCAACGGCGTTCGGCAGGCTACACCATATACTGCCCGTGGTGCAAACAACCTTAACAACTTTTTACGTACCGGTTATCAAACCAACAACAACGTTGCGTTAAGCGCTAACGGCGATAATTACACTGTACGGCTATCCGCATCGCAACAGCATCAAAGCAGCTACATCCCCGAGCAATATCTGGATATTGCAAACGCTAACATCTACGCATCGTTTAACCCAAATCCCCGCTGGAAATTTGAAGGTAACGTAAACTTTAACCGTCAGACTACCGACAACTTCCCCGACGTACAATATGGCCCTAACAGCCTGATCTATAACATCGCTGTATGGACCGGTGCCGACTGGGACGTTAACGCGCCTGATATCAAGGCTATCTGGCAGCCGGGAAAGGTTGGTGTGCAATCACAATTTGCAGAATATACCCGTTACCACAACCCCTGGTTAATGGTTAAAGAGTGGACACGCGGCCACTATAAAAATAACACTACAGGTTATTTACTGGGCAACTATAAGATCAACAACAACTTAAACGTTACGCTGCGTTCGCAGATTGATACCTATGACCTGTTACGTACCGAAAAGATGCCTTATTCGGCACACCCCTACGGCCGTGAGGGTAACCTGGGCGACTACCGCGAAGATCGCCGTAACCTGTTTGACAACAACACGGAGTTGATGGTTAACTATGATTATACCGTAGCCAAGTTCTTAAACCTGTCGGGTTTAGTTGGTGGTAACATGCGTAATCTAAGCTACAACTCAAACTGGACTTCGACTGATTACCTTAATGTGCCCGGTGTGTACTCGTTCAGTAATTCTATGAACCCTGTGCAATCAACCAGCTTCAGGTCTGATATGCGTGTGCTAAGCGCTTACTACTCATTGGATGCAAGCCTGGGTAAATACGCTACCATCTCGAGCACAGGCCGTATCGATAAATCATCAGCATTTCAGGTGCCAACCACTTATTATTATCCAAGTGTATCGGTATCTACGGTATTGTCTGACTATATCCCCGTACCCCAGGCTATTAGCTTCCTGAAAGCACGTGCATCGTTCTCAAACATTCGGTCTGACGCCACTGCAACAACCATTGGCCCCGCGCCATTCAGTTCAATCACTGTATTTGACGGCAGCACGGGCGAATCACTATATAATAACCCGCTTGGCTACGGCACAACATACAATTCGCCGTACAATGGCCCGTCTTACGCGTTGAACACGTCTTTTTCAACAAGCAAGCCATATAACAGCCAAACTGCCGGTTATGCAACCGATTACCTATTTCAACAGGGTATTAAAACCTCTACACGTGTAAACTACGAGGAAGGTTTGGATATTAAGTTTTTCCAAAATCGTTTGGGTGTAAGCGGTACTACCTTTCAATACATTGATGGTCCGCAGATCCTTGCTAACTCCATCTCAACTGCATCAGGTTATAGGGTAGAGTACGTTAACGCGTTAAAAACCAAGAAGACAGGTTATGAAGTATCGATCCAGGGCACCCCTATCAAAAATATGGGCGGTTTTACCTGGAATGTTTTAGCCAACATCTCAAGTTTTAAAGAAGTTTACAAAGAGCTTCCTGAAGGACAGGACACTTACGCCACTTTCTTTAAAGCGGGTGACCGTACCGACAAATTGTACGGCACAGCTTTCGTAAAAACCCCGGATGGGCAGATCATTAACGACGAAGCCGGCAAACCGCTTATTAATCCTGTTGCGCAATACCTGGGCAACATGAACGCCAAATATGCGTGGAGCGTTTACAACAAGTTACAATATAAAAGCCTGAGCCTGGGCTTCCAGTTTGACGGTTCTGTAGGAGGGGTAATTGTAGATTATATGCACAACAAAACTATGCGCGGCGGTGCCAACATTGAAACTGCAGAAGGCGCCTTAGGTGCAGCGCGTTACCAGGATTGGTCGAACTACGGCAAGCCCGGATATGCGGGCAGCTATATTGGCGAAGGTGTGCAAATATCGAACGGTGGTGTTATCAATTATGATTCAAACACCGGTGCTGTACTTAACTATGGCGACCTGCAATACAAGAAAAACGGCTCAAAAACATTTGTACAAGATTATGTAAGTAAATACTACAATGCTGATGAGGCAAACCTGATGAGCAAAACCTTTTCAAAGCTGCGTGAGGTTACCTTAGGCTTCGATTTCCCTAAGCAATTGCTGCAAAAAACCTTTATCCAGAAAGCATCAATATCAATTTACGGCCGCAACCTGCTTTATTTTTATAAAGACAAACGCTTTAAAGATGTTGACCTTGACCAGTATAACTATGCGGCAGGCTTAACAGGATTACAATCGCCAACTGTACGCAGTTATGGTTTTAACCTGAATGTATCATTTTAAATAACTGATAAGCGTTAAACATGAAAACGATATTAAAAAAATATATACTGCCGGCAGCCTTGCTGCTTTCAGTTACCGGTTGTAAAAAAAGCTTTGACGAGCTTACTCAAAATACAAACCTGCCTAATAATGTACCGGCTTCGTTACTATTCAATGGTGTGTTAAACAGCACTGCCGAACTGCCCGACGGCCAGAACGAAGTTTACGACCAATATTACCTGTATAACTATGACTACTACGGAAACAACCGGTATGACTTTGGCGGCGGTGATAATTATTACACCACGCTTAAAAATGTGGTGGAAATGGAGAAGCAGGCCGCCGCTACAGGTGGCGGGGCCATTAATCCGTATGAAGCGATAGGCAAGTTCTTTAAAGCTTATCTGTTTAGCAAAATGAGCCTGGAGATGGGCGATATTCCAATGACTGAAGCTTTAAAAGGCCTGGATAACCTGGAGCCGGTTTACGATGCTCAGAAAATGGTGATGCTACAGTCATTAGACTGGTTGGAGAGTGCAAACAGTGACCTGGGCCAGCTGATAGCAAAACCGGATGGCTTTGGTACCGGCGAAGGCGCCGTTTTAAAGAATGACATTTACTTTGGCGGCGATCTTAAAAAGTGGCAAAAAACTGTGAACGCATTGTATGTACGTTTACTGCTCCACCTGAGTAATAAAACCACTGACGCCGATTTAAAAGTGACTACCCGCTTCGCAAGCATTGTTAATAATCCTTCAAAATATCCTTTAATGGAAAGCAATGCGGATAATATGCAATATGTGTTTTTAGCACCGAACAACTTTTATCCGATGAACCCGAATAACTTTGGCCAAAGCGGTTCACGTAAAAACATGTCGTCAACATATGTAGGTTTGCTTACAACGCTTAAAGACCCGCGCATATTTGTAACCGCCGAGCCCGCCCGCGATCTGGTGGATAAGCAAAAGAAAAGCCCCACTGATTTTGCTTCCTTTGTTGGCGCAAATCCGGGCGAAGACCAGGGCACTATGTACAACAACGCTGGTTTGCAGAAATACTCGTTCATTAACCGTAAGCACTTCTACTCAACTTACACCGGCGAGCCAAGCGTACAAATTGGCTATCCAGAGTTAATGTTCAACATAGCCGAAGGCATTAATCGTGGTTGGGCAAGCGGTAACGCAGAAACGTATTACCAAAACGGCATCAAAGCTTCAATGGCGTCATACGGCATCCCCGAAAACGGCACCTTCACAGCCTATTTTTACCGCCCGGGGTCAACAAGTGTTACAAGCGATGCCAATTACGATACCTTCCCGATTACGGTAGCATTTAACACTTATTACAACCAGGGTGCCGTTAAGTATGAAGCTGGAAATGAAGGTATCACTAAAATTTTGCAGCAAAAATATATTGCGTTATTCCGCCATTCAGGGTTAGAATCGTATTTCACTAACCGTCGTACCGGCGTGCCTACTTTTACTACCGGTCCGGGTACAGGTAACAGCTCTCGTATAGCGAAACGTTTCAAATACCCGGATGCTGAGCGCGTATCAAACGCTAAAAACTACAAGGCTGCTTTACAAAGTCAGTTTGGTGGTAATGACGACATCAATGGCGTTATGTGGATCTTAAAATAACTAAATACTTCATACAAACGGCCGTTATTGTTAACGGCCGTTTCCATTTTTTATACTTATGAAAAAGTTGCTTTTAACCCTTTTAATGGCTGCCGCATTTACCGGCAGTTTCGCACAAAGCCATCGCACACAAAACGTGGTAATAGTTACCCTTGATGGCATGCGCTGGCAGGATGTGTTTCGCGGAGCGGATTCAGCGCTGATCAATTCAAAATATACTGCTGACAACGAAGATGTAAAAAAGCGTTTCTGGGCGGTTTCCGCTGCCGAGCGCCGCAAATTGCTAT
Source organism: Mucilaginibacter sp. AK015 (assembly GCF_014200785.1). Taxonomy (NCBI): domain Bacteria; kingdom Pseudomonadati; phylum Bacteroidota; class Sphingobacteriia; order Sphingobacteriales; family Sphingobacteriaceae; genus Mucilaginibacter; species Mucilaginibacter sp. AK015. Next base: position 24,281 of record NZ_JACHCV010000004.1, read on the forward strand.
TCCCGTTCCTATGGTCGGAGGTTAGCAGCAAGGGCCAGATCTATGGCAACCGCGATCTGGGAAACAAAGATGAAGTGGCAAACAAATATCACTTCTCTTACCCCGGTTATAGTGAAATATTCACTGGTTTTCCGGATGGACGAATGAACACCAACGACCCAATTGTTAATCCAAACATCAACGTGCTTGAGTTTATCAACAAACAAAAAGGCTTTGAAGGCAAGGTTGCTGCGTTTTCATCATGGGAGCGCTTTCCGCAGATCCTGAATGTCTGGCGTTCTAAATTACCAGTATACTCCGGTTATGCTGATATTAAAAACGCCGACGCTAACCCTCGCCTAAAGTATCTGAACGAGCTGCAGCATAATGTCCCCAAATACCTGGGCGACTCTACCCGGTCTGATTTTATTACCTATGAATATACAAAAGAGTACATGAAACAATATAAACCCCGTGCTTTATACATGGCTTTTGACGAAACCGACGATATGGCTCACGAAGGCAATTACAAGTTATATCTGGAGCGTGCAAAACAGGAAGACGGCTTTATCAGGCACCTTTGGGAAATGATACAGAGTGACCCCTTCTATAAGGACAAAACCACCCTGCTGATCACTTGCGACCATGGCCGTGGCGAGCAGCCTTTAGACACCTGGCGCAGCCATGGTGCTGATGTTGAAAATTCAGAACAAACCTGGTTTGCCGTTATTGGCCCGGATACTAAGCCAACAGGCGAGGTACAAACCCAAACCACTACCTATCATAAGCAACTGGCACAGACCATTGCCCAATTGCTTGGCTTGGATTTTAAGAAAAACGCTGGGCATGAAGTGGGCGACGCAATCAGTACAGTTTTGAAGTAGCCCAAGAACCTACCTGCGCATTTTTAACAGCACTTAAACGGTCTAAACTTGCGCAGGTTATGCAGATGTACATCTCGCGAAAATCCAACTTGGCTGTCTGACCTGTTGAATGTTTGTCATTCTATTTCAAATAAATTTTACCTGTTACGAGACCCTAAAACAAAACGCCGATCTCTTATAAGCGATCGGCGTTTATTGTAGCCCGTAGAACCTTTTCTGGAGACTTTAGGAAATTGGTTAGCTTCGGATCTTTTTAAGTTATTATGCAATTGATGTATGCTCTCACTGCCTGTTTACAGAATTTGTTGAATTACTATATTAAAACGTATCAAGAAACATAGATACAGATTTTCAGTTAAATTGTACAGCACCGGCTATGTCAATATGTTATATTGAAAGTACCTTCTGTCACCTTCAGCGTTCCATTTGTGCCGGCGATAGGAACCAGCGTAGCGGTAAAAGAACCACTGATCTTTTTACTAACAGGATCGATTGCGGTAACCGTCACTTTAGCGCTTCCGCCTTCAGCTGCACTCCCCCATGTCCGGTAACCTATGGTATTTTTAGTTGTCATGTAAGTCATTACAGCTGCATAGTCACCGGGCCCGGTAACCCCGGAAACGCTAATCGTTGATTCAAAAATGTTGTAACCGAGTTGTTGGTAAGTGCCCTCAGATCGTTTACCAGAAATCTTTAAATCTGTTCCGGTGTAAGTACACTTGCCTCCGAAACTTTCCCTGGAACCGTTTAATTTGTAGGAAAATGAGTACTTTTTATCTGGTTCCGGACTTTTTTCGTCCGCTTTTATAGTGCCGATAGCGGTAGTTTGGCCTTCTGTTATTTGAAAAGGATAATCCGTTATTTTCAATGTGTAACCAGTTTTAAGCGACACGATGAGATGATAGGCTCCTGGTTTAAGTTCCCATCCATGGAAATCACCGGTGATTGCATCAAGCTGCAGGGCTGCCGCGACATTTGGATCACTATCGCTAGTCAGCGTTATTTTCTCAGCAGCTCCTGCCGGATAGATAGTGCCGCTGAGATTTCCGTAAGCGAAAACCGGTTCCTGGATAGTAGAATCTTCATCTTTTACAGGTGTATCTTTTAACACCGGTTCTTTCTTGCAGGCGGTTAAACTAATCAGTAACGCCAGTATCGGAAATATTCTTTTCATGATAAAATTTATATTACAAATTTACCCAGTCTGATTACGGGTTACAATACCGCAGATTGGGGGATTTTTGAATCGGGAGCATTAAGGTCCGAAAAAGACTGTATTTTTATTTGTCATGTTTGATCATATCGTTACTTTTTTTATGCCAAGGGAGATGCGCCGTAATATCGCAGACCCTCGTTATCATGAGTTCAGGGTACTTCTTAGTACCTGCCTGATCGGCCTGCCATTGATGTTGTTGTTTCCAATTCCTCTGTATTTTTTGGGTAAACCTGTTGCCGCCTATTTTATTAATGATGCGCTGGTAATCATTACTTTGCTGTGTACCCGCTATTTAGGTCATTACCGGATACCTATGACCACGACAGCACTTGTTACTTATTTTCTGATTTATGGCTGGATACGCGATTCCGGGTTGATTTTTTCCTCGAATTTAAGCCTGTTGCATATGTATCTGTTATGCGCCATCTGGGCTGATAAAAGGTACGGTTGGTGGGCCATATTTTCTAATCTTGCCGTATTTGGCTTTATCTATTACCAATCCATTCATTCACAGCAGGCTACGGGTGATGCGTTATATGCTTTGATAATGAATAGTTTGATCACCGTGTTTTTTGGTGGATTTTTAGCTTACCTGCAAATGGATCAGGAACGGGACCGTCTCAAGATCGAATCCCTGCAGAATAAGAAGATCACGCTGCTGGACGAGGCCGTAAAACAGCGCACAGAACAATTGAACTCCATGCGCGAAGCGATGGCCACTGATTTCCATGACGAAACGGGCAACATGCTCTCGGCCATTACCCGGCAGGCGGGCTTACTTAAACACAAACACAGTCAGGGTGAGGAAGCCCGACTCATCATAGACAGTATTATCAAAAACAGTAATAAATTACTCAGTGCAAGCAAAGATTTCCTTTGGCAACTGCATCACGAAAGTGATGATCCGCAGGAGCTTTTTCGATATCTTACCGCTTACGGGCAACAGTACTATAACCAGTTCGACATTGCCTTTTCTTCCGCTTCGGCAAATTGTCCGCCGTTACAATTGGGGCCTACGGCGGCATTGAATATTATTTACATCTTCAAAGAGGCCATGACGAATGTTGTAAACCATGCAGTAGCACAGGAAGTGGTTTTTGGCATGTATGGGGAAGAAGGGCAAATTATCTATCAATTGCGCGATAACGGGCGCTGGAAGGTTGCAGATACCAGCCAGCCGCATTACGGTTTGGGGAATATGGAACGGCGCTGTAAAAAGAATGGATTTACCTTAAGTGTGTCTTCCACACAGGAAGGCACCTGCATTACGATCACCATCCCTTTACAGATCACAAAATAAAAATGAAAAAGAGGATTTTAATTATAGAAGATAATGCCGTTATACGGGAGGGATTTGCAGCCCTGGTCGACGATACTGACGTGTACGAAGTTTGCGGTCAGTATCCGGCGTGTGAACCCGCGCTGAAACAACTGGATACCGACCGGCCCGACCTGATTCTGATGGATATTGATCTACCGGGAATGAACGGTATTAATGGAACAATTCAATTCAAAAAACGCTGCCCGGCCTGCATTGTGTTGATCATAACAGTTCTGGAAGATAGTGATAAAGTGTTTCGCTCGCTTTGCGCCGGGGCAGGCGGCTATATTGTCAAAAACTCCGATACAGATAGCATTATAAAAAGCATAGCTGAAGCTTTTGCAGGAGGCGCCCCAATGAGCCTGAACATTGCTAAAATGGTCGTACTTTCTTTTAATCAGATAACAGACTCTCCTTTGTCCGAACGGGAAAGCGAGGTGCTGCGTGGAATCTCTGCCGGTAAAAGTTATTCAAAAATTGCACTTGACCTTTTTATCAGCAAGGAAACAGTACGCAGCCACATCAAAAACATTTACCAGAAATTAGCGGTTAACAGTAAGGCTGAAGCGCTGAAAGTTGCGGGTACCAATAGATGGTTACTTAAATAATTAAAAATTAATCGTTCGAAGTATCCAAAAACATTTGCTTTATGGAGGACATTGACGCCTTATGAAGCGAACGCTCGCTCTCGTCATGCAGATTAGCAGTTAATAATCTAAAAAAGGGGCAAGGTGATCTTTCGATGACTTTGCTCCTTTAGTAGCCCTTATGGAAATAAGATTGATGATGGCTATGTAGCGTTTGCGCTTTGTAAAGCATTATCCAGGCATGATTCAACTTATTTAGGCATGAATTGCACTCTACCCATTTTTTGCGCTAACGAAATTTACGCTGACGGCAAACTAAATCCGAAAGTGCTCCCCTCGCCAATGGCGCTTTTAAGCCATATTCGGCCGTTTTGTGCTTCAATAAAGTCTTTTGATATAGCCAGCCCCAAGCCGGAACCCGATTTATTCTGGCCATCCGTTGGTACCTGGAAATAGCGGTCGAACAAACGTTTTTGATATTGTTCATCAATACCTTTGCCAAAATCTTTTACTGAAAACTCCACCTCGTTACCTTTTTTGATAGTTGATATAATAACCTTTGATTTCTCAGCGCTATAACGTAATGCATTCGACAGGAAGTTAACCAACACCCAGGCTGTTTTTTCCACGTCGACGTTTACCTGGGGCAGCCCCGCATCATTAACTACTTCCAGTTTTACACCTTTCTGCTCGGCCTGAAATTTTACGGATGTTATGGCATAATCTACGATCTCTTGAGGTTGCACCGGTACAAAATTCAGTTGGATGTTGCCGGTTTCTACTTGCGACAGCTCTAATAGTTCACTTGTGATCTTCAGCAGGCGGTCGTTGTCGTCTTTAATGTGTTCCAACAGTTGTTGCTGCTCGGTGTTAATGTGGCCTACACGTTCGTCCTTCAACAGTTTCAAACTCATTTTAATGGATGATATAGGCGTTTTTAATTCGTGCGAAATGGTGGCTATAAAATTGGTTTTCGCTTCATCGCGTTCCTTGAACTCGGTAATGTTGCGCAGGATGTAAACTTTGCCGGCAGAGTTTTTGGCAATCGTTAAAGCCTGCCTTTTATCTGATGATATATTTGGAACATTGATCTCCCGAGACTCCATCTGGAAGTAACAATCCTTACCATCAACCACAATTTTTAAAGGTTTGATGTTGGTGGCTTCGTTGATAATATACCTGAACAATTCGTTGTTTTTGGAAATATCATCGGCAGAGGCACCTTCTATCTTTTGGGCATTTAAATTGAGGATTTTCATGGCCGCAGTGTTAACAAACAGTAACTCCTGCTTCTCGTTCACCCCTATAATTGCCTCATGCATTTGCTCGATAATGGTTTCTATCCGCAGCTTTGACGACATTATCTTAGAGAGGTTGCTGTTTTCCCACTCGTCGAGTCGTTCGGCCATATCGTTAAAGGCATTGGCAACCTCGGCAAATTCGTCGTTCTTGTCAAAATGGATGCGTTGCTTATAGTTCTTTAGCCCGATTGCCCTGATACCTATTAATAATGTATTTAAGGGCTTAGAAATAAACCCCGGAAAATTTACACTAAAACTGAACAGGACCAAAAAGGTAAACCCACCAACCAGTCCCAAAAACAGCGTCGCATTGGCTACTGATGCGCGTGCTTTGTTGTCCTTACGAATAATGGCCTGCATGTTTAAGTTTTCGATATCACTTAAAATTTTCCTGATATTGCGCGCTGTTTCATGTTGCACACTTATTTCGGGGGTAGCCATCAGAAGCCTAAAATCTGTCCGCAGCCTATGTGTGAAAAAAGCTTCACCGGGCTCGGTAATATTAGTTTCTTGTTGTTCCAGGTATATATTGAATTTATTAATGGCGGAATTGTTAAGGGGAAAGTCATTATTATCTAAAACATCGCGCATTTGGCGAGCAAAGCTTAGCGACTCATAGTTGTTTTGGAGGATAACCTTTGAGTTCTCTGATATATCGTGAATATAGTAAACGGCAGTAGCGCCAAAGAACAGCACAACGATGAACAGAAAACCAAACCCCAACCGCAGTTTATTTTTTACTTTCATGATAGTATCACTAAATCAATTTGATTTGCTGCTATATTTTTAAGCAGCTCGTTAAATACCGCTGTTCGCAAAATAACCTGGAACAGGCTCAGGTGCGGTTTACCAATGCAAATGGTAGTAATATCGCGCTCATTTGCTACCCGCATAATGGTTTGCGTTATCTGGTCGCTTTTCATTTTCATAACTTCGGCACCTAGTTCTGTTGCCAGTTTAAAGTTATTAATTAAATGGCGCTGCCTATCTAACTTTATGCGCTCCATGCTTTCGCTGCTGCTTTGTACATAGAGCACTATCCATGGCGAGCGGTAGTAGGACGCCAGGCGCGCTGTTTTACGGATTACGATCTTGGCGGTTTCCGCATTGGATGATATGCAGGCCAGGAAACGCTCGGGGCGTAGCTTAATTTGTTTGGGTATTTCGGTATCTATTTTCCGTTCGAGGTGATGGGCCACCTCTTTCAGCGCTATCTCCCGGAGCTGCAAGATCTTATCGTTACGGAAAAAGTTTTTCAATGCCCACTCAATCTTTGATCTGTCATATACCTTTCCGTCCTTTAGGCGACCTATCAGCTCGTCGGCGGTAAGGTCGATGTTAACGATCTCGTCCGCCATTTCCAGGATCTTATCGGGGATGCGTTCGGTTATGGGGACACCGGTAATTTTCTCTATCTCCTGGTTAAGGCTTTCAAGGTGCTGGATGTTTACGGCTGTAATAACGCTAATGCCGGCTTCCAGTATATCGGCTACATCCTGCCAGCGCTTGCTGTTTTTGCTGCCTTCTATATTGCTGTGGGCCAGTTCATCAACCACCACTACTTCCGGGTGGCGGTTCAGGATGGCTTGCAGGTCCATCTCTTCCAGCTCTTTGCCTTTGTAAAATACTTTACGGCGGGCTATAAGTGGTAAACCTGCAAGCAATGCATGTGTTTCCGCGCGGTTATGGGTTTCTATGTATCCTATCTGGATGCCTATCCCGTTTCGTAAAAGGGCATGCGCTTCCTGCAACATACGGTAACTTTTACCCACGCCGGCGCTCATCCCAATATAAATTTTGAGCTTACCTCTGCGCGACCTCTTTACCAGGTCTATAAAGTCTTTTACCGTATTGTCGTTTACTTTGCTCATGCTTTAAAAGGCATACACAGCTGCTACCAAAACCTGCGATGCGGATTTTGTTGCAACACCATTACTGTCTGTAAAAATGTTGTTTTTCGTACTATCTAATCTAACTTCGGGTATAAAAGTAAGCGGACCGCTTTTAATATTAGCCGTAAGCGTAAAACTAGTTACCGAGTTACCCGGCATTGGCGCGGTGGCTGATGTGTATGCACCATTTTTGGTTTCGAAGTATTCACCGCGCAGGCCTAATACAACGGCTGATGATACAGCGTATTGCGGGTATAGCGCCACGCCCGAAAACCCACCACGTTCGCCGCTGCCCGATGCATTAAAATCGGCGGCATTTAGGCTCAATTTAAATTCGTTAGTTATTTGGTAATTGGTGGTCAGGTCAAACTCTGTGCCTGATGAGGGGCCGGCCAATACGTTGAGGTAGGCTGTCCAGCCTCTAACCGGAGCGATCATGAGTTGCCCGCCAAAGGTATTTACCCGCCCTGCAGATGTGTAAACGTTCCAAAGATCGTTAAATACGCCTGCCATCAGGCTCACCTTATTATTAAAGGCATAGGTAAGTTTTACACCCGCATTTTGAAACGGGCCGTTAGTGAAAAGATATGATGTTGAGTAGTTAAAATTACCAATGGGCGATACCACTTCGTAACCTAAAAAAGTAGCCATGTAACCGCCGTTGATGTTTAGTTTGTTAGTAATATCATATCCTACATAAAGGTTTTGGATATGGAATGATTGCCCGTTAGTACCGGCGTTAGGGATAGATTGCCCCTCGCCACGCGGCCCGAATGACAACTCGCCTACAAAAAGCGCTTTATTCACTTTTTTCTTCGCTCCGAGATCTATCATGCCTATCGAGAACGAGTTATGATCTGACGCGAAACTGGTGGGAATGTTATTGTGCCCGGATAAATCATACTTGTAATAGGTATCGACCGAACCGCTTATAACTAAAGGAGAACTGGTTTTGATTGTATCCTGGGCAAATAAACAGGTTGTGCTTAAAGCAGCAATAAATGTTACAATAATTTTTTTCATGGTGGTTATTTCAACTTGTCAAGTGCTACGTTGAGTTTCAGAACATTTACTTTCGCAGGGCCGACCATTGGCTTTTCGGTATGATTGGCTACTAAGGCAGCTACTTTTTGCTCATCCAGTTTGCGGTATTGGGCAACGCGTTTAACCTGGATCTGGGCGGCGGCAGGGGAAATGTCAGGGTCCAGGCCACTGCCCGAAGCAGTCACCATATCAGCAGGGATTTCGCTACGTTTTAGGTAAGGGTGGTATTTTAATAACGTATCGATGCGGTTGCTTACATCTTTTAAATAGTCGGGATTGCTGGGCCCTTTGTTTGAACCTGCCGAGCCGGCAGCGTTGTATCCCACGGCAGAAGGGCGGCTCCAGAAGTATTGCGGCTTATCGAATTTTTGGCCCAAGGCGGCGTAACCTACTACCTTGCCGTTCACAGTAATGGTTTCGCCATCGCCTTTCCCTTTTGATAGTTTACCTGCGAAGGCGATGATAATTGGATATGCTATGCATAATAATACCGTTAGCACCAGGGTTAAGCGTATGGATTGTATGAGCGTTTTCATTTGTTTTTGATTTGAGGCCTGAGATAGAAGATTTTAGACGCTATCTTTTCGCCGTTATTGATTTTTTCTAGCGTTTGAGTTGTGCGATATGCTTTCTCATATCCGGTATCACATATGTCACGTCTATATTATTACAGAAACTAAAAGGTCGATCAGTTTGATGCCGATGAATGGCGCTATAACACCACCCAGGCCGTAAATAAGCAGGTTGCGGCGCAACAGCGCGCTGGCACCAATGGGCTTATATTCGACCCCCTTTAAAGCAAGCGGTATCAGCATCGGAATAATGATGGCATTGAATATCACTGCCGATAGTATGGCGCTTTCCGGGCTGTGTAAACGCATAATGTTAATGGCCTGCAAGGCCGGGATAGACGCTATAAATAAAGCCGGTACTATGGCAAAGTATTTAGCTACATCGTTAGCGATAGAAAAAGTGGTGAGCGTGCCACGGGTTATCAATAACTGTTTACCTATCTCAACTATCTCGATCAGCTTGGTTGGGTCGTTGTCCAGGTCAACCATGTTACCGGCTTCTTTGGCGGCTTGCGTGCCGCTGTTCATGGCCACGCCAACATCCGCCTGGGCAAGGGCGGGCGCATCGTTGGTACCATCGCCCATCATAGCTACCAGTTTGCCTGTAGCTTGCTCAGCTTTTATGTAGCGCATTTTATCTTCGGGTTTTGCTTCCGCTATGAAATCATCTACACCGGCTTTCTCAGCAATAAATTTGGCTGTGAGGGGGTTGTCACCGGTTACCATAACGGTTTTGATTCCCATTTTACGCAGGCGCTCAAAGCGTTCGGCTATGCCTGGTTTAATAATATCCTGCAGCTCAATAACGCCCAGGGCCTGTTCATTTTGCGCCACAACCAGCGGCGTACCACCCTTAGATGAAATGGTTTTTACACGTTCTTCCACCCCGTTATCGAAATGATTACCGGCATTTACAACTGAGTTGCGGATAGCATCAAAGGCGCCTTTGCGAATCCTTTTACCATCGGGCGTGTTGATGCCGCTTGCGCGTGTCTCAGCAGTAAATTTGATAAACTCAGAACCTTGAGGCGCAGTAAGCGATAAGCGGTTGTTGCTTTGCTGTGCCAGCTCGATGATAGATTTACCTTCCGGCGTTTCATCAGCCAATGATGAAAGTACACAGGCCTTAACCAAATCATCTTCTGATACGCCGGGCGCGGTCCAAAACTGGGTTGCCTTACGGTTTCCTATGGTGATGGTGCCGGTTTTATCTAAAAGCAGCACATTAACATCGCCAGCGGTTTCAACAGCCTTGCCGGACTTGGTAATTACGTTAGAGCGCAGCGCCCTGTCCATTCCCGCTATACCAATTGCAGACAGTAAGCCGCCGATTGTGGTAGGAATAAGGCACACAAATAAAGAGATGAGCGCTGCTATTGTTATTGGCGTGTTTGCATAAGCCGCAAATGGATGCAACGTAACACAAACAATAATGAATACGAGCGTAAAACTTGCAAGCAGGATAGTTAAAGCTATTTCGTTCGGGGTTTTCTGGCGTGATGCACCTTCAACCAAGGCAATCATTTTATCCAGGAAGCTCTCGCCGGGCTGTGTGGTTACAACTACTTTTATACGGTCTGATAATACCTTGGTACCACCAGTTATGGACGATTTATCACCGCCAGCCTCACGGATGACCGGGGCAGATTCACCTGTAATAGCCGATTCATCAATTGTAGCCAAGCCCTCAATAATTTCACCATCGGTAGGAATGATATCGCCGGCCTCGCAGGTAAATACATCGCCCTTTAACAATTGGTTAGATGAACGGGTAACTATTGATCCGTCTTCCAACACAACTTTGGCGGGCGTATCTTCACGGGTTTTGCGCAGGCTGTCTGCCTGTGCTTTACCACGCGCCTCGGCAATCGCCTCGGCAAAATTGGCAAACAGCAGGGTTAACAACAGGATAACAAAGATGCTGCAGTTGTAAGCGAAAGAGCCCTGATCATGGTGCGTAAAGCTGTAAAAGGATACAAAGAGCATAATGGCCGTACCGATCTCCACCGTAAACATTACGGGGTTGCGCATCATGGTTTTAGGATTCAATTTTATGAACGACTCTTTAAGCGCGGTTTGCACTAAAGCGGGTTCAAATAATTTATTAGATGTTTTCATTGTATTTTTGTCTTGAAAGTCCTTCTCCTTTGGAGAGGGATTTAGCGTGAGGCCTTATTTTAGCATTGAAAAATATTCGGCAATTGGGCCAAGCACCAGCGCCGGGAAGTATGACAATGCATTGAGCACCAGGATAACGGCAAACGTCATGGCACCAAAGGTTACGGTATCAACTTTCAGCGTGCCTAGCGATTCAGGGATGTATTTTTTTTGAGCAAGCAAGCCTGCAATTGCCACCGGGCCTATAATGGGCAGGAAGCGCCCCAGGATAAGTGTGAAGCCGGTAACAACATTCCAAAAGATGTTATTATCGCCCAGTCCTTCAAAACCTGAACCGTTATTGGCATTGGCCGAAGTGTTTTCGTAAAGCATTTCAGAAAAACCATGATAGCCCGGGTTATTTAACCAGTTTGATGGTTTTACCGCCCAGTCTGCCGCGCCGTAATTGTTAAATACATAGGTAGAAATAGCGGTACCCGCCAATATTAAAAAGGGACTCAACAAGGTAATGATGGCAGCGATTTTTACCTCACGCGCTTCAACCTTGTGCCCCATAAATTCGGGTGTGCGGCCAACCATTAAGCCGGATATAAATACGGCGATGATGAGGTAAACCAGATAGTTTAACACACCAACGCCACATCCGCCAAAGAATGAATTGATCATCATGGCCAGTAGTTGCCATAAGCCGGTAAGCGGCATGGTACTATCGTGCATACCGTTTACAGAGCCGGTAGAAACTATAGTAGTAAGGGTGCTCCAATAGGCTGTAGCCATCGGGCCAATGCGCACTTCCTTACCTTCCATTGCGCCGGTGGTTTGACTGATTCCCATTTTTGTTAAAGCCGGGTTACCCCCTAATTCGCTGCTGAAAGTAGCGATCATGAGCATCAACATTCCTATGGCCATTACCCCGAATATCACCCACCCTAATTTCTTTCGGCGAATGTAATACCCGAAAGCCAACACCATGGCAATAGGAATAATCATTTGCGCTACGATCTCGGTGACGTTGGTGAGATAATTGGGATTCTCCAACGGGTGCGCGGAGTTTACACCAAACCAGCCGCCGCCGTTGGTACCAATATGCTTTACAGCAATGAAAGGTGCTGCCGGCCCACGCGATACATTTACGGTATCGCCTTGTAAGGAGATGAACTGATCTTTACCGGCGTAGCTTGACGGTGTTCCGTTGAAAGTTAATATCAAGGCTACTATTACCGATAGCGGCAAAAGCAAACGGGTGATGGATTTTGTAAAAAACTGCCAAAAATTGCCCAGGTTAGTAGTTGTTTTATCCCTGAACGCTTTAAACACCGCCACAGCACAGGCAATACCCGTTGCCGCGCTGGTAAAGTGCAGAAACATGAATATAAAATGCTGCGTTAAATATGTAGCTCCACTTTCGCCGCTGTAGTGCTGCAGGTTACAGTTCACTACAAAACTGATGATAGAGTTAAATGCGAGATCGGGTGTCATGCCCGGGTTACCGTCAGGGTTAAGCGGAAGCTTGTTCTGGAACATCAAAACAAAGAAGCCGTAAACCAACCATAACGAGTTGATCATCATCATCGCTTTTAGGAACTGCTTCCAATTCATGGGCTCATTTGGGTTAATGCCCGATAATTTAAAGATGCCGCGTTCCAGCCGTTTCATAAAATCGGTCCATACCGGTTCGCCTGCAAACATTTTGGCGAGGTACTTGCCCAGCGGTATGCCGATGGCGAGGGTGATAACAAAGGAGATAAGTACTCCTGATAGTTCGCTGTTCATTTTACGTTAAAATTTTTCGGGTTTAAGCAGTACATACACCATGTATGCAAACACTGCGATGGAAATGATAAATAGTGCGATCATGGGGGTGATTAAATTTTTTCGAACCAGTCGATAGTTTTAAAGAAGAGCCGGCAACAGATGATTATTGCCAGCAACAGGAGTATGGTGATCATTTTATTAAATTGTTTTTACCACCATTGGCAACGAAGATGCCACATTAATAAAATCCAAAATAAAAAATTGATAATCAATTACTTGAAAATAAAGCGCAATTGATATAAACAAGAAAACCCTACCAAAATGGAAGGGTTTATTTTCGTTATGGAAAGCTTATCAGTGGAGGTTATACTCCTCCAGCTTACGGTAAAGCGTGGTTAGGCCGATGCCTAGAAGCCTGGCGGCTTCGGTTTTGTTGCCGCCGCTGCGGCTCAGTATTTTTTGAATATGCTGACGCTCAATGGTAGCCAGGTCAATGGCGCTGTGGTCGCCAGTATCGTACCTGAATTCCACGGGTAACAGGTCGGCAGTTAGTATGTCGCTATCAGCCAGTATCATTACGCGCTCAATTACATTTTTAAGCTCGCGTATATTGCCTTTCCAATGATGGCGGTTAAGCAGATCAATAAACCCGCTAGCCATTACAGGCTGGTGCTTACCGGCTTTGGCTGAAAAATCTTTCAAATAAAAATTAACCAGCAATTCAATATCAGCTTTACGCTCATTCAGCGAGGGCAAGTTTATCGTAAATACAGATAGACGGTAGTAAAGATCGAGTCTAAAACGCCCGGCCTCGGCTTCCTGTTGTAAATTACGGTTAGTAGCTGCTATAACACGGATGTTGACTTGGGTAGTTTGTGTATCGCCAACTTTTATGAAAGTCTTGCTCTCTAAAACGCGAAGTAACTTTGCTTGCAGCTCAAGACTCATTTCGCCTATTTCATCAAGTAAAACTGTGCCATGATGAGCCTCTTCTAATAATCCTTTTTTATCCTTTAAAGCCCCGGTAAAAGCGCCGGCTTTATAGCCAAATAATTCGCTCTCTAATAACTCGGCCGAAAAACTACTGCAATTAATGGCCACAAAAGGCATCAGCTTGCGCTGGCTCTCATGATGTATTGCCGATGCAAAAACTTCTTTACCGGTACCTGTTTCACCTAACAGTAATATGGTGGTATCGGTAGCAGCAACTTTCCGGGCTACTGTTACTGCATCTTGTATTGCTTTTGAGTTCCCAATAATGGTTGCAAAGCTGTGTTTAGTTGGTTTTGAATCCTGTAGGTATTTATTGTATTGTAATATAGCCTTATCTATAGCTTGATTAACCAATGGAATAATCTTATCATTATCATCGCCCTTTGTTATGTAATTAAACGCCCCATTTTGAATAGCTTTTACACCATCCGAAATAGTACCGTAGGCAGTAAGATTGATCACTTCTACATAAGGTTTCTTTTCCTTAATGGTTTTAACCAGGTCAATACCGTTAATATCGGGCAGTTTAACGTCGCTTAACACCAATAAGACATCCTCTTGCTGTAATAATTTTAAACCTTCCTTACCGGTAAAAGCCTGCAACACACGAAAACCTTCCAGGCCGATAATCCGTGACAGCAAATCGTTTAGCTTTTTTTCGTCGTCGATGATGAGGATGGTGGGTTGCATTTAGATACAATAGTATAGATTTATGCTGTAATAATAGCATCATTATAACTAACAAACTGCTACAAAGCACGTTTCGTGTTATTCAACATCAGATTTATTTTACCTGTTACGCGACCCATAAAGCAAAAACGCCGATCTCTTACAAGAGATCGGCGTTTATTGTAGCCCGTAGGGGAATCGAACCCCTGTTTGAAGAATGAAAATCTCCTGTCCTAACCCCTAGACGAACGGGCCATTTAGCAGAACAAAATTGGTTATTTTCAATTTCGTTCCCCTTATTTTGGGATTGCAAAGATATACCTTTCGGGATAAATTAAAAATAAATTTTCAGAAAAATTTTATTCCATGTCAATCCCCTTAAAAATCACCCTAATACAACAAACAAAAAATATACCTGCCCATTTATAATTGCGGTAGTAAAACCTATCTTTATAAAACATTACCTTATGAGAGCAGCACCAAATAGCCGCAATCTTAAAATTACACTGTTTTTCAAAAATAAATATCACCTGATATGAAGCAGTACGACTGTATAGTTATTGGATCCGGACAGGCGGGCACACCTTTGGCAAAAAAGCTTGCGGAGGCCGGTAAGAAAACGCTGCTCGTTGAGAAACGCTTTATTGGCGGCACCTGCGTTAATGACGGCTGCACCCCTACCAAAACTATGGTGGCCAGCGCAAGGGTAGCTTATCTTGCAGGAAAATGCAACGACATGGGCGTTACCATAAAGGGCTATAAGGTGGATATGCGCCAGGTAAAAAAACATAAAGATGATATTGTACTTAAATCGCGCAATGGCGGGCAAGCAGCTGTTGAGAACACCAAAAATCTCGATCTGCTTTTTGGCGACGCTACGTTTACTGATACAAAAACTATCTCGGTAAAACTTCGCACAGGAAAATCAAAAATCTTCGCGGCCAACCTGATATTCATTAATACCGGTGCAAAAACTATTATACCCGGCGATATTGAGGGTTTAGGCGATATCAACTATTTAACCTCAACCACCATCCTGGATCTGGAGAAACTGCCGGAACATTTACTTATCATCGGCGGCAATTATATTGGATTAGAGTTCGGACAAATGTTCCGCAGATTTGGTAGCAAGGTTACGATATTAGAGAAGTCGCCCCGCTTATTATCCCGCGAGGACGAGGACATCTCGGCAGAGATGACGGAGATTTTGCAGGGCGAGGGGATAAATATCTATACAAATGCAAAAACCACAAAAGTTAAGCAAAAATCGGGTGGTAAAATAGTAGCAATAGTAACCGTTGGTGATAAGGAGCAAAAAATTAAATGCACTCATGTGCTTGTTGCTATCGGCAGGGCGCCTCAAACTGATACGCTCGGGTTAGATAAGACGGGTGTAAAAATGGATAGCAAGGGCAACGTTGTAGTAAACGATAAGCTCGAGAGCAGTAAAAAGGGCATTTATGCGCTGGGCGATGTAAAAGGGGGGCCGGCGTTTACACATATTTCTTATAATGATTATACCATTGTTTACCGCAATTTGATAGAGAAACAGAATCTGAGCGTTAAAAACCGGCCTGTACCCTATTGTATGTTTACCGACCCTGAGCTGGGCCGGATTGGTATTTCAGAAACTGAAGCAAAAAAACAGGGTTTAAATTACAAAGTGGCTAAACTACCCATGAAGCATGTGGCCAGGGCAATTGAAACCGGCGACACCCGCGGGTTTATGAAGGCGGTGGTTGATGCCGGCAGCAAAAAAATACTGGGCGCAGCTGTAATAGGCACCGAAGGTGGCGAGATCATGTCGGTGTTGCAGATGGCTATGGAGGGTGGTATAACTTACGACAGGATACGCTATTGCGTTTTTGCGCATCCTACCTACTCCGAATCATTAAACAACCTTTTTATGGCTTTGGAAGATTAACCGGGTATGATAAAAGTTGAACGCCTTGCAAAAACCTTTGGTACCACAAAAGCTGTTAATGGTATTTCATTTGGAGTGAACACGGGCGAGAATCTGGTGCTTTTGGGCACCAGCGGATGCGGTAAAACCACAACCTTAAAGATGCTTAACCGCCTTGTAGAACCAGATAGCGGTACAATTACCATCAACGGAAAAAACATCGTACATCAGCCACGCGAGTTATTACGGCGCGACATTGGCTACGTACTTCAAAACAATGGTTTGTTCCCGCATTATACCGTTGCCGAAAATATCGCAATTGTGCCCAACCTGCTCAAATGGGACAAAGCCCGAACGCAGCGACGTATAAATGAACTGCTGGAAAAACTGCATCTTTCAAAAGAACACCTGAATGTTTATCCTAATGAGCTTAGCGGCGGCCAACAACAGCGCGTAGGTCTGGCCAGGGCATTAGCCGCCGACCCGCCTTTATTGCTGATGGATGAGCCTTTTGGCGCGCTTGATAACGTTACACGTTCTAAAATACATGCAGATTTTTTGGCGCTGGACGAACTGAAACGCAAGACCATTATAATGGTTACGCACGATGTTAATGAAGCCTTTGAACTGGCCGATCGGGTTGCTTTGATGGATAACGGCCAGATTGAGCAAATTGGCACCCCTGCTGAACTACTGTTTAACCCTGTTAACGATTTTGTAAAAGATTTTCTTAAATCGCAGCAACTGCAACTGGAGTTCAGCACCATTAGGTTAGACGATATTTGGGAGCATCTTCCCGATTCCGGGAAAAAGATAAACTCGTCACTTCTGGCAGGTCGTTTAAGTGTGTGGGAGGCGTTGGAGCACTTTAAATTTTATCAAAAGGAGACAATCAATATTCTTAACCAACAAAATAAAGAAGTAAAAAGTATTTCGTTCGATCAACTGATGAACGCATTTTCGCAATATAAAACGCTGCAGCCCCATGAATGAGCATCAGCAAACTTTGTGGGAATTTATGTTGCAGCAAGCTGATAAGCTGGAAATGCAAACCTTGCAGCATATCGGGCTTACCTTTATATCGCTTTTTATTGCTGTGCTCATTGGCTTGCCGCTGGGCATTTGTATCAGCCGCAAAAAACAGCTTTCGGGTATTGTACTCGGTTCAGCAGGCATTTTGCAAACCATCCCGAGTATCGCACTATTGGGTTTCATGATACCGTTTCTGGGTATCGGTGCAAAGCCCGCTATCGTAGCTTTATTGCTTTACGCGCTGCTGCCTATTATCCGCAATACTCATACGGGTATAACCGGTGTTGACGCCGCTGTTAAAGAGGCCGCTGTGGCCATGGGTATGACCAAGAGTCAGGTAATGTTTAAGGTGGAATTACCTTTGGCCATGCCGGTGATACTGGCAGGTATACGTACGGCTACGGTTATTAATGTGGGTGTGGCAACGCTGGCATCATACATAGCGGCAGGCGGCCTGGGCGAGTTTATTTTTGGCGGCATATCGCTTAATAACACCAACATGATACTGGCCGGCGCAATCCCGGCAGCCCTTTTAGCTATCCTGTTCGATTTTCTGCTTTCACGCGTGCAGCGGCTAAATTTTAAAAAGATAAAAGGCGCGGTTAAGGTAGCCCCGGTTTTATTGCTCGTACTTTCATGCCTTTATTTTATTCCGTCGGCTTATGGCGGTAAGTTAACCGCCGGCTTTACGCCCGAGTTTATGGGAAGGGAGGACGGTAACCTGGGCCTGATAAATAAATATGGATTAAATATCCGTACCATCGTTATCAGCGATGCGGTAATGTATAAGGCGGCACAGGAAAAAGAACTCGATGTAATAAGCGGTTACTCTACCGATGGCCGGCTAAAGGCCTACAACCTGGTGGTTTTGGATGATGATAAAAAGATATTCCCGCCCTATTATGCCGCACCGGTAGTACGGGAGGATGCGTTACGCAAGTTTCCTGAACTTGAAAAAACATTAAATTTACTTGCAGGAACCATTACTGACCAGGTAATGACAGAATTAAATTACAAAACTGACTATCTTCATGAAACGCCCGAACGCGTTGCAAGGGATTTTTTAATAGCGCGAAAGCTGTACCGGCCCGACCGGCACGGCTTAAAAGGCGTGGTCAGGATCGGTTCTAAAATATTTGGCGAACAGTATATCCTGGCAAGTATATACACTATGCTGATAAAGGGCTATACAGATTATGATGTAGCTACAAAAACCGGCCTGGGAGGCACTAAAATAGTTTTCGACGCCATGACTAATGATCAGATCGACCTGTATCCGGAGTATACCGGTACAGGGCTTTTAGCTATATTGCAGGCGCCACGTCAAACAGTAGCCCGGCTGCAGGTTGATAAGGATAGCACCTATGATTATGTGCAAAAGGAGTTTAAAAAACGTTATCAAATAAAATGGTTAAAACCAATTGGCTTTAATAACGCTTATGCATTAATGATGCGCGGGCAGCAGGCAAAAGAACTGCACATTAAAACAATTACCAACCTGAAGCAATACTTAGAAAGTAAGTAAGTAATAATATGATTGATTTAGCCGATTGCTATATAAAAGTGCGCAAGCGTACCGAGGCCATTTGCGAACCATTGCAAACCGAAGATTATGTTGTGCAACCCGTGGTTGACGTTAGCCCGCCGAAATGGCACATAGGCCATACTACCTGGTTTTTTGAAACATTTATTCTGAAACCTTACTTTGCCGAATACCAGGAATTCGACCCTAATTACAATTACGTTTTTAATAGTTATTACGAGACCGTGGGCAACCGCGTTATCCGTACCGACAGGGGCAACCTGAGCCGGCCAACGGTTATCGATATTAAACGCTACCGCAAGTATGTGGATGATGCTATGCTTAATTTTATCGCCTGCGGCGATATCAACCAAGACGTAGCAGAACTGTTGATATTAGGATTTAACCACGAGGAGCAGCACCAGGAGCTTTTGCTTACCGATATTAAATACATTTTGGGCAATAACCCGCTGTTCCCGGCTTATTCAAAAGATTATGCAACGCCCAAATTCAACAAGTCAGGAGCGCCATTCATTAAACTTAACGAAGGTATTTACGAGGTGGGTTTTGAAGGCGTGGGGTTTTGTTTTGATAACGAGCTGAACCGCCATAAAGTTTACCTTAATGCATTTGAGATAAGCCCGGATCTGGTAACCAATGCAGAATATTTAGAATTTGTAAGTAATGGCGGTTACCACGATTTCCGCCATTGGCATGCCGCCGGCTGGGATTGGGTGAATACCAACAAAGTAGAAGCGCCAATGTACTGGCACCAAATTGACGGCACATGGCATAACTATACTTACCATGGTTTGCAGCCCGTGAATATGCACGAAGCAGTTACCCATATCAGTTACTACGAGGCTTACGCTTATGCATCATGGAAAGGCATGCGCCTGCCTACCGAATTTGAATGGGAGGCCGCGGCCGGACAGTTTAACTGGGGCCTGCGCTGGGAGTGGACAGAAAGCGCCTACCTGCCATATCCTGGGTTCGCTAAAGCACCCGGCGCAATCGGCGAATACAACGGCAAATTTATGGTTGGCCAAAAGGTACTGCGCGGTGCATCAGAAGTAACCTCGCCAAACCATAGCCGCGTTACCTATCGTAATTTTTTTCAACCCGAACTGCGCTGGCAATTTACCGGCATACGCCTTGCAAAATAATTTTAACATTACTATCCGATATTTATGGCATCTACCAATGCAGCAACACAACAAACGGTTAATACTATTGCCGATCATCAGTTTTACAAGGACGTTATAGCCGGATTGGCATCTACGCCTAAACACCTCGACTCAAAATATTTTTATGATGCCCACGGCGATAAGCTTTTCCAGGAGCTGATGAACTGCGAAGAATATTATCCAACCAATTGCGAAATGGAGATCTTCACTTCGCAAACGGCAGAACTATGTAAAGCCATTATTGCCGAAGGCGACGCATTTGACCTGATAGAGCTTGGCGCGGGCGATGCCACAAAATCAACCCGGTTGTTAAAATATCTGATAGATAACAAAGCGGAATTTACTTACCTGCCTATTGATATCTCCGAAAATGTAATATCTTATCTAAATATTACCCTTCCGGTTACCCTCCCAGGCATCAAAATTACCGGGCTTAACGGCGAATATTTTGATATGCTGCGCAAAGCGGCCTCAATTTCAAATAAACGCAAGGTGGTGATGTTCCTGGGTTCAAACATTGGCAATATGCCGGTTGATGTAGCACAGGGCTTTTGCCGTGAATTACACAATAACCTTTCAAAGGGCGACATGGTACTTATAGGGGTAGACCTGAAAAAAAACCCTAAGACGGTTTTGGCCGCTTACAACGATAAAGAAGGTATTACCAAACGCTTTAATATAAACCTGCTTGAACGTATAAACCGCGAACTTGGCGGCGACTTTAACACCACCCAGTTTGACCATTATGCAACTTACAACCCCGAAACAGGTGCATGCAAAAGCTACCTTATTAGCCTTGCCGACCAGCGCGTAAAAATTGGCAGCGAAACTATCTCTTTTAAAAAAGATGAATATATCGATATGGAGATTTCACAGAAATACACGGCAGGCCAGGTGGATGATATGGCTGCCAGCGCAGGATTTAAACCGCTAAACCAATTCTTCGACAGCAAAAAATGGTTTGTGGATGCTATCTGGATAGCAGCGTAGGCTCGTGTACTGCTGGTTGACATCTTTATGTTGATGGTATTACAATTAAGCCTATATTTATTAAAAATATATCCCTAATGACACCATCATCAATTATCACGTATCTTGTAATACTTTTTATCATTATCGTTATCCTGTCGTCGTTTGTAACGGTAAAACAGGGCACTATCGCTGTAGTTACCGTATTTGGTAAATATCGCCGTATATTAACGCCGGGGCTCAACTTTAAGATCCCACTTATCGAGAATATTTACTCAAAAATATCTATCCAGAACCGCTCGGTCGAACTGGAATTCCAGGCGGTAACGTTTGACCAGGCTAACGTATATTTTAAAGCCATGCTGCTTTACTCGGTGTTAGACCAGTCGGAAGAAAGCATCAAAAACGTAGCATTTAAGTTTGTTGACGAGCGTAACCTGATGCAGGCGCTTATCCGCACCGTTGAAGGCTCTATTCGTGCTTTTGTGGCTACCAAACGTCAAAGCGAGGTGCTGATACTGCGCCGCGATATTGTAGAACACGTTAAAGAACAACTGGATGCCATACTGGAAGGCTGGGGTTACCACCTGCAGGACCTGCAACTGAACGACATCACCTTTGATGACATCATCATGAAGTCGATGAGCCAGGTAGTGGCCTCAAATAACCTGAAAGCCGCTGCCGAAAACGAGGGCCAGGCTTTACTGATCACTAAAACAAAGGCAGCGGAAGCCGATGGCAACGCCATCAAAATATCTGCCGAGGCTGAACGCCAGGCGGCACAGCTACGCGGGCAAGGCATCGCGTTATTTCGCGAGGAAGTAGCAAAGGGTATGACCATGGCCGCCAAAGAAATGCAAACGGCCAACATGGATACGTCCGTTATCCTGTTCACCATGTGGACAGAATCTATCAAACATTTTTCAGAAAACTCAAAGGGCAACGTCATCTTTCTGGATGGCTCGGCCGAGGGCATGCAGCGCACCATGAAAGAAATGATGAGTTTAAACCTTTTGGATAAGCAGGAAGTCAAAAAGTAAAGTTTTTACTTTACCAACGGCTAATGATTTTTAAATATTTACGCGCTTTTTGCGCCGGTGTTGCGTTGTGCCTTATACTCAACCCTGTTTGGGCGCAGCCGCACCGCACCTTAACGGTTAACGATTTCCTGGGGACCCCACGACCAAATGGCCGCGGTGTAATAGCTTATACTAATTGCACTATCGATTTTAAATACCAGGCCACCCGCAATGACGGTTACTATCAACTGCGTTTTAACGTGCGCATGTTCATGAACAACTACAAATCGTGGATAGACCGTTCACGAATAACCTCTGCAGAGCAGCTGGCCGAAATATTAAAACACGAGCAGGGCCATTATACCATTGCCTACCTGGAGCAACAGGAAGTATTACGGGCAGTTGAACGCACCCGTTTTACGGCGAACTACAACGCCGAAGCGATGGGTATTTTTAATCGGATAGATGCCAAATATAAACAGCTTAACCAGGATTACGACGAAGACACCGAACACATGGTAAACCGCCAGCAGCAGCACAGCTGGGATATTTACTTTGCCAAACGCCTGCAATATATGCCTCAGGAAAACGCGAGTTTGTAGGCTGCCAATATTCCCGTACTTTTGATGCAATATGCCAACCGGTAAAAACTTATACTTTGCTTCTGATTTTCATTTAGGCGCCGGTGGCTATGCTTCGTCGCGCGGGCGCGAAGATCGCATTATCCGCTGGCTGGATACGATCAAAGATGATTGCGCCGAGCTTTTTTTAATGGGCGATGTATTTGATTTTTGGTTCGAATATAAAACCGTAGTGCCTAAAGGTTATATCCGTTTTTTAGGGAAACTGGCCCAGTTAACCGATGCAGGCGTAAAGCTTTACCTGTTTAAAGGCAACCACGATATGTGGATATTTGATTACTTTGTTGAAGAGCTAAACGCTACTATTATTGCTAATGAGCTGGAAATTGAACGCGGCGGCAAGGCTTTTTACCTACACCATGGCGATGGCCTTGGCCCCGGCGATAAATTCTATAAATTCCTTAAAAAGTTTTTCCGCAGCCGGGTATGTCAATGGCTGTTTGCCCGCTTGCACCCCAATTTAGGCGTAGGCATTGCCAACGCATGGTCGCATCAAAGCCGGATATCTAACAAACAGGATGTTGAAAAGATACAACATCAGCAGGAATGGCTGGAAGCCTATGCCCTTGAAGTTTTGAAAAACAAGCGTTACGATTACTTTATTTTCGGACACAGGCATTTGCCTTTGGATATTGCCCTGCCGGGAAACAGCAGGTATGTAAACCTGGGCGAGTGGGTAAATTACAATACCTACGCTGTTTTTGATGGTGAAAGTTTGGAGTTGAAGTACTTTGAAGGCAATAAATAATAACGAACATCGAATACTGAATTTTGAATAGTGGTTAATATTCTGTTCGACGTTCAAAATTGGATATTCCTCATTCGATATTTTCACATCCAATCTCTTTACAATCCGCTGAATTTATTATGTGCCTTTAATTACGTATTTTTGCATGTTTTTGCAATGCAATAACAACACCAGAACTGGTTATAACAAAAGTTTTTGCGGCTAAGTTAACAGCGCGAAAAGCTGTTGTGTAAAAAGGGGCGCAGTAACCCACAAAATGCTGCAATTGATTTTCAAATAGTATGTTAGAGAAATTAGAACTGATATTTCAACGCTGGAAAACCGTGGAAGGCGAATTAAGCAGCCCCGAAGCAATGGCTGATATGAAGCGTTTTGCCCAGCTGAATAAAGAATATAAAGACCTGGCTAAAATTGTTGAGCAATATAATGTGTACAAAAACATTATGAGCAACATCGAAACCAATAAAGAAATATTAGCTACCGAGAAGGACGAGGAGTTTCGCGAAATGGCTAAGATGGAATTGGATGAACTTTTGGTTAAGCAGGAAGAGATGGAAGAAACCATCCGTTTGATGCTTATACCAAAAGACCCGGAAGATTCTAAGAACGCCATTATAGAGATCCGGGGCGGTACAGGCGGCGACGAGGCTGCCCTTTTTGCAGGCGACCTTTACCGTATGTACATGCGCTACTGCGAGCGACGCGGCTGGAAAACCGAACTGGTTGATTATACCGAAGGTACAGCCGGAGGCTATAAAGAGATTGTATTTAACGTAAACGCAGAGGATGCTTACGGTAATTTTAAGTACGAAAGCGGGGTACACCGTGTGCAGCGTGTGCCCGATACCGAAACACAGGGCCGGGTGCATACATCAGCAGCATCGGTAGTAGTACTGCCAGAGGTTGATGAGTTTGATATCGATTTACAGGTAAGCGATATACGTAAGGACCTGTTCTGTGCATCAGGGCCGGGCGGGCAATCGGTAAATACCACTTACTCCGCTGTGCGCTTAACACACATCCCCACAGGTATTGTGGCACAGTGTCAGGATCAAAAGTCGCAGTTGAAAAATTACGACAAAGCTTTGCAGGTGTTACGTTCGCGTGTTTACGAAATGGAACTGCAAAAACACCTGGAAGAAACATCAAAAAAGCGCAAGACCATGGTTGCCACGGGTGATAGAAGCGCTAAAGTGCGTACTTATAATTACCCGCAGGGCAGGTTAACCGAACATCGTATAGGCCTTACCATATACAACCTAACCGGCGTAATGAACGGTGACCTTCAGGAGATAATGGAAGCCCTGCAATTTGCTGAGAACGCCGAGAAGCTTAAAGAAGGAACTGTAGCCTGATAAATTACTATAATTGTAAAATTTAAAGCACCCTACGGGTGCTTTTTTCGTTTTTAGAAAATTGCATTTCATGTCAATTTCATAATACCGGGTTATTTTAGCATAGTAAAGTTACACTCTATCATTACGTTACGTAATGTATGGGTACAACAAGTTTAACTATACATTAACGCTATTTACTATGCTGGCAGTAAAAAAATTAACAGGCGCGTCAACCATATTTACACGCGAAATGCGTTTAATGGGCAACAGATTCGAAATTAGTTTAGTGGCTAATGATCCTGCCTGGGCATATGAGCGTATAGATAGCGCTATCAGCGAAATAAATCGCGTTGATAAATTACTTAGCACCTTTACTGAAGACAGCATTATAAACGATATAAACCGCAATGCCGGCGTTAAACCGGTGCGTGTAGGTGCAGAAATATTCCGCATTATTGAAAGGGCGTTGGAAATTTCATCATTAACCGAAGGCACTTTTGACATTACTTATGCTGCCGCAACAACTATTAGCATCGATAAAAGCCCTGATGCTAACGCCGGCACTGCAACAGCTTTAAAAAAGAAAGTTAACCTGACAAATTATACCAACGTGGTGCTTGATTTTGCCACGCAAACCGTTTTTCTAAAAAACAGGGGTATGCGCATAGGTTTGGGTGCTGTTAGCCGCGGTTACGCTGCAGACAGGGCTAAATATATACTACAGCTAGAAGGTGTAAGCAGCGGTGTTATTAATGCCGGTGGCGACTTACTAACCTGGGGCCTGCAGCCCGATAACACACCCTGGACCATTGCCGCCGCCGACCCATCGCAGGCAGCCCAACCCCATGCAGGTGTCAACATCAGCAACATGGCGGTAGCTACTTCATATAACACCGATAAGTACACCAACCTGACTAATAGTAAAGTTATCGGTGATATCAATCCTGCCGATGGTTTCCCGGTTAGTAAAATTAAAAGTGTAAGCATTATAACTCCCGGCGCAGAACTTGCCGATGCTATGGCAACCCCTGTAATTGCAATGGGCGTGAACGCCGGCTTGTATCTGATTAACAAACTGAACCAAATGGCATGTATTATTATTGATGATCATGCCCGTGTATATACATCGAAACATATTAGTGTAGCGATGTAAGTTTTTGCTTATTATTGCCATAAACCTATTATATAATTTTTCGCAGATATTCCGGGGGGATAAAGCCCATTGGGATTTTGCGCACTTTTAACACAGAATAACTATTACTCATAAATAAATACGCATGTTGCGTATTTTACAATATTAGCGCTCCGTACTCTCTCAAATGATAAAGTGGTTTTTGTATATTGTACTCTTAATGATATCCGTGCCATGTTTGTCATACGCCAATAACAATCCCGGCTTTCAAGGCAGCCTTCATACAACCGGCGGTGTATCATTTATTACTTTTTATACGTTACAACGTGATACAATTGTAACAAAAGGCAAACCACATCAATCAGAAGAAGATAAAAAGAAGATCAAAGAGGTAGCTAAGGCAAAAAAGTTGCCTAAGCCCGAAAAGATAGAACCGGCTAAACCAAAACCCAAACGGCAACGCAGGCCCGAAGGTTTAGAGCGGCCGCCGGAAATACCAAGGAGAAACGACTAATACGTACACAAGCTTTTTATTAATGAGATACTTTGGCGTACTGCTATTTATTATCACAAGCAATGCATTAAACGCGGCCGTATCCCGGCCTGTAATAGCACACAGGGATACTTACGCAGTTGCAGATACCGATAGCGTTGTGCGTAAAAACTCGGTATCGGCAGGCATAAGCTACGGCAGCGACGCTTTATTTTTTGGCCGCACCGGCCCAATTAAATATCCATTTACGTCTACCGACGTTATTTTTAATACCAAGCCCGGCTTTTTTATATACGGCTCTGCGGTAAAGGTGTTAGGTTATAAGCCGTTAGTTGATGAGATTGATATTGGCGGAGGGTATTATTACAGGCTATCAAAAAAATTTACAGGTACGGTAAGTTATACGCGTTTCATATTTAATAAAGAAGCAAATATTATTAAATCCTCCGCATCAAACGATATCAACTGGAAAAACTCGTTCGATTGGAAGTATCTGAAAACAAGCCTGACCGCCGATTACCTGTTTGGCAAATCGTACGATCTGTTCACAACCATCAGCAACTCAAAATATATCGAAAGCAACTTTAATATATTTAACGATCAGGATTTTATTTCTATCAACCCTTCAGTTAACCTCATTTTTGGCACGCAAAACTTTGTGCAACGATATTCTGTAGATCATGATTACAGGATAGAGGCCGATAACATTGCTGTGCAAAACGAAAATGGAAGACGGGCCAGGGCAAACGCTAAGTTTAATATGCTTAATTACAGCTTTAAAATACCCCTGGCGTACAATATGCCGCACTACACGCTTGAGGCGTCGTACAAATATTCGATACCCGTAAACGTTGAAGGGATATTGAGGAACCGGCGGGAATCGTTTTTTAATTTCACCTTTTATTACGTCTTTTATTAAATGAACGTACTGATCATAGAGGATGAAAAGGCGCTTGCCCACGAACTGGAGCTTTTCCTGGTAAAAAATAACTATATCTGCGAAGTAAGCAACAACGGCGTATCTGCTTCCGAAAAAATTGCTGTTAACCTTTATGACTTTATACTGCTTGACCTGGGCTTGCCCGATTATGAAGGGCTCGATCTGCTTAAAGAAGCAAAAAAGGCCAATCCTGAAGCAGCTTGTATCATACTCACCGCCCGCGCCGAAGTTAACGACCGTGTAAAAGGGCTTGACCTGGGGGCCGACGATTACCTGGCAAAACCCTTTTCGCTTTTAGAGTTGCAAAGCCGCATGCAGGCCATTACGCGGCGCAAGTTTGGCATCACGCAAAATATTATAGAACTGGATGGCTTTTTGGTAAATCTTACCGAGCGGACCATTATGTACCAGGACCAAGCCGTTAATGCGATCACAAAAAAGGAATTCGACCTTATAGCTTATATGCTGCTGCATAAAAACCGTACGCTTACACGCGCCCAACTGAGCGAGCATATATGGGGAAGTGTGATTAACGACGATTACGACTCAAACTTTATTGATGCCCACATCAAAAACATACGCAAAAAGCTAAGCGCATTTGCCCCGGCCGATTGGCTGGAAACCGTGCGCGGTTTAGGCTACAGGATAAAAACAAACGTTTAGGTATTTGAAACTTACAACTAAACTTACGCTGTTTAATGCCATATCAAAATTGGTTATTGTAACCCTTTTTATATTGCTGCTGCCTGATATTATCGAAAACATTAACAAAAGCTATAACGATAGCCGCCTGCTGAAACAAAAAAATAAGCTTTTACAAATAGTTAAGGAAAAAGGTATACAAACCTATATCGAAAACGGCGAAAGCTACGGTATGTATCTCCCATTAAAAGAAGAGTACATTAGTTTGGATGAAGTAGAGCCGGGTTATCATTTAGATACCATAAGGGATGAGCAGCGCCTTGTAGAGCGCGACACCATTGACTACCGCATATTAAGCCATACTTTTAAGGTGGATAATAAAAACTACCTGTTAGAAATAGGCAAAAGTACCGAAACCATTGGCGAAACTACCGGCCCGCTGCAAAACATTGCCTTTCAGTTATTGCTCGGGATGATTCTGCTCACCATTTTGGCCGACCAGATATTTTCTACTTATATCTTACGCCCGCTTAACATTATTATTAAAACAAAGCTAATCGGCAATAAGTTCCCAAAATTTACGGTTTACAAAGAAGTTAAAACCAGCACTACCGATTTTCAGCTGCTCGATCTCAGCATCCACAAAATGGTCGAGACCATTGAAACCACCTTTCAGAAAGAGCGCGAATTCATATCCAACGCCTCGCATGAACTGATGACTCCCATTTCTATCCTGCAATCAAAGATCGAAAACATGTTTGAGCTTGACATTGCCGACGAACTGAAAGTGCGCCTGCTGGAAATGCAGAAAATACTTAACCGTTTAAAAAGCATTACCAAAACCTTGCTGCTGATATCACAGATAGAGAACGAGCAATTTTTAAAAGAAGATAAAATATCCGCCAGCACCCTGTTGCAGGATGTTTACGACGAGATATCCATCCGGTTGCAAGACCGCAACATCAGTTTGGCCATTTTAGTAATAGATGATGTTGAACTGATTAATGTGAATAAGTTTTTGCTGTTTAACATGTTATTTAACCTTATTAATAACGCCATTAAATACAACAAGCCCGATGGCGAAATAACCGTGACCGCGCAATGGGTAAAAAACAATTACACCATCAGCATAGCCGATACTGGTATTGGCATAGCCGATGAAGAGTTACCATACATATTCAACCGTTTCAAGAAACTAAAGCAATCCCTTTCGCAGGATAGCTTCGGGCTTGGCTTGCCTATCGTTAAATCAATAGCGGTTTTTCATAAAATAGGAATTAACGTAATTTCTGAAAAAGGAGAGGGCAGCACATTTACGTTAACCTTTCCGCAAAAAGTTACCGGCGAACTGCCGGTTAAATAAATGCTGTACTAAAAAAGAGGCAGCACTGCATACCACTTATTTTTCCATAGTGTATTAAACCAAAGTTATTTTCTCAAATCTTAAAAATATGTTGTCATAGTACGCCTTTATTTCTCAAATGGCCATAATATTTTAATAATATTTAGGTTTAGGGTTTGGCATTTGCTTTGCAACACATTATTAAATACACAACATTTAAACATGAAAACACTAAAAATAAAAATCGCTACTTACAGTATTGCGTTAGCTTCGTTAGGCGTAATAGCCTCAGGTTGTAATTCACTTACCAAAACACAAAAAGGCGCAGCTATTGGCGCAGGTGCCGGTGGTACCATTGGTGCCTTTATAGGCAAGGCAGCAGGTAATACCGCATTGGGCGCCATTATAGGTGGTGCTGTTGGCGGCACGGCCGGGGCATTTATTGGCCGCAACATGGACAGGCAAGCTGCAGAAATAAAGCAAACTGTACCCGGGGCAACCGTTACCCGCGAAGGCGAAGGTATTTTGGTGAAATTTGATTCGGGTATTCTGTTTGACACTAATTCGTCAGAACTTAAACCTGCTGCACGTACCAACCTGGCTAACCTGGCAACCTCGTTACAAAACAACCCGCAAACTAATATACTGATTGTGGGCCATACGGATAATACCGGTACAGACGAGTACAACCAAAACCTGTCGGTACGAAGGGCCGAATCGGTAAAATCATACATCGCAGCAAATAACGTGGCCAACTCGCGCTTAACTACCAGCGGTAAAGGCGAAAGCGAACCAATTGCAGATAACAACACCGTTGAGGGCCGCAGTCAGAACCGCAGGGTGGAGATCGTGATCGTGGCGAACGACGCCATGAAAAACCAGGCCAAACAAGCCACTAATTAATACTAAGATCAGTTAATAGTTAATTAAAAAAAGCCCTCCGATGCATCGGGGGCTTTTTTTTGTTCATTTAAGGTCTCTCCTACCAATGGAAAGGTAGCCCGCTTGAAAAGTTATTAATGAGGTCGTTAGGTTCAGGGGACATTGTTTGATCTTACCCTAATGTTTACGCATTGCATTTGCTGTCACCATTGGCTGCAGCGATTTAAAATAGTGGCTCAGATCTGTTGGTAACACTCCGGGGGCTTTGGAATTGCTGTGGCAGGTGAAGCACGACTTGCTGGATGTTTGAAAATAGGTTTCCATGGTGCTGTTGGCCAACACGTTGGTTCCAACCGCCGCTCCCGGTGCCTGAAACTCCGCACTGTAGCTTTTCCCGTTTGGTGCTGCACCCTTTTCTGTCCACGTAGCGCCTATCAGCAGGTAATTGGCCCTCACATCGCCCTGCGAAAGCAGCGTTTCAATGGTTTTGTTAATAGAGATCAGCTCGGTGTTTGATGCCGCCGCCGATTTAGACCGTGGGTTAGCTATCCCGAAAGCGCCCCAGGCAAAAATACGTTGCGTGTTACTTGCGCTTATGGTATGGCCCGCTTGTGCTGTTATATAAGGCGTGGTAACGCGCTGCGCATCCCGGTTACCCATGTGCGGGATATTTACCGCTGTGTCGGCGGCATTGGTCGAAAATACCCAACCTGTGCCGGTATCTGCAGGCTGCGTAGCTACCTTTCCATCTTTGGTGATATAATCATAAGCCGCATTAGGCGTAATGCCGTTATGTTCGTAAGTGGCCCATATCATTTCGGGATGGCCGGCCACGCTGCCCACAATGTGCATCCCTACCATAGCCATCATTACCGTTTTATGTCCTGTCGGTGTCCATTTGATTTTGCTGGTAGTGTCATAAACCGGGATAGTAGCTTTCACCTTAAAATACTTATCAGCATCAGGCAACGTGGCCGCCTCCACCCACGACGTTTTTATCTCCAGCGCAAGTGCGTTAGAGTCGGGCAGGTTGTGGCCGCTTTTACGTGCATAAGCAATGATTTTGTCGCGCGCAGCGGCGGTGGTTGGAAAACTGCTGCTATCAAGTTCGCCATTTTTAACCCCAGTCATAAAATAAGCATACACATCATTTACCGATGACAGGTAATAAACCAGCGAGCCCTGCTTTGACATCAGCACATGGCCTGTAGCCTGCCCCACTTCTGACTGGGTAAGCTTACCATTGGCATCTAGAAATACAAAATGATCTCCCACTTTAAAACGCTGTACAAAGTTCTCTTTAACCGCGTGGCGAATGAGGGCTTTTGGATGTGCAATCTCGTTATTACTGCGGTCTTTAAAGTGGAGCGCTCCGCCGGCATCCTGCTGTACACTGGCAACTTCCTGCGGGCTGCTCTTATCACTTTTAACTAATGCCGGCGCATTAGTTGTGGTATCGGCATTTTCTATCTCAAGCAGCCTGCCGTCGCTGTTCTCTATCACTGGTAAACCGTTGGGGCCGGTTTTATTGATTTCGCTACTCATGTTCAATACGGTTTTAGCATCATGCGGCACCAGCCTGCGCCTGCCTTCAACACCGGCCGATACATCGTAAAATAACGACGACTCCAGTACCGACCCGCCATCTTTTACCGGCGATGTAAGCCAAAGCAGCATATGTTCAGACCAGTCATAAAAATCGCAGTTGCCCGTGGTTACCGAAAAAGCTACGCTGTTTGCGGGCGTGACCAGCCCATTAATCGACACCTTACCGTCGGCAAACCAGGCGGCAAATTCCGACGCGGAAATGGTACAGGCCGGGTTTACATCATCGGGCAGCAAATTCTTGGTTACAAGTGATGCAGCAGTTTCTGTTTTTGGGGTGCTGCAGCGCCAAACTGCAATAACCAACAGGCAAAGCAATGCGGTTATTGATACTTGTTTCTTCATTTTTTGATTGTGATTTGGTTAAGGTTTGTGATAAAAGAGGCTGTAACAGCTTTGCGAAGGCTATATATCCTACTGATATTCAATAACTAATTTAAACAAAAAAATTTGCAGGCACACCCCAAAAACGTCTTATTAAATGGGGTAAAAACGTCTTTAATTTCGCCACCCTCACTTAAGCGGCAAACAACAATCCTCTCCCACGTATGAGAGGCAATGGTTTGCACCTACCAAAATCTACACTCCCTATATTACTCCCGTGCAGAAGCAGTTCCGGGCACCTGTGGCCGAACCGGGGAAGCAAGGCCAGATTAGCCTTTCGGTATAACTTTTAAGTCCGCTCCTTTTCAGAGTGCTTTAGGTGCGGCAAATGCTTTTTTGTACCTTTGCCGCATGGCATCCATCAAACCATCTGTACCAAAGGGTACCCGCGATTTCTCTCCCGCCGAAATGGCAAAGCGTAACTTTATTTTTGATACTATAAAAAGCGTATTCAGAAAATACGGGTACCAGCAGATAGAGACCCCCTCGATGGAAAATTCGGACACCTTAATGGGTAAATATGGCGATGAGGGCGACAGGTTGATATTTAAGGTATTAGATAGTGGGGATTTTTTACAACGATCTAAATCTTGGAATCGTCAACAAATAGTTACTAAAGCCGCCATACAAGGCATTTCCAGGTTAACTGCTGATGAGCTAGAAGCAATAACCTCTAAAGAATTATCAAAAGAAATCTCCGAAAAAGCCCTGCGTTACGACCTCACCGTGCCATTTGCCCGCTACGTGGTACAGCACCAAAACGAGATCACATTTCCGTTCAAACGCTTCCAGGTGCAGCCGGTGTGGCGTGCCGACAGGCCGCAGAAAGGCCGCTATCGCGAGTTTTACCAGTGCGACGCGGATGTAGTGGGCTCGGCATCGTTATTGAACGAAGCGGAGTTTATTATGATATACGACGAAGCCTTAAGCCTGCTTGGGTTAAAAGATTTCAGCATCAAAATAAACAACCGAAAGATATTATCGGGCATAGCCCAGGTTATTGATAAGCACGAGAACATTATAGATATGACCGTTGCTATTGATAAGCTTGACAAAATTGGCTTTGATGGAGTTGTGAAAGAACTGCATGAGCGTGGTTTTAGCCAGGCGGATATTGATACCATTAAGCCTATTATCCTTTTAGAGGGCAGCAACGATGATAAACTTTCCAGCTTACGCGATGCTTTAAAAAATTCAACTATTGGCTTACAGGGATGTGACGAGATACAAACCGTATTTGATTATATAGCGGCCTGCAAACCGCTAACGGCAAAACTGGAACTGGATATTACGCTTGCCCGTGGGTTAAACTACTATACCGGCGCTATTTTCGAGGTGAAAACTAATGAGGTTGCCATGGGCAGCATTGGCGGCGGTGGCCGTTACGATGACCTGACTGGTATGTTTGGCCTTAAAGGCCTTACCGGCGCAGGTATCTCATTTGGTGCCGACCGTATTTACGATGTGTTGGAAGAATTGAACTTGTTCCCGCAATCAGCAGAGCAAAGCACACAAGTGCTTATTTGCTGTTTTGATGAGCAGGGCGAAAAATATGGCCTGCCATTATTACAGAGCCTGCGCAGCCAAAATACCAACGCCGAGCTTTATCCCGCGGGCGCTAAAATTAAAAAGCAAATGGAGTATGCCAATAATAAGCATATCCCATATACCGTGTTAATTGGCAGCGACGAAATGCAAAGCGGTTTACTCACTTTTAAAAACATGGAAACGGGCGAACAGGAAAAATTAACCGCTGATGATATCCTGAAAAAACTAAAAAGCTGATCAGGTTAAGTACACCTTAAAGGTTGTGCCTTTGCCTAACTGACTTGTAACTTCAATTTTACCACCCAGGGCTTCTACCTGGTTTTTGGTAATAAAAAGCCCCATTCCCTTGGCATCACGGTTACCGTTGAAGGTTTTGTACATGCCAAACAGGTCGTTGCCATTTTTCTCCATATCTATACCTATGCCGTTATCGGCTATAGTAAAGCCCTGCCGGCCGTGTTCGTTAAAATATTTAAATGTAATTTCCGGGTGCTCTGTTGCCGACCGGTATTTGATTGCATTGCTTACCAGGTTCAAAATAATGCTTTCCAGATAAGCCGGGCTATATACCAGGGTACAGTCAGGCGGTATCTGGTTATCAATATGAATATGCCATAAGCTAATATCGTTACTTAGCAACGCCACAGCACGGTTAAAATAGCTAAGCAAGTCAATCTCGGACTTTTGGATATCTACATTTGTTTGTATAGACACCACCTCATTGAGGTTAGTGATGGTTTCGTTCAGCTGCTCAGAAACCTTCGCTAAATGGCCGGATAGCTCAGCTTTCTCCTCCTCGCTGGTGTGTGGGTCGGCCAGTACATCCATTATCATCTTAAAATTACTGGCATGGGTGCGCAGGTTATGCGATACAATATAGGCAAAGTTTAACAGGCGGTTATTTTGGCTGCTTACCACCTCCAGGGTTTCGCGCAGATGCTGCTCCTGTTGTTTTTGCTCTGTAATATCTATGTGTGTACCAATAATGCGCGCAGCCTTATTATTTTCATCATATTCTATAACTTTCCCTCTGTCAAGTATCCATTTATAGGTACCATCTTTACATAAAACACGGTGCTGGTTCGAGTATATGTCCGTTTTGCCTTCTATATAAGCCCGCACATCAGCAATATACCTTTCCCTGTCGTCCGGATGCACCCGCTTTGTCCATTGCCCGGGCTCGTTACTAAATTCATGCTCTTCAAGGCCTATCATGCTCAGGCATTGTTTGGAATGAAATATCGTATTGTTACGCAGGTCAAAATCCCAAATACCACCGCCGGTACCCTCTGATGCAAATATCCATCTCCGCTCGCTTTCCTTCAGCTGCGATTCGGCCTTTTTGCGTTCCGTAATATCTTTTATTTGCGATACAAAATATAAAGGTTCGCCGGCCTGATCGCGCACCAGCGCCACAAACAGCAATATCCATATAAAACTCCCATCCTTTTTGATGTACCGCTTTTCCAGATTGTAGGTTCGTATTTCGCCACTCAGGGTTTTTTGCAGTAAGGCAAGGTCTGCCTCCAGGTCTTCGGGATGGGTGATCTCCTGAAAGGTTTTGGTCATCAGCTCCTCTGCCGTGTAGCCAAGCATTTCGCATATGCTTTTATTTACCTTCATAAACTTACCCGCCATTGATACCAGCACTACCCCTATAGGCGAGTATTCAAAAGCGTTCCTGAACGTTTCTTCGCTAATCTCAAGCGTTTGTTCAATGGTTTTTTTATCGGTAATATCAATATGGCAGCCCACCATTCGTAAGGGTGTATCCCCATCCCATTCAATAACACGGCCGGTTGTGTTTATCCAAACTATCGAGCCATTTTTATGCTTGTACCTTACATCAATATTGAAGGGGTTTTTGCCATGGCTTTCATAGTGCGCCTTCAGGCAGGCGTCCATCCGGGGCATATCTTCGGGTAATATCAGTTTGGCCCATGTTTCGGTAGTGTCTGGCAGTTCGTGGTCAAGATACCCAAACATGGCTTTAAAAGCAGCACTCAAAATCACCTTATCTTCCTGCAGATAACAATCCCAATAACCCGCAAGGGTTTCCTCAAGGATAATCTTATATATATTCTCCATTAAGTGGGTATTGCAGTGATACTAACGGTAAAGCAATATACAATTATTCAACAATACAATGTTACGGCTTAGCCATATCATAAATAATTGATGTAGCGTATTTTTTTGAACAATATGCCTAAATACGGCACAAAACGCTATATTAGTGCGCCCTAAACCTAATTATATGCGCAAAACTATTACACTTATCTTATTAATCATTGGTGTTTCTGTAACCAATGCTCAAACTCAAACAACTGCTCCTACTACACAACCTTACGGTAAAATTGATTTAGCCGACCTGCAAATGACGTCGTGCGACTTTGAAAAAGCAGCCAATGCCGAAGTGCTGTTCGATAAAAGCAAAGTTTACTTCAACAATAATTATGATATTGTAACTGAGATACACAAACGTGTTAAAATATTTAATGATAACGGTAAAGACTATGCCAACGTACGCATAGAGTATTACGGCGGCGACCGGTCTGAATACATATCTGCCATACAAGCCGAAACCATTAACCTTACCAGCGGTGCGCCCGAAATCACCAAAGTTGATAAAAAACAAATATTCACCGAAAAGGTTGACAGGCTGCGCACAGCTACAGTTTTTTCGTTACCTAACGTTAAACCCGGGTCGGTAATTGAATACAAATATGCCATTGTAAGCAATAACATAGGCAACTTCCCCGACTGGTATTTTCAAACCAGTATACCTACCCGTTACAGCGAACTAACTACCAACGTGCCAGACATTTTATACTATAAAAACCTGGAAACTGTGCGCCAGCCGTATGCGGTTAACAAAACCAATCGCGATGGTTCAATTACAAAGGCATTAGCAGATGTTCCGTCAATTCCGAACGAGCCTTTTATGAGCTCGCGTCAGGATAACTATCAGCGTATATTATTCCAGTTAATGACCATAAGGTCAATGGGGCAAAGAGTGATGACTTTTTCCGATTCGTGGAAAAAGGTTGGCGAAACGCTGATGGAGTCCATTTATTTTGGCGGGCAGCTAAACCATAAAATTGAAGGCGAAGAAGCGCTTATCACCAAAGCCAAAAGCTTGCCTAATGATGATGACCGGATAGCTTATTTATTTAACGAGGTTAAAAAGAATATGAAATGGAGCGAATTGTACGACAAATATTCGGATGATGGCATATCAAAAGCCTGGGACAAAAAGTCGGGCAACTCGGGCGAGATAAACATGATCTTATACCATTTATTAAAAAAATCCGGCGTAAAAGTTTACCCGATGATAGCAAGCACCCGTAAAAACGGGCGCGTTAATCCGGGCTATCCAAATTACTACCAGTTTAATACCACGGTGGCCTACGTACCGGTTGACAGCACTAAATTTTACGTGCTCGATGCATCGAATAAATACAACATTTATAACCAAATCCCTTCAAATTTCCTGAATTCATTTGGTTTTTATATGAATAAAGACGCGAAGGATTACGATGTGCTTTTTCTGCAGAATGTAAAGCCGATAAGGCAGGTGGTGATGCTGAACGGCGAGATAAAAGCCGACGGCAAAATGACGGGAACTGCCGCTATAAGCAACTTCGATTACAACCGTGTGGATGCTATGGCGCGGTACAAAAAAGATGGCGAAAAGAAATTTATCGAGTACATTCAAAACGACGATAATAACCTTAAGGTATCGTCGCTGAAATTCGAAGGAATGGATATTGACACCCTGCCACTAACCCATACATTAAACTTTGATCTTGACCTTACCGGGTCTGACGGGAACTACATTTACTTTAATCCTAACATGTTGAGTTCCATAAAAAACAACCCTTTTCTAAGTGAAAACCGCTACACTGATATTGACTTTGGCTACCGCAGTAATTATATCATAAACTGCACTTTTAAAGTACCTGCCGGCTATAAAGTTGACGTATTACCCAAAAGCATTAACATGACCACGCCGGATAAAACCATTTTCTTCAGGCGGATAGCGGCAGAACAGGACGGTAATATAGTGATCCGCTTTAACGTGGATCAGAAAAAATCTATCTTTTTTAAAGAGGATTACCCGGAGTTGCATGAGTTCTACAAAAAAATGTACGAGATGCTTAACGAGCAGGTTGTTCTAAAAAAATCCTGATGATGCGATACTTGAATGTTAAAAACGTGTTATGCGTAACAACGCTTGCGTTTATTTTGATAAGCAGTTCGTCGTACGCGCAGGATAAAAATATCCCAAAAGCGCTTTACGCCGCTGCCGGCATCCCCGACTCGTTAAAAGAGGATGCCAACTCGGTAATACGGTACAAGATGAAAGATATAACCGTTAACGGGCCCGATGATATATCCGTATACGAACACTCGGTAGTTACTGTATTAAATGAGAAAGGTAATGACGAGGCAGAGGCGGTATTACAGTACAGCAAAAAATACAATTCTATCGGCTCGTTTGAGATGCGTATTTATAACGCCGAAGGTAATTTGGTAAAAAAATATCACAAAAGCGACATGTATGATCGCTCGGCCGTAAGCGGCTCCATAGTTACTGATGAGCGGCTGATGATGATTTCACATAACATTGCCACCTACCCTTCAACCATTGAAATTATATCCGAAACAAAGTACCGAAGTTCTATGAACATCGAATCGTGGTATATTCAATCCGCCGAGCAATCTGTACAGGATGCTTACTGCCATATTGCAATTAAAACAGGGTCGGGGTTTAGATACCTTAACCGTAATATAAGGGTAAAGCCGCAGGCAACTACAGATAATAAAACTGATAGCTATTTGTGGCACGTATCTAATTTAAAGGCCATTAAACTCGAAGAGGGGGCCAGGTCATGGAGGGTTTTACCGCGGATATACTTTGCTGCCAATCAATTTGAATTTTACGGCCTTGATGGTGATTTCAGTTCGTGGGATAGCTTCGGTAAATGGATACAGGGTTTAAATGCTGATGTATGCACACTTGGCCCACAAAGGGCCGAAGAGATACGAACAATGACAGCCGGTATAAAAACCGATAAAGAAAAGGTGAAGTTTTTGTATGAGTACATGCAGCAAAGCATGCGCTATGTAAGCATAAGCCTGGGCATTGGCGGCATGAAACCGTTTGCCGCCGATTTTGTAGACAAGCAAAAATATGGCGATTGTAAAGCATTGTCTAACTACATGTATGCGCTGTTAAAGGCGGTGGGTATTCCGTCTAACTACGCCATTATTAATTCCGGGGCTAATGCGGAACCTGCAGAGCCCGGCTTTGCGCGCAACTCGTTTGACCATGTGATACTTTGTGTACCGTTAAAGGGTGATACTACCTGGCTGGAATGTACCAGCAGCACTCAGGCATGCGGAAAGCTTGGTCCTTTTACCGAGAACAGGCGGGCCCTGCTGATTACCGAAACCGGCGGCAAATTAGTAAACACCCCAAAAAGCAGTGCTGCAGATAATCAACTGAACAGCGAGGTGCAGATTGTATTAAATGCCGATGGCGGCGCCAAAGCCCGGGTTAAAATTTCGAGCACCGGCGAATACCGCGACGATTACCTGGGTATTGCCACCTTGAAAGCTGACGATCAAAAGGAATACCTCATCCGCATGCTCAATATTAAACAGCCAACGGTTTTTGAATATAACCCTTTAACTGACAAGGATGGCGTTAAAGAAGTAGCCCTTGATATCGAGTATGATAAGTTTTGCGATGTAAAGGCAGGCAATAAACAGTTCTATCGCCCGCGTGCAATAGATATATGGGGCAATACGCTGCCTGTAGCAGAAAACAGGAAGTCGGATTATTACTTTAATCAGCCCATGCTAAAAAATTGCACAACTATCATCACCCTGCCCGAAAGTTTTGAAGTTGAAGCTTTGCCGGCAAATCAGAGCCTAAAATTTACATACGGCAGCTTTGACGTTAATTACGTTTACGACACCACCAAAAATCAGGTAATAAGCACCAGCAAATTTGTTTTAACAAACCATGTAATACCGGCCGCAAAGTATACCGAGATGCAGCAATACATGGATAACATTGCTAAGGCCCAAAATAAAAAGCTGGTAATACGTAAGAAGGCTTAATTTTGCCGCATGATTTTCAGGCTTGATGAACGTTTGCTGTTCCCCGATCCGGAACTGGCAGAAGAGGATGGCCTGCTGGCCGTGGGCGGCGATCTGTCAACAGCGCGTTTACTGTTGGCGTATCAAAACGGCATATTCCCCTGGTACAGCGATGACGAGCCTATATTGTGGTATTCGCCGCACGAACGTTTTGTTTTATACCCGCAGGAATTAAAGCTTTCAAAATCAATGAAAAAAGTGCTTCGTTCGGGTAAATTCAGCGTAACTGCCAATACCTGTTTTAATGAGGTTGTAACGGCTTGCTCGTCGGTACAGCGCGAGGGGCAGGATGGCTCCTGGATAACCGCAGATATGAAAGCCGCATACGCTGCGCTGCATACCCTGGGTTACGCACATTCAATTGAGGTATGGCACAACAAGGAATTGGCCGGTGGTTTATACGGTGTACAGGCGGGCAACGTGTTTTGTGGCGAAAGTATGTTCAGTAAAGTAAGCAATGCTTCAAAAACGGCGCTTACATGGCTTTGCAATACCACCAGCTATAAACTGATAGATTGCCAGGTATATACCGGGCATTTGGAAAGTATGGGTGCCCGGATGATAAGCCGCGAAGAATATATGGCCGTTCTGCATAAAACCGGCGCCTAAATATTAGTTTTGTAATACATGGAGCAGGTAATTCACAAAGAGCGCATAATTTTAGGCATCGACCCCGGAACGGCCATCATGGGCTACGGCCTGGTGCTTGAAAAGGGGCCTAAAATTGAACTGATAAGCCTGGGTGTTGTCAAGATGGATAAAATTGACGACCACATGCTAAAGCTTCAGCGCATATTTGAAAAAACTGTGGCGCTAATTGATAACTACAAACCCGATTGCCTGGCGATCGAAGCGCCCTTTTACGGCAAAAATATACAGGTAATGCTGAAGCTTGGCCGTGCACAGGGCGTGTGTATGGCGGCAGCGTTATCCCGCAATGTGTCAATAACCGAATATTCTCCCCGAAAAATTAAGCAATCTATTACAGGTAACGGCAGCGCAACCAAAGAGCAGGTATCAGCCATGCTGCAAACCATTCTTAAATTTAATGAAACCCCCGATTTTTTAGATGCTACCGATGGCCTGGCTGTAGCCGTTTGCCACTCGTTTCAAAAGATAACAGTAGCACGCGGCGGCAAGGTGA
This sequence comes from Mucilaginibacter sp. AK015, assembly GCF_014200785.1. NCBI lineage: Bacteria > Pseudomonadati > Bacteroidota > Sphingobacteriia > Sphingobacteriales > Sphingobacteriaceae > Mucilaginibacter > Mucilaginibacter sp. AK015. The sequence continues at coordinate 65,250 of NZ_JACHCV010000004.1, forward strand.
CCAGCAAAAAGAACCACTCGGGATGGGAGGCCTTCGTAAAAGATAATGCTTCAAGGGTAAGCATTATCTCAAAAAAGTAAAGCGCTTACGGCAATATTACGGCTCCGGCATCCACTCACGCACCCTTGTTGTGGTTATCAATGCTTTTACCTGCAGATATTACGAGTTCGCTATCCATTAGTGCATTCTATGCGTCACCTTTTTAGTTTTTACAACTTTCCGGTGATCTACCCGTACAGGGCGGTTATTACTTTTACCCACCCAATGGTTACGGTACTTTACATCGCGGCTATCACGGATGATGTGTTGACCTGAATGGCCCCGGTAGCTTGCATATTTGGTGCGGTAAACAGTGGCGCGGGTCCATGGCCTTGGCTCGTTTATCACAACTTTATATCCCTTATACACATTATAGTTGCTGTACCTTACCGGTAAGTTTGCCCTGCGTACCCAGGTGTTGTTTTCCAGGTAAATGTACTGATGGGCCGGAACATCATAATAGGTGTCAATATCGGGCATGTAGTAATAATCGGCATGGTCATAACCTGCAGGGCCCCATTCGGGCTGACTGCCAATATTGATGCTTAAACTGATTTGCGCGTCGGCTGATTTGTATGCTATACAGCTTAAAAATATCGCTGCAGTAATTATTATCTTTTTCATAATCGTATGTTTTGTATGTATGACGTACCCCAACACTCATAGTTTAACAAACTACCGGTTATAACAGGGTTGTTACACACCTCACAGATCATGCGGGCAATCACTCTTGTCTGAAAAAAATTATTCACGTTGTAGCGCCTGCAATTTTTTTAACGTATAGTATAAAACACATTCAAAATACTTCCTATATGAAAAAGTTCATCTTAACATTTACATCAATTGCAGCTGTATCGTTATTGCTAACGGCATGTATAAAAAACGATGACAATTGCTGCGCGCCACCTTATCAGCCTTATTTTGCCGCTGAAAGGGCCGGGTTACAGGTTTATGCAGAACCGGGCAGTAAAAAAATTGGTACCGACTCTATCGCGATAGCCGGCATTACCCGAACTGCAGGTATTATTATGCATGTTAAATACACCGGCAAGGGCGTTTATACCTTAACAGGTAACCAGGGCAAATACTATCAGCTAATTGGTAACGATACCGTTAGTCGTTACAGTGTTGGATTGGCAAACGGCAGCTCTATCGAGGTTACCGATGTTGATAGCGTGAACCACGCGATAGAAGGTAAGTTTACTTTAAACCTTAAGCGCACCTTTCCGGCTACATCAAGCACTTACCCCGATAGTGTTAAGTACACTAAAGGCCAGTTCCTGATCTATCTGCCCCGCAACTAATTAACCGGCGCGTTATCTGCAGGCAGGTGACAGCACCAGTATTAAAAGCCCTTTCTAAATCCGCCGGCCGGCAAGGAGATTTAGGAGGGCTTTTTAGCAAATAATTGTATTTTTGCCGCATATACTTTTATGATATGAGCGCTCGTACAAAAATTAAAGCACTACTTGAAAGCGGTAAAACCGATATTGATGTAACTGTTAAAGGATGGGTACGTACCTTCCGTAACAATCAATTTATAGCTTTAAATGATGGCTCAACAAATAGCAACCTGCAAATAGTTGTTGATTTTGAAAACACCGACCCTGCTTTATTAAAACGCATTACTACCGGCGCCGCGCTTAGCGTTAGCGGCAGGCTTGTCGAATCATTGGGGAAAGGCCAGAGTGTTGACGTTAAAGCAACATCCATAGAGATACTTGGCGACAGCGACCCGGAAAAATATCCCCTGCAGCCTAAAAAACACAGCCTCGAATTTTTACGCGAGATAGCGCACCTGCGGTTCCGTACCAATACTTTCGGGGCCATATTCAGGGTGCGTAATACGCTATCGTTTGCCGTACATACATTTTTCCAGGAGCGGGGCTTTGTGTACCTGCATACGCCTGTAATTACCGCCAGTGATGCAGAGGGTGCCGGCGAAACCTTCCACGTAACCAACTTTGACCTGGCCAACCCGCCAAAAACCGAGACCGGCGAGGTGGATTTTAAACAGGACTTCTTCGGCCGTGCCACTAATCTTACGGTATCGGGCCAGTTGGAAGGCGAGCTGGGCGCAATGGCTTTAAGCGACATTTATACCTTCGGGCCTACCTTCCGTGCTGAAAATTCAAACACTACCCGCCACCTGGCCGAGTTTTGGATGATAGAGCCCGAAATGGCTTTTTACGACGCAAAGGACAATGCGGACCTTGCCGAGGCTTTACTTAAATATGTGATTAGCTATGTGCTTGATAAGAACAAAGAGGATCTTGAATTTTTAAGTCAGCGGTTGCTTGACGAAGAAAAACAGAAGCCGCAAAACGAACGCTCTGAAATGACCCTGTTAGAAAAGCTGCAGTTTTGTTTGAACAATGATTTTGAACGCCTTACTTACACCGAGGCTATCGATATCCTGAAAGAATCGACCCCGAACAAAAAGAAAAAGTTCCAGTATCTGGTTGAGGGCTGGGGCACCGACCTGCAATCAGAACATGAGCGTTACCTGGTTGAGAAACACTTCAAAAAACCGGTTATCCTTACGGATTATCCGAAAGAGATAAAATCGTTCTACATGCGCCAGAACGACGACGGCAAAACCGTTGCCGCTATGGACATCCTTTTCCCGGGCATAGGCGAGATCGTTGGCGGTTCGCAGCGCGAAGAACGCCTTGATAAACTGGAGCAGCGTATGGACGAGATAGGCATCCCTAAAGAGGAACTTTGGTGGTACCTGGATACCCGCCGTTTTGGTGGCTGCCCGCATTCGGGTTTTGGTTTGGGCTTCGAGCGTTTGGTACTGTTTGTTACCGGCATGGGTAATATCCGCGATGTTATACCTTTCCCAAGGTTCCCGAAAAACGCAGAGTTTTAACCGGAAATTTCTCAGATTTTTTAAGGAATTTTCTGAAAAACTGCGGTTAATACAGCATATCTGCCTGCGTTTTGTTGGCAGCTTCGGTCAGGAATATTATGCCAAAAATAGAATTATCTACCACCATTAACGCCGCCATACAATGCTGCTTTGATGTATCAAGGGATATTGATATTCATATGGCTTCAACCGCGCATACCGGCGAAAAAGCCATCGCCGGCCGCACCAGCGGACTGATAGAACTGGGCGAAACCGTTACCTGGCGGGCAAAACACTTCGGCATATGGCAAAATCTTACCTCTAAGATCACGGAATTTAACTCACCCTACTTCTTTGTTGACGAAATGGTTGAGGGTGCTTTCAAAAGTTTCAGGCATGAGCATTATTTCGATAAAATCGATGATAATCAAACACTTATGAAGGATGTGTTTATTTTTAAATCGCCCTTAAGTGTATTTGGCAATCTTGCCGATTGGTTGTTTCTGAAACAATATATGACCAATTTGCTGGTGAAGCGTAACCTGGTAATTAAGAAAGAGGCGGAAGCACAGACCATAGCCGATAGCCAATAAACATGGTCAAATGGTACGTTACTCCGCAAAAATGCATTCCGTGTGGACTATCGACTATCGTCCATGGACCAACCTAATTCCCCAACTGCTTAACTGCCAGATAAGCCATCAGGCCAGTGCTCAACTCCAGTGCGCTTTCCTCTATGTCAAAGGTTGGGGTATGTACCGACGAGGTAATGCCCCGGGCCTCGTTACGGGTACCCAGGCGGTAAAAGCAACTATCGGCAGCCTGCGAGTAATAAGCAAAATCCTCTGCAGCCATCCAGATATCCAGGTCGAGCACGTTTTCCTTACCAAGGTAATCCTCGGCATTGGCGCGGGTTACAGCAGTTAACTTTTCCTCGTTGATAAGAAATGGGTAACCCTTCATAATATTAAACTCGCAGCTGCCGCCCATACTTTCGGCGATGCCTTCGGCCATTTTCTTCATTTTAATGTGCGCTTCGCTGCGCCATTTTTCGTCCATCGTACGGAAGGTGCCTTCCAGATACACCTCATTGGGTATAACATTAGTAGCGCCGTTCGCAATTACCTTACCAAATGACAGCACCGATGGGCTCTTAGGGTCGGCATAGCGGCTAACAATGGTTTGCAGCGCGGTTAAAATATGCGCGGTAATAATAACCGGGTCGACGTTTTGCTGTGGCTGCGCGCCGTGGCCGCCTTTACCCTTTACCGTAACGTAAAGCTCATCAGTTGAGGCCATGTATTTGCCTGCACGGAAACCAACCTTTCCCGCATCAATAAGCGGCATAACATGCTGGCCAATAACAGCAGCAGGCTTAGGGTTTTCAAGTACCCCCTCCTTTATCATCAGGCTGGCACCACCAGGCAGCTTTTCTTCAGCCGGTTGAAATATCAATTTTACAGTGCCACCAAATTCGCTTTTTAAGCTTGTCAGTATTTTGGCCACGCCCAATAACGATGAAGTGTGCACATCGTGCCCGCAGGCGTGCATTACACCCGGATTTTGCGATCTATACGGGACATCGTTCGCTTCGGTGATTGGCAGCGCGTCCATATCCGCACGCAGGGCCACTACCTGGTTGCCGGGCTTATCACCCTTTATCAATGCCACCAGGCCTGTATCAGCCATTTTATGGTATTCCAGGCCAAGTTCTTCCAGCTTATTTGCCACAAACACGGATGTTTCTACCTCGTGGAAAGAAAGTTCGGGATGCGAGTGCAAGTGCCTGCGGTTAGCTACCACATCATCAAAAATATCTTTTGCTAAAGCGCGAATTCTTTCTTTAATCATTAGGAATAACCGTTTTTGGTGGATTGATCTTTTCGGATACGATGAACATTGCCGCGAACATTGTTTTTAGCTGCTCCTTCATTCGCTCGGCCTCAATTCGCGACCTGAAATCGCCGGCCCTTACTTTAAAATTCGGTTCGCGGTAAATAATATAAGTGCGCATCTCGGGGAACGCCCTGTTAAATTTAGCTTGCGCGTTATAAGCAGCGGTGCGGTTGCTGCCGCTGTATATTTGCACACGATAACCATACGACGAGGTATAACCCACAGCGCCGCTAACATTGCTTTTATTAAGATCGGCACGCCTGGCTAACAGGGTATCAAACAAGGACGGGGCTACCACCTGTACCTTGCCGCGTGTTTGTGCTGCGGCAATTGCCGGCAGTAATATGGCTACACAAAAAAAGCAACATTTGATAAGGCTAAATTGAGCTTGGTTACCACATATTGCTTTTTTCATGTTCATCGTGTTCTTTTAACCGTCATTGACCCGTGCCTCGCATCTGCGTGGGTAAATTGGGTGTTGTCAGTTTGAGCTCGTTGAACCATCAGCGTGCTAAGTGTTCCTACAAGCTCAAACTGACATACCAACAACCAAGCCAAGGCTAATTAATTTTGCCCTACGCCGTGGCAGTTTTTGTATTTTTTGCCGCTGCCGCATGGGCACGGGTCATTTCTGCCTATCTTTTGCTCCACTTTTACGGGGGTTGGCTTTTGTATTTCGCGTGTATCTTCAACCGGCATACCATTGGTTTCTCTAACCAATTCCGGTTTTGACGTACGCATGTTCCTTAGATCGAGCTTTGGCTGCGGTGCTGCCTCGCGTACCTGCTCTGGCGCCTGCTGAACCGGGATACCCCCCCTGAAAAGGAAGCTAACCAGCTCTTTGTTCACGTTTGATAACATCTGGCGGAACAACTCAAAGGCTTCGAACTTGTAAACCAGCAACGGGTCTTTTTGTTCGTAAACGGCGTTTTGTACCGATTGCTTCAATTCATCCATTTCGCGCAGGTGCTCTTTCCACGCATCGTCTATCAGATAAAGGGTAACGTTTTTCTCGAAGGATTTGAATACTTCTAAGCCGTTATTCTCAACTGCCTTTTTAAGCGGAACCGAGACCTGCAGGCCATGGATACCATCAGAAAAAGGAACTACAATATTTTCTACATATTGGCCGCGGGTATCGTAAACATCCTTTAACACAGGGTATGCCTGCTGCGCAACCGCCTCTGCTTTGCGTTTATAGAAGTTGGTTACCTCGGTAAATGTGCTCTCAACCAATGTGTTTATATTGGTAGCCGAAAACTCCTCCGCGTTAACTTCAGTATCTATCGAGAATAAACGGATGATCTCCATCTGGAAACCTTCGTAATTATTCGCCTCTTTATATTCGGTTACTACATCTTCAATAACATCATAAACAGTATTGCTCAGGTCAACGTCAAGGCGGTCTCCAAACAGGGCGTTCTTTCGCTTAGCATAAATAACGGTACGCTGCGAGTTCATGACATCGTCATACTCCAGCAAGCGTTTACGTATACCAAAGTTATTCTCTTCCACTTTCTTTTGTGCTCGCTCAATTGATTTCGAGATCATCGAATGCTGTATCACCTCACCTTCCTCGATACCCATTCGCACCATCAGATTTGAGATACGCTCTGAGCCAAATAAGCGCATCAGGTTATCCTCAAGCGATACAAAGAACTGCGACGAACCCGGGTCGCCCTGCCTTCCGGCACGCCCACGCAACTGCCTGTCGACACGTCGCGATTCGTGGCGCTCGGTACCCACAATGGCTAAACCACCGGCAGCCTGCACACCCGGCCCTAATTTTATATCCGTACCACGGCCGGCCATGTTGGTTGCAATGGTTACTGTGCCCGCCTGGCCAGCTTCGGCCACAATGTCGGCCTCCTTCTGGTGCATTTTAGCGTTCAGTACATTGTGCTTGATACCGCGCAGCTTAAGCATACGGCTCAGTAATTCAGATATCTCTACTGATGTTGTACCCACCAGTACCGGCCTGCCGGCCTGCGTAAGGCTAACTATCTCTTCGGCTACGGCGTTGTATTTTTCGCGCACGGTGCGGTAAACAAGATCCTGCCTGTCGTCGCGGCTTATCGGGGTATTGGTTGGTATTTCTACCACATCAAGCTTGTATATTTCCCAAAACTCGCCCGCTTCGGTAACGGCAGTACCGGTCATACCACAAAGTTTGTGGTACATCCTGAAATAGTTTTGTAAGGTTACCGTAGCAAATGTTTGGGTAGCATCTTCTACCTTAACATTCTCCTTAGCCTCGATAGCCTGATGTAACCCATCCGAGTAACGGCGGCCATCCAAAACACGGCCTGTTTGCTCATCAACTATTTTTACTTTACCATCGTCAAGGATGTACTCGGTATCTTTTTCGAATAAGGTGTATGCCTTTAGTAGTTGGTTAACCGAGTGAATACGTTCTGATTTGATAGAGAAATCGCGCATCAGCTCGTCCTTTTTGGCTATCTTTTCTTCGGCCGGGAGATCTGACTTTTCAATATTCGCAATTTCAGTACCTACATCGGGCATTACAAAGAAGCTTGGGTCCTCACCCGATGCAGTGATCAGTTCGATACCTTTTTCAGAAAGTTCAACCGAGTTATGCTTTTCGTCGATGACAAAAAACAGTTCCGAATCAACCTTGGGCATTTCCTTGCCCTGGTCCTGCATGTAATGGTTTTCCGTTTTTTGCAATACCTGCCTGTTTGCGCCTTCACTTAAAAATTTGATAAGGGCCTTATTTTTTGGCAATGCACGGTGAGCGCGTAATAACGACAAGCCGCCTCCATCAATGCTTGTATCGCCATCATTTATCGCTTTTTTCGCCTCGTTTAAAACACTGTTAACGTATGCTTTTTGGGCGTTCACCAGGCGCTCTATACGGGGTTTAAGCTCATAAAACTCGTGTTCATCGCCACGCGGAATTGGCCCGGAGATGATCAGCGGCGTACGGGCGTCATCAATCAACACCGAATCCACCTCATCCACCATGGCGTAATGTAATTTGCGTTGCACCAGCTCTTCGGGGCTGCGTGTCATATTGTCACGCAAATAGTCAAAACCAAATTCGTTATTGGTACCAAAGGTAATATCAGCTAAGTATGCTTTACGGCGCTCTTCAGAGTTTGGCTCGTGCTTATCAATACAATCAACCGCCAGGCCGTGAAACTCATATAAAGGCCCCATCCATTCGCTATCGCGGCGTGCCAGGTAATCATTAACCGTTACAATGTGCACACCCTGGCCTGCAATGGCATTAAGGTAAGCAGGCAGTGTAGCTACCAGCGTTTTACCTTCACCGGTTGCCATTTCGGCAATTTTACCCTGGTGCAATACAATACCACCAATCAGCTGCACGTCGTAGTGTACCATATTCCAGGTAACCTCGTTACCCGCAGCCAGCCAGGTGTTATGGTGAACGGCCTTGTCGCCTTTTATAACGACATTATTTTTTTTGGCGGCCAGCTCGCGATCAAACTGGGTCGCTGTAACTTCAAGGGTTGGGTTTTCAGCAAATCGGCGCGCTGTTTCTTTTACCACGGCAAATGCTTCAGGTAAAATATTCATTAATATATCCTCAAGCTCTTTATTGCGGTCTTTTTCAAGCTTATCTAACTGCGTATACAGGGTAACTTTTTCGCTTACCTCCATATTCAGTTCGGTTTCGGTACGGGTTTTTATGGCCTGTATCTCGCTGTCGATACCGGCAAGACCTGCTGCAATGGTCTCTTTAAATTCTGCTGTTTTAGCCCTAAGCTCATCGTTGCTCAGCTGGTCAAGCTTAGCGTATGCAGCCTTTATCTTCTCAACTATAGGCGTAAGGCCTTTAACGTCACGTTCTGATTTGCTTCCAAAAAGCTTACTGAAAAAATCTAACATATTGTTTTTATATAATGCACCAAACTCAATAATTGCGCCAGTGCAATTTTAAAGTCATTTTGACATGCAAAGGTACGATTTTGAGGTTAAAGCTGAAAGGCAAAAGGCGAAAGCTGATAGGGATATGATAAGGATATCGATATTTTGGTATAATTAATTCTCGTTATTTTTATCCTCTTCCTCAAGATCATTTGCATCGGCAAAAATCATCGAAAAATTTACCTTCATCAAACGTGAGTTCTTTCGGTTTTCTGTTTAAAATCGCTATATCATAACGTAAAACCTGGGGTCCTTACTCTTTCAATCCTGATATGGTGTAATTTTTCAGCTTTAACCCCTTACCAAATCAACCACAATCAACCATTACACCAAATTGTTATCTTTGCCCGTATGAACATCCTGCTCCTTGGCTCGGGCGGAAGGGAAAGCGCCTTCGCCTGGAAAATTTCGCAAAGCCCGAAATGCGACAAGCTTTTTATAGCGCCCGGCAATGCCGGTACCGGCCAGTATGGTACTAACGTTAACTTAAAGGTTACTGATTTTAAAGGCATAAAGGCTTTTTGCCTGGCAAACAGTATCGATATGGTGCTCGTAGGGCCCGAAGAACCGCTTGTAAAAGGTATTCACGATTTCTTTTTGGCTGATGAACTGCTAAAGAACATTCCGGTAATTGGCCCTCAACAGGAAGGCGCTCAATTAGAGGGCAGCAAAGACTATTCAAAAGCATTTATGCAGCGTAATAACGTACCAACTGCTGCATCGCGCACGTTTACCCGCGATACTTTGCAGGAAGGTTTTGATTATTTGGCCACCACCGGCCTGCCCGTTGTACTAAAAGCCGACGGACTGGCAGCAGGCAAGGGCGTTTTAATTTGCCTTACCCTTGAAGAAGCCCGCCAGGAACTATTAGAAATGCTTACCGAAGCTAAATTTGGTGATGCCAGCTCAAAGGTGGTGATAGAACAATTTTTACAGGGAATAGAGCTGTCGGTTTTTGTGATGACCGATGGCAGCAACTACAAAATATTACCCGAAGCGAAAGACTATAAGCGCATTGGCGAAGGGGATACCGGTTTAAATACCGGGGGAATGGGCTCGGTTTCGCCGGTGCCGTTTGCTGATGCGGAATTTATGCACAAGGTAGAGCAGCGGGTGATCATTCCTACTATTGAGGGGCTGAAACGTGAAGGAATACCCTATAAAGGATTTATTTTTATAGGGTTAATGAATACCTATGGTGAGCCATGGGTTATTGAATATAACTGCCGTATGGGCGACCCTGAAACGGAAAGCGTTATGCCGCGTATTGCGAGTGACTTTGTAGACCTGCTGCTTGGCGTTGCCGACGGCAATTTGAACGAGAAAGAGTTAATAATAGCTGATAAAACCGCTGCTACCGTAGTGTGCGTAGCCGGCGGCTATCCGGGCGAATACCTGAAAAATAAAACCATATCCGGTATCGAAAATGTTCGCGATTCGCATGTATTCCACGCAGGCACCAGCCTTGATGGCGACGAAGTAAAGGCAACCGGGGGCCGCGTGTTAGCCATTACCAGCTTACAGGATAATATGTTCGATGCGCTGCAACAGGCCACAGCCGATGCCGCCCGGATTTATTACGATGGGGTATATTTTCGTAAGGATATCGGGTTTGACCTTTTATAGTCCGAAAGTCGGATGTCCGGAAGTCCGGAAAGATAAATAGTCGTTAAACAGAAAGTCCGAAAGAAGAAGCTAAGCAGCTTATCTTTCGGACTTTTTGTCTTCCGGACTTTCGGGCTCAATTAGATCTTCCCGAACAATTCGGCAAGCTTATCTTCCAGGTCCAGGCCTCTCAGGTTTTTGCCAATGATCTTACCGTTAGGGTCAATCAGAAAATTTTGAGGGATGGCGCGTACCGCGTATGTATCGGCGGGGCGGCTTTTCCAGCCTTGCAGGTCGGATATCTGTGTCCACTGCAGGCCGTCCTTATAAATGGCACCCATCCATGCCGCTTTAGCGCCTTTACCATCAAGCGACACCCCCAAAATGGTAAAGTTTTTTGTTTTATACTGATTGTAGGCGCGAACAACATTTGGATTTTCGCGGCGGCACGGGCCACACCACGATGCCCAAAAATCAACCAATACATATTTCCCGCGGAATGAGGCCAGGCTGACAACCTTGCCTGCAGTATCAGCTTCGGCAATATCAGGGGCGGTTGCGCCAAGGGCTACTTTCTTAAGCCTGGGCAGCAGATCGCCGAACGCCTTACCCCCCTCTGATCCCTTTATTGCAGGGGAAAGATTGCTGTAAAGCGGCTCAATATCTACATAATCGGCGCTGTAAACAAAGCTTTGCAAAGCGTTTAAACTCACGTACGAGTCGGGGTGTTCTTGTATAAATTTTTTGTTTATTTCTTTTTCCTGTGTTTCTATGGCTTTTTCATCCTTCCAGCTCTCCCTCATAAAAACAGGCGATTTTTTTTGTTCGTCGGTAATACCCTTTTGCTTTTCTTCCATCGCTGTATAAGCATCATTTATCGGTTTTAAAGCTGCCTGGTATTGTTCATTTTCGGCGTTAGCCTTTGTACCGCTTACCGATGCTTTTGCAATTTCATCACTGCCGTTCACGGTAATGGTTCCCGGCTCAATATAAATGGCCTTATAATCGCGCGATGAGTTTATGCTATTGCCTTTAGGGTTTAGCAATAAATATCCCTGCCCGGGTGTGGCGGCCGCCATGCCCGTAAACTTAAATTCGCCGTTTTTCAATACAGCCGAATCCATAACCGTTTTTCCAGCGTTGCGGTATTGTATGTAAACTTTGGCGGGAGCGTTGTAGGTACCAACCTTGCCTTGTACGGTAAAGGCGGCATCCTGTGCCATAGCAAGCATTGGCAAAAGCGCCATCGCGCTTGCAATTAGTTTTTTCATAATATCGTTATCAATTTGTAAGCCCTAATATCAAATTAAATTGCACGAAATCAAATTTTACCGAGTAACTTTTCCAATGCAATATCCAGATCATCGCCGCGCAGGCCCTTGGCTACAATTTTCCCTTGCGGGTCGATCAGAAAGTTTTGCGGGATAGACTGCACGCCGTACAAAGTAGCGGCTAAATTACCCCAGTATTTCAAGTCAGACACTTGTGTCCAGGTAAGTCCGTCGTTTTTAATAGCTGCAAGCCAGGCGCTTTTGTCCTCGGGCTTGTCTAACGATACGCCAAGCACTGTAAAGTTTTTGCCTTTATACTTGTTGTATAACTTTACCAGGTTGGGATTCTCCTGCCTGCAGGGGCCGCACCACGACGCCCAAAAATCTATCAGCACATATTTGCCCCGAAATGATGACAATTGCACCGGCAAGCCGTTTACATCATTTTGGGTAAAGTCAGGCGCAATAGCGCCTATATCGGTTAGCTTCAATGCGTCAATGGATATTTTTAACTGTTTACCACCTTCAGAATTTTGCAGATCAGCCGATAGCTGGTTAAACAAGGGCTCTATTTCGGCAACCTGTGGGGTAGGGCCGCTTATGCCCGATAAAGCCAGCAAACTGATATAGCTTGATGGATGAGCGGTTATGAAATTTTTAAGAACGCTTTTTTGCTCGGCTTGCAGTACTTTATATTTGGCTTGCACGCTGTTTTGAAACGCCGCAGAACGTTGCTGCGCGGCGGGCGCATTTTGGGCCTCGGCGGTTAGTTTTTTTGCTTTGTCCACTATCACATTCAGTTGCGACTTAAGTGCTTTGTTATCATCATTTACGGGCGACCCGATAATATCGGCGTGCGCAACAGAGTCCTTTCCCGTGATTGTGATATCACCTTTTTCAATAAAAAAGTTTAGCCCATCAGCGGTTTTTGAAGGCCTGCCATTAGGAAAGTTCTCCTCGCTGTACTTATCAAATCCCTGGTTTTTATGGTCGATAAACAGTGATGCCATAACCGGATCCATCACCACACCTTCAAACTTAAACGCGCCGTTAATAACATTGGCGGAATCTATGATATTATCAGCTCCCGAGTAGTAAACCAGGTAAGCCTTAGCCGGCGTTTTTATATCAGTAAGTTTGGTTTGCAGGGTAAACGGTTTTCCGTTTTGAGCAAAGGCCAGCACAGGGAAAAATGCCAATAAGGCAAAAAACAATTTCTTCATTTAAAATATCGGTAAAGTATCTATAACGGGTAAATGCCTAATCAATTGCAGGTTAGTTCAGTTTTTGATAGGTGCGCCACCACAGATCGGGCATTTCGCCGGATACCGCAGTTTTATAGTCGTCATACCGGCAGGGCACTAAATGGAACCGTTCGTTTTTAGAACCGCCTGTTGGGTAAGGCACCTGCATCCACCAGCGGTCGCTTTTTTTGCTTTTCACAAACACCAGTTCGTGTTCGTCGTGTTTAAGGCTGGTTTTGTATATCAGGTATTGTGATTTTGGATTGAGCGGGAAATCCCGTTTGCGGTTATAAAAGCCATCGATGAAGTACCATATCATCTGCGAAAGCAGCATGGCGGTTTGCCCGTTACTGTCATACGCCGGGTTAAATTCGTAGAAACCTATTGACGTAAGTTTATCATTAAAACCTGCGTAACGGCATATCTGGCAAGCTTCTTCGCCATAAAAGCCGTTTGGTTTCGCGTTGGCATTGCCCGCCGCATCTGATGAGCGAATGGCACCCATATCAAAGCTTATCATGTTAGCATTGCGGATGATGGGCTCGGCTACCGCTATGTTTTGGGTAAGCTCGCCAAGGCGGTGCACATCAAAATAAAGTTTATCCATAACACGCAAACTATCCTGGCTGGCAAAATAGGTTTGATAACCCATATTGCTGTAGTTAAACAGGTAATTTGGCTCGTGCAGGAAAATTTTATTCAGATAAGATGCAGAAGTAGTTTCAATGGTTTCACTGAAACTATCGTCTTCCAGGTCAAACTGCGAATCAACCACCAGCATATCCACTTTTTGTTCAAGACTTTCGTACCCAAGGTACTGGGCGTAGGTAAGATCCTGCCCACCGCCTATGATCAGCGGAGTAATGTCTTTTTTTATCAGTTCCTCAACAACGGTTTTTAACGCGTAATAAGTATCTACAACTGTTTCGCCGCGGGCGATGTTACCCAGGTCGGCTATCCTGGTGGTATAGCTGCCCTCGTGAAGCTGGTAAAGTTTCTCGCGGACATAATCTGGGGCCAAGGCACAACCGGGGTTGTTTACAGCATTTCTATCATCAAGCACTCCAATAATAGCGATATCGGTTTTTTGTTCCAGATCCGGAAAGTCAACCGAATAGTGCTCGATCTTATCGCCCAGCTGACTGGTGAAATATCCGTTTCTTGGCGTGATCTTTTTAAGATCGATAGGTGTAAAAAAATCGGCTAAAGACATTGTTTATTGATGTGCAAAATATGCTGATGTGCAAATGTGCAGATATTTTTGGACGTGTCGTTATCCAATTTTTAATATCAAACATCATTTTTTATTTTTTTGTCAGTACGTCTGCATATTTGCACATCCGCATTTCTAATTGCAGATTTGCAAATATGATTTTAGTAACGGGTGCAACAGGATTTTTAGGGGCGGAATTAGCGAAAGAACTTGTGCTGCGCGGAAATAGTATCCGGTGTACCAAAAGGGAATCTTCAACCCGTCCCAGGCTATTGGCACCATACGCAGCTAAAATTGAATGGGTTAATGCCGACCTGATGGACGAAGCCGCACTTGAACTTGCCCTTGAAGACATCACCCAGGTTTATAATTGCGCCGCTTTTGTATCTTTAAAGCAAGCCGATAAAGCACCCATGATACGCACCAACGTACGGGGAACGGCTACACTTGTTGATCTTTGCAACGAAAAGGGTATCCGCATGGTGCATACGAGTTCTGTAGCAGCGGTAGGCGATGCCAAGCCCGGCGAACTTATCACCGAGAACCATCACCTTGATTCAACCACGGAAACCGATGGTTATGCTATATCTAAATTGGAAAGTGAAATGGAAGTTTGGCGGGGCATCGCCGAAGGCCTGGACGCCGTTATTGTAAATCCCACCATTATTATTGGGGCAAGCGCCGGCACAGCCGGCAGCGGACAGATATTTGAGACCGTGCGCAAGGGCCTTAAATTTTACACCCGCGGCACTATTGGTTTTGTTGATGTGCAGGATGTGGCAAAATGCATGATAGCACTGATGGAAACCAACATTAGTGGTGAACGTTACATTATCAATGCCGAAAACCGCCCCTACAAGCAGCTTTTTGAGGAAATAGCCACCTGCATGGGCGTGCCTGCCCCTACCACTCTGGCTAAACCTTGGATGATGGAAATGGCCTGGCGGGCTACGGCCACATGGGCAGCGGTAACGGGTAAAGCCCCGGCCCTTGACAAAACCAGCGCCCGTGCGGCATCAGTAACGCGCGAGTTTGATAACACCAAAATAAGAAAGGCGATAGGTTTTGAATTTAAACCGGTAAGCGAAACGATAAAGGAAGTTTGTTTGGCTTTAAAAATAAAACTTCACTAACCTGCTAATACCTTACCCTGCTTCGCCGCATTTAAAGCTTCCAGTTTTTGATATAATGCAGCAGCCTGAAATGGTTTCGACAAATAATCGTGCATGCCGGCCTCTTTTATTTTATCGTGTATATTATGCGAGACGGAGGCCGTCAATGCAATTATTGGTACCTGTGCTTTGCTGCTATCGGTTAATAACCGTATAGCTTGTGTGGCCTGGTAGCCATCCATTAATGGCATATGTAAATCCATCAGCACCACATCAAAGTTTTGTGCCGACAATTTATCTATCGCCTCTTGCCCGTTGTTGGCAATTACCGCATTTATTTGCCATTTAGTTAACAGCTTTACTAATAACTGGGCGTTAACGCGGTTATCTTCGGCAATCAGCACGTTCAATCCCTCAAGGCTGGTATTCATTACTGTATGCAGTGATATGGGGTTGACATTGCCCTTATACAGTTCAAATTTAATAGTAAATGAAAATACCGAGCCTTTATTTTCCTGGCTTGTTAATTCAATGGCGCTGTTAAAAAGGCCCAGCAAACGTTTAACTATAGCTAATCCCAGGCCGGTACCGCCGTAGTGGCGCGTAGTATCTGCTGATGCCTGCATAAAAGGATCAAATATTACCCCTTGCCTGTCGGCAGGGATGCCAATGCCAGTATCGGCCACCGAGAAGTTAATGGTTAGGTGATCTTCGTCTTTATGGTTTACGGTAGCGTTAACACTCACCTGGCCCGACTCGGTAAACTTAATAGCATTCCCCGCCAGGTTATAGATAATTTGCGTAAGACGGGTGGGATCAGTAACCACCCAATGCTCTTTAAGCCGGGGATCAACATCTAATATCAGATGGAAGCCCTTTTCAGATGCCTTTTGCTGCAAGCCAGAGCACACCTTATGCAGTAAAACCGGCAGGTGTACGGGTATGGCCTCTAATACTATTTTATCATTTTCTCCTTTGTTGTAATCTAATATATCGTTAACTAATGTCAACAAGCTAACCGCCGAAAACTCCAGTATATCAAGGTTCTCCGTTTGCTCTGGAGTGGCTGTGTCTTTGATAAGGCTGGTCATGCCAATAACGGCGTTTAATGGCGTACGCAACTCATGCGACATGGTTGAAAGAAATACCGACCGCGATTCGGCAAGCGCTTTTGTTTCGGCAATAGTAGCCTGCAGCTGTTTGTTCAAAATTTCTTTTTCGGCCACATTATCCCGAAAGGCACGGTAAAAAAGGTAATGGATAAGTACAATGGTTATAAAGTTCAAAACAACAATTATTTCAAAGCCCGGCGAGGGCAGTTCGCGGCTTATGCCATCCAGGTACCATTTACTCCTGTCGGTAATCAGCAGGTAGTACATAACCGGGGCGATAGCAAAAAAGCTGTATACAATGGCATGACGGCTATTGATGAGATAATACCCCACAAACGTTATCATAAATACAAACTGTAATGTAACCAGGTTAAGGCTTTGACGAATGACAATGAGGTTTACCCAAATGCCCACCAGCCCTATCAATATCATCAAATGGGCTATAACGTCGATATCATCAGGGCGGTACAGCAAATATTTAAGCAAACCGGCGTATAAAACAAATACAATAATTATGCGGTAAAGATGTGCTGGTTGAATGCCGTGATAAACTAAAGGCAGTATTATGGCTATCTTTAGCAGGCTAAGCAATAAAATGGTACACACTATTTTTATCCTTGCCCGCTTTAGATTGTCGGGTTGCAAGGCCAATACCTTTTTTATCGAGAAATTAAAAAAAGGCACAGAAATATCCATTGTAACAGCAATTAATATAGGTTTGCTTATGAAGCTAATTTACCAAAACATTTTAATAAATATTGCCCTACAGTACTGTTAAATGTATATAACGAGTTATTTTATGATGAAAAACCGTTCGATTAAACTGAACGGTAATTTAATTAACCTATAGTGCTGTTCTTAGCTTTAGCAACACTACATTCTCTACATGCTGTGTGTGCGGAAACATATCTACAGGTTGTATCCTCACTATATCATACTTCTCTTTCAGCACCAATATATCCCGGGCCTGGGTAGCGGCATTGCAGCTCACGTACACAATTTTGCCGGCCTCGATTTCCATTAGCCGGGCAACCACTTCTGCATGCATGCCTGCACGTGGCGGGTCGGTGATGATCACATCGGGCTTGCCATGTGCAGCAACAAAATCGTGCACCAACACGTCTTTCATATCACCGGCGTAAAATTTGGTATTAGTAATATTATTTATCTGTGAGTTTACCTTTGCATCTTCAATAGCCGATGGCACATACTCTACCCCAATCACCTCGCGCACATGTCCGGCAATAAAGTTCGCAATGGTCCCGGCCCCGGTGTAGAGATCGTAAACCAGTTCGTTGCCACTAAAGGCTGCAAAATCGCGGGTTATTTCGTACAGGCGCAGGGCCTGTATCGAGTTTGTTTGATAAAAGGATTTCGGCCCAACCCTAAAGCGCACCACAGCCCCATTGGCAGCGGGCATCTCCTCGTGGATAAACTCGGGGCCTTTCCATGCTACAACCTCCTGATCAAAAATAGTGTCGTTCATTTTTTGGTTGAGGATGTATAACAGCGATGTTATCTGCGGGAACGCGGCATCAACATAGTTCATCAACAGGTTTACCTGCTCCTGGTCCGCGTGAGCAAAAACGACGATAACCATAATTTCGCCGGTTGACGAGGTGCGGATAATGAGGTTACGCAAAGCGCCGGTATGCTGGCGCACATCGTAGTAGCTAATGCCGTTTTGTTTGGCAAATGCATTAATGCTATTACGCAGATCGTTTGATGGCTCGGCCTGCAGGTAGCAATGGTTAATATTCAATATCTTATCAAATCGGCCGGGGATATGGAAACCCAGGGCGTTCATATCCAGGGTTTCATCTTCGCGGTTCTCACCATCGTAAAGCCAGCGTTTGTTGCTGAAGGTGTACTCCAGTTTATTGCGATAATAGCGGTCGGCCGGTGATGGTACAATCGCCTCCATGTGCCCCACATCTATTTTGGCAATGCGGGTTAGCGCATCGTGCACCGCCTTTTGTTTAAATTTTAGCTGCGCCTGATAGGTCATGTGCTGCCATTTACAGCCGCCGCAGGTACCAAAGTGTTCGCAAAATGCCGGCACACGGTATTCTGATGGTTTAATGAGTTTAATGATCTTGGCTTCGCCGAAGCTTTTTTTGCTGCGGTAAACCTCTACATCTGCCACATCGCCGGGAACGGCTTTTTCAATAAACAGCACAAAATCTTCGGCCTTGCCAACCCCTTTGCCTTCTTCGGCAATGTCAATTACGCTTACGTTCTCAAAGAACTTAGGTTTTTTTGCAGATCTACTCATCAGGCTGCAAAGGTAAACCTATTTTATAATTTTCAGAACGCGGGTTTTGACTGAAGTTTCAGGCAATTTCCATTACTACAGGTGCTGTTATTATTTTAAGTGTTTTGCTGTATTTATATTGCATCTTATTCACATACATTTCAAATGTGATACCGCCGGCCATAAACAGCTTTTTATGTGCAAACCATACCAGGCTTGATGTTGCCTGAAAAAAGTATTTGTAGGCAACCTTGCGTCAAGCCTTTGAAAATGCCGACTTCCCCTCAAATATGATAGCCAGCCGCTCGGTTTGGAAAACGATATGCGGAGCTTCGTCAATTAAGATATCTGTACATATCTCTTTAAGCAGACGACAGCCGGTGGCATGTTTAAGCGCCTGGTAAAATATTTGCGCGGTGCTCTCTACAACAATAACCGCCAGCGTCCATATTTCCATGCTGGTATTAAAATAACGCACCTTGCGGAACAGCGTATCGCCCCAGTTATGTTTTATACGCTTTTGTCCAATTTTGTCGATGTACCTGCCCAGGTTATACCCGTGCTTTTGCTCCTCTTTTATAAAAAGTTTAACAGCATCAACATAATCAGGGTCGCCCAGTCGGTATGCATACCGCGTCGAGGCCGCTATCAGGTGTTCGCCTTCGGATGTTTCACCCAACTGCCAGGCCTGTAACGATGGAAGTACGGTGGCTATCTCGTCTTGCGTTATGGTCGGCGCCAGGGTCCAGTTCACTCTTTTATGGCGGGCGTTTTCCTTGAAATGCCTTATCCAATAATCACTTGTATGCATAGTTTTTTAATGTTTAGCGTTTTTAGAAAAAGAGGCGCGAAGTATCGCGCCTCTTTAATTATTACTGTTTGTCCCAGTTGATCTTGCGGGAGAAATACATGAGCAGCCCCGTAATGATGAAGAGTGCTATACTGCCTATCATTAGTGCCAGGTCTTCTAATTGTATGATGATGAAAATAAAGACGTAGATGATGGATAGTATCAGCGCAAATAGCGCGGCCGCGCCCTTATTTTTGAGTAGCGAGGCGATGAAAGCCGATACCAGCCCAATTGTGGCTATGGACGCTATAAGATAGGCCATATTATAACCAACCTGCTCAGAGAACGAAAGCAACAAGGTGTAATAAATGATCATGGCAGCGCCTATCAGTATGTAGTTGAACGGATGGATCCTTTGCTTACGGATAACCTCGGTGAGGAACAACGACACAAATGTTAACAGCACGATAAGTATGGCGTACTTACTGGTACGGGTTATCTTCTGGTATTGGTCAACCGGCAGGCGCAGTTTAACGCCAAATGATGCATCAGCAAGCTTACTTTCGTCGGTAAGCAAGTTGTTATCAACCACCCATTGCTGCGGATACGGGCGGTTGTAATACAGCATGCGCCATTTTGCGTGAAAACCGCTGGTATCTACTGTACGGGTATCTGGCAGGTACCGCCCGTCGAAACTTGGCGACGACCAGTTGCCTGCCACTTCAACATCGGTGGTTTTACCAAGATGCAAAAAGTGCAGTTCCTGGCTGCCTTTCAGATCCAGCGTGTAATCAAAAGTAAAGGCGCCGTTTGCAACATTGGTTAAATTTAGGTTAGCCTGCAGGCCGCCGTTAAATAAAGGGTGGGCGTTAAAAGATGGCTCGGCATTGAGCTGCTGGCCGGCAGCAGTTACCATCGGATTATTTTTAAGGCCTTTCAGGTCTGATATGCTAAACTCCAGCCTTGCCTTATCCAGCAGCAATTGTTCGGGCACTAACGAGAGGCTGCCCAGTTCGGCCTTGCCAAAGTTACCTGTAATTTTTATGGACGAATTGTAAACCACAGTTTCGAACATTCCCCGGTGTAATTTCTCGGGCCTTATATCGGCTTTTACCTTTAAATTTTCCGGCAGGATGTATAAATTCTCTATTACATCCCGCGTAGTTTCTTTTTTATCACTATCAGTATATTTTATGGTTTTGCGATAAGGTATAACCAGCACGGGGCCTTTTATGGTTTGGCTGCCCGACCAGGTATCGGCTATGTTCTTCGCCATTTCATCCTGTCGTTCGGCGCGCTCGCGGATAAGGCTGTCAATTAATGATGATGGGATAAGCAGCACCAAAATTAAAAAGCCAATAAAAACTAATTTAACAGTGATCGACTCCTTGAGCCAATTCATAACGCCTTTTAAGGCCGACGGTTGTTCTTGTATCATTTGGATTTATTAAAAGTACTTTGAATTACAAAGTGATTGAATAAAAAAATATAGCTATAACAATTTCTGATTTTTTATGATCTGCTCTAAAGCGTTAAGGTGCTGCTTAAAGGCTTGCTTGCCCTTATCACTTGCCTCGTAATTAGTATTAGGCTTGCGCCCTAAAAATGATTTATGCACAGTAATATATTCTTCTTTTTCTAAAGCCTTCAGGTGCGATGCCAGGTTACCATCGGTGGTATCCAGCAGCTCCTTTAGCGAATTGAAATCGTACCGGTCGTTAACCATCAGCACACTCATTATTTGCAAACGCAGCCTGTTCTCAAACGCCTTATCAAGTTTTTCAAATGGAACTTTCACCAATATTATTTTTAATATACCGTAAAAATTAAGCCTATAACAACTTAAGATTTACTATCATATTTTAAGTACATAATGCTGCCGTAAACAATGTGCAATATACCAAACCCTACGGCCCAAAAAAGCAAACCATAGCCCGGTAGTAATGCGGCAAACAAACCTAATACAATTTCGCAAATGCCTAAGTACTTAACATCCTTAAAAGTAAAATTACTTGCATTTATGAGTGCCAGGCCGTAAAATATTAACGTTGCTGACGCTACAATGCCTACATAGCCACGGCTTATTAAAATAAGTATTAACGCGCCGCCCGCTATCAGGGGTACTGCCATGTTAAATAATAGCTGCCGGCTGCTGTTGCCCCACATGGGTTGATTTTTCTTTCTGGCGTTACGCATGGTAAGCACCACACAGGTTGCTATGGATGCTATCAGCACAACCAAAGCGATAAGTATTAAGGTATATAAGTCGGCGGCGGAACGGCCCAGATCAGTAATTAAATACTCGCGATAATTATAAAAACCGCCGGAGCCATAAATGATACTATAGGCAAGCCCGGCACCAATTAACGCGTAAATACCCGCCAGCACACCACTAAGGCCGCTGAGCGAAATGAATTTTGAGGAGCGCTCCATCATGCTGCGGATAGAGGTAAGCTCGTCTTGTATTTCGTTTTCTTTCACTTAAAGTACTTTGTTATTCAAAGTAAGTTATTAAAAAGGGAACTTCCAAATATATTGTCAAAAAGTTAAACCTGAATTGCGGCCTTTACCAGGTAGGGCAATATTTCCTTCTGAAACGATACAAAATTTTTACGGACATCACTATCGCTTACCGAGGTGAACGCGAAGCTGAATACAATGCTTTTGCTGCATTTGATGAGGAAACGGATGCGCTGTTGATAGGTTTCGTGTTTGCGGATGCCCGCCAGTTGGGTAAAAGAGTGCACCAGCAGTTCTTCCAGTTCGTTAGATAAGTTCTTTAAAAAATCCTGCGAGTTGGTGCTCTCGCGGATAAAGTCCCAGCCGATAAACTCATTACAAACAGTGTATGATAGCCGGCAGGTTTTCATGATCAGGTTGCTCAAATGTGCTTCCTCATCCATATCAGGGGTGTTAGTGTTTATCAATTCATCAACACTCACCTTAATATAATCCATCAGTAGAACGTGCAGAAGCGCTTCCTTACTGTCAAAATACTTGTATATAGTAGCCTTCGCGATCTTAGCCCGTTTGGCAATCTCGTTCACACTGGTTTTGTGGTAACCGAATTTGCGGAACAGATCCTGCGCTGCCCGCTTAATGCTATCTTTGATTTTATCGGCTTCCATGGGTCAATTTGAAACAAATATCTCAAATTGCGTGGTATTTACAACGTACGACCTGAGATATTTGGTAGCAGGTGCTTTTACCGGGCTGCCATCAGACAACGAAAACTTCGACCCGCTGCATGGGTCGGTGGCGGTAAAGCCGGTATCATCAACCGTAATGGCGCATAATTTTTCGGGCTGGTAACTGCTGCAGCGGTCATACGCTACGTACGAACCATCTACCTGCCGGTAAATAACTATACCCGCCACTCCGCCCTTAACATAGGCATGGCCGCCAATGGCATTCAGCGAGGTATAGTTAGGGTCTGTTTTTACTATTTTAACGTTTACCGGTACGCGCGGCACTACATTCTCCATTTTGCCGCAGCCTAAAAAAAGCAGGCAAATCATAAGCAATGCCGGGAGGGTCCTCATTTATATAATATCTGTTGTAAATTGTTTCAGGAAGCGCACATCGTTCTCAGAAAATAAACGCAGATCGCGTATCACATATTTTAAATTGGTGATACGCTCTATGCCCATACCAAACGCAAAGCCGGTGTATTTTTTACTGTCGATACCGCAATTCTCTAAAACGTTAGGGTCGACCATGCCGCAGCCCAATATCTCTACCCAGCCGCTGTACTTACACATATTGCAGCCCGAGCCTTTGCAAATGGTACAGGAGATATCCATTTCGGCCGATGGCTCGGTGAACGGGAAGTATGACGGGCGGAAACGCACTTTAGTGCCCTCGCCATAAAGCTCCTGCACAAAATGATACAGCGTTTGCTTAAGGTCAGAGAACGATACGTTCTCGTCCACATACAAACCTTCCACCTGGTGGAAAAAGCAGTGCGCGCGGGCAGAGATAGCCTCGTTACGGTAAACACGGCCGGGCATAATGGCGCGGAACGGCGGTTTGCCGTTCTCCATCATGCGCACCTGTACCGATGAGGTGTGCGTACGTAAAGCAATATCCTCCTTACCTTCGCCCTTGCGGATAAAGAAGGTGTCCTGCATGTCCCTTGCGGGGTGCTCCTCGGGGAAGTTAAGCGCCGAAAAGTTATGCCAGTCGTCCTCAATTTCTGGTCCTTCGGCTACAACAAAGCCCAGGCGTTTAAAAATGTCGATGATCTCGTTACGTACCAGCGAAAGCGGATGGCGGGAGCCAACCTCAAAACCATCGCCTGGCAGCGTAAGGTCAAGTTCTAAGTCTTGAGTCTTAGGCCCGGAGTCTAATGATTCCTTGATTTCGTTATACTTGCTTTCGGCAAATTGCTTAAACTGGTTAAGTACTTTACCAAAAGTGCGTTTCTCTTCGGGGCCAACGGTTTTAAACTCTTCGAACAGGTCCTTTATCAACCCTTTGGTACCTAAATATTTTATACGGAACGCTTCCAGTTCATCAGCCTTAGCCGCTGTAAACGCCTTTATCTCGGCAGTATATTGGTCTATTTTAGATTGCATTAACTTATCTCTCAAAAAATGTAATTACAAATATACGATGGAACTACTTAATCACCGCCAATTCCTTACCTACCTTGGTAAACGCGGCTATAGCCTTGTCCAAATGTGCAACATCGTGGGCGGCCGAAATCTGCACCCGGATACGTGCTTTACCCTGCGGCACAACCGGGTAGTAAAAGCCGATCACGTAGATGCCTTCTTCCAGCATTTTGGCGGCAAACTCCTGGGCCAGTTTGGCATCATACAGCATCACCGGTACAATAGGGTGAACGCCTGGTTTGATATCAAAACCGGCGGCGGTCATTTTTTCGCGGAAGTATCTGGTATTGCTCTCCAGCTTATCGCGCAGGTCGGTGGTTTCGCTCAGCATATCCAATACAGCTATTGATGCACCTGTAATGGCCGGGGCCAAAGTATTACTGAACAGGTACGGGCGCGAGCGCTGGCGCAGCATATCAATAATTTCTTTACGGCCGGATGTAAACCCGCCAGATGCACCGCCTAATGCTTTACCCAATGTGCCGGTAATAATATCTATTTTCCCCATAACATTGTGGTGCTCATGCGTGCCGCGGCCGGTTTTACCCATAAAGCCGCTGCAGTGGCTTTCGTCTATCATCACCAATGCATTATACTGTTCGGCAAGGGCGCAAATTTTATCAAGCTGCGCGATGGTGCCATCCATAGAGAAAGCGCCGTCGGTAACAATAATGCGGTGGCGAAGATCTTGCGTAGCTTTCAACTGCTCTTCCAGGTCGGCCATGTCATCATGTTTGTAACGTTTGCGTTGTGCTTTACAAAGGCGCACACCATCAATGATAGAGGCATGGTTCAATTCGTCGGATATAATGGCATCCTGATCGTTAAAAAGCGGTTCAAAAACGCCCCCATTCGCATCAAAAGCGGCAGCGTATAGTATAGCATCTTCCGTACCTAAAAATTCGGATATTTTTTGCTCGAGTTGTTTATGTATATCCTGAGTGCCGCAGATAAAACGTACCGACGACAAGCCGTAGCCGTGCGTATCCATAGTGGCTTTGGCCGCCGCAATAACCTTTGGATGAGCCGAAAGCCCCAGATAATTGTTAGCGCAAAAATTTATAACTTCTTTACCGCCTTGTACGGTAATATCCGCGCCCTGCGGCGAAGTAATGATTCTCTCGCGTTTATATAAACCGGCACTTTCAATATCGGCAAGTTCCTGCTGTAAAACCGGCTGCAATGTTTTATACATAATTACAATTTTTAAAGCCCAAAATTAAACAATAACCTGTAATTGAACGGTTATGCAAAACATTTTATATAAATTACGTGTAGCATCAAACATTTTACCCTCAGATGCTATTAAACGTAAAATTCCTTGTATGAGAAGATACCTACCTGTTATTATACTTATTCTTGTGTCGTTAAGCACTTCGGCGCAGCAAT
This sequence comes from Mucilaginibacter sp. AK015, assembly GCF_014200785.1. Lineage (NCBI taxonomy): Bacteria > Pseudomonadati > Bacteroidota > Sphingobacteriia > Sphingobacteriales > Sphingobacteriaceae > Mucilaginibacter > Mucilaginibacter sp. AK015. The sequence continues at coordinate 90,557 of NZ_JACHCV010000004.1, forward strand.
ATGTATTATCGGGACTTATTACCGGGCCTAAAAGCGAACCTGTGGGTTTTACATCGGTATATATTCGCAACTCTACTTACGGAACAACGGCAAATGAAGAGGGCCGTTATCAATTTAAGCTAAGCCCGGGTACCTATAATGTTACTTACCGTTTTACCGGCTTTACACAACAAACCGAAAGCATTACAATTACCGACCACGACGAGGTACACAACGTACAGCTTGCCAACGAGGTTTTTAAATTCAGCGCGGTATCTGATAAATGGAAACAAAACCTGGACCCCGGCGACACCATAATGCGTATGGCTATTGCCAAGCGCAGGCAACACCTGGAAGAAGTGAACAGCTACTCCTGCTCGGTATATATTAAAGCGGTACAACGGCTGTTAAGCTCGCCAAAATCGTTAACAAGCAAAGCGGTTACCCAGGCTTTAGACCTCGACTCCAACGGGCGGGGAATACTTTACCAGTCTGAATTATTGTCGGCTTTTAATTTCGAAAGGCCAAATAAGATCAAAGAAATCACGATAGCTTCACGAGAGGCGGGTGTAAATACGGCTTTCAACTACAGCAAAGGATCAGACCTGCAGGTTAATTTTTACAACGATGTATTTAAGATCAATGGCTTAAGCACCCGTGGGTACATTTCACCACTTGCTTCTGATGCGTTTAGTTATTATGATTACAGGTTAGTGGGTAGTTCTGTGCAAAACGGGCTTACCATTGATAAGATAGAAATTATACCAAAGCGTGCGCATGGCATGTATTTTCAGGGAAACATATATATAGTGCAGGGTGAATGGCGTATTTATAGCGCCGACCTTTACCTGACCAATACCATGAGCAGCCTTAACCTGGTTGATACCATGCGTATAAGCCAGCAATACATCCCGATTACCGACAGTGTTTGGATGCCTGCCGCTGTGCAATTTAACTTCAAAGGGTCTGTATTAGGCTTTAAGTTTGGCGGCTATTATGAGGGGATTTTTAACAATTATAAAATTAATCCAAAATTTCCTGACGGATTTTTTAACGGTGAAATATTACGCATAGATACTGCTGCCAACAGCAAATCTTCGGGTTATTGGGATACGCATCGCCTGTTACCATTAACGCGGCTGGAAAAACGCGACTATGAAAAGAAAGACAGCATTGCAGCTTACAAAAAAACCGACAGGTATTTGGATTCGCTGCAGCACGAGAAGAATGGCATAAACTACCCCGGATATCTGATATTTGGATATGATGCCAGTAGCCGCGACGAGCGCGATTCGCTTCATGTTTTCCCGTTTCTGCAAACGTTTTATTACAATACGGTTGAAGGGTTTGGAATTAATGCTAAAGTACGGTACACCCACATTATAGACGACTGGCATTCGTACAGCATTACCCCGGCCCTGCGTTATGGGTTTTCAAATAAACTTTTCAGTGCAAATGTGCATGCAGAATATTTAAATGACCCATTCCATAATGCCAAACTTTATACAGACTTAGGAAGCGATGTGCTTGACCTGAATAACGTTGGTACACGGTCCTTATATTTTAATACTTTAAGCACCTTACTGTACGAAAACAACTACGTAAAATACTATCGCTCTAAATATGGCGGCTTTGGCTATCAGCGCGAATTGTGGAACGGCGTATTATGGACTGCCGGTTTAAACTACGCCAGCCGTACACAATTGTACAACACCGCCTTTGGGCATATACGGGATGTAAAAAATAAAGATTACACATCTAATAACCCCCTTGTGCCTGATTCGGTACCACCTACAGACCGTACTTTCTTATTCCCCAAGAACCAGGCGCTAACGTTCAGCACTTCGGTTACCTTTACGTTCGATCAGCAATACATCACCAGGCCAACAGGTAAGTTTAACCTGCCATCAAAATATCCTACCCTAACCATTAATTACCGAAAGGGGATAAATGGCGTGTTTGGATCGGATGTGAATTACGATTTTGCATCGGCGGATATATCGCAAAACAACCTGCGCATTGGCCTCAGCGGATTTTCGTCGTTTAAATTAGTAGGGGGCGATTATTTTAACAGGCGAAGATTATACTACATGGATTTTTATCATTTTTTGGGTAACCAGGGCACTACCTTTGATCCAACGTACATAGGCAGTTTTCATTTCCTTCCTTTTTATCAGTTCAGCACAGGCGGTGCATTCTTCGAGGCGCATTACCAGCATAATTTTGCCGGGGCAATATTAAGTAAGGTGCCGTTTGTCCGCAAGCTAAAACTCGAAGAAGTAATTGGCGCCAATTTTTTAACAACAAAGGAAAACCCTAATTACCGTGAATTTTATGTTGGCGTTCAACGCCTGATCTTCCGGGTAGACTACGGTATATCGTATGCAGGCAACAAAAAATACCTGCAGGGCTTCAGGATATTTTACGGAATAAGATAGAGAGTTGAAAGTCTAAAGTTCAAAGTCAAAAGTTAATCTTACATACTTTCGACTTTGGACTTGGAACTTTTTACTACATTTGCGCCTCATTTAACACCGTTTGCAGCGGTATCAATGAATGTTATGGCAAAATACAACACACTACTTTACTATTGTTATTCTACAATAGCCGATGGCGAGCAGTTTGCGGCCGATCATTTAAAATTTTGTAAAAGCTTAGGTTTAACCGGGCGCATCATTGTTGCCGACGAAGGTTTGAACGGTACCGTATCGGGAACCGAAGAGTCGTGCAAAATCTATATGGATACCTTGCATGCTGATGAGCGTTTCGCAGGTATAGACTTTAAAATAGATGAGGTGGCTGAGCCTTCGTTTGTGAAGATGCATTGCCGTTATAAATCAGAGATAGTGCACTCAGGCCTGCGCGACCCAAATATCATCAACCCGCAAAAACAAACGGGCAAACATTTGGAGCCGAAAGAATTTTTGGCCATGAAAGATCGCGATGATGTGGTGATACTGGATGTGCGCTCCAATTACGAACACTCACTTGGCAAATTCAGGAATGCCGTGACACTGGACATCGAGAACTTCCGCGATTTCCCCGCCATGATAAACGAATTGGCCCAATACAAAGATAAAAAGATACTTACCTATTGTACCGGAGGCATAAAATGCGAAAAGGCATCGGCCCTGTTGCTGCACGAAGGATTTAGCGATGTTTACCAGTTACACGGCGGTATTATAAAATATGGTAAGGAAACCGGCGGCCAGGATTTTGAAGGCAAATGCTACGTGTTTGATAACCGCCTTTCGGTTGATGTAAACAGCGTTAACCCGGTGGTGATATCAACCTGCCGTAATTGCGGTAAAACCACCCCTAAAATGATCAACTGCGCCAACCCCGAATGCAACGAGCATTTTACCCAGTGCGATGAGTGCGGCCTAAAGATGGATGGCTGCTGCAGCGATGCCTGCCAGGCACACCCGCGCAGGCGCATTTACGACGGCACAGGCTATTATGTAAAAGTGCCGCAACCCATCAACACAGCAAAAAAGGGCACTGTACAGGTGGCAGAATAGTTGGCAGGCACCACACTGTTTATTCAGCGGCAAATTGTATTTTCGTACAAATACACCGGGCCACTTAACATGCGTAAACATTTCCTGTTCGCAATATTCTTATTTACCAGTATATGGGCTCACCCTGCCGATATAAAAAGCATTGGTGTGCCTTATGTGCAAAACTATACCAAAGCGCAGTATCAATCGGGCAATCAAAATTGGTCGGTAACGCGCGATGAGCATGGCATTATGTACTTTGGCAACGATGAAGGCCTGCTATCGTTCGATGGTAAGTACTGGCAGCTCAACCGCATGCCAAACGGTCTTATCGTACGATCGGTAGCGGCCGATGGCAAAGGCAAGATATACTCGGGTGGGTTTGGCGAATTTGGTTATTGGGAGAACAACAAAAAAGGTTTTCTTAAATATCACTCGCTTATCAGCCTTGTTCCAAAACAATTTCAACCTGTAAAAGAAGAAACCTGGAAGATATATATCGACAATGATAAGGTCATATTTCAATCTTTCGGCTCCATTTACATTTATACGCAGGGTAAAATAAATGTAGTAAAAGCACCTAAACCATTCCTGTTTTTGTTTAAAACCGGCAGTCGCTACTTTGTTGAACAGGTTGATGCCGGTCTGTTTGAGCTTAAAGGCGACAGGCTTACGTATATAGCCGGCAGCAATATATTAGGCAGCCGGGTGTTATCTGTGCTGCCTTTTCAAAAAGGTAAATATTTAATTGGCACTGCCAAAAACGGCTTATTTATTTATGACGGCAGCAGTATAAAGCCCTGGGCCAACCAGGCAAACGATTTCTTGAAAACCTTTCAGTTAAATAACGGCACCGTTATCCCGGGCAAATACATTGCGTATGGCACAATTTTAAATGGCGTAATTATTATTGATACCGCGGGCAACGTAATTCAACACATCAATAAATCGAGCGGGCTGCAAAACAACACGGTATTAAGTTTATATGTAGATGCCGAGCAAAACCTGTGGGCCGGGCTTGATAATGGCATCGACCGCATCGAAATAAATTCGCCCCTTTATTTCTATTTTGACAAAACCGGCAAGTTCGGAACGGTTTACTCCAGCATAATTTTCAATGACAAAATATACCTGGGCACTAATCAGGGTCTATTTTACAGCGAGTGGGCTAATACCGGTTCCAAACAACTGCTCCAACCATTTGATTTTAAGCTTATACCCGGCTCGCAAGGGCAGGTTTGGGAACTTTCTTTGCAGGACGGCCGGCTGCTTTGCGGCCATAACGACGGCACCTTCCAGGTAAATGGCAGCTCTATCACAAAAATAACATCCTTAAGCGGTGGCTGGACCATTAAAAAATTCAACACCGACCGACTTATACAGGGCACTTACACGGGGCTTATCATTTACCGTAAGGATGCCGGGGGCAACTGGGCGTTCGATCACAAGGTGGAAGGCTTTGGCGAGCCATCGCGCTATGTTGAGCAAGACAACAAAGGCCAGATATGGGTAAGCCACGCCTATAAAGGCATTTATAAGGTTACATTAAGTGCTGACAGTAAAAAAGTGATATCGCAAAAATATTACGACAAGCGGTCGGGTTTACCAGATAGCTATAATGTGGGGGTATTTAACCTTGATAACCGTATCGTGTTCTCATCAGATTCGGGCTTTTATATTTACGATGATATAACCGACCGGTTTTACAAATACCAGCAGCTTAATAAAAAGTTAAACACATTTGCATCATCAAACAAGGTAATAGCTGCCATAGGCAAAAAATACTGGTTTATTAATCATGGGCGGGTGGCCCTTGCGGATCTTTCTGTACCGGGCCGGCTCACTATCGATTCGAACCGTTTTAGCATGCTTAACGGCCAAATGGTGCAAAACTATGAAAACATAAACCTGATAAACAACCAGATATACCTGATAAGTGTTGACGACGGCTTCGTGATTTTAAATGATGCGGATGCATCGCGCCAGCCAATGATAAAGCTGCCACCGGTTTTGATACGCCAGGTAGAAAATATTACGGATAAAACGTCGGTAATTACCGATATGAACAGCGCTGAGAATGAGATCACCATCCCATACAATAAAAACAATGTCCGCATAGCGTACTCGCTGCCATATTATAAACAATCTAAAATAAAATACCAGTATTATCTTGAAGGGTACTCCCGGCAATGGAGCGAATGGACTACTCAAACGCAGAAAGAATTTACAAATTTAAGCCAGGGGACCTATCATTTTAAAGTGCGGGCAAAAATTAATGATGCAAACATATCTGAGGTAACAACTTTTACTTTCGAGATACTGCCGCCCTGGTATGCCGGTAAATTGGCTATAGCAGTGTATGTGTTGTTAATTATATTGCTCTATTACGCTATCAGATATTATTACCGTTTAAAACTGAAACGCCACAGGCAAGAGATACAGGAAAAACTACAACGTGAAAAAGAAGAGTTTTTACGCCGTGAGGCCATAGCAAGCCAGCAACGCATTGTTACCATTAAAAACGAGCAATTACAGGCCGACCTGGCAAGTAAAAGCCGCGAACTGGCCAACTCAGCCATGAACATTGTGTACAAGAATGAATTGCTACAAAAAATAAGCGACGAGATCAATAATTTTAAAGATAGCACGGGGAAAAAACTGTCGGAAGACCAACTAAAAAAGATCCATAAAGTTATAGATCAGGGGATGAGCGACGATCGTGACTGGAACGTTTTTGAAAATAGCTTTAACGAGGCACACGAAAACTTCTTTAAGAAGTTGAAACATGACCACCCCGACCTGGTACCAAATGATTTGAAACTTTGCGCTTACTTACGCATGAACATGAGTAGCAAGGAAATGGCATCATTATTAAACATATCGCTGAGAGGCGTGGAGATACGTCGGTACAGATTACGTAAAAAGCTAAATTTGGCACACGATAAAAACCTGGTAGAGTTTCTCATCGAGCTATAATACTACATCATTTCCTCTCATAATTAAAAAGTTGTGCATCCTTCTTCGCCTTGCTTTTGTAGTATGTAGGCGTTACACTATGCGATATTAAACATCAGTATTTCAGCACGTTAAATAATCTTCTTAAAAATTTTGTGAAAGTAATTTGGTGCTGATGTATTAATGTAGAGTTACATTATTTGCTTAAATTGTAATATCTGCACAACTTCGAGGCTACAAAAACCAATTAACCAGTACTTTAAAATTAATTAACCACTATGAAGAGAATTTACTCAATCTCAGGGTTATTGCTATTGTTCACTTTTTTGTCGACCGCTGTGTTTGCACAAAACGTTACCATAAAAGGTAAGGTTACCGATGCCAAAACCGGCGAAGCGCTTATTGGCGTAACCGTTGGCGTAAAGGGTACAACAACAGGCACCCAAACAGATGTTAACGGCGCGTTCCAGTTAAGCGCGGCGTCTAATGCTACCTTGCAGGTATCCTATATAGGTTACACCACCCAGGATATTGCAATAACCGGCCAAACAACCTTAGATATCAAACTGCAACCCACAACCAACGAGTTGCAGGGCGTAGTGGTTGTAGGTTACGGCACCCAACGCAAAATTGATGTTACCGGCTCGGTGGCGCAAATTAAGGGCTCGGAAATTTCTAAGCAATCTTCTATTAACCCCATTAGTTCGCTACAGGGCAAGGTAGCAGGTGTGCAGATAACCAACTCCGGAGCGCCTGGCGCTTCGCCAACTGTGCGCATAAGGGGAGCCGGGACTATTTATGGTAATGCAAATCCGTTATATGTTGTTGATGGTGTATGGAATGAAGATATCAGCTTCTTAAACCCTAATGACATCGAAAGTATCAGCGTTTTAAAAGACGCATCATCCGAAGCTATTTACGGCATACGTGCTGCTAATGGTGTAATCTTAATTACTACCAAAAAAGGCACCAAAAATTCGGGGGCTAAAATCAGCTACGATGGCTTTATAGGAACACAGGTTGTTACAAACGACTTTAAAATGGCAACAGGCCCTGAATACGCTACGTTGGTTAACGAACTGGACGAGCGAAGCGGTGTAACCCCGCGTTATGCTGACCCTAACAGTTTTGGCACAACAGATTGGGCACAACAGGTATTGCGGAGCGGCCTTATAAACAACCATAACCTATCTATAAACGGTGGTGGCGAAAAATCAACCTACAGTGTATCATTTGGTTACCTTAAACAGCAAGGCACAGTTGAAACCAATAGTTTTGACCGGTACACCATGAGGATAAAGAACGATTTTGATATCTCGAAAGCATTGAAGATAGGCTATACTGTGGCCGGCTCAATGAACAACTCGCATGATATAGACGGCTCAATTTTCCACCAGATATTTGCTGCGGTACCTATTACACCGGTTAGATATGCCGACGGCACCTACGGCGACCCGAATGATTTTAATGTTACAAGTTCTGCGATGTTCAACCCGCAGGTTACGCTTGACTTTTTTAGCCAACGATCAAAAAACTACAGGCTTAACGGTAGCGCCTACGCCGATCTTAAATTTGCTAATCACTTTACGTTTCATACCAGTGTAGGCGGCGATTTCGGCCAGGGTCAAGTTGTTAATTATGCCCCGGTTTACCAGGCTACGTTAGCGCAGCAAAACAGTAACAGCTTGCTTACTTTAACAGATAATAAAACCCGTAACTGGATCATAGAAAACACCTTAACCTACGACAACACCTTTGGCGATCATAACCTTAAAGTGTTAGTAGGCCAGGGCGCGCAATCATACAGGTATAATCAAACCATTGCTTCGGCAACAGATGTTCCGGATAATGGTAACGGCTATTATCTATCGCAAGGGAAAAACTACAACCTGAAAGATATTGATGCGGGTGGCGGATATCCGTTCTATAATACGGTAAGCTCGTATTTTGCAAGGGTAAATTACTCTTTCAAAAATAAATACCTTTTAAACGCTACCATGCGTGCTGATGGTTCTTCCAAATTCTCTGATCCAAATAAATGGGGTTATTTCCCTTCTGTTGGCGCAGGCTGGGTAATTTCTGAAGAAAGCTTTATGAAAGACCAGCACGTATTTAACAGTTTAAAACTTCGCGGCAGCTGGGGTAAAATAGGTAACATGTCTGTTCCTGCTAACTTGTCTATCACCACTGTTACCCAAACACCACAGTTTATATACGTAGGCCCTGATGGTTATACAGCCCCCGGCGCAAACGTAAATACCATTACCCCGCCGGTTACATATTGGGAACGCGGCGTTGGTACAGACGTAGGTATCGAGGCGTCGTTACTAAACGACAGGTTATTTGCCGAGGTGGATTTTTATAACAAAAAAACCGAAAAAGCAATATTCGATATTCCCATCTTAGGTTCATTAGGTACCAGCGGCAGCTCGATAATTGGTAACCAGGCCACATTCCAAAACCAGGGCTTTGAGTTCCTTTTAAGCTGGAAAGATAAAATAGGAAGCGACTTTTCTTATAGCATAGGTGGTAACCTCGGTATAAATGACAATAAGGTATTAGAAGTATCATCAGGCAGAAACCCCATTTACCAGGCGGTAAGCACACCGGGGTCTAACAACTTTAATACCCGTACTGTAGTTGGCGAGCCAATTGGCCAGTTTTATGGTTTAAAAGTGGTAGGGATATTCCAAACTGATGCCGAAGTTGCCGCTTATAAAAATAAGGCGGGCGGTAAGATTCAACCGGAAGCGATAGCCGGAAACTTTAAATACCAGGACACCAACGGCGATGGTATAATTGACGATAAGGACCGTGTAGTACTGGGTAACCCTAACCCTAAATTTACATACGGCTTTAACACCTATTTCGCCTACAAATCGTTTGATCTGACCGCCGATTTCCAGGGAGTGGCGGGTGTGCAGATCTATAATGCTAACGTTGGCCTTCGTTTTGGTACAGAAAACTTCAGTCAGGATTTCTATAACAATCGCTGGCATGGCGAAGGTACTTCAAATACTTATCCGTCAGCTTTCATAGCAGGCGGGCAAAACAACCGCTCAAACTCTTTTTATGTAGAGGATGGCAGCTATTTCAGGATCAGGAACCTGCAGTTGGGTTATACACTTCCATCTGCAATTACCAACAGCCTTAAGATAGCCAAAGTAAGGTTGTATGCCAACGCGCAAAACGCCTTCAACTTTTTTAGCTATAAGGGCTTTAGCCCCGAAGTTGGTGGTGGCCCCACAAGAGCCGGAGTAGACGTGAACGTGTACCCGCTGTATGCTACTTACAACTTTGGTGTTAATGTTACTTTTTAATTTATTATCAGAACAAAATGAAAATTTATCAATATATAAACGCCAGGAACGCGATGGCTTTAGCCTTAGCTTCCTTAGTAGCAGTTACAGGCTGTAAAAAGAGCTTTTTAGAAGTACCGCCCCAGGGGCAGCCTGCGGCAACCCAGTTCTGGAAAACCGGCGACGATGCAACCAAGGCTGTAAACTCTATCTATGCCAACTTGCGTGGCTGGACAGAAGTTGCCTTTGCACCTATCGCGTTAGAAAGCCTCGGGTCTGATGATACCGAAACCGGTAGTGACCCGTCCGACGGCTCTGTGCCGTTCATGAACATGTATGATCAGTTCAAGGTAACCTCTACCCAGGGCCAGCTTTCTGACTTCTGGAACGGCAGATATCAAACCATTAACCTTTGTAACCAGGTATTGGACCATATTGATACCATTGATATGGATGCTACCTTAAAAAACCGCTACATAGCCGAATCAAAATTCGTTAGGGCGTACGCTTATTTCAGGCTTGTGCGTGCATTCGGCAATGTGCCGCTGCGCTTGCACTTGCCAAAAGATGCCAGCGAATATAATTTACCGCAATCGCCCAAAGCCGAGGTTTATGCAGCCATAGAGCAGGACCTTACAGACGCCGCCGCCGGTTTACCGCAGTCATATGCCGGCAACGATGTGGGGCGTGCAACTAAAGGCGCCGCATTGGCCTTACATGCAAAAGTTGCCATGTATCAGCAAAAATGGGCCGATGTTTTATCGTTGACCAACCAGGTTAAAGGTTTGGGCTATAGCTTATTCCCTAATTACGAACAGTTGTTCAGGGTTCCTAATGAGAATAATTCCGAATCGATTTTTGAGATACAGGCTTCCTTAATACCAGGTAATCCCGACGCTTCTAATTCCCAGTATTCGCAGGTTCAGGGTGTAAGGGGCCAAACCGGCGGCGGTTGGGGTTTCAATATCCCCACAAAAAGCCTTGAAGATGCTTATGAGCCGGGCGATCCGCGTAAGGATGCAACCATTATATTTGCCGGCGAAACCACTCCCGAAGGCGATGCAATTTCGCCCACTGCCCCAAACCCCAGGTATAACCAAAAGTCTTATGTCCCCTTTAGCATGTATGTTAGCGGTTACAACGAAGGTGCACAACAAAACATAAGGGTTTTACGCTATGCCGAGGTTTTACTGATGAATGCTGAAGCGGCTAACGAATTGGGCGACGCTACCACAGCTTTAGCAGACCTTGAATTAGTTAGGGCACGGGCAAGGGGAGGCAATAATGCTGTATTGCCAAAGGTTACTACTACCGATAAAGATGCTTTGCGCCTGGCTATCTGGCATGAAAGACATGTAGAGCTTGCAATGGAGTTCGACCGTTATTTCGATGTGATCCGTCAGGGTCGGGCTGCTGAAATTTTTGGCCCTAAAGGATGGACCGCCAATAAAAACGAAGTGTGGCCAATACCTCAATCAGAAATTGATCAGAGCTCTGGCGTACTTGTTCAAAACCCGGGCTATTGATTTTTAAACAACAACGGAGATGAAAAAATTAAATATTTATATAGTTACAGCCGCGCTGGTAAGTGTAGGGTTGTCATCATGTCAAAAAAAGTTCGACCCTTCAACCTATGCGCCACCTTTAAGTATTGGCGGCTTTACCGCAGCTAACCAGGTAGCGTCAGAAAGCCTGGTAGGGTATTGGTCGTTTAACGGCAGTCTTATCGACAGCGTATCAAACACCGAAGCAACCGGCGTAGGTACTGCTTTCGCCAAAGGGGTTAAGGGCCAGGCTATGCAGGGTGCTCTAAGTTCATACGTTTTAGTAGAACCATCTGCGGCCGTAAAAAATATGCACAGCTTTACTATAATGAGCTGGGTGCATACCCCCATAAATGCCAATGGCATAGTAGGGGTGGTTGATATGTCTAACACATCTGAGTTTTGGGGCAACATGACCATGTTTTTTGAAAACGGTGGTACTGCCGAAAGCGGCAACCTGAAAATTCACGTTAGGAACGGTGCAAAAGAAGCCTGGTTAGGAAACTACGCCGTTGTTAAGCCATGGGATAAATGGATAAACCTGGCGGTTAGCTATTCGGCCGAAACATCAACCTTTATTGTTTATGCCAATGGCTCAAAATTAGCCACGCAAAAAGTTGACGGCTTTGGCGATATCAACTTCACCAATTTAGGCAAAATGGTATTCGGAACCGTACAGTTTCAAACAGATCCAAGCCTGACATCTGCAACCGGAAAGCAGGACTGGGCAAGCTACCTTGTTGGGCAGCTTGACGAGGTGCGCATATATAACAAAGCGCTTACCCCTGACCAGGTTGGTACTATTGTTAAACTGGAGAATCGAGGAAAGTAAACATTTGATTGAGTATGAGGTTGTTCGGCTAATAGCCGGGCAGCCTCTTTTTTTGGAATTTAGTTGTACGCTATTGCATAGTTAAACGTAGATGATGAGAGATTTAAAGATTTTTGCGGGGATAAGCTTGTTACTTGTGTTATTTGCATGCAGTAAAGGCGGCAACACCCCAACCCCCGATCCGGTTAAGCCCGTAACGCCTGCATCATTCAGTTTCAGTGGGTTGAAGATCAACGGCCTTAACAATGGGTTTACTTACACCAACGTAAACCAAAAGCCGGTTATCAAGATCACGTTTTCAACAGCGTTGAATAAAACAACAGTACCTGCCTCAATAACCATTAAGGGTAAAGCAGGCGCGGCGGTTACCTATGCGGCCACCTACGAAGATGACGACAATACGGTTGTTATAAAACCCACGCTGGATGTTATTACCCGATACACTGTAGATGTAAGTACGGGCCTTAAATCTGCCAAAGGCGGCAGCTTACAATCTGCGTTTACCATTAACCTTACTACCGGCATCGATTCTACCGATAAATTCACTGCCATATCTGATAACCAACTGTTAGATCTGGTGCAAAAGCAAACGCTTAAATATTTTTATGATTTTGGCCATCCGGTTAGCGGCCTCGCCCGCGAGCGGAATACATCTGGTGATGTGGTTACCACAGGTGGTTCGGGCTTTGGCATTATGGCTTTAGTGGCTGGTGTTAACCGCGGGTTTATAACCCGGGCGAACGGCCTGGCACGCATGCAAAAAATAGTAGGCTTTTTAAAAACGAAGGCCGCAACCTTTCATGGGGCTTTTCCGCACTGGTTAAACGGCGCTACGGGAGCAGTGCAGCCCTTTAGCGCTCAGGACAACGGCGCCGACCTGATAGAAACTTCGTACCTGATGCAGGGGCTACTAACCGCCCGCCAATATTTTAACGGCGCCGGGACGGACGAAAGCACCTTACGCGCCGATATCAATACCCTTTGGAACAACGTAGAGTGGGACTGGTTCAGGCAAGGCAACCAAAACGTTTTATACTGGCATTGGAGCCCAAGCAACGGCTGGGCCATCAACATGAAAATAAGCGGCTGGAACGAAGGGCTGATAGCTTATGTGCTGGCCGCATCATCAACAACACACGGGGTACCTAAAGCTGTTTACGATAATGGCTGGGCCGGCAACGGCAGCATGAAGAACGGCAATACCTATTATGGGGTAAAGCTTCCCTTAGGGCCCGCGCAAGGTGGCCCGTTGTTCTTTGCACATTATTCTTTCCTGGGAATTAACCCCAACGGACTGGAAGACGCCTACGCCAACTATGAAGAACAAAACAAAGCGCACAGCCTTATCAATTATAAGTACTGCGTTGCCAACCCTAAAAACTATTACGGCTATAGTGCTGATTGCTGGGGATTAACTGCAAGCGATATTGAAAGCGGTTATACGGCAAGCTCTCCAACAAACGATGTTGGCGTTATAGCGCCCACCGCAGCAATATCATCCCTGCCGTATACACCATCACAATCAATGGCAGCGCTTCGCTTCTTCTATTACAAACTGGGCGATAAACTATGGGGCGAATACGGGTTTTACGATGCCTTTGATCTCAACAATCCCTGGTTTGCAAATTCGTATCTGGCTATTGACCAGGGGCCGATAATTGTAATGATAGAAAATTACAGGAGCGGCCTGTTGTGGAATTTATTTATGAGCTGCCCCGAAATTAAAACAGGGATGAAGGGCTTAGGATTTACAGGGCCATCCTTGTAATCTCCTGATTATTAATGGTTGCATACGCTGCAGCATCATTTATCTATTAACTAATGAAAAAAATATTTTTATCAGCTTTTATACTTTTAGCCACTATTACTATTAATGGTATGGCGCAAAAACGCGGCTTTAACCATCCGCCCGAAAAAAAAGCGCCGGTTATGGACGGAGCGATAAAACCGGTGGGCATTATAAAAAACCTGAGCGACAGCGCCCTTTTAGACGTGGTTCAGCGCCAAACATTCCGTTACTTTTGGGATTTTGGCCACCCGGTTAGTGGCCTTGCCCGCGAACGCAGCAACCGGTCTTTTGATTATGGCGACGAAGTAGTAACCACCGGCGGCACGGGTTTTGGCATTATGGCCATGATAGCAGCCGACCATCGTAAATTTATAACCCATGAGCAGTCTGTAGACCGGATGCTCAAAATAGTAGAGTTTTTGTTCAGGGCCGACGCTTATCACGGGGTGTTTCCCCACTGGATGAACGGTGCAACCGGTAAAACCATACGCTTTGGCCGTAAAGACGATGGCGGCGACCTGGTAGAAACCGCATACCTGCTTCAGGGCCTTTTATGTGCCAAGCAATACTACGCCGCCAACACAGCAAAAGAACGCCGCATACGCGATGTAATCAGCTGGATATGGGGCGAAGTAGAGTGGGATTGGTACACCAGGGATGGCCGCGATAACCTTTACTGGCACTGGAGCCCGAATAATGGCTGGGCGATGAACTTCCCTATCCGTGGCTTTAACGAATGCCTGATCACCTATATCCTGGCTGCATCAGCCGATCGTTACCCCGTAAGCGCCGATGTTTATCACCGCGGCTGGGCACAAAGCGACTTTTTTAAGAACGGGCATACCTATTACGGCTATAAACTGCCATTGGGCTTCCCATATGGCGGGCCGCTGTTTTTTTCGCAGTATTCGTTCCTGGGCTTAAACCCCAAAGGGCTGAAAGACCGATACGCCGATTATTGGGAGCAAAACGTAAACCACACCCTTATTAACAGGGCGTATTGCATTGATAACCCTAAAAAGTTTAAGGGCTATGGCGAAAACTGCTGGGGCCTTACCGCCAGTGATAATTACGAAGGCTACAATGCGCACGCACCTAATAATGACCTGGGCGTGATAACCCCAACAGCCGCCCTATCGGCATTCCCTTACACGCCGGAGTATTCTATGCAGGCGCTGCGCCATTTTTATTACGACCTGGGCGATAAAATATGGGGCGAATATGGTTTTACCGATGCCTTCAGCGAATCGCATAACTGGTATGCAAAATCGTACCTGGCTATCGATCAGGGGCCTATTGTTGTAATGATAGAAAACTACCGTTCGGGCTTGTTATGGAACCTGTTTATGGGTTGCCCCGAAATTCAGCAAGGGTTGAAAAAGCTGGATTTTCAGAGCCCGGCGTTCGCAAAAAAATAACTGACTGTCAGCTGTTTATGCAATTATTTCATCCAGGCTAAATATAAACTCGTTATTTTACGTTTAATAGGCACACACCGAACTAAACGTATAATATGACTTTAAAAAAATTAACCATACTGGCAATGCTGGGTATCATGTACCTGGGATTGCCTTTTTTTGTACAGGCGCAAACCAATTCGGCGTTTGACCGGGGCTTGTTTGTTCATAAAACCGACACCCTGCCTTATCGCATTTTATTTCCCAAAAAATTCAATCCTACGCAAAAATACCCGCTTATTTTAGTGTTACACGGCGCAGGTGAACGCGGAAGCGATAACGAAGCACAGCTGGCTTACGGCCCTAAGTTATTTTTGAATGATACGATAAGACAGAACTATCCGGCTATTGTGGTTTATCCGCAATGCCCGAAAGACAGTTACTGGTCAAATGTAAATATCGACACCACTTCGGGCAAAAGGATATTCCGTTTTCAGGAGGGGGGCGAGCCAACGCGGGCAATGAACGCACTGCTTGGCCTGGTAGACCAATTGCTTGATAAACCCTATGTTAATGATAAGCAGGTTTACGTTGGCGGGCTTTCAATGGGCGGTATGGGCACATTTGAAATATTAAGGCGCAAGCCAAAGATATTTGCGGCCGCCTTTACTATTTGCGGAGGAGACAATACAAACAATGCCGAAAAATATGCTAAAAAAGTGCCCCTGTGGATATTTCATGGGGCAAAAGATAGCGTGGTGCCGTTTGATCATTCGCAGGTAATGGTTGATGCTATTAAGGCCGCCGGCGGCGACCCCAAGTTTACCGTTTATCCAAACGACGACCATAACAGCTGGGACGACGCTTTTGCCGAACCGCAACTGATACCCTGGCTTTTCTCGCACAGTAAATAACAAAAAAGGCCCCGGGGTTCGGGGCCTTTTTCGCTAAGATTTAGTTGAGGTTTATTGTTTGGTTACTTTACCTGTAAATTTTCCCTGCTCTACAAAAGCCTCTTTGCCGGCTTGTGTATGCGCAACTATATAAAACTCTCCTTCGGCTTCGGTATCGGTCAGTTTGGTAATTTTCACCTGGCCCCCGCCTTTCATGCCGCCTGTAGCGCTGTAACCAGTGCTGTAATTCAGTAAGGGATCAGCTGTTTTGGTATAATCTTTTAACAACACCGCGCCGTTGCCATCTGTGTTGTCCTCATCCAGATCAAAAGTGCCTGCTGCGGTAACATTACCCAATACAATTGTTATCGATTCGTTACCACCGTCTCTGATCGCGGTAAGTGTCCACAGGTTGCCCACCTGTACAATTGCTGCCTTGGTGCTTTTAAAGTTCGATCCGTTAACACCATCGAACCCATAATTAGCCGCGGTTACAGTTACCGAGCCTGTTGATGCCTTTACATCATCATCTTTCTTACATGAAACCGCGGTTACGGCAATTAGCATTGTTAATATAAATGCATGCTTAAGTTTTTTCATCACTTTGTTTTTAGTTATTTGTTATTGACAAAGTTGGTAAATACCTTAATCGCGCACAATCACGTTAAAATGGCATATTTTACTACGTATTAGCCGCAAAATACTGTAAAAATGTTTAAATTATTTTGCGTTCGTAGGCATATTTTAGTAGGCCCACCACCGTTTGAGTGTTGGTTTTCCGAAGGATGTTCTTTCGGTGGGTCTCTACTGTGCGCTCGCTTATAAAAAGCATATCAGCGATCTGCTTGTTGCCAAAATCCTGCTCTATCATTCGTATGATCTCTATCTCCCGATCGGTAAGACGCGATGATTCGTCCTGGTTGCGTTTAAAAGATTTCATGAGTTGCAGGGTAATATCCTGGCCAAAATAATTTTGCCCGTATGATACCTTGTTTAGGGCTTCAATCAGTTCCTGCTTGCCCGTATTTTTTAGAATGTAGCCCGATATACCGGCATCTATCATTTCGGCCACCACCTGGCTTTCGCTGAACATTGACAGGGCAATTATTTTAATATTGGGAAATTTCTTTTTTACCAGGCGGGTAAGCTCGATACCGCTCATTTCGGGCATGCTCACATCGGTAAGTAAAATATCTGTGTTGAGGCCGGTAAGGCAATCGAGGGCCTGGGTTGCGCTGGTGCTTTCGCCTACTATTGTAAATCCGTTAATGGTATCAATTATCAATCTCAGGCCATCAATAACCATCTGGTGATCATCAACAATAAAAATCCTTTTTTCAGCTTCCATGTCAGTTTAGGGGTATTAAAATAGCAACCAGTGTACCTTTGCCCGGCGATGACGAAATATCAACCGTGCCCTTTAAATATTCAACCCGGGTAATAATATTTTTTAACCCGATGCCTTCAAATTTTTCTCTGTCAGTTGTATCAAATCCCCGTCCGTTATCCTCAATGGTCACTGATACTTCGTGCCCTTCCATTTGCAGCTGGATATCCAGCAATGAAGCTTTTGCGTGCTTAATTACATTATTTACGGTTTCTTGTACAACCCTGTAAAGCACTATTTCCACGCTGCTGTCGAGCCTGTTTTGCAGGCCGGATACATCAAGCATTATTTTTAACCTGTGCGAGTCTATCTTATTTACAAAATCGCGCAGGGCGGATGTTAAGCCCAGTTTAAGCAGCACGTTCGGCATCATCTGGTGAGCGATGGTGCGTACCTCTTTGCAGCTTTCGTCAACCATGGCCATAGTTTTGTCGGCCAGTTCGCGGTTTTCTGTATCAGATAGCTTCAATCGTTCCAGCAAGGTATCTAAATTCATTCGCGTAGCTGATAATAGCTGGCCCACCCCATCGTGCAAGTCGCCGGCTATCCGCCTGCGCTCATTTTCTTCAGCCGCTATGATACCCTTGGTAGCCATGTCTTGCTGCTTCATAACTTCGGCCTGCAAAATAGCCGCCTGCTTTAAACGATAACGGTTATAAAATAGGTAACCAAAAGCCACAATCACAATAAATATACAGCATATTATAAATATAGTTGTATTGCGCTTATCAATTTTTAATTGTTGTATCTGCGTTTGTTTATTGAGCAAATTTATGCGCTCCTCTTTCTTCTCGGTTTCGTATTTGGTTTGTATCTCGGCAATTTGCTTTGCCGAAGCCTCGTTCATCGTCGAATCTTTATAATCTGTATGCAGCTTAAAGTATTCAATAGCCTTAGGATAATCCTTTTTAAGGTTATAAACAGTAAACAGCGACAAGTAACCATCGCGCAGCGCGGCCTTAAAATTAATTTCTTGAGCGACCTTAATAGCTTTAAGCAGCAGGTCTTCGGCCTTAGGCAGGTCATTTCGTCCTAAGTAAACATTGGCTATGTTCACATACGACGTACCTACGCCTACCTTATCGTCCTGGCTTTCTCGTATCTTTAACGATTTATAATAGTACGGCAAGGCTTTATCGGCCTTACCGCTGTAAAAATACATGTTGCCGATATTGTTGTACAGCACGCCAATACCCCGCACATTATTTAGTTTTAACTTTAATTTAAGCGAAAGCAGATTATACTTTAAAGACCGGTTGTAATCCTTTTGCTCCATATATACATTGGCCATGTTAGAGTAGGCGTAGCTTTGGCCAAGCTCATCATTTATTTCTTTGTAAATGGCCAGGGCCTTACCATGGTATTCTAATGCCCGCGGATAGTTGACGATACCTTCGTAATACACGTTACCGATCCATATATACGAACCGGCCAGCCCTTTTTTGTCATGTATCTTTTCGCGAATACGGGCGGCCTGGGTGTAGTAACGTAGGGCGGCTGCGTAGTTATTCTGATCGTAGTTATTGTGCCCCAGGTTCATGAGCGAGTAGGCTGCGCCAAGACTATCTTTTATGCGCAAACGGATTTTAAGCGCCAGGTTTATAAGCGAATCGCTTATCCGGCGCTCGCCCCTGAAATTATAGAATGCGCCGAGGTTATTCTGAATATTGCCTAATACCTTATCGGCATGGCTTTTGGCCGCGAGTGCCATCCCCTGGTTAGCATATTTGATGGCCAGGGCGCTATCAGCATCAACATACTCCATCATCAGGTTATAGTATGCCTTGGCTTTAACGGTATCGGATTTAGCGGTTTTGAGTACCCTGGTCAACGAATCAACCCGGACCTTATCCTGCGCGAAAGCGTTACTGAGCATAATGCTAAGCAGCAGTAGTAACGCAGCTTTTAATTTATACATATTAGCCAAAAACCTGAAGATTTACTTTAAGAGAAAGCTATAAAAGTAGTTTCTGCACGTTTCTGAAAAATACCGTAAATCACGTATTTATACCTGCGGGATATAGGCACTTATTGGTGGTTACCGGCCAATAACAAATAAAAACAGCAGCCCTAAGGGCTGCTGTGGAATCATTTCAATAACCGGTTAAAACTGCTCATCGGGTTCAAGCTCGTCGGTGGCTGCGCTATCGTTATTGGTGATCTGGTTATCGGCATTCAGCCCGGCTGAGGGCTCGCTTTAGCTAAGGGTTTCGGTGATGCCATCCATATCGGCAACAGCGCCATCTTTATTGGTTACCTTTTCGGTATCATCCTTATTGGTGATCACATCCTGTTCGGCGGCATTTACTTTGGGATCGCCGGTTTCCCCCTCTAAAGGGAATTTATTGCCGGGCGCGGGGCTATTGGGAGTATTCATGAGGTTGCTTTGCGTTTAAAGCTTAACAGATGGAGATCATGCTTGTTTTTAACTTTAAGCGGGAAAAAAAGGCAAAAGTGTTCACGTTCGGCGCACGTGAACACTGTGAACATTCATGAACACCTGAAAGTCAATGTTTTAAAAAAACAGCTACTGACAAGGTGGTGCCACCAATTTATCATTTCGAAATTTGTATTAACCGCTTGCGTAGTAACCTGTTAACTAACAGCATGTATTCTATCACCATTACTACGGGATGCAGAGCTTTCGTCACCTAAGAAGGGGATTATTATTCATCAAAAAGCCGGACATGCATCGGTCCGGCTTTGGTATTTGATTGATTATAATTAGTTTATTTTAACTCCGTCTAACTATTCAGCATTCACTACTCCCTACTTGGTGTACCTGTTTATAATATCGATAATTACCTTGTTTTCCTGTAATTGCGGCAGGTAATCAAACAAAATATAGTGTTTTTCGGGGTCGGATGCCAGGGCCATTTCCAGGTAGTTAAGCGCCTCGTTGTATTCGCCTTTGGCAAACAAATAAGCTACCATGCGGTAGTAAAGTTCTGCCGCATCCGGATTATTTTTAATGGCTTGCGATATCACTTCAATGGCATCAACCAGGCGCTTTTGCTCATACAGGATAGATGAGTAATCAAGCCAGGCATCCACATCAAGCGGGTTCAGCTCAACTACTTTCTCGTATGCGTTTTCGGCCTCGGGCAAATGGCCCAATTTATATTCGGCATCGGCAATGGCAAACCAATAATCGGCGTTGGCAATATCAAGGTCCAAAGCTTTTTTGTAAAAGTGCAGGGCCTCAAAATAACGTTCCTCAAAATCAAGGGTCACCCCGATACCAAACCAGGCATCGGCCAGCTTTGGGTCCATCTTAACCGATTTTTTGTAGAACGATCTCGCCTCGTCCATTTGCTCCAGCTTTTCATAGCATTCGCCAATAGCGCAATAAGTATCGGCATTGGGCTGCTCGTATTCAAACGTCTGGCGGTAAACCTCAATGGCCTCGGCATATTTCTCCAGGTTAACCAGCGCGTTACCTTTGTTAAAGTATGCCGATGCAAAGCTGTCTTTTATTAAAATGGCGTAATCATACGCGTCGATAGCTTTCTCAAACAGGCTTAACTTAGTGTAGGCGTTGCCCAGGTTATACCAAGCGGCATAGCTGTATGGTTCGTTATCTATATATTGCTGATAAAACTGAACACTTTCTTCCTGGTTATCTAACACATCATAACAAAAGGCCAGTTCGTACAGGGCGTCCTGGTTTTCCATGTTCTGTTTAAGGCAAAGCTTAAGGTAGGTTATGGCGGTATCATAATCGCCCATGTTTTGGTAAACGTAGGCAATATGCAACAATATCTCGTCGGTCTCCTCGGCAAGGTCAAGCGCCTTTTCGTAGTTCTCTAAGGCTTCGGCATTGCGTTCCATACTCTCGTACAGGTTACCGCGGATGATGTAAATATCCGCGTCGCTTGCCTCAAGCATGGCAGCCTTATCAAGCGCGGCAAATGCCTCTGATGCACGATTTGAAACTACCAGTAACTGGGCCTGTTTTATCAGGAACACCGCGGCAAAAGGGTGCTGGTTGCGCGCGTACTCGGATACCTGCAGGGCTTTGGCCGGATCGTTCTTTTCTATGTAGTAGTCTATAATGTTCTCAAACGCCTGCGCGTCAAAAAAGTACTGGTCATGATTGCGAATCATCTCTTCGTACCGTTCTACCGAAAACTTTGGATCTTCGGTAAAACCAAAATCAAATTCCTCTTCCATTCAAGTTTATTTGCAGAACACCATATTATCCCTGCGGATGTTTATCCGCAAGGCTTAAACATGAGTTCAAATTACAATAATAAGCATCCTCAAAGCAATTAAGTTTTCAACATACAAACATTATTAAACAAGCGTTTATACAAGTGGCTGATAATAAATGTAAAGCATTTTAGCCGGCAAGGGATGAGTTGAATATAATTGCCCTAAAGATTTTTACCTTTGACAAAAGTACCAATTATGAGCTTACCTATAAAGGATATTCTTGATCATTTACATATAAACGACATAAACCATGCGTTTAGTACTGGCAATCAGTGGGGTAGCAGCGCTAACGCAGTTACTGCAAACATTGTATCGCCAACCGATGGCAAAAAAATAGCATCGGTAAAATATGCTACCGCGGACGAGTATAATGCCGTGGTTGAAACGGCCGCCAGGGCTTTTAAAACATGGCGCACCATCCCCGCCCCAAAACGCGGCGAGATAGTACGCCAGATAGGCGAATCGCTGCGCGAAAATAAAAAGCAACTTGGCACCCTGGTATCGTACGAAATGGGCAAAAGCCTGCAGGAAGGCTACGGCGAGGTGCAGGAGATGATAGATATTTGCGATTTTGCCGTTGGGCTTAGCCGGCAGCTTTATGGTTTAACTATGCACAGCGAACGGCCCGAACACCGTATGTACGAGCAATACCACCCCTTAGGAATTGTTGGCGTGATATCGGCATTTAACTTCCCGGTAGCGGTATGGAGCTGGAACGCCATGCTGGCCTGGGTTTGCGGCGATGTTTGCGTTTGGAAACCCTCCGAAAAAACACCTTTAACGGCTATTGCCTGCCAGCATATTGCACAGGAAGTTTTTAAGCGTAATAATATTGATGAAGGCGTAAGCTGCCTGGTTATAGGCGACCGCAGTATTGGCGAGCTGATGAGCAACGATACCCGTGTGCCGCTGGTATCGGCTACCGGCTCTACCCGTATGGGCAAGGCAGTTGGCGCTGCGGTTGGCGCGCGGTTGGGCAAAAGCCTGTTAGAGCTTGGGGGCAATAACGCCATCATCATCACAGAAAATGCCGACCTGGATATGTCGCTTATTGGCGCGGTGTTTGGCGCGGTAGGCACTGCCGGGCAACGCTGTACCAGCACCCGCAGACTGATCATTCACGAGAGCGTTTACGAGGCTTTTAAACAAAAGTTAGTTAACGCCTACAGCCAGATAAAAATTGGCGATCCGCTGGATGAGAACAACCACATGGGCCCGCTGATCGATCAGGACGCGGTAGCCTCGTATCTCGATTCTATAGAGAAATGCAAGGCCGAAGGCGGAAGGTTTGTTGTTGAAGGCGGTAAGCTGGAGGGTGCGGCTTACTCATCCGGCTGTTATGTAAAGCCATGCATTGCAGAGGTTGAAAATCATTTTAAAATTGTACAGCACGAAACATTCGCGCCGATATTGTATCTGATAAAATACAAGGATATAGACGAGGCTATTGCGCTGCAGAATGGTGTGCCGCAGGGGTTATCGTCGGCTATTATGACAACTAATTTGCGCGAGGCCGAGAGGTTCCTGTCGTACTCGGGATCTGATTGCGGTATAGCGAATGTTAACATCGGTACGTCAGGCGCGGAGATAGGCGGCGCATTTGGCGGCGAAAAGGAAACCGGCGGCGGGCGCGAGAGCGGATCGGACGCATGGAAAGTATATATGAGGCGCCAAACCAATACTATAAACTATTCTAAAACGTTGCCATTAGCGCAGGGCATTAAATTTGACCTGTAAAAGCAATTAAACCGACCAGTGATAATATCGAATAATGAATATAGAATATCGAACGCCGAATTTAACTTCATCATTCTGTATTGGGCATTCGGTGTTCGATATTAAATTATAAAGACGACCATTAAATATGTATAAAATTTGCAAAACCCTTACGGCACTATTACTAAGCGGTGCCGTATTAACAGGCTTTACCGCTACAGCACAGGTAGCTCAAAAAGCACCCGCCGACCCGCCGAAAAACTGGCACTTGCTTGATCTTAAAACCGATGGTTATTTCGGTATCAGCCTAAACCAGGCTTATCAGTTTGTAAAAGGCAAAAAAAGCAAAACTGTAGTTGTTGCCACTATTGATAGCGGTATTGATACCGCCCAGGCCGACCTAAAGCCTGTATTGTGGGTAAATACAAAAGAGATACCCGGTAACGGCATTGATGATGATAAGAACGATTATGTGGATGATATACACGGCTGGAACTTTTTAGGCGGACCGGGCGGCAAATGTGATTTTACCGAAACTACCGAGGAGGTACGAGAGTATAACCGGCTTAAGGATAAGTACATTAACCTTACCACCGCCCCTGCCGGCAGCGAAAAAGAGTTTGCCTACTGGGAAAAAGTAAAGCTTACTCATGATGCCACGGTAAATAAAGCCAAAACCGAAACGCAGCAGCTACAGCCGGTAATGAACGCCCTGATGGCCACCAGTGGTTATATCAAAAAAGCACTTAGCTTAAGCGCGGGCGCGTCGTTCAAAAAGGCCGACCTGGCAAAAATTACCACTGCCAGCGATACGGTAAGCAAAAGCAAGGCGGTTTGGATATCGGTTTTTGAGCAGCAGGGCGGAGACCAAACTAACGCCGGCATCATTAAAGAGTTAAGTGAATACCTGGCAAAGTTAAATAACGACATTAACCCCGACCTTGACGCCCGCAAAAATATTGTAGGTGATAACCCCGACGTAAGGGATGGCAAACCGTATGGCAGCAATCTGCTTAAATTTCCGGATGCCGAACACGGTACCGGTGTAGCTGGCCTTATTGGCGCTGTACGCGGTAACAAATACGGTATTGACGGCGTGGCCGACAATGTAAGGATAATGGCTATTAAAGCGGTGCCAAATGGCGACGAGTATGATAAGGATATCGCTAACGCTATACACTACGCGGTTGATAACGGCGCAAAGATCATTAACATGAGCTTTGGTAAAAAATTATCGCCCCATAAGGCCTGGGTTGACGAAGCTTTTAAATATGCTGCCGCGAAAAATGTGTTGCTGGTACAGGCATCAGGTAACGATGGCCAAGATATGGATGCAAAACCCGAATATCCTAACGATATATTTGAGGATGGCTCTGGTGTTGATGCCGATAACGTGATAAGCGTTGGTGCATCTGCCGATAGGCTGAACGCCAGCCTTGCCGGCGATTTTAGCAATTATGGTAAAAAAAATGTAGATGTATTTGCACCCGGTGTTAAGGTAACATCGGTAAATATGGATGCCGAATTTAATACCGCCGACGGCACCAGCTTTGCTTCGCCAATTACGGCGGGTATAGCCGCGCTGGTGTTGGAGTATTATCCAAACTTAAGTGCCAAACAGCTAAAACAGGTGATATTGGAATCGGCAACGCCATTAACCGGAACGATGGTTTTAAAGCCCGGAAGCGAAACCGAAAAGGTTGATTTTACAACACTTTCAAAAACCGGGGGCATAGTAAATGCTTACAAGGCATTAGTTGCCGCATCAAAAATGAAGCCCGAAGGGATATAATCATCAGCATATAAAATTAAAAGCCGGGCCTTTTGGTCCGGCTTTTTTGTTTGACCCGACCCGGCAAATAATAATATAATTTCTTATTTTGATGCTCTATTTCAAACCTGAATGAGCCGCTTTCTTATCCGCCTGCTATTGGGAGCTGTAATGATGTTTTGCGCGCATGTTTGCGTTGCCCAAAGCATAGATAATGTAGTAAACCAACAGCTGCAACGCAACCCGCACGAAAAGATCTATATCCATTACGATAAAAACAGTTATGTAACCGGCGATACCGTTTGGTTTAAGGCCTATCTTTTTACCGGGTCTGAGCGCTCTCGCGCAGGTAAAAACTTTTATATGGAGCTGCTTGACGAGAATGGTAAAGTATTGAGCCGCTTAACTGCCCCCATATTTGAATCCACCGCATCGGGCAATATGGTATTGCCAACCGATACAACAGTACATGCCATCTACTGCAGGGCTTATACCGAAGTAATGCTAAAGGATGACCGCGATTTTATTTACATGAAACAGTTACCGGTATTAAATATCGCAAAACAACCCCAAGTTAACAGCATATCCGCGCCGGTAATACATTTTTTGCCCGAAGGCGGCGACTGGGTAAACGGCTTACCTTGTTTAATGGCTTTTAAGGTGACTGATGCAAACGGGATGCCCGTTAAGGCTAATGGCATTATTAAGAGCGCCGGTAACACCATAACAGATTTCGCGACGACGCATGATGGCATGGGTGCCTTCACGATGCTCGCACAGCCCAACCAGGCGTATACTGCTACCTGGAAGGATGCAGGCGGCACAGAGCATACCGCAGCATTGCCCGCGGCAAAGCCAAATGGTATATCCCTTCATATTGCTGATGTTGCCGCGGGGAAAAAGTTTCTGATCTTCCGGTCGAAAGATGCCGCGGAGGCAGATAAGCAGCTAACGCTTATAGCGCATAACAATGGCAAAATTGCTTACATGGTAAAAATCGATCTTTCAGGCGCCGAAATGTCTAGTGGTATTATACCCGTAAAAGATATGCCATCAGGTATTTTAAATATTACTGTATTCAATAAAAATTTAATCCCGGTTGCCGAACGCATAACCTTTGTAAATAACCACAATTATAGTTTTAACGTTGATACCGGTTTTATAAGCATCAGCAAACAAAGCCGCGGGCTAACGGAGTTAAAACTGGCGAATAAAGATAGCATCCGTTCTAATTATTCGGTATCGGTTACTGACGCGGACATTGATAACCCGTCACCTGATCAGGATAACATTATTTCGCACTTACTGTTAACCGGCGACCTGCGGGGTAAAATTGTGGACCCTTATTATTATTTTAACAATACTACACCCGACGCCGCCAAAAATTTAGACCTGGTAATGCTTACCCACGGCTGGCGCAAATACAACTGGAGCGCCGATACCACCGGTAAACTAACCGACACTATACCCACTCATCGTTTTTTAAGTATCAGCGGCAAAGTAAGCGGCATTACGGCTAACGGTTTTAAACCAGGCACTTATGCAACAATTTTTGTAGAAGCGCCCGACAAAAGTTCGGTAATGTTACCGCTGCAGGTGAGCGAAAACGCTGCCTTTTTCAGGGATGGCTTAATTTTTTATGGCGATGCTAAGCTCTATTTCAAGTTTCAGGATAAAAACCTTGCTTCAAACAAAGTAAAGCTGACCGTTGATAACGGCCTGGTAAAAAGCTACACTTATCCATTTGTAAAACCCGCCCCTGATACGGCAGCAGCGACAGAAGGCCCGCCTTTGGCGCTATCAAAACGTGTGCAGGATTATATGCTGCAGCTTAAAAACACCCGGCAGCTTAACGAAGTGCAGATAAAGGGTGCGGCCGTTTCGCAGCAGAAAAAAGTAGATAAGGAATATACTTCCGGCGTTTTTAAAGATGGCATATCTACTAACCTGTTGGTGGGTAATGATCCCCGGGCAACAAATTATGGTTCGTTGTTTCAGTATTTACAAGGTAAGATACCGGGGTTAAGGATCAGCAATCCATTGGGTAACGAACCATCTGTTAGCTGGCGAAATGACGGTGTAGCCTTCTTTCTGAATAATTTTGCCGTACCCGCTGAAGATATCCGTAATACGCCGATGATGGAAGTGGACTACGTAAAGGTTTACGATCCATCAATGGGTGGAGCCTTTGGTGCATTCGGCGGGGTAATATCGGTTTATACCAAACGGGGCAAAGGCTTTGTTTATAATGACAAAAACAACAAAATGCTTCCGTTGGCGGGCTACACCTTGGTAAAAGATTTTTACAGTCCGGATTATGCTACCGCTGTAACGGTTACGGGCAAACCCGACCTCCGCACCACCTTATTTTGGGAGCCAAATATTATCCTGGATAACGAGAAGCATGAGTATCTTATTAAATTTTACAATAACGATGTTACCCGCAAGTTCAGGGTCGTGATCGAGGGGATGAACTTTGACGGTAAACTGGTGCACCTGGAAAAAGCGCTATAAACCGTTTTGACGAGGGACCGCTAAAATATCGCTTCGGCTATCCTTTTAGTTGGGCCCGGATTACCCATAGTGTAAAAATGCAGTACCGGCGCGCCAAATTTCACCAGCTCTTTACACTGCTCTATCATCCACTCTATACCGATATCTTTTACATGCTTTTCTTCCTTGCAATCGTGTATGGCATCGCTTAATGCTTCCGGGATATCGATATGGAAGGTTTTAGAAAGGTTAACCAATTGCTTTGATGTGGTAATAGGCTTAAGCCCGGGGATGATAGGTACATTGATACCCACAGCCCGGCAGTTGTTCACAAAATCAAAATATTTCTGATTGTCAAAAAACATTTGGGTAACAATGAAGTTCGCCCCCATATCTATCTTTTGCTTCAGGTATTTAAAATCGGTTTTCAGGTTTGGTGCTTCAAAGTGCTTTTCGGGGTAGCCTGCAACACCTATGCAAAAATCCGTCTTCATAATGCCTTCGTAATGCTCGTGCAGGTAAACACCGTTGTTCATGTTCACTACTTGCTGCAGCAGGTCGGTAGCGTAGCAATGCCCGTTTGGTGTCGGAACAAAAGAGGCATCGCCGCGGCGGGCGTCACCGCGCAGCACCAGCACATTATCGATACCTAAAAACTGCAGGTCTATCAGGCCGTTCTCGGTTTCATCTTTGGTAAAACCGCCGCAAAGTAAATGCGGAACAGTATCTACCTTGTACTTATTCATGATAGCCGCGCAAATGGCAATAGTGCCGGGGCGCTTGCGGTAGGCAAGTTTCTCCAGCAAGCCGGTTTCGTGTTCTTTGTAAATGTAATCCTCGCGCAGCGAGGTAACATCAATAAACGGCGGCTTAAACTCCATCAGCGGGTCGATAGCATCGTAAATGCCCTGTATGCTCTGCCCCTTTAATGGCGGGATCAGTTCAAAAGAGAAAAGTGTTTTGCCGTTGGCGTTAGCAATATGCTCCGTTATTTTCATGTTGAGTTTAGTCTAATTTAATGCGTCATTGCGGGGCACGAAGCAATCTCTGAACTGTGCATATGGATATGCTTATCGGTAGATTGCTTCGTACCTCGCAATGACGCGCTGTTAGTAATTAAGGTTAGGCCCGAGCCAGCGTTCAACTGTATCTACTGACATATTCTTCCGCCTTGCATAATCCTCCACCTGGTCTTTACTTATCTTGTTCAAACCAAAATACCTTGCCTGCGGGTGGGCGAAATAAAAGCCGCTTACCGATGCTGCCGGTGTCATGGCCAGGCTTTCGGTAAGGTGCATGTGGGCGTTATCCTCCGCCTTTAATAGCTCAAACAAGGTGGTTTTTTCGGTATGGTCAGGGCAGGCGGGATAACCAGGTGCCGGGCGTATGCCCTGGTATTCTTCCTTGATCAATTCTTCCGCGCCTAATTGCTCAGCCTTTGCGTAACCCCAGTATTCCTTTCTTACCAGTTCGTGCATTTTTTCGGCAAAAGCTTCTGCAAAGCGATCGGCAATGGCTTTGGCCATAATGCTGTTGTAATCGTCATGATCCGCCTCAAACACGGCCACCAATTCGTCGCAGCTAAGTCCGGCTGTCACCGCGAAGCCGCCAAAATAATCGGCCACACCGCTTTCTTTCGGAGCGATAAAATCCGACAGGGCATAATAGGGTTCGCCTTTCACCTTTTCGTTTTGCTGGCGAAGCGTATGAATACGCGTAAGCAAATGCTGCCGGGTGTCGTCGGTATATAATTCAATATCGTCGCCAACGCTGTTTGCCGGCCAAAAGCCAATAACACCACTCGCGCGAAGCAGTTTTTCGTCAACAATTTTCTTTAACAGTACCTGTGCGTCGTCAAAAAGCTTCTGGGCTTCGTCGCCCACAAACTTATCGGCAAATATTTTAGGGTAGCTGCCGCGTAACTCCCAGGTATGAAAGAACGGTGTCCAGTCGATATAAGGCACCAGCTCTTCCAGCGGAAAGTTTTCAAATGCTTTAATACCGGTAAAAGCAGGCGCGGGCGCTACGGTTTTCAGGTCTATCTGAAACTTTTGCTCCCGGGCCTGTTCAATGCTTACAAAACGCTTGTCGCTTTTTTTGTTGGCATGGGCTTCCCGGGCTTTGGCGTATTCGTCTTTTATGCCCTGTATATAATCCTCGCGGGTATCACGGTTCATCAGGCTGCTGCAAACGGTTACGCTGCGCGATGCATCCAACACATGAATAGCCCCGCCAGAATAATGCGGCGCTACCTTTACTGCCGCGTGGATGCGCGAGGTAGTTGCCCCGCCAATGATCAGCGGAATGGTAAAACCTTCGCGCTCCATTTCTTTGGCAAAATGCACCATCTCGTCGAGCGACGGGGTAATTAAACCGCTAAGGCCGATGATATCCACCTCGTGTTTTCTTGCTTCTTCAATTATCTTTTGCGCCGGTACCATTACCCCAAGATCTATCACCTCGAAGTTGTTACAGGCCAATACCACGCCTACTATATTTTTACCAATATCGTGCACATCGCCTTTTACGGTGGCCATTAATACCTTGCCAGCATTAGCACGACTGCCGCTGCTATCCTCACCGGCATCAATAACGCGTTGTTTCTCCTGTTCGATAAAGGGGAGTAAATATGCCACCGCCTTTTTCATTACCCGGGCCGATTTTACCACCTGCGGCAAAAACATTTTACCGGCGCCAAACAGGTCGCCTACTACGTTCATGCCATCCATCAGCGGGCCTTCAATAACCTCTAAGGGCTTGGCAAATTTCTGGCGCGCTTCTTCTACATCATCATCCAGGTACTCGATAATGCCTTTTACCAGCGCGTGCGACAGGCGCTGTTCTACCGTCCCCTTGCGCCATTCTTCGTCGCGCACCACTTCTTTACCTTTGCTTTTAATGGTATCGGCAAACTCAACCAAACGCTCGGTGGCATCTTCGCGGCGGTTTAGTAAAACGTCTTCCACAAGCTCAAGCAGGTCTTTTGGTATCTCCTCGTAAACTTCCAGCATCCCGGCGTTTACGATACCCATATCCAGCCCGGCTTTTATGGCATGGTACAGGAACGCCGAGTGCATTGCTTCGCGTACCACGTTATTGCCCCGGAACGAGAACGATATGTTACTTACCCCACCGCTAACCTTGGCCAGCGGCAGGTTTTGTTTTATCCAGCGGGTAGCCTCAATAAAATCTACTGCATAGTTGTTATGCTCTTCCAGCCCGGTTGCTACGGTTAAAATATTGGGATCGAAGATGATATCCTGGGGTGGAAAACCAACCTCATCAACCAGAATACGGTAACTGCGTTCGCAAATCTCTTTACGGCGTTCCAGCGAATCGGCCTGCCCCGTTTCATCAAAGGCCATTACTACTGTGGCAGCGCCGTAGCTTAATATTTTGCGGGCATATTCTTTAAATTTCTCTTCGCCTTCTTTCAGCGAGATAGAGTTGACGATACCTTTGCCCTGCAGGCATTTAAGCCCGGCCTCGATAACCGACCATTTGGAGGAATCGATCATGATGGGCAGTTTGGCAATATCCGGTTCACTGGCAACCAGGTTCAGGAATTTTACCATCACAGCTTCCGAGTCGATCATCCCCTCGTCCATGTTGATATCGATCACCTGTGCGCCGCCTTCTACCTGCTGCAGGGCAACGCTCAGGGCGGCCTCATAATCTTCGGCAAGGATAAGTTTAGAAAATTTTGGCGACCCGGTAATATTGGTACGCTCGCCAATATTTACAAAGTTTGTTTCGGGCGTAAGGGTAACGGCTTCCAGCCCGCTTAGGCGCAGGTAGGGCTTAATTTCGGGTATCTGCCTTGGCGGATATTTAGCGGCCTTATCGGCAATACATTTAATATGCTCGGGCGTGGTGCCACAGCAGCCGCCTACTATATTTACCAGGCCTGCCTTCATAAAATCATCAACCTGGTGAGCGGTTTCGTGCGGGGTCTCGTCATAAGCGCCAAATTCGTTTGGCAGGCCCGCGTTGGGGTAGGCGGAGATGAACACACCCGCCTTTTCAGACAGCTCCTCTAAGTGGGGCCGCATCTCGCGGGCGCCCAAAGCACAGTTTAACCCTACCGATAAGAGGTGGGCGTGACTGATAGAGTTCCAAAATGCCTCTACCGTTTGCCCTGATAAGGTACGGCCTGATGCGTCTGTAATGGTACCCGATATCATGATGCCGCCGGTTTCCCTAAAGGCAGGGTAATCTTTACCGGCTGCCTTGCATTCACTTTTATACCTGTCGATGGCGAACAGTGCTGCCTTGGCGTTCAGGGTATCAAATATGGTTTCAACCAGTAACAGGTCCGAGCCGCCATCAACCAAACCCCGTACCTGGGCGTAATAAGCCTCGGCCAGGTCGTCAAAGGTAACGGCGCGGTAACCCGGGTCGTTCACATCCGGCGACAGCGATGCGGTACGGTTTGTGGGACCTACGGCTCCGGCTACAAAGCGCGGTTTTGAAAGGTCGCGTTTGGTGTATTCGTTGGCTACTTCACGCGCAATGCGGGCACCCTCGTAACTCAGTTCATAATCAAGTTCCTCGAGGTGATAATCGGCCAGCGATATGCGTTGTGTGCTAAAAGTATTTGTTTCGATGATGTCTGCACCCGCCTCCAGGTACTCGGCATGGATAGCTTTGATCACATCCGGCCGGGTGATGTTCAGCAGGTCGTTATTGCCTTTCAGATCGGATGGGTGGTCGCGAAAACGCTCCCCGCGAAAATCCTGCTCGGTGAGCTCGTACCGCTGTATCATGGTACCCATAGCTCCGTCAATAACCAGAATGCGCTTTTGTAACTCTCTTCTAATATCCATTTGTTGAGATGTGAGACAGGAGAATTTGAGATTTGAGAAAAAAAGCATAGCTAAGGCTATCTCATATCTCACGTCTAAAATCTCATATCTATTCCAGCTTACTCGAAAAGTCGGGTGTTAAATTGACTTTCACTTATCTGTCCCCGGTTATTCTTTTAACCGGAGTAGAATGTAGCACCTTGTTAAGTAACAGGTTGCTAAGACATCGCAGGGTCTAATCCCTCCGTCTTTCTCCATAAGCGGTACAAATATGAGTAATAATGTTGTAAAGTGCAAGCGTATAAATTACACGAAGTTTGGCTGAAGCCAAAATGATTTGTCTGGCTATCCGTTGGCTAAAGCCAACGGCAATGATTCCATTTTCAAACTGTACCGTTTGTACCGTATGCGGGACAAAGCAACGCTACCCGTTGAATAAAGCAAACGGCATGATTCGATTTTCAACCGTACTGTTTGAGGGGCAAAACAAGTTATATTTTAAGCCGGGTTCATTGCCGCCCGATTTATGGGGCGAACGAAAGCGGCCGTGATTCATTTCAATTGTGCGATTTGTACTATATGCGGGACAAAGCAAGTTCTATTTAAGCAGGGTTTATTGCCGTTCCATTTATGGGACGGATAACACTCAGGTCTTCATGGCTTAGCCAAAACCTTTGAACCAAAAAAGCCGCCTGCTGATAGCAAACGGCTTTCAATTTTTATTTATGATATCCGATTATCTTCTGTTGCCGAAAATGCGCAACAACCACAGGAACAAGTTAACGAAATTCATATACAGCGTTAACGCACCCATAATTGCCAGTTTTTTGCCATCCGCGTCTCCATATTCTATACCGGCGCCAATCCTTTTTAACCTTTGTACATTAAAGGCAGTTAAGCCAACAAATATCGCAACCATTATGTAGCTGATAAGTAAATCAAAGCTACTGCTACGGAATAAAAAAACATTCAGAACCGTAGCAATTATACCGCCAATAAGCAGCATGATCAGGATAGAACCAAATTTTGTAAGGTCCTGCTGAGTAGTATAACCGCCGATAGCCATAACTCCAAACACTACGGCTGCTGTTATGAAGGATGATGCTATAGTTCCAAAAGAATATAAGTAAAATATATAGCTAATGCTAATACCCATAACAGCCGAAAATGCTACAAACATTACAACGGTTGATATTAAACTCATTTTTTCAAAACGACCTCTTAAAATTAATATAAAAATTAGCGGCGCAAACATAGTAACGATACCTAAAATGTTGTTCTGCCCGGTTTCCGGGTCGCGCAGCATGGCTGACAGCTGCGGTATAAAAGCAAACAGGTATGTGCATGCAGATGATATGCCCAAAGCAACAAACATCCACACAAATACATTAGCAATGAACTTGCGGGATGCTTCAGGGTTTTCTACGTAACTTACGTTATCGTAAACGTATTCAAAATTATCGGTTTTGGTTTCCATGTATTTCAGAAATTATTTGTACGAATATAATAAAAACGATGTAATGATTGAAAAAGTTGTACCTGTTAAAAAGGTTACAATTGGCTGTGAATTCTAACTTAATCTTTTAGTTAACTGCTCTTCTACTTTTTTAAACATTTGCAGCGGCTTCAATGCCCTCCAGTGAAGGTCATCAAGCTGACCGCCAAAATTGATGTAATAATCAATGTTGCTGTGTTTAAACTCGGATATCACATGGTCGCGGAAGTTTATGCCGGCTATCCAGCCATCTTCAACCTCCTGGAACCACTCTTCGTAATAGCTGTCGTCAGAGAAGTGAAAGTTAAGCACGTTCTCACCTATCAGTATAAATTTGTTTATGCCCTGGTCAACCATCAGGTCAAAAAGTTCGCGTTTCATCAGCATAATATCATTGTTAATGGCGTCGTTCCATTCGCCAATAAACTCGATGATGCTGTAACCCCGATCGTAATCAACAAACAAAACCTTCAGGTACAGAGTGTTCGACCCAAAAGAATCCCACTGCGGGTGCAGCAAATAATTATATACCTGCTTATCAAATTCAAACTCGCTGTACTCGGTAGCATAAAACGGCGAATACTCATCCTCAGATGCTACATAATCATCGCGCCATCGGTAATATGGTTCTATTTCGTGCATAGCCCCCTCCAACCTCCCCCCGCCAGGGAGACTTTTTTATTTTCCTCATCTGCACATCTGCATATTTGCATATCTGCACATCTAATCCTGTTCATTTGCATATCTATCTCAAGCTATCTACCGCCTTGCGCACACTGCCATGTTTCTTTAATAGCTCAGCGGCTTCTTCTTCAGGCAAGCCGGTTTCGGCCATTACCATACGGGTGCCGCGGTGTACCAATTTATTATTGGATAACTGCATATCTACCATTTTATTACCCTTTACGCGGCCCAATTGTATCATTACACTTGTGCTGAGCATATTTAATACCAGTTTTTGCGCGGTGCCGGCCTTCATGCGGGTGCTGCCGGTTACAAACTCGGGACCGGTAACCACTTCAACGGGATATTCGGCCGCAGCAGCTACGGGGCTGCCTGCATTACAAACTATACAGCCTGTGGCTACGCCATGCTGCTTAGCCTTTTTTAACCCGCCAATAACATAGGGCGTAGTGCCCGATGCCGCAATGCCCACTACTACATCCTTACCGGTGATATTAAATTTTTGCAGATCTTTCCACGCCTGTTCACGGTCATCTTCGGCAAATTCAACGGCTTTGCGTATGGCAGTATCGCCGCCCGCTATAATGCCAACCACCCAATCAAACGGCACACCAAATGTGGGTGGGCATTCAGAGGCATCAACAACGCCCAGGCGGCCGCTGGTGCCCGCGCCAATGTAAAATAACCTTCCGCCGTTGCGCATGCGTTCGGCAACAACTGTTACCAGCTTTTCTATTTGGGGTAACGCTTTTTCAACCGCTAATGGCACGGTTTTATCTTCGTTATTAATGTTTTGAAGCAGCTCTGCTACCGGCATGCTTTCAAGCCCGTTGTAGTTGGAGTCTTTTTCGGTGTTTATTTCCATGTTTTGGCAATAATTGGTCTCACACTGCCCTCTCCAGAGGAGAGGGTTTATAATACGACGAATAAGTCCTCTCCGTTGGAGAAGATTCAAGTGAGGCTACAGTTAATAAATTTTTAACAAAATTGAATAAAAAACATCAAAGCAAAGAAGCCGATATTAATTATAGGCAATAGCTGCTATTTATTAAATTTGCAATGGCTAAATATAGATGAAAAGAATTGCGGGCATTATCTTCAGGACGGTAATTTTAATATTGACAGGTATTGCAATTGGGATACTTATTACCGGTGACAACATTGGGGGGCGAAGGATAGGCCTTAGTTTTTCGGGGCCCGATAAAATATCCCGTGTGCTTGATCTTGTAAGCACCAAGTATGTCGACTCCGTTAATACGGACAGTGTAGAGGGCGCAACGGTTAACGATATGCTGCAAAGCCTGGACCCTCATTCGGTGTACCTGCCGGCAAAGCAGGCCCGCTCTATCAACGAACGACTGGAGGGTGGTTTCAACGGTATTGGTTTAGAATACCAGTTACTGCGCGATACGCTTGTAATTACCCAGGTTAACGCCGGCGGGCCTGCCGCTAAAGCGGGTATAATTACCGGCGACAGGATCATACAAGTGGATGGCAAACCCTTTTCGGGCACCAAATTAAAGTCAGACCGAATCAGTAAAACCTTCAGGGGCGAAAAGGACACACAAATAACACTCGGCGTTGTAAGAAACGGCTGGAAGGCAATCAAAAACATCCCCATAAAACGCGGTCGGGTAGCGCTAAGCAGCCTTGACGCCGCATACACCACCGGTAATACCGGGTATATCAAAATAAGCAAGTTTGCATCAACCACTGATAACGATTTTAAAGACGCACTTAAAACTCTGAAAGCCGAAGGCATGCAAAAGCTGGTGCTTGACCTGCGCGGAAATGGCGGCGGTTACTTAAACACGGCAACTGCTTTAGCCGATGAGTTTTTACCAGGGGGTAAGCTGATTGTTTACACCAAAGGAAGCCATGAACCCAGAACTGATTACTTTGCCACCGACTCGGGCAATTACGAGAAAGGCGCACTTACGGTGCTTATTGATGAGTATTCGGCTTCAGCAAGCGAAATTTTAGCGGGCGCCTTGCAGGATCTTGACAGGGCCACTATTGTGGGCCGCCGCTCTTTTGGTAAAGGCCTGGTGCAGCAGCAGTTTCCGTTTGCAGATGGTACTGCAATAAATTTAACGGTAGCGAGATATTATACGCCCTCGGGCCGGTCGATACAAAAATCGTATAAAAATGGCGTTGCCAGTTACCGCAACGAGCTGGCTAACCGGGTGCGAAAAGGTGAACTGTTAAGCGCGGAAAGTAGTTTAAGCGACAGCGCATTTATCGGCGGCTCAGCCTATCATACAACCAATGGACGAAAAGTTTTTAGTCGCGGCGGCATAATGCCTGATGTTTTTGTACCTGCCGATACCACAGAGAACACACAACTTGTAGAAGACCTTGCGGATAACCAGCTTTTTACGGCTTATGTGATTGACAGGCTGCAACCTGTGATTGCCAAATATGCAACTGCCGATAGCTTTATAGATCAATACCACATCACTGAAGAGGTTTTAAATAATTTTATAGCTTACGCGTCGCAAACGGTAAAACATATTAATCCTGCGGATCTGAAGTTATCAAAGGAGTTTATTAAAACACTGATCAAAGCGCATGCAGCGCGTTTTAAATGGGGCAATAACGCTTATTACCGTGTACTAAACACAAGCGATACCACCTTTAAAATTGCATTGCTGCAGTAACGAAAGCAGATGTGCAGATAAAAAGATGTCAGCTTAGCGGTGCTGATATGATCCTTTACACCCTCAGAAGCTTATACCCGTACCTGTCGGAAAAAAGGTATTTACACTAACAGGCAGTTTGCCCGCAGGCTTGATCAGTCCGGTTATTACCTTCACTGCCGAACGCTGCAAGGCATCGTCTTTTTGATACGCTTCGATAATACCGGCGCTTTTTTCTATTCCTGGCAACCCTGCTATAGTATACGGGTTTGCAAACACGGCGGTTACGGCGTTTGGTTTTGCGGCCAGCGCAGCTATCAGGTATTTAACATCGCTGCTGTAATCAAGCTTACTGGCGGGGCGTGTACGGGTATCATGTATGCTTACAAAAACCTGGTCAAACCCTTTTAACGTTTGCAGCATACGGTTCATATCTGTAAGCGAGGTGTTTTTACCTACTAAAAATATCATGCTGTTTACATACCACTTAGATAGTTCGAGCTGAAAAACCGTTGGCATGTCGACCCCGATGCTTATAATCGCGGTTTTTTTAAACGGGTCCTGTCTTAGTGTGCGGCTATCGCCCTTCAACACGGTTACAGCAGCATCACTTAGTTGCTGAAATAATTCAGCGGCGGCCGGTCGGTTAATGTCGCTTAAAAGATTAGCGGTACTTGTCGGCCGATAATTGTTTAACCCGGCCCAGTATTTAGCGGCAAGCAGCTTTTTTACCTTAGCCTCAAACTCCTCCTTGGTTATCTTTTTTTTGCGGAGGGCCTTGCGGATCAGTTTAGCGCCGTTTGCAGAGTTAACCGATAATTCGATCAGATCGTTACCTGCCAAAAAAGCCCTTACATCAGCTTCGCCATTAGGGAAGTCTTTTACAACGCCCTGCATCTCCATAGCGTCGGAGGCAACTATCCCTTTAAATCCAAGCGAATCTTTCAACACGCCGGTTACAATTGGCCGCGACAGCGTTGAGGGCAAATTTTTGGTGGTATCGAGCGCCGGAATATTCATGTGGGCTATCATAATGCCGCTTATGCCCGCGTTTATCGCCTCGCGAAAAGGGTATTCCTCCAACGAATCTAAACGGGCGCGGGTAAAGGGTAGTTGTGGCAAGGCCAGGTGCGAATCTACGTTGGTATCGCCGTGGCCCGGGAAGTGCTTGGCAAAAACAATAAGGCCGGCATCCTGCATGCCTGTGAAATACGCAATGCCTTTGCGTGCCACATTGTACTTATTATCCCCAAACGACCTGTAATTGATAACCGGGTTGTTAGGATTGTTATTTACATCCATATCCGGCGCAAAATTGATGTGCATGCCAAGCCTCCTGAAATCACCACCTATCATTTGCCCCATTTTATAAATAAGCGTGTTATCCTGTATAGCGCCTAATGTCATTTGGTAGGGGTACGATGTTGACGAATCCAGCCGCATGCCTAAGCCCCATTCGCCATCCATGGCAATAAGCAGCGGCACTTTAGACAGCTTTTGATAAACGTTTATCAGGTTGGCGTGCCTTACCGGGCCGCCCTGGAAAAACACTACACCGCCTATATGCTCGTCCTGTATCACCTTGCCTACTGAATCCTCGTAAGCCTTGCCCTTGTTGGTATGCGCCCTTACATAAAACAATTGGCCAATGCGTTCTTTCCTGCTCATTTTTTTATAAACAGAATCAACCCAATGATTTTGCTGGCTTAACGAGTTTATAAAGCTTGTTTTTTGCGCCAATACGCTTTGGGTAAAAAATACAGTTATAAAAAGCAGGTAATAGCGGCAGTGGATCTTTCGTTTCATTGTTTCCAAATGTAGCTTAAATCTAAATTGCGGCTAATTGTTTTATCTATAAAGTAGATTATAAAAAATAGTGAATAAACCTTGTCGCAAATTTTCACTCTATAAGAGTATAAAAATTAACCGGCATCAATTTATCAGGCATGCCTGTAATATGATGCCATAAAATAATTACCCAATGAAAAAAATTTTATTTATGGCGATATGCCTGCTTACGGTTGCAGGCACGGTAAGTGCACAACGTTATGATCGCCGCTATCCGCGCAGGGTTATCAGGCGCCCGGTTCCGGTACAGGAAAGATACCAAAGACGGGGAGATAATTTTTACCAGCCCAGAGTTGGAATTGCAGGCGGCGTAAACTTCTCTAACACGGTTGATGCCTATAACTCAGATTTTAGTACAAGTACAATTGCGGGTTTGCATCTGGGGCTTACGTTCGATATCCCCGTGGCGTATCCTTTATCATTCGCGCCCGAAATTTTGTTTTCGCAGAAAGGGTACCGTGCCGAAACCACTTACGGGGAGTTTAAGCAGCGTACCAATTACATCGATATCCCGTTGCTGGCAAAATTTCGCCTTGTTCCCGGATTTAACTTTGTTGTGGGCCCGCAATTAAGCTTTCTTACATCAACCAAAAATATTTACGATGACGGGTTCGACACCATCTACGAAAACGATTATAATAACCGGGGTGACAAAAGCTACATCTCGGGTGTTATTGGTGTGGGGATAGACCTTAACCGTAATGTTGAACTACGCGGCAGATA
Source organism: Mucilaginibacter sp. AK015 (assembly GCF_014200785.1). NCBI lineage: Bacteria > Pseudomonadati > Bacteroidota > Sphingobacteriia > Sphingobacteriales > Sphingobacteriaceae > Mucilaginibacter > Mucilaginibacter sp. AK015. The sequence continues at coordinate 130,521 of NZ_JACHCV010000004.1, forward strand.
TGCCATAGACCTTGACAAAAACCGCTCAAACAGCGGCGCAATACCTGATTACCGCAACCAGGTATTTCAACTGGGCTTAGGGTTTAAATTCCAATAATGACCTTACTATTGTTTTATTAAAGCCATCGCGGGTAACCGGGTGGCTTTGTTATTTAAATAACCCTTTAAACCATCGTTTAAGCTTATACTTTGGTTTGTTGTACTTTTTCCAACGTCGGGGTATCTCAAACTCATAATTCAGCGTATCACTATCGGCTTCCTTTGCAGGCAGGATATAAACAGGATGAACGATAGTGCCAAGTTGTTGCAGTGGCATATTGGCGTTTAAGCTGTGTTGGTTCACCGTATTGGTGGCCTGTTGTCCAAACCCGATATTAGATACCAGGTTTACGTTAGGTATAACAGACAAGCTGTTGTTAAAAAAATTAAGGTATGTTAACTGGTAGTCCCACGTGTCAATATCACCCGCTTTCAGGTGCTTAAAAATATTCCCCCACACCTCTACAATAAAGCGATCGGTAAAAATGGTTTCCAATTGCGGTCGTACATCTTCCGCATGATACTGTGTAAGCTCTTTATCATATTCCTGCCAAACCCTGCGCCAACCGGCCCATCCCCAAACATGCGTAAGGTTTGAAAAATAATAGCTTGCGGTACCCCACTTTTTACCATGCTGATAATTGCTTCCGCAAATATGTCGGATGCGGGTATCATGCCGGTACTTCTCAAGCATCGTATCGCAAAACCTGAAAAAATCATTCGCAGGCAGGCAGTCGTCCTCCAGTACAATACCTTCTTCCTCCTGGTCAAAAAACCAGGTAATACCGGCTGATACCGCCTCTTTGCAACCAAGGTTTGTTTCCCTGAAAAGCGTTTTTACGTCGCAAGGCCAATCAACTTCATCAGCAATTTTTCTTGCGTCAGCACAAAGCGTACCTTCGTCAGGCTTGTCGGTACGGGGTCCGTCGGCGGCTATATATAAACGTGATGGCCTGCTTTGGCGTATCTGTTCAAAAACGCGACGGGTAGTTTCGGGCCTGTTGAATATTATAAATAATACTGGCGATTTTGTTTGATAATGATCATTCACCCTGCAAATATATTGGTATAAGAAATAAAATGACCCTTACTTTTGTAAAGGGATGATTCAAGAAACAGGATTTACCATAACCGGACGGGATTTACTTCTAACGGAGCTTATCCAGCGGAGAGTTAGTTCTCGAACGTTTGCATATCAATAAGCCTCTTATATAACCCATTTTGATTGATAAGCTCCTGGTGCGAACCCTGTTCTATTAATTTGCCGTTTTCGAGCACTACAATAATGTCAGCGTTTTGTATGGTGCTTAAGCGGTGGGCAATTATTAGGGATGTGCGGTTTTTCATCAGGTTATTCAACGCGTCCTGCACCAGTTTTTCCGACTCGGTATCCAAAGCCGACGTGGCTTCGTCCAGCAGCATAATTGGCGGATTATTTAGCACCGCACGAGCGATACATATACGCTGCCTTTGCCCGCCGGATAACTTAGCGCCGCGGTCGCCTACGTTTGTATTATACCCGTTCTCGGTTTCCAGAATAAAATTATGGGCGTTGGCTATTCTTGCAGCCGCCTCTACGTCGGCAGGGTTAGTATTGGGTTTGCCAAACGAAATATTGTTGTAAATGCTATCGTTAAATAAAACCGACTCCTGGTTTACTACGCCCATTAAACTGCGTAATGAATTTGCCGTAAGGCCTTTTATGTTAACGCCATCAATAGAAATACTTCCCTCCTGCGGATCCATAAATCGGGGTATAAGATCCATCATGGTTGATTTACCCCCGCCCGACGGCCCAACCAAGGCCACGGTTTTCCCTTTAGGAATTGTAAGGTTAATATGCGACAACACTATTTTATCCTGGTAAGCAAATGATACATCTTCGAACCGGATAGCGTCATTAAATGCGGTTATGTTAGCCGCGTTTGGAGCATCGCTTACCAAAGGCTTTTCATCTATAAGGCTCAACACGCGTTCGCCCGCCGCTATACCTGAGTGGATATTACTGAACGAATCGGAAATGGCTTTAGCCGGGCGCATTACCTGCGAGAATAATGCAATAAACGTCACAAACTCAGGCGGCGTTAACGCTGAAGTGTTGTTTAATACCAGATGACCGCCATATAAAACAATACCCGCTACCATAGTTACCCCAAAAAATTCAGACACGGGCGATGCCAGCTGTTGCCTGCGGGCCATAGATTTGGTTATGCGCGAATAGTTGCGGTTTTCCCTGTCAAACCGGTTCTTAATAAAATCGGTAGCGTTAAAAGCTTTAATGATTTTGATACCCGAAAGGGCCTCGTCAAGATAGCTGATCATATTGCCATAGGTTTGCTGCGAGGCTATGGCCTGTTGCTTTAGCCGCTTCACTATGCGGGATATAACAAATGCTGAAACCGGGATAACCAGAAATGAGTACAAGGTAAGGCTCGGTGAAATAAGGAACAGCATAACCAGAAACGTTATGAGTGTTAAGGGTTCCTTAAATACTACCTGCAAGGTACCGGTTACCGAATATTGCACCACCTGCACATCAGATGCTACCTTCGAAATAATATCGCCTTTACGCTCGTTACTGAAAAACCCCATGTGCAGGCCCATTACATTATCAAACACTGTACGCCTGAGGTTTAGCAGGGTATGCACACGCAGGTTCTCCATAGTACGCTGCGACAAGTACCTGAAAAGGTTGCCCAATAAAGCCGAAACTACTATGGTTCCGCAAACAAACTGCAACGCTCCCCAAGTGCCATAGGTATTTATTGCGTATTGCACATAATATTTAAAGGTGCCCATTACATCAAGCAGGGCCGGTTTAGCTCCAAGCTTTACAACAACACCATCCTTTGAAAACAGGGTTTGCAACAAGGGGGCCAGCAAAGCCAGGTTTAACGTGCTAAATATGATAGAAAGGAGAGTTGTTAAAATATAAGGTATTGCAAACTTCTCAATAGGCTTTGCAAAAGATAACAACCGGAAATAAGTCTTCATTTAAAAATTTAAGATGCAAAATTAATGGTAATTAATTAAACTTCGCCAATAAATAAAGACGGTGAAAATGGGTGTTAAGTATTTAACGGGTTGTTAAATAAATGCCTTATCTAATAATTGATAAGTTGCCCGGCTGCTGAAGTTCCCCTCGAACGTAGCTTTTGCGTAATTGCTTTGTGCTTTATACAATTCCTGATTATTTAAGAGCGCCATAATATGCCCCGCAAAACCCGCCGCATCATCGCTTACCAAACAGCCGTTGTTTTGCTTGTTCGGCAGTCCATCTATACCGCGCGGGGTACAAACTACCGGTAAGCCGTAGGCCAGGGCTTCAACAACCTTTACTTTAACTCCCGTTCCGCTAAGCATAGGGCAAAGTGCTATTTTTGAATTATTATAATAATGTGCTAAGTCTTCAGCAAAAGGAATGGGGTCTATTTTATAGTTATTGGGAATATGGGCGTTTATCTTGCCAATTATACAAATGTTGATATTGGGGGGTAACAAGGGGTATACTTTTTCAAAAAACCATTTTATAGCGGTTATATTATGAACATTATCATTACCTACATAAACCAAGTCATATTTCCTTTCATTTACCTCCTTAGCTTCCGGCATCGCAATGTCCATCATTATCGGGACCCATCTAACCGCGGCAGTACAAAACTGGTTGAAAATAAATTCTTCCTCCGGCGATATAGCCCATACTTCGTCAAAAGTATTCAGGCGACTTATTTCATCGGCAAAGGTAGCCCCCAAATTAAACCCTTTTTTATCTTTAAACTGGGCGGTTAAAAAATCGTGCGTATCAATTATGGTATTAGCATTGCCTGTTAACTGCCTATCGCCTATCAGGTCGGCACTGTGCACGTAGCTTATAATAATGTGGTCGTAGCTGTTTGTCTTAAGGATTTGCCGGAACCCTCTTTTTAATGCAACGGTTAAGTACGTGGGAATGGCGGAGTTTACAGGGTAAGTAAAAAGGTAATAGAACAGGTCCCACAACTTGTATTTTAAAAAATAGCTAACCGGGCTATTACCTTTTGGCTTTCTGGATAATAAGTAAACCTTATTAGCCAACCCAGCCGACAGCAGTTCGCTTTCGGTATGCTCATTTACCAAAGCCGCCTGCTCATTTTTAATACTTACAAAATCTACACTGAAGTTTTTATAACGGAAGTACTTTAACAAACCCATCGCCCGCGACTTGTTGCCCGCATCAGGCTCTGTTACATTATCAGGAAAGAAGTATAATATCCGTTTCATAAATATTACTTGTTACACTAAAGACCGGTAGACCTTGGTCGTTTTCTGCATGCAGCTTTCCATGGTAAAATTGGATAATTGCGCACTGCCCGCCCCGCGCATTTTATCTGTATCAACGGCTTTTGAAAGGATGCCATCAATACTCATTTGCATTGATTCGATTGAATACGGATCAAAATAAACCGCGGCATCGCCACCCACTTCTTTAAAGCAGCTGGTGTTACTTACCGCTACGGGGCAACTGTTTGCAAACGCTTCGAGTATCGGGAACCCGAAACCTTCATATAACGACGGGTAAGCAAAGAGCAACGCATTTTGATATAAACTTGCCAGCATAGCTTCCGTTGCCCATACCTGGCGTATTTTATTTTTAATATTTAACCTGTGAATAAAGTCGAGCTCTGTTTTTGTAAATTCCCCTCCACCCGCGCAAATCACATTTATGTTATACTTGGTTAGCAGCGGGGTAACAGCCGTAACCCACTTAAAAAAATTTTTATAGGCCGGCCTGTCGCCCACAAATAAAATATATTCAGTGCCGGGTATATGTGCTTTAGGCTCATTATTGGCTGCAACGGGTTCATATCCGTGATATACGAGGCTTACCTTATCATCAGGAATATTATAAATTCTCTGCAGATCATTTTTGGTTGACTGTGAGATAGCAATGATATGCGCTGCCTTTTTTATAAGCAGGCTTTTATAATGCGCGGTATCGTCGTTAGGCAAAAAATACTCCGGAAATAGCTCGTGTATAAAATCGTGCACGGTTAACACAAAGGGTTTTTTTATACTGCTTAAAAAGTACGGGTTATAATAGGTAGGGTGGAATATATCGTAATCATGATTACGCACGCAATACTTAGAGTACTTGCGGTTATACTTAAATATCTTTCGGTCCTTAGTTATAAAGGCGCGCCATAGCCACTCCGGAAGCGGGAACTTTTGATCTTTAATGTAAGCGTTATTTGTAAAAAGCAGCCCCCTGTTGTAGCTGAACTCACTGCTGTTTGCAAGATGCTTTTGAATATTAGCAAAATAACGCGAAATGCCACCGTAACGCTGCATGGAAAATGCCTGGTGGTCAAATTGTATTTTAATCATTAATAACCGCTTTGTACTTAATTATTATAAAATATTAGTTATTTCGCAACGTTGACACTGTCAAATATACGTTATCAACAAATTTAATTTGAATTATGTTATCCCCGGGCGACACTATCAGCGTTAAAAATACCGATACACCGGCTAAAATATCTGTTATAATAGTAACGTATAATGCCGCTGCCACCTTACAAGCTTGCCTGGACAGCATTTACCGGCAAAGATATCCTAATATTGAAATTATTGTAACAGATGGTGGCAGCACCGATGGAACGGTTAAAATACTGGAAGAAAATTCTGATAAGATAGCCAGCTGGATAAGCGAAAAAGACAAGGGAATTTATGATGCGATGAATAAATCTTTAGACCGGGTAACCGGGCAATGGGTGTATTTTATTGGCGCCGATGACGAAATGTTCGATGATTTTTCGACCATGGCCTTTCAACTGGAGGATCCTAATGCGATTTATTACGCCAGCGTACTATGCAAGGGCAAAAAATTTTCGGGCTTTGTAAGCGATTACCAAATTGCTAAATACGGTATTTATCACCAGGCTATAATTTACCCGAAAATCGTTTTCGACAAATACCGTTATGATACTAAATACGTTGTACGAGCCGACCACTTCTTGAATATAAACTGTGCAAGCGATAAAAACTTAAAGTTTATATTTAAAGATTACATTATAGCTAACTTTAGCCATTTAGGCGTATCGCAGAACTATGTTGATCAGCCTTTTGAAGACGACCACGTAGGCATCGTGTTTAAACACTTTAGCTTTAAAATATGGTGCAGGTTTATGTTTTGGAGGTTTAAAAAGAACTATCTGAAAAAGCCGGAAAAGTAATTTACTTTGTGGCGAGCAACTCGTTATAAAGGGCCATATATTTCCTCGCCGCCGACTCCCACGAAAATTTCCCGGCATACTGCATAATAGCAGCGGCGCGATCGTTCGTTTCATAATCAAGCATGCCATCCTTAAATACCTGCTGCATGTGGCCGGATTCGAAATTGTCAAAGTAATAGGCTACGCTACCGCCAACCTCGGGGAGTGAAGTGTATTTTGCTAAAAACACAGGTTTGCCAAAGTGCATTGCCTCAATTACAGGCAACCCAAATCCTTCGGCAATTGAAGGAAATACAAAGGCGCTGCAATTTTTATAATACCACGCCTTATCGTTTTCGTTAACGGGGCCGGTTATGGTTAATCTGTCGGCGCAGTTGTATTTCTCGGCCTCGGCTACTATTGTGCTTTTATGCGGGGTCTCAATCCCGGCTATCACCAGTTCGTAATCGTTCCCTTCCAAAAGCGCCGGGATAAGGTGAAATCCCTTTTGAACCGATAGCAGCCCTATGGTAAATAAAAAACGCTTTTCAGGCACATATAACGGCGTGTGATTGTCCGGCACGCTAAGCTTTTCAGCGCCGTTATATATTACACTTAGTTTCTCCCTGGCTTCCGGAATATATTTCAGGATATCATCAGCTACAAACTGCGATATGGTTACTACCTTATCGCAATAAGATATGTACCGCCTGATCTTATTGATGTGCGCATCTATTTTTCGCTGAGGCTTAAATTTTAAATGAACATTGTTGATATCATGAATGGTCATTATTTTTTTTGCCTTTACGCTATACGGCTTTAACCTGCAGGTTTGGTCGGTAAAGTGTACCAAATTAAACTTATTCCGTAACGGGAAATATATATTGTGGAGCCTGTTGAGGTACACAATATTAACCTTGCCGTTAAAGTAAGTGGTGTTCTTAAACATGTAAAAACTTAGGTTAAGCGAGCCTTTATTTTCTTTAATTAATGCATCGCCAAGCCCTTTCCCAAAGTAGAAATATCCCGAGTTGGGATTTTTCATAGAATCGAATGTTACTAATACTGAAGGCTTTGACATTATTTATTTAACAAAAAACCACACCTTAAAGATGTGGTTTTTTGTTAAATAAATAGTTTTGCTATTAAAAATCTAATAAAATTAATTTATGGCTTTAGGGTATGCATAAAAGGCTACAGGAACCACAGGTGACCAATAGTTTGCATCTAATACATCACCACGAGTAGAATAATAATGATCTTTCCCATCTTTGCTGGTATGCGAGTAAACCGGAACGGTGCCTTGAACCTGCGTTTTATAGGCATAAAACGCAATTCCTTCACTTTTCCACCAGGATAAATCACTTACTGTACCTGTTGTAAATAAATGATCGACACCTTGCTGGCTAAAATAAGTGTTTACCTGAACAGTGCCGGGAATTTGACTAGGATATGCGCGAAACTCTGAACCTATATAGTTCCAATAATTCAGATCGTTTACAAAGCCTGTAGATAAATAATGATCGCCTCCCTTTTTCGCCGCAAATGAATTGATATTAACAAGTTCGTTAGTATAATCTTCTACTAAAGTTATTTGATTATCTTTAATATGTTTTTCTACAGCAGCTTTAACCTGCGCTTTTTTAACAGGGTCGGTTATAAAGTCATAAAGAAATACAGCCTTTCCTACATCTATCAACGCAGCATTGCTTGCATTAACACTTTGCTCCCAACTAGCAATATTAATAGTTTGACTGCTATTTCCGTCCTTATCAACTGTTACGCTTGTACCAGAATTTGTCCCCCCGTAGTATCTGGCTGTATATTGCCTTTTACTGGTTGTTGTTGTTGCTTCTGCTATCTCTGAAGTAGTTTTATCCGAATTGATATTTACACCAATACTTTTTAGTAAGCCAAAACCTAACCCCATCTTCACATCTGATGTTTTCTTAGTATAATCGCTCCCTTTTTGCATCGCACCACTATAATCGAACCTAAAACGCCCACCTATAGTAACATCCAGCATTACGTGAGTCCCATATCTTGTTACTAGCTCATCTGCGCTTTTAGTAGCAACATTGTTGATAAACTCAGGGGTTAGATAATTCATCAACAAGCTAATACTAACATCGCCTGTAAATCTTATTCTTTTTACCGTGTGGTTTACTTCATAGGTTGCATAAGAATACGCATTTGAATAGGTGGTTTTATTTTCATCAGAAGTGTTTTTACTGAAGCTACCTTTGAAATTGTAAACATTTTTTGTTTTATCGGTACCTTCAATTGTTGAGTTGTCATTAGCATCGAATGACTTTCCATTGCTAACATCTTTCATGTAGTCCAATGCAGTAGCCCCGCTGTAATACTTATTTACCCCACTTCCCGTGTTACCTATATCAATTCTGTTAAGATAATCAGTCGAAAACTTGTTAACGTCAAAAATTGCCGCATCAGATATACTGTTAGGGTCGAGCATATCGCCGGTAACATCTATACCATAACCTAATAAATCCCACTTACCATCTGAGGCTGATTGGATTTTTATTTTTTGGGGGATAACATTTGTATCCGGGGATTGTGAATCTTCCTTTTTGCAGGCGATAATATTAAATAATATTAAAATTGCCACCATCGAAAAAGTTCTAAAACGTAATTTTTTAATCATTGTTTTATATTTATTATTTAAATTTCGCAAAGGTAAATTTTTATTAACTGTAAAACTAATTTATTTCACAATGCTTAATTTAACTAACAAATACTTCAGTATCACCTATTTCACAATTTTATAATTCCGGTATTCGCTTACGCGCCAGCCGGTAAGATCTTCAACTTTTTGCAGCACTTTGCGCCGAAAACTTATTTTTTTGTCCAGTTCCTTCAGGTCGATATCCAAACTCCAGTTGTGGGCCGCCAGCCGCTTTTGCATTACTGCCGGGTGGGTACCGGAAAAATGCACAAGCCGGTCGGGATTTTTGTGGCTGTAATCAAATTTAAAGGTTTCGGGCAGGTTTTGCTCCATCCACTCATCGTCGTGATAGAACCTGTTAAAGTTCCGCAGCTTATTAGTTAAACCCGATGGTGGCTTTACCCACCCATAATGATAGATATAGGCGTCGATAAGCTTTACGTTTATCTTGCGGTTATCGGCCCATCTAAATCCCTGCGCATCGCGATACGATCGTATCGCTTTATTGTTCCGAACGATGCGTATCTCGCGGCGGTACCACCTGCGCGAGTGGCCGTAATAATCATACGAGCCGTAAAAATGGAGATATTTAAACAGCAAGCCTTCCACCTTGCTATCGGCAAGGTTGTCTTTCATCTCTTTTTTAATTAGAGGCAGATATTTTTCGTGGACACATTCATCGCCCTGTATATAAAAGGCCCAGTCGCTATCGGGGCTTATTGCATCAAACGCTTTATCCGTTTCGTCAGCAAAAACCTTACCCCCGCTCCTTACGCTTGTATCCCAAACCGTATGAATGATCTTTATTTTTGGCGAGCCGATAAAAGTTATCAGGTTTTCGGTTTCATCCTCGCTATCGCCCAGCGCCACAATAAACTCATCGCAGAGCGGCAATATTGATGTTATCGCCTCCACAATGGGATAATCGTTTTTTACAGCATTACGAATAAATGTGAACCCCGAAACCTTCATTATTACACTGATATATGGTTTGACAAATATAATTATCTAACCCAGCCCATTTATATTATTATGCCTTGTTTAATTAACGTGTATTTTTGTTTCTTTATATCTACAGATATGGCAGGTACTATGCAGCTTATTCAACCACATTATACCGATTTCCGGTCGGTTGCGCGTGCTTTAACAGTGGTAGAAAACAACCTTGCCGGTGCTGCACAACTGTTAAAAAACCTTCATATTAATAATAGCACGCCGGTTACCGGTATTACAGGCCCGCCGGGGGCGGGCAAAAGTACGCTGGTAAATGCCGTCATTGATATCCTTGTTCAAAAAGGCAAAAAAATTGCCGTGCTGGCTATCGACCCAACCTCGCCATTTAACTTCGGTTCATTACTGGGCGATAGGATACGTATGTCGTCGCACTTTAATCATCCTGATGTTTTCATCAGGTCGCTGGCTACACGCGGCTCGTTGGGCGGGTTATCTGCCAAGACCATAGAAATGACGGACGTACTTAAAGCATCGGGGTTTGACCATATTATTGTAGAGACAGTAGGTGTTGGGCAATCAGAAGTAGAAATTGCAGGCCTTGCAGATATCACCCTGGTTATGCTGGTGCCCGAAGCGGGCGACGAGATACAGAACATTAAATCGGGCCTGATGGAGATTGCCGATGCCTTTGTTATCAACAAGGCCGACAGGGAGGGCGCCGACCTGTTTATCAATAATCTTAAAAAAGTTATTCAGCAGGGCAAAAACATTAAGTTGCCTATTTTTAAAACCGTAGCCTCCAAAAAGGTTGGCATTGAGGCGTTAACCGACTTTATATTGGCGGGCGTTAAGACAAAAAACAGCCGGCACGAATTGCTGCTAACCCAAAAGGTTTACAATATAATACAGCAAAACCGGATGGCCGATATCGACAAAAAAAAGCTGCAGCTGGATATCGCTAAAGCTGCGCGATCGGGCACATTCAATATTTACCGGTTTGCAGCCGACTACGTGGGTAAGCAGGTCAACGGTTAACTACTCACTCAATAAACCATTCTATTATTTAGAATTCATCAACTCCTCAATCTCGTCGGCCTCGATAGGTATATGTGCCATCAGGTCGCGGTTACCATCCTTGGTTATCAGGATGTCATTTTCTAAACGGATGCCCAAGCCTTCTTCGGGTATATAAATTCCCGGCTCGCAGGTTAAGATGTTGCCAACTTCAAACGGTTTATAACGGCTGGCGTAGTCATGCACATCCAACCCCAGGTGGTGCGATGTGCCGTGCATAAAATACTTTTTGTATAAGGGGGCTTTAGGATCCTGCTTATCAACCTCGTGCTTTTTTAATAAACCCAGGTCAATCAGTTCGCCTGTCATTATTTTACCCACTTCATCGTGGTAATCGTTCCATACGGTACCGGCCCCTATCATTTTTGTGGCGGCACGCAACACCCGCAAAACTGCATCATAAACATCGCGCTGGCGTTTGGTAAAGCGGCCGTTCACCGGTATAGATCGGCTCATATCCGCATTATAGTTTGCATACTCGGCGGCCCAGTCAAACAATATTACATCCCCATCTTTACAAACCTGGTTGTTATCAATATAGTGCAAAACAATAGCGTTTTGGCCAGATGCTATAATAGGGCTGTAAGCATGCCCCGTTGCACGTTGCCGTAAAAACTCATGGGTTATTTCGGCCTCTATTTCATATTCCGTTACCCCCGGCTGTACAAATTTTAGTACGCGTATAAATGCATCTCTGGTAATGTCGCATGCCTTTTGGGTAAGTTCTACTTCAATATCTGATTTTATAACACGCAGATCGCGCAGTACGGGGGCCGAACGCTCATAATGATGCAATGGATATTTTTGCCGCAGGCTTTCCAGAAGCCGTAAATCGCGGTAAGGCACGGTGTGCACATACCTATCGTTTTCGTTAGTATTTATATATATATTATCAGCATAGTTTATTATGCTATGCAAAATACTATCATATTCGTGCAGCCAAAATACCTGTTGTATCCCCGATGCAGCACGAGCTTCCTCTTTGGTGTACTTGTGACCTTCCCAGACAGCAATATGTTCGTTGGTTTGTCTTAAAAAAAGTACTTCTTTGTAATGCTGATTAGGACAATCGGGGTATAAAACAAGGATACTTTGCTCCTGATCAATCCCTGTCAGATAGTAAAAGTCGGGATTCTGCTTAAAAATGAATGTTTGATCACCACTTCTCGGATACTCATCATTGGAGTGAAATATAGCGATAGAGTTTGATTTTATTCTTGAAACGAAATTTTTTCTATTAATTGTAAATAACCGTTCACTAACAGGTAGATATTTCATAAATTATAAAATATTAAATTATACAAAAACAAAATATTTATGTTGTTTGTAGTAGATATAATGATTTTTGGAACAAGATTTGGTATTTGTTTCAAACATAATTACTAATTTTGAAAAAAATCACAATTAAATCGTTTAATCTTAAAACTATGAATTATTCTACATTAAAGAAATCAGTAGCATTATCATGCGCTTCTTTGCTGGTTGCTGGAATGGTTAGTGCCCAAACAGACTCGGCCGCTACCACTACCACTACTACCACAGATACAACCATGATGTCTTCTACAGCAACTACTGCCAAGGTATTTGGCGGCAGAGGTCAGTACAAAACCTGGAGTATCGGGCTTAACGCTGGTGCAACATCTCAAGTGCTTGCAACAGGCGGAAGTAACGACTTCAGAGATAAGAAAATCGAATTAGGTTACGGCATATCCGTAAGAGACCAATTAGGCCACAACTTCGGCTTACAATTAGATGTACGCGGCGGTAAAGTATCAGGTAACAATAACAGCCTTGCCAATGTTGGTACTTATACCACTAAGTTTTGGCAAGCTACTTTAAGTGGTGTTGTTAACGTTGCAACTATCGACTTTATCCGTCGTAAAAACTCGGTTAACTTCTTCATTAATGCAGGTGCGGGTTTAGCTATGTATAACCCTACAGGTGTTACTGCGGCTGGTGTGCCTTTTGATTATAAAAATGGTGCTGCAGGTGGTAACGCTGGTACTGGCAGAAATGTTAGAGAGTTCGTTATTCCAATTGGTGCAGGTGTTAAATTCCGTTTAAGCGACGTAGTTGCCTTAAACTTCGGTTACACTGAAAACTTTATTGATGGTGGTAACTTTGATGGTGTTACTACAGGTAGCAACAGAAAAGATCACTACTCATACGGATACGGTGGTTTAGAATTCACTTTGGGTTCAAGCTCAAAACCAAGCTTAGAGTGGGTTAACCCGGTAGCTATGATGTATGATGAATTATACGATGCAGCTTTACGTCAGGAAGTTGAAGCTCTTAAAGGCCGTGTAACAAACGTTGAAAATGCGGTTACCGATCTTAAGAAAGATTCTGATGGCGACGGTGTATCTGATCAATTCGATAAATGCCCTAACACTCCTGCAGGTAGCGTAGTTGACGGTTCTGGTTGCGTTATCGTATTCCCTACCGCTTCTGCTGACAGTGCTGCAACCGGTACTGCTTACTCAAACATCCAGTTTGAATTCGACAGCTCTGTGTTAAGGACTTCATCTTACCCAGTATTAGATGCTACTTCAGCTGATTTACGTTCATCTGGTAAAACTGTTGAGATCGATGGTTACGCTTCATCTGAAGGTACTGCTGCTCACAACATGGCTTTATCTCGCGACCGTGCAAACTCTGTAAAAACTTACTTAGTTAACTCAGGTGTTTCTGCATCAAAATTGAAAATCAAAGCTTACGGTGAAACTAACCCGATAGCTGACAATTCAACTGAAGAAGGACGTGTTGCTAACCGTCGTGTTTCTTTCAAACAAAGATAATATCTAACCAAAATATTATTAAGAAGCCCTCCGAATAACTCGGAGGGCTTTCTTTTTTTTATTAAATTTGTGTTATGTACTTTTTTAGGAAAAAAGACCCTAACAGGCCCACCAGCTTCAATCTTAAAGTAATGCACGTGATCAATGCTGTTGCCATTATCATGTTCCTTGCAGGTATTATCTGGAAGCTTATTCAGTGGTTTGTTTTAAAGAAGTAATTATTTTAGCCACTATGAAAACTATTATCAATACCAGTAACGCCCCTGCACCGATAGGCCCATACAGCCAGGCTGTTGCAGCCGGCGGTTTATTATTTGTTTCGGGCCAGGTGCCGATTAACCCAACAAGCGGCGAGGTTATTACCACAGGCATAACCGATGAAGCAAAAATGGTGATGGAAAACCTGAAGGCCATATTAACTGAGGCAGGCGTAGGTTTTGATAGCATTATAAAAACAACTATTTTTTTAACCGATATGCAAACCTTTGCTCAGGTAAACGATGTGTATGGTTCCTATTTTTCTACTGATTTTCCCGCCCGCGAAACGGTGCAGGTTTCCGCACTTCCAAAAGGTGTTAACGTAGAAATATCTGTAATTGCCTTAAAACCCTGAGCAATATAAAAAATTGAATAATCAGCAGTTTCAAACACCCATTGAGTATCTGAAAGGTGTAGGCCTTGCCCGTGCCGAAGTACTTAAAAAGGAATTGCAGATATACAATTTTGAGGACCTGCTAAAGCACTTTCCTTATAAGTATATAGACCGTACAAGGTTTTATAAAGTAAGGGAAATACAACCCGACATGCCTTATGTACAGGTGCTGGCCCGTATAACCCAAAAAGAAATAATTGGCGAAAAGCGGACAAAACGTTTAGTTGCCCAGGCAAAAGATGATACCGGCACAATAGAACTGGTGTGGTTTCAGGGTATTAGATGGGTAGAAAAGATGCTGGCAACAGGTAAGGTTTATGTGATTTTTGGCAAGCCGGGCTTTTTTAACAACAAGGCCCAAATGGCACACCCCGAAATGGAGTTATACATGCCGGGGGCGCAGCAAAAAGGTAACCTTAGCCTTCAGCCTGCGTACAATTCTACCGAAAAGCTGAAGCAGTTTGCCTTGGATAGTAAAGGCCTGCAAAAATTAATTGCCGGCCTGCTGGATCAAACAGCGAAAGATATTCATGAAAATCTGCCTGACTATATCCGCAACCGTTTCAAACTTTCCGGTAGACAGGAAAGCTACCGAAACATTCACTTCCCGGCAGATGCTAACCAATTAAAGGAGGCTCAATATCGCTTAAAATTTGAAGAGCTTTTTTTTCTGCAACTGAAGCTTTTGCGTAACAAGCTACTCCGCACCCAAAAATTTAAAGGAAATGTTTTCGGATCGGTAGGTAACTGCTTTAATGAGTTTTATCACCATAAATTACCTTTTGCCTTAACCAATTCCCAAAAGCGGGTTTTAAAAGAAATAAGGTTAGATACGCAGCGCGGTGTACAAATGAACCGGCTGCTGCAGGGAGATGTGGGTAGCGGTAAAACCGTTGTGGCCTTAATGAGCATGTTGATAGCTATCGATAACGGCTTTCAGGCCTGCATCATGGCCCCTACCGAGATATTGGCCAATCAGCATTATCAAACAATAAAAGGGCTGGTAGGCGAGGGCTTTATTAAGGTTGCTTTGCTGACCGGGTCGGTACCCAACAAGCTTCGTAAGGGGATTCATGAAAAATTAGAGGACGGAACCCTTAATATATTGATAGGCACCCATGCCCTTATTGAAGATAAGGTACAATATAAAAATCTTGGCCTGGTGGTAATAGACGAGCAGCATCGCTTTGGTGTAGAGCAACGTGCAAAGCTTTGGCGTAAAAATGTAGTGCCCCCCCATATATTGGTGATGACGGCAACGCCCATCCCCCGTACGCTGGCCATGACCATGTACGGCGACTTAGACATATCGGTGATCGATGAACTGCCGGCGGGACGAAAGCCTATTGAAACGCGGCATCTTTACGAAGCCCAACGCCTGCGTATGTTTGGTTTTATGAAACAGGAAATAGCTAAAGGCCGGCAGGTTTATGTGGTTTATCCGTTGATAAAGGAAAGTGAAAAGCTGGATCTGAAAAACCTGATGGACGGCACCGAAGTTATGGCACGCGAGTTCCCGCTGCCCGATTATAGAATAAGCATAGTGCACGGCAAGCTGAAACCGGCCGAAAAGGAATTTGAAATGCAGCGCTTTGTAAAAGGAGAAACCCAGATAATGGTGGCAACAACCGTAATTGAGGTTGGTGTTAATATCCCCAACGCATCGGTAATGATCATAGAAAATGCCGAACGTTTTGGCCTTTCGCAATTGCACCAGTTGCGTGGGCGTGTGGGCCGCGGTGCCGAGCAGTCTTACTGTATTTTGATGAGTAACGAGAAGCTTAGCAATGATGGCCGCATCAGGTTAAATACTATGGTAAAAACCAACAACGGTTTCGAAATTGCCGAAATAGATATGCAGTTACGCGGCCCTGGAAATATCGAGGGAACACAGCAAAGCGGTGTGCTCGATCTGAAAGTGGCGGACCTTACCACAGATCAGGAGATATTACAGCAAGCCCGGAATCTGGTTATTGAAATATTTGAAAAAGACCCCCAACTGGCCTCGCCCGAAAACCAGATCCTAAACCGAGCGTTCCAGGCAAAAAACGCCGGGCTAAGCTGGGATAAAATATCGTAAGCCATTAATGAAAATGCCTGGCAAATATTACTTTTGCTTAAACGCTTTATCCATGAAAAAATCCCTTCTCCTAACAATCGCAATTTTATCATCGGCAATTTATTCGCAAGGTCAGGATTCGGTGCAGATACGCAAGTTTTACGACGAGGCTTTGGTAAACGGCCAATGCTACGAAAACCTGCGTTACCTGTGCAAAAATATCGGCCAGCGTTTAAGCGGTTCGGCAGGCGCAGCGAAATCTGTTGATTGGAGTAAAAAACTGATGGAAAGTTATGGCTTTGACAAGGTTTACCTTCAAGAAGTAATGGTGCCACATTGGGTGAGGGGCGCAAAAGAACAAGCCTATATCATTGATGGCAAAAATAAGATAGCTGTGCCAATTGCTGCGTTAGGTATGTCAATAGCCACGCCTGCAGCAGGCATCACGGCCAATATTATTGAAGTACGAAGCCTAAAAGAACTGGATGAACTGGGCGAAAGCATTATCAAAGGAAAAATTGTTTTCTTTAACGGGCCGTTTGACCAGCGCTTTATAGAAACGGGCGCCGGATACGGAGCCGCAGGCATACAACGTTTTGCAGGTCCGTCAGCCGCGGCTAAATATGGTGCGGTGGGGGCTATTGTGCGTTCGATATCATCAGCGATAGACGATTATCCTCATACAGGTGGAACGGTTTACGTTGATGGCGTTAAGAAAATACCCGCCGCGGCTATATCAACCCTGGCGGCAAACAAGCTTAGCAATATGCTTAGGCTGCGTAAATGGCCGCTTATTAAATTTTATTTTAAACAAAGCTGCCAAACCCTTCCCGACGTTAAATCGTACAACGTTATCGGCGAAATAACCGGAAGTAAAAACCCTAATAAATTTATTACCGTAGGCGGCCACCTTGACTCGTGGGACCTGGCCGAAGGCGCGCATGATGACGGCACGGGTGTAATGCAGTCGGCAGAAGTGCTAAGGATATTCAAAGCAACCGGTTACCGCCCCAAAAACTCTGTAAGGGCAGTATTTTTTATGAATGAGGAAAATGGCCACAAAGGGGGTATCAAATATGCTGAACTTGCCGCTGCCAATAAAGAAGAGCATATAGCCGCTATTGAAACAGACGAGGGCGGCTTTACGCCCCGGGGCTTTAGTTTTCAGGGCGTATCAAATGAATTTTTAAAGGGCATCAATAAAGACTGGAAACCCCTGTTTGAACCCTACGAGGCCGACCGTTTGGTTGCCGGCGGTGGTGGAACCGATATAGGGCCGCTGAAAGAAACCGTACCTTCAATAGTTTTGATCGGTTTTCGTCCCGACTCGCAGCGTTATTTTGACATCCACCATTCATCAAACGATGTTTTTGAAAATGTAAACAAACGCGAGCTGGAATTGGGCGCGGCAGCAATTACCGCGTTGGTTTACCTGATAGATCAGCACGGCTTAAGTTTTTAACAATCAGGTGTAGATAGTATTTTGAGCCAGCCCT
The DNA here is from genome assembly GCF_014200785.1 of Mucilaginibacter sp. AK015. NCBI lineage: Bacteria > Pseudomonadati > Bacteroidota > Sphingobacteriia > Sphingobacteriales > Sphingobacteriaceae > Mucilaginibacter > Mucilaginibacter sp. AK015. The sequence continues at coordinate 148,470 of NZ_JACHCV010000004.1, forward strand.
TTACTATTGTAAATTGCGGCCCCAAACATCACCATAAGTGCCAGACGAGGAAAATAACACCCGCAAACCAGATTCATTCGCCGCCCTTAGATATAAGGACTTCCGATCGTACGTAGGTATGCGGTTTTGCTTTACATTTGCCTACCAGATGCAAACCGTGGTACTTGGCTTTTATATTTATCAACTAACACACAGTAAAATTGCGCTCGCTTTTATAGGCTTAAGCGAAGCCATACCCGCTGTTGGCATAGCGCTTTACGGCGGCTATATTGCTGATAAATACGAAAAACGCAAAATGCTGCTGCTGATATTCTCGGGCGTATTTTTATCATCGTTTATTATGTTCATCGCCACTTTGAACAGCGTAACTGGTTATATGCACATTCATGGCCTGTTAGCCGTTCTTTACGGCATGATATTTTGCAATGGCGTAGCCAGGGCATTTTACGGGCCGGCTACATTTACAATTTATGCCCATAGCGTGCCAAAAGAGATTTATCCTAACGCCAGTACCTGGAGCAGCTCCAGCTGGCAGGTAGCATCGATACTTGGCCCGCTTACCGGCGGTTTTATTTACGGCTTTGCCAGCCATATGTTTCCGGGTTTAAGCGGCATTACGGCTACTTTTTGCCTGGTACTTATACTAATGCTTATATCGCTTTACCTGGTTTTCAGGCTGCGCACCTATCCACCAGTGTTTATTCCTAAAGAGAATATCTGGATAAGCCTTAAAGAGGGCCTTAACTTTGTTTTTAGCAATAAAGTAATGTTTTATGCCATGAGCCTTGACCTGTTCTCGGTATTTTTTGGCGGGATAGTAGCCCTGTTGCCCGTATTCGCGCTGGACATATTGAAAGTTGGCTCGGAAGGGTTGGGGGTTATGCGTATGGCATCATCACTAGGCGCTGCGCTCACCATGCTGGTCATGATCCGTTACTCGCCCATGAATAAGCCCTGGCGCAATTTGTTGATAGCAGTGCTTGGCTTCGGCGTTTCAATAATTGGGTTCGGCCTATCGCATATATTTTACCTGTCGCTTTTGTTCTTATTTTTACAGGGAGCGTTTGATAGCATAAGTGTTATTATAAGGGGAACATTGATGCAGCTGCTTACGCCCGATCATATGCGCGGCAGGGTATCGGCGGTTAACTCTATGTTCATTGGCTCGTCAAACGAAATTGGAGATTTTGAATCAGGCGTTGCAGCTAAGCTTTTGGGCACCATACCGGCAGTCATTTTTGGCGGCAGTATGACCCTGGCCATCGTAACCATTACCTGGCTCAAAACCAAAAAGCTTATCCCTTTGTCCTTAAACGAGATACAAACACCCCAAGCTATTAAGTAACTAAAACAAGGGTGAAATAAGGTATCGTAAAAAGATGAATTCAGTATTATTTATTGCGAAAAACTATTCACCTTTAGTAAATTTAACTGCTGAAAATTTCCTCTAACTAATTTTGATTAATTAAGTCTTTGGCCCCTAAGTGCTCAAATATCTTATCAGGCAAAATGCTTTGCATTTTATCGATATGTTTAATACTTGTCGGCCCGTTATTTGCCCATGAGTTTGAGGCAAAGCAATCCTATCAACCTAATCTTTTCATAAGCTTAAAAAAAACGCCCGTTGAAGGGCGGGTAGAGGCGGCCAGGCTGATATATAAGCAGCATTGCCGTAACATGAACGAGGCAGATGCCATGCGCTGTATTGACGAAATAAAACGCATAGCGATTGACCTTGAAGACCTGCCGCTTGAATGCGCTACCTTCGATATGCGTTCAGACTACTATTCGGTAAATCGGGGATACAACATTTTAAGCAATACCTATTTTGACCAGGCGGTAGCCTTCGCCCGAAAAAATCATATGCAACTGGAGACGGGCATATACCAGCATCGCAAAGCCAATTATTACTTCCTTTATAAACAGAATACGGCCGCATGCCGTTATTTCCTGCTATCAGAAGAAAACCTGCGCGAAGTCGGGTTCGCCAACGTACCCGGTGTAAGTGCCTTATTTTTAGAAACCGCCAACTTTTATTACGCTATGGGCGATTTTGAAAACGCCCGTATAAACTTGCGGTACGCTTTAAAATATGATACCAAAATATCGCGCACCAGCGTAAATATTATAAATACCATTGGCCTTACTTACCGCAATAACGGGGAGTATGAGTTAGCCATGAATTATTTTAACAACGCCTTAAAAATGGCTGCGGCAACAAAAGATACAGTTTGGATGGCCATTGCAGGCGGCAATATAGGGTCGATATATTTTTTACAACACCGGTATGATAAGGCCCTGCCGCTTATACGGGCAGATTATAACCAATCGTTAAAGTATGGCCAAAAACTAAATGCGGTTATTGCTTTGTTAAGGATAATTCGCATTAACATTGATCATTACAAGTTTAAGAAAGCGGGTATGCAGTTAGATACCGCCAACCGGTTACTTTTAAACATAGATAAAAAAATGTTGTTGCAGCGTGCGCAATATTATGATCTTAAAGCAATACTTAACGAGCAACTCAATAACATCCCCCAAGCGGCATTATATCGCGATAGGGCAGAAAACCTGCGCGATAGCTTAGCAAAAAGGGATAACATGGCCGCAATTGAACGCGTACGGCTGCAGTGGATAACAGAGAAAAGCAGGCATGAATTTAACAATTTAAAAAAGAGCACTCAAATAAACACCCTTAAGCAAAACACCATAATTGTAGTATTAATATTGTTAATAATAATAACAGCATTGGTATTTAACCGCCAAAGGTTAAAGGCAAATAAGGACAAGGAACTAATGGCCTTAGAAAAGCGGCGACTGGATGAAGAATTAACAAACGCCATACGCGCGCTAAACGGCTACACGGAAAGCCTGATGCAAAAGAACATTTTGATAGACAAGATTAAGGCAGAGCTTGAAAACGTCCAGGTGAAATTTAACTCGGCTGATGTTGCCGCCAGCCTTGATAAAATGCTGCAGGCCCATATCATGACGGATGATAGCTGGGCTGAATTTAAAAGACTTTTCACCAGGGTACACAGCACTTTCTTTTATAACCTTCGCCATAAATACGCCAACCTGTCTGATACCGATGTACGATTACTGGCGCTAATTAAACTAAAACTTAACAATCGCGAAATGGCCGGTATGCTGGGCATCACGGTTGATGGCATTAAAAAGGCAAAGCAGCGCTTGCGAAAAAAGATGCGGTTAGTTGCAGACGAGACTTTGGAAGATGTAACAGACATACTTTAGCCGCCCGCTGCATAACATTTGTCTTAATTTTGTCCACCCTATAAATTTCTTAAAAGACATTGTTTAGCGGATATTTGATATATCTAAAATTAATTTATGGCTGGATTTAGATAACTATAATTAATATCGACATGGAAAGTTAATTTTTATGCAAAAGTTGTACATTTATATTGTTGAAGATAACCCTTTAATTGCCTTTGCGTTAAAGAAGATGCTTCTGAATATTGGACACAACATTTGCGGCATTGCAGAATGTTATGAAGAGGCTGTGAAGGACCTTGGAACTTTGAATGTTGACCTTGTAATTACCGACATAATGCTTAAGGGCGAACAAAATGGAATCGACCTGGCACATTATATCAATCAGCATTTACATATTCCCTTCATATTCCAATCATCCATAACATCTGCAGATATAATAAACATGGCCTTTAAAACCGGGCCTAATGCCTTTTTGCCAAAGCCGGTTAGTAAAGCTGCCCTGATAAAAGCGTTAGCCTGATACACGTGCGTTTCTGAATAACTATTGAATAAATAATTGTTAAAGTTTGCAATACCCCTTAAATGGAAACAAGACAAAAAAAAACCTGCCCGCATTGCGGCATAGGTAAACTCACAAGCCGTGTCCGAAGGCCGGTTTTAGTTAAAGCAACTTTATTCTGGCTGCCTCTAAAAAGATATTCTTGCAATATCTGTGATAAAAAAACATATGTGTACGGTTCAGTTTACGAAAGCAAAAAGCAGCGGGCAGGTACACGGCAATAACCTTTGGCGGCGCTACATTATATAGGCGATAATGTTATTGTGGCATTATTAGGATAGGCGCGATATAATACATAGGCGTACTTACTGTTGCCCGTTACAGGTTTAATAATCAACGACTTTTTGCCTTGCGTTATCTTAACACTCTTCCAGTTAGCTGGTACTCCTGTTTTAAGGGTTAGTGGCAGGTTGTACATGGCCTTGTTAAGCGTGTGCCGTAGGGTAATGGTTATTGCACCTTTATTTTGTTGTACCTGCAGTGCAGCGGCCTGCCTTTCGCGCATGTAGCGTGCAACATTGCCAAAGGTTGCTACCCACAAGTCTTTTTCCCGTGCTTTAATATAGCTAAAATAGTCGTTAAGCTCCTGCCGCGACAATGCCTCCCAGCCTATGCCATCAACCCCGTGAATGGTTAGTACCAGCCAGGTGTTATTTTTGTTGGCCGTGGTATCAACCCAGGCCTTCATAATCGGCAGCGGCGTTTTTGTAGTGGCTCCCCGCTGAAATTGGATGTATTCTTTGTTAGTATTACCGGGGTTGTTTGGATTGCCGCGGGTTATCTCCTTTAGCCATGGCTCGGGCATACGGTTACGCAAGGCCGGATAAACTTTATAAGCATAACGCATAACACGTTCATTTTCGGTCCCAAACGGCCCCTCGCCCGAAAATGTATACCTGGCCCCGAGGTGATTAAGTATATCTTCTTTGCTTTTGGTTAGCTCATATAACATATTAGGCTCATCAAGTATAGCCAGGCGCGGATGGGTTATCATATGGCTGGCAAACTCATGCCCCTGCGCCGCGTACTTTCGGATATCATTCCATGTGGTGCCGTGAGCGTCCATATATTCAGGATTATGCTGCACTCCGGGTTTAAAGTGCTTATTACGCACCATGGCGTACATCTCGTTTATCAGCTTTATTGCCTCATCGGTTTTCCCTGCATCTACAAGCGACCCGGCATTATAGTAATAATCCATCGGTCCAACTAAGCCCAGATAGGGTGTCGCAGAAGCCCGCTCAAACAGGTTATCCTTATTGGTTGCTATGGTTGCCGTTTCTTTTATTATAGTCTGCACCGGGCGACCTATAAATTTCCCATGATACTGCGAGCCCGGAATTTGCCCGGTGATGATAAAGAATGTAGCCGGGAATTTAAAGTTATTAAGCAGAGGCAAAGCCACTTTAAATTGATTAATAGAGCCATCATCCCAGGTAATAGATACCGCTCCCTTCTTATCATCCTGCCAACGGGTTATTTCGGTTTTGCCGGGTTGGGCGCTGCACAGGTTCACTACAACGCATCCTGTTATAAGCATCAACAATAAACTTTTCATAGCTAAAAAATATTGTTAGCTAATATAAAAAGTTATGGGCGCTTAATCGTCTTATAAGTATATAGTCACAAGATTGTTAACAAGCGCTTAGGAAAATTAAAAAAGATTATAAATAAATGAATATTCATTTATATTTGTAGCGAAATTTATTTTAGATGCGTATTAGAAATACCGATAAAGTACAGCTGGTAAAACAAAAAGCCATTGAGCTTATCGTAAAAGATGGGTTAGAAGGCTTCAGCATGAACAAGCTGGCTAAGGCCTGTAACATCTCTGTAGCTACCCTTTATATTTATTACAAAGATCGTGATGATCTCATCCTCAAGATCGCTATTGATGAAGGGACAAAAATGGGCGATGCCATGATCAAAGATTTTGATCCGGCTATGCCTTTTGAAGAGGGCTTGCGTAAGCAATGGGAAAACCGGTACGGGTATATGAAGGCTAACCCTGTCATGACCCTGTTTTTTGAGCAATTACGCAGTTCGTCGTACCAGCAAAGCTTTTTGTCATCCTTCCTTACAGATTTTAAGGTGGTAATGGGGAAGTTTATGGATAATGTAATAGCGCGCGGGGAAATTGATAAAATGCCTTTTGAAGCGTATTGGTCGGTGGCGTTTGCGCCCTTGTATAATCTGATACGCTTTGAGCAAGAGGGACAAAGCCTGAGCGGCCAGCCATTTAAAATGACAGATGAAATACTTTGGAAAACTTTTGATCTGGTTGTAAAAGGCCTTAAAAAGTAAGTTTATGGATATGATAGAAAACTTTGACCACATCCTTTTATTTAAAACCAACGTGAGGTGCCATGATGATAAGCAACTGTTGCATACTTTGTTTGATAATAATATCGATATCAAATGCTGGAGCGTTGACATGGAGGATGAGGATTGTGTGCTTAGGATAGTATCGTATACCCTAAACCACTCACAAATAATTAAATTAATAAACCGTCTCGGCTATCAATGCTGCGAATTAACCTAACAACACAGTGAAAAATCAACAACCGGTAGCTTTTACAGGTTATCAAAAATTTGTAATATTTATACTTGCCATCACCCAATTTACGGTGATACTGGATTTTATGGTAATGTCGCCTCTTGGCGATATGCTTATGAAATCGCTTAACCTTAAGCCGTCGGCATTTGGCGTAGCGGTATCGGCCTATGCATTTAGCGCCGGTATATCGGGTTTGCTTACCGCCGGCTTCGCCGACAAATTCGACCGTAAAAAGCTATTGTTATTTTTTTACCTCGGTTTTATTTCAGGGACCATATTTTGCGGCCTTGCACACACGTACGCGGTACTGGTAACAGCGCGTATCATCACAGGCTTGTTTGGTGGTGTTATCGGCTCTATATCCATGGCCATTATTACCGACCTTTTTGCATTGCAGCAACGCGGGCGGGTAATGGGCTTTGTACAAATGGGCTTTGGCGGCAGCCAGGTTCTGGGAATACCCATTGGCCTTTATCTGGCCAACGCCTGGGGCTGGGAGGCCCCGTTCTGGATGGTCGCTGCGTTAGGTATCATCATTGCCATAATGATAGCCGTAAAGCTACAGCCTGTAAACGCACACCTTGCCGTACAAAAGGATAAATCGGTTTATAAGCACTTTTTGCATACCGTTGTCAAAGCCGACTATCGCATTGGCTTTGCATCTACTGCATTGTTATCAATAGGTGGGTTTATGATGATGCCTTTTGGTACCGCCTTCGCGGTTAATAACCTGGGCCTTACCAACCAGCAGTTACCCGCGCTATTTATGGTAGCCGGCATAAGCACCCTGGTAATAATGCCTGTAGTTGGTAAATTAAGCGATAAGATAGATAAGTTTAAAATATTCACCGCGGCGTCTGTTTGGACAATGATCATGTGCGTGGTATACACCAACCTGGGGGTAACACCTTTACTGTGGGTTATGGCTTTTAACGTGTTAATGATGATAGGTGTTATGAGCCGAATGATACCCTCATCAGCACTTACCAGCGCCATACCCGACACAGCCGACCGCGGGGCTTTCATGAGCATTAACGCGTCGTTACAACAAATTGCAGGAGGTGTAGCCGCGGCCGTCGGGGGGACGATTGTTACCCAGCAAAGTAAGGGCAGCCCGTTGCAACATTATGACACTGTTGGTTACGTGGTGGTAGGCATATCAATCCTGAGCGTCTTGCTAATGTCGCGGGTAGACAAGTTGGTAAAAAGAAAAATGGAAAGCAGCAAAGCGGCTATTATTCCTGAAGAAGCTTTTGCACATTAAAAAAATTTAATTTTCTTCAATTTATTAAGGAAAATTCTGCAAACACACATATGCAGCAATCATTTAAAACTTGATTCCTTTTGAATGCGATATGGTAGCCCAGGGTGTTGTTAGCAATGGCTTTATTGCGGACGTGCATAAAATGAAGGGATGGTGCTAAACGCTCTTAAAATCTACAATGGAATATTATGATGTAGCGAAATTTAAGGTCTCGGATGCCTTTAGCATCACCAATCGGGGAATGGCCGTAGCCGGAGAGATTATTACGGGTGAAATAAATAATGGAAATTATTTAAAGTTGACCCTTGAGGATAAAGAGCTAATTTATAAAATCGGCTCTGTTGAGTTTTTGAAAACTGAAACAGCGGCTAATATTGCGCTATTGATTCAATCTGACAATAATCCTGAACTGTACTACCTTGAAAGAGCAATTGGTCAGCCATTGATAATTTTATCTCTTAAGTAATCTATCCTGGCGCAAGAAGCATTTTGACCCGGCTAAGCGCTGCAAACTCTCAACCGGCTTTGAGGCGCGAAGTATGTAACTCTGCAATAGTACCAGCGTTATATCTCCATAATTTCTTTTTTCTTCCTGGTACGCAGCCTTTTGGGTACAAAATCAAGTATTTCGGTTTTAAGCGCTTCTATCATCCGGCGCTTTAAAAAATTGCGGTGTATCACAATACTAACCTCGCGGGCGGGCTCAGGGGTTTTAAAATAGCGTACGCGGTCGCGCTGCTTATCACTCATCTCGGCAAGGGCAAGCTCAGGCAGAATGGTTGCCCCATTGTTCATTTCAACCATTCGTTTAAGGGTTTCAACACTACCGGTATTATACTCAAAATGCTGATACCCTTTTGTGGCCTTGCGGCGCTGGCAAATGTTAAGCACCTGCTCGCGCATGCAATGTCCTTCGTTCAGCACCCATATCTCTTCCATATCAATATCATCCGGACTTATGGTCTTCTTTTTATAAAGCTTGCTGTTCTTTGAAGCATACGCCACAAAATTTTCATAAAAAACGGGGATCTCGGTAAGGCTTGCTTCATGCAGCGGCGTAGACAATATACCGCAATCCAGCATGCCAAGTTTCAATTGCTGAATGATCATCTCGGTAGTCTGTTCCCAAACAATAAGCTTTACCTGCGGATACTTTTGTATAAAACCGTTTAATATTTTGGGTAAAATATACGGCGATATTGTAGGTATAATGCCCACCTTCAACTCCCCGGAAAGTTCCTTTTGCCGGTCGCTGATAATTTCCTTTATCTTCTCGCTTTCGGCAAGTAATATCCGCGCCTGCGCAATAATTTCTTCCCCAATTTCGGTAGGTATAACCGGCTGGTGGCTGCGGTCGAAAAGCTTTACTCCAAGTGTATCCTCCAATTTTTGTATTTGCATACTCAGCGTCGGCTGTGTAACAAAACACTTGTTTGCGGCGGTTACAAAACTACGGTAAGTATCAACCGCTATGACGTATTCAAGTTGCGTTATGGTCATATCAATAATATCGATATATAAATGTACCAATTATTGATTTCCCTTATAGCATTTATTTGAACTTACTTTTTGGGCTTACGTTTAGTGGCCGATTTTATACAGTTCGGCACTTTTTTACCATTCTTTATTTTCATTCCGGCTATTTTGTATCCAGCCCAGCACGGGCCCCTTTTTCCACGGTTTGCCATAATATTTTTAAAGGAAATATGACAAGTATCGTTCCAGTTTAGCGACCAGGCAAAGGATAAAGACCATGCACAAAAAAGGCCGATAGCTTTTTACTATCGGCCTTGTAATTTATTTAATTACCTGAGCGCTCTTATCGTTACTCAACAGTTACCGATTTTGCAAGGTTGCGTGGCTGGTCAACATTGCATCCGCGCATTACCGCTATGTGGTATGATAACAGCTGCAAAGGTATAGTTGCCAATAAGGGTACAAAGGTTTCGCCGGTTAAGGGTATTTCAATAGTATAGTCGGCCATTTCCTTGACATCAGTATCACCTTCGGACACTATGGCGATTACATGACCACCGCGGGCTTTAACTTCCTGTATATTGCTTATAACTTTCTCGTACGACGAATTTTTTGTAGCGATAAACACTACCGGCATGTCTGTATCAATTAATGCAATTGGCCCGTGCTTCATCTCAGCAGCCGGATATCCTTCGGCGTGTATGTATGATATCTCTTTTAGTTTGAGCGCCCCTTCAAGTGCTACCGGGAACGAACTACCGCGGCCGAGAAACAAACAGTTTGCCGAATCTTTAAAACGCTCGGCTATCGCTTTAACTACATCATTGCATTGTAGGGTTTGTTCTACTAATGCCGGTATCTCATCTAACTCGGTGAGGTATTCAACAAACTTACTTTGGGTAATAGTACCGCGTTGTTGAGCTATGTAGAAAGCGATCAGGGTTAATACGGTAACCTGTGCAGTAAACGCTTTGGTTGATGCAACACCAATTTCGGGCCCTGCGTGGGTATAAACACCCGCGTGCGTAATACGCGGAATAGATGCACCTACAACGTTACAAATGCCGAATATAGTTGCCCCTTTCTCTTTTGCCAGCTCAATAGCTGCCATAGTATCGGCAGTTTCTCCGGATTGTGATATGGCGATGACCAGGTCTTTAGACGAAATGATTGGGTTACGGTACCTAAATTCTGAAGCATATTCAACTTCTACCGGCACACGCGCGAATTCTTCGATCAGGTATTCACCAACCAGGCCGGCATGCCATGATGTACCGCAGGCTACAATAATGATACGGTCAATATTCTTTAACTTCTCGATATACTCTTTTATACCACCAAGCGCTACCAGGCCCTGTTCAGGGTAAATGCGCCCACGCAGGCAATCGCGGATCGACCGCGGCTGCTCGTATATCTCTTTGAGCATAAAGTGGTCGTAGCCGCCCTTTTCAAGCATCTCCAGCTTAAGCTCCAGCTCTTGTACATAAGGTGTTTGTATGGTATTGTCGATGTGCTTTATAAGCAGGTCGTCGCGCCTTACATAGGCAATTTCGTTGTCGTTTAAATAAATAACGTTTTTAGTATATTCAACAATAGGCGTAGCATCTGATGCGATGAAGTACTCGCCTTTGCCTACGCCAATAACCATCGGGCTGCCTTTACGCGCAGCTATGAGTTCATCGGGCTCGTCCTCGCTCATAATAACAATAGCGTATGCGCCTACAACACGGTTTAAAGCCAGCCTTACCGCCTCCCGTAAACCAAGGCCGGTTACGTCCTTTATTTCTTCGATAAGATGGATCAACACCTCGGTATCAGTATCGCTTTTAAACACGTGCCCTTTTGACAAAAGAGCCTCTTTTAAGGTAGCGTAGTTCTCTATGATCCCGTTGTGTATAATGGTGAGCTTGCTGTCACCTGATGAGTGCGGATGCGAGTTTCTGTCGCTCGGCGCGCCATGCGTGGCCCAACGAGTATGCCCCATGCCTGCCGTGCCTGTAAGGTCCTGCCCGGCTACGTGCGCCTCCAGATCGCTTACTTTTCCGGCCTTTTTAAAAAGTTTTAAGCTGTGATTTGTTAAGGCGATGCCTGCACTGTCGTACCCCCTGTACTCCAGTCTGTGAAGTCCTTTTATAACTATTGGATAAGCGTCCCTGTATCCTATGTAACCTACTATGCCGCACATAAATGAATAGAATTTTAATGTAAAAAATAGAATTAGATGCGCGACAAAAGTAAGGAGATAAATAGCATTATCAATGCAAAAAACCGCGTATAAAAAAAAATACCTCAAATGAGGTATTTTTAAGTGCTTTTAAAAAGTTTTACTGACTTAATTTGGTATATATAATGTTAAGCTTTATGCGATATGGCGAATCTTTTCCAACCAGTATAGATCTTTCTGCGTACGATGGCGTCGCTTTAATATCCACATTGTCAGAAGTGGGGTCTGTTGGTGCTAAAAATGTACCATAATCAACCGCTTTTCCCCGTATAAGGTCTTGCAGATATGCAGTTATTATAAAATGGTACTCACCGGTGGCCGCATTATAATCGCCCCCAAAAATAGACGCACGTGGGTCTGACGCCGAGGCATCCTGCAGGTTAACCCGCTGATGGGCGATATCGTACTTATATAGTACAAGTCGTTTATTTGGGCCAAACGGCGATGCGGTACCCGGTTTAACCTTTACAACTAACTCGGCCCTGTTAATTATTACTTTATTTTGCAACGAGTCGAATATGCCTTTTACGTTGGGGAATGTTAACTTAGCCCTTAAGCCCAAAAGCCCCTGTACATATACGTTGCCGTTGGTGGCTGTCTGGTCTAAAGCGGCTTGTACGTTTGCACTGTATGTATGCTTTATCTCGTTAACATTCGAACCAATTGGAAGGGCAAGCGCGGTAGTATCAATTGTTGAACCATTAACGTTTTTATAATAAACAACTACCGCAGCCGAATCTAGGTTGAAAAACATATTGCCGCCAATACCAGTAGTATTATTCTTATCTACAGTAAGGTATAGCCCCTTTACGGTATTTTCAAACAGAGCATTAGACGCCAGCACAGTTGTTGAGGCATGAAATAAATTAGTGTTGATAAATGCGGGGTCTATAGGTATGCGCACTTGTGGTTTAACCTTCATCAGGGTATCCGGCTTGCCTTTTACAATACTGGTTATCCATAAACTATCGTGCTCCCTTGCTTTAAATGTTTTAGCGCCCAATAGTTCACTGCTAAAATCAAAGTGCCTGGTGTTGTAATACGACTTTGAAGTTACTATACGCTCGTTAAGCTGGTGTACATTTACTGTAAAGGTAGATAAAAGCGAATCACCATAAAAGCCATCGGCAGAATAAGGCAACACTAACCGTGCCGAGTCGATAGTTATTGTACCGGCAGGAAGCGTGTAAGCGCTTGCGTTAGGCAGCGATAACACCGCAGCAATATTCGTTTCGGTAGTGCCAAATTCCGGGTCTTTAAAATATGCAAGAGGAGCCCTTGCGCGTAAATTATTAGTTACAACACTATCTTCTACTACGGTTGTGGCAACAATGCTGGTGTCTGTTATCAGGTTGCCATCTATCGGCGCATCCGGTGCTAAACCTATGTCGTCCTGGGTTTTACAGCTATTCAAAATAAAAAGACTTATTAACAGGGTTAATAAGCCTAATTTGTAAAATTTCATATATAATTTTAAAGCTTATGCAACATCCACCAACTGGTCGCTGGTGATTTCTTCGTAAAAATTGTAATAATTTTCGAAATCAGAAGTGGAAACGTATTCTAACACCGATTTATTGCTGTTTTTAACATTATTTAACACATCAACATCGATATCAGCACTACCCAGTACAATGCCATCGCTGTATTGTATAGCGCCCGCATACATCGCGGTGTTGCTGCCTTCTTTATAAGCCTCGGTATGGGCTTCGGTCATATCGCCCATTACTGCCTTACGCGCAAAATCAGGATCCATTTTGTCTTTAAAGTCGTTTTCGTAAATAGAGTAAACTACTTTAGAATTTTTAAACGTAGGGTCGTCTTTATATGTTGTTTTTAAATAAGCAGGTACTAACGCGCTCATCCAGCCATGGCAATGTATCACATCAGGCGCCCAGCCAAGTTTTTTTACCGTTTCTAAGGCCCCTTTGCAAAAGAATATCATGCGTTCGTCGTTATCGGCATAAAATTTACCGTCCTTATCGTTAAACACATGCTTGCGCTGAAAATATTCTTCGTTATCTAAAAAGTATACCTGCATACGTGCTGCCGGTATCGAAGCCACCTTAATAATCAGCGGATTGTCGTTATCATTAATAACGATATTCATCCCCGATAAGCGGATAACTTCATGTAAGCGGTTCCTGCGCTCATTAATATTCCCGAAACGCGGCATCAAAATGCGTATTTCAAACCCTTTTTCCTGCATGGCTTGCGGAAGCTGGCGTGTTATTTCGGCAATTTTTGTGAGTTCAAGGAAAGGAGACATTTCATGAGTTATGAACAAAAGCTTAGATTTACCCATCACTAATCAGTATTAATAAATGTAAAGAAGTCAAAAAATTTGAGTTTGCAAATATAAGCATTATTATATAAACTGGCAACCACTTATGCAAGCGGGTTTGGTAGTATTTAACTATTTGTACACCTTTACAAAATTTTTGCAACCTTATTTTAACTTGAAAACATTTACCACCCGCCGGGATATCCGGGAATATTTAACATCTCAGGGCGCAGCAACTATAGGCTTTGTTCCAACCATGGGCGCTTTGCACAATGGCCATTTATCGTTAATAGCACGGGCCCGGCAGGGCAATGATATAACCGTTTGCAGCATTTTTGTAAACCCCACGCAGTTTAACGACCCCAACGACCTGAAGAATTACCCGCGCCCGATAGCCGAAGACATGGCTAAATTAGAGCAGGCCGGCTGCGATGTTTTATTTAACCCCCCGGTTACCGAGATTTATGACGATAATGAGCAATGGCATTTAAACATTGGCCCGCTTGAGCATTTGCTGGAAGGCGACTTCAGGCCCGGCCATTACCAGGGAGTAACTCAGGTGGTATATAAACTGCTGGATATTGTTAAGCCCGATAACCTTTACATGGGGCAAAAAGATTACCAACAGTTTTTAGTGGTAAGCCGCATGGTAAGCCTGATGGGGATACCTGTAAAAATGGTAATGTGCCCAATTGAGCGGGAAACCGACGGATTGGCCATGAGCTCGCGCAACATCCATTTAACACCGGCCGAGCGGCAGCATGCCCTGGTGATATTTAAAACATTAAACTGGGTTAAAGCTAATTTCAATATCGATAATCTACCAACACTTCAAAAGGATGCTATGGCAAAATTAGCCGCCGAAGAAGGTGTGCAGCCTGAATACTTCAGTATTGTTGACGGTAAAACCCTGTTACCCGCCGATGCCAATAGCGAAACAGTTGTAGCTCTCACCGCGGCCAGGGTTGGCAACACCAGGCTTATAGATAACGTGTTGATAAAGTAGTAAATAGTAATGGTGATAGATCATAGCACCGTCATACATATATTACAAATGAAAAACATTACCATGGGCTATCACCTATGAACCATCAGCCAATTATTCCTACCTTTGCGCCATGATCATTGAGGTATTAAAATCAAAGCTTCATCGCGTTAGGGTAACACAGGCCGAACTGAACTATGTTGGCAGTATAACCATTGATGAGGATCTTATCGAAGCTGCAAATATCATCCCTAACGAGAAAGTACAAATTGTTAATAATAATAACGGCGCCCGCTTTGAAACCTACGTTATAAAAGGCGAACGCGGCAGTGGTACGATATGCCTTAACGGCGCAACCGCCAGGCTTGCCCAGGTTGGCGATGTGGTTATCATTATGTCGTACGCTTACATGGAAGCAGAAGAGGCACGTAGTTACGAGCCCATATTAATCTTCCCGGATTTGAATAATAAATTAATTAGATAAATTAGCGGTGCCTTAAGCCGCAATTATTTAATGAAACCCCTTTTTACTTTTTTCATCTTGGTTCTTTTTGCATGCCCTGCCCTTGCCCAGGTAACCACTTTTTATCTTAAAAATGATGGCACCTATGTTGGTGTTTTAAATGATAATGGCACAGTAGAAGGTGATACCAGCCGTGCCGATTACACCCGCCGCATTGAACCCCACCCGGATGGTAATATGTTTATAGTTACCGAGACGTTTGTTCATGGAAAAACCCGGCGTGTTGGCAGATCGTTGACCCCGCAGGTGCCCAGCTTTGAAGGCGATGTGTTGACCTACTATCCGTCGGGTATAAAAAAGGGGGTTTACCATTACACCCGTAACCAAAAAACCGGCGACCAGACAGACTATTATCCCAACGGTAAATTTTACCGGACGGTTGTTTATCCTGATAATTTAGATCCCTCAAACGAGTTCAATCACAATTACCTGATTAAAGCTACTGCCGACTCTTTAGGCATAGCCCAGGTAGTTGACGGGAAAGGCCTTTATATAGATTATGATAGTAAGTTTAAAAAGGTAATTGTATCTGGCCAGGTGTTAAACGGTAAAAAAGATGGCGAGTGGACAGGAACAGAAGAAGGCCTCCACTCTACCTATAAAGAAAAGTACAGCAATGGCATACTCATCAGCGGAGAATCGGTAAATACAAACGGGCAAACGTTTAAGTACGCAGGCGCGCATAATACAAGTCCGCAGTTTAAGGGCGGTACGCAGGCCTTCGGACGATATTTGTCTGAAAACCTTACTTACCCTATACTTGCCCGCAAAGAAAAAACACAAGGCCGCGTGCTGCTCTCTTTCGTGATAGAAAAGGACGGGTCGGTTACCGATGTAAAAGTAACAAGGCATGTGAACCCTTTACTTGATGAAGAGGCCCTTAGGGTGATATCGAACTCGCCAAAGTGGGTGCCCGCTACTGTTGCAGGCCAGGCAGTAAGCGTACAGTATAGCGTGCCGGTGAATTTCGCCCTTAAATAATCACTCGTCTTTAATACTATTTATCTGCAAATACCATGCAGTACCTTTTAATCCAACAGTATCGTATTAAAATTACAAAATAAGCATTTCAAATCCCTGCAAATTACTATCTTTGCACCCCGATGCTGAGTCGGGAATACTTCACAACCTCAGCGCATAGAACTTATTGTTTAAATGGCAAATGCCCGTTTTTAACTTTTTGACTTAACAAAGCCCTATGCCCAAAGATACATCCATCAAATCCGTTTTAATTATTGGTTCAGGTCCTATCATTATAGGCCAGGCGTGTGAGTTTGATTATGCCGGTTCGCAGGCAGCCCTTTCTTTAAAAGACGAAGGGATCACAGTATCCATCATCAACAGTAACCCCGCCACTATCATGACGGATAAGGTTATTGGCGATCACGTTTACCTGCTACCACTTACCTGCGAGAGTATTGAACAAATACTTCAGGAACAAAAAATTGATGCCGTATTGCCTACTATGGGCGGCCAAACCGCTCTGAATCTTTGCATCGAAGCATCTGAACGCGGAATTTGGGAAAAATACGGCGTTAAAGTTGTTGGGGTTGATGTTGCCGCAATTGAAAAAACTGAGAATCGCGAAGCCTTCCGCCAACTGATGGTAGAAATTGGTGTGGGCGTAGCAAAATCAAAAATTGCCAATTCGTTTCTTGAAGGCAAAGAAGCCGCGCAGGAAATTGGCTTCCCGCTGGTGATACGCCCAAGCTACACGCTCGGCGGTAAAGGCGCGGGTTTTGTACATAAAAAAGAAGATTTTGACGCCGCTTTAAGCCGGGGCCTGCAGGCTTCGCCAACCCACGAGGTATTGGTAGAACAGGCAGTTTTAGGTTGGAAGGAATATGAACTGGAGCTATTGCGCGATAGTAATGATAACGTTATCATTATCTGTTCGATAGAAAACTTTGACCCCATGGGTATCCATACCGGCGACTCGATAACCGTAGCGCCTGCCATGACCCTGAGCGACCGCTGTTACCAGCAAATGCGTAACCAGGCTATCAAAATGATGCGCGCCATTGGTAATTTCGCCGGCGGCTGTAACGTACAGTTTTCGGTAAACCCGGCAGATGAAGAGATCATCGCGATAGAGATCAACCCACGCGTATCGCGCTCATCAGCGTTGGCATCAAAAGCAACAGGTTACCCTATTGCTAAAATTGCTGCAAAGCTTGCTATTGGTTATAACCTCGACGAAATAGAGAACCAGATAACCAAAACAACATCGGCATATTTTGAGCCGACTTTGGATTATGTTATTGTAAAGATACCCCGCTGGAACTTTGATAAATTTAAAGGCGCCAACCGCGAGCTTGGCCTGCAGATGAAATCAGTAGGCGAGGTAATGGGTATTGGCCGCAGCTTTATTGAAGCCTTGCAGAAAGCCTGTCAAAGCCTTGAAATTGGGCGCGCAGGCCTTGGTGCCGATGGCCGCCAAAGCCGCAACCTCGATGATATCATGCACAGCCTTGAACACCCAAGTTGGGACAGGCTGTTCCATATTTACGATGCGATGAGCCTGGGCGTGCCTATCGAATCGATACGCAAAGTTACCAAGATAGATCGCTGGTTCCTGAACCAGATACAGGACGTGGTAAATCTGGAAACAGAGTTACGTCGTTACTCGCTTAACAATATCCCTGAAGATTTCTTTTTCACCCTGAAACAACGTGGTTTTTCTGATACCCAGATAGCTTATGTTTTAGGCAACGTAACTGAGGAGGATGTTTACCAGCGCCGTAAAGCTCTTGGCATCAACCGGGTTTATAAAATGGTAGATACCTGCGCGGCAGAATTTGCGGCAAAAACGCCGTATTACTACTCAACTTACGAAGGTGAGAACGAGTCTGTTGTATCAGACAAAAAGAAGATCATTGTATTAGGATCGGGCCCTAACCGCATCGGGCAGGGCATCGAGTTTGATTACAGTTGTGTGCATGGCTTGCTTGCCGCCAAAGAAAGCGGTTTTGAGGCCATTATGATAAACTGTAACCCCGAAACCGTATCTACCGATTTTAACATGGCCGATAAGCTATATTTTGAACCGGTATTTTGGGAACACGTACGTGAGATTATTGACCTTGAAAAACCTTATGGTGTAATTGTGCAGCTGGGTGGCCAAACCGCGCTTAAAATGGCCGAAAAACTGCATGAACATGGCATCAAAATAATCGGTACATCATTCAACGATATGGATATTGCCGAAGACCGCGGCCGTTTCAGCGACCTGCTGAAAGACCTGGGCATCCCTTATCCTAAATACGGCGTTGCCGAAAGTGCCGAAGAAGCCCTTGAAGTAGCGCACGAGGTAGGCTACCCGGTATTGGTACGCCCAAGCTACGTACTTGGCGGCCAGGGCATGAGCATTGTGATAAACGATGAGGACCTGGAGAAGGCTGTGGTAAATCTGTTGAAAAATTTACCCGGTAATCGTGTATTAATTGACCACTTCCTGGATCGCGCTGCCGAGGCAGAATCAGATTCTATCCACGATGGGGAAGATGTTCACATCATTGGTATGATGGAACATATCGAGCCGGCGGGTATCCACTCGGGCGATTCATTTGCAGTATTGCCGCCTTTCGACCTGTCTGACAATGTAATACACCAGATGGAAGAATATACTGCCAAAATAGCACGTGCATTAAACGTCAGGGGCTTGCTTAATATCCAGTTTGCCATAAAGGATGACAAAGTGTATGTAATAGAAGCTAACCCGCGTGCATCGCGTACGGTGCCTTTTATAGCCAAAGCTTATGATGTGCCTTACATTAATATAGCAGCCAAGGTTATGCTGGGCGTAAATAAATTAAAAGACTTTACCATAGAGCGCAAGCTTAAAGGATATGCAATAAAAGAGCCTGTATTCTCGTTCGATAAATTCCCTGAAGTAAACAAGGAGTTAGGCCCCGAAATGAAATCGACAGGTGAAGCGATCAGGTTTATCCCCGATTTGGAAGACCCCTATTTCAGACATTTGTATAAAGAAAAATCAATGTATTTGAGCAAGTAATTTGAAACTGGCATCAGTTTTGGATTAAGGATTAGCCGCCGTTAATTTACGGCGCTAAATGGTTTAATTTAGTACTATAGTATTGAAAGTTAATTTTAAGAATACGCCGGTTGGTAATTTGAGCAATATCGACCCGGAGGATGTAGGTGATGTTTTACTAAAGATCGAAAGATCGTTCAATATCAGATTCACAGACCAGGATATTAACAAGATAAAAACCTTTGGGGCGTTATGCGACCTTGTGGTTGAAAAAGTTAAGATCGTACAAAGCGATAGCTGCACAACACAGCAGGCCTTTTACAAATTGCGTAGTGCAATTAATGCTAAAAAGCCAATTGAAAAATGCGACTTAAGGCCGCAAACCAAACTCTGCGAGCTTTTTCCGCGCGATAACCGCATTGAAGTTGTCTCGGACCTGGAAAAGGAAATGGGCCTGCACATGAACCTGCTGCGACCTAAGCCCGGTATCGTATGGGCATTTGCCATAGCGCTTATCCTATCCATCACCATTAGCTTTGCCTACGGTTTAATTGGCTATATAGGTACCGTAATTTCTATTACCGGCTTGGTACTTGCCGGCAAATTCGGCAAAGAATTAAAAGTGAAAACGCTTGGCGACCTCTCTGAAAAGATCGCTCGCGAGCATTATCTTAAATGCCGCCGCGATGCTTCAACCGTTAACCGTGCTGAAATAGCGGAAAAAATACGGGAGCTATTTGCTGATTACCTTGCAGTAGAACCTGCATCCTTAAGGAAAGAAGCAAAATTTGCGTAATTGCTGTAAAAAGAATTTATTTGTAAAAAGCCATCCGTTAATTCGCCCGATGGCTTTTGTTTTATATACACTATAGCACGCTACCGTAGCCATTTACAACAAAAAAGTGTGAACTGTTTACGCCGCTAACAGTCATGGTACTGCTGTCAAATGTATCGCTTGCTGCCTACCTTAGGCACACTGGCTTGTTTATTATAACGGAGGCGATTACTTATCTACAACCAAACCCCATACTTCAAACGTTAATCGCGCTTTAGGGTTTACCTTTTCATGATGTTGTTTAGTGCCGGTAACCGTATCGCCGGCAAAGTGCTGCAAATCATCAGCTGTTAATACCCGCTGGGCTACCCCCTCTACAATTACGGTCCGGCCTTCAATCGCTTCGGGAAGTTTTATATTGTAGTTTTTAAAATGTGCCGCTATCACCTTACCGTTACCTGCGTCAATTTCAAACCAGCCGCCCTGTTCTTTTGTTACGGTAATGATCTTACCAACAACTGCCGTGCTTTGGCGTATCTTCTTACCCATCAAAGCCTCTATTTTTGTAGCCGGCACAGGCGCAATATCATTGGGCTTATTGCCAAAAACCATTCCGTGCGGTAACGGTGTATGCTTTTGGGCAAAGCAATTTATCCCACAAAAAACAAAAACAACAAATATCAATCTCTTCATCCCTTTGTTTAACATTCTTAATAGTTGTTGGTTTGACCCCATACCGCGCTAATGGTTTATTTTTCAACACTTATTGCATGCACTACGCTTATTTTAAGATATTTGTAAAACCAAAGAAGGGAAAGCGCGAACGGATGTTATTAGCAAGGTATCAGCACCAATATATTGAAGCGGGATGTGACGAGGCCGGTCGGGGGTGCCTTGCCGGCCCGGTATTTGCCGCCGCAGTTATCCTACCACGCGATTTTGACCATCATTTATTGAACGATTCTAAACAGCTTAGCGAAGAGGTAAGGTATCAGTTGCGTGTTGAAATAGAAGAAAAAGCCATTGCCCATGCTGTGGCGTGGTGCGACAATGCTGAAATAGATGAGATCAATATTCTGAATGCATCGTTCCTGGCCATGCACCGAGCAATTGATAAGCTGTTGTGTATACCGCAATTTTTGATCATTGATGGTAACCGCTTTAACAAATACGGAGAGATACCGCACAAGTGTATTGTAGAGGGCGATGCCAAATACTTCAGTATAGCGGCAGCATCTATATTGGCCAAAACCTACCGGGACGACTATATGAAAAAAATAGCGTTAGAGCACCCCGAGTACGATTGGCATACCAACAAAGGCTACCCAACCATTAGCCACCGTAAAATGGTTTTAGAGCGCGGGCATACCCCTTACCACCGTAAAACTTTTAAAGTGACCGAACCGGGCGTATCTATTTTTGAAGAGTTAATTGATAAAGCCTAATGGGATTGATACCTTTGGCATAACCAATTATTTGCCCGACTTGAGGATACTGATATTAACGCATCGTACACCATTTCCGCAAAATGGCGGCTACCCTATTGTAGTGGGTAATACCATAAAGGGGTTAGTCGCCCTAGGTCATGAAGTATCGCTGATATCCCTCAATGTTAACAAATACTCAAGTGCAACGCCCGAAAGTGACGAACTGCTGGAGAAGATCAATTATATAGCGTACAATATCGATACCCGTATAACCATGATCGAGGCGGTTAGCAATTTGTTTACCCACAATTCTTACAATATTGACAAGTATTACAATGCCGGGTTCGAAAAGCTGCTCCTAAAAAATCTGCAGGAAAATGAGTACGACGTTATTCAGCTGGAAGGCATATTTGTAGGGCCCTATCTTGGCACCATCCGCAAGGCATCCAAAGCTAAAGTTATTTTCAGGGCGCATAACATTGAACACCAGGTGTGGCAAAAGCTGGCGCAGCAAAAAAGCGATCCGCTAAAAAAGTGGTACTTACAATTACTGGCCCGACGTATAAAAAATTACGAGTTGGAATTGCTGAACAAATTTGACGGCATTGTGGTGTTTACTGAGCAGGACAAAGGCTCCGTTATTTCATTTGGCAATAAAGTGCCGCTGAAGGTGCTGCCTATCGGCATCGATCTATCCCTTTACAAACCCGACCATTCAAAAACCGACTTCCCAAGCCTGTTTTTTTTAGGCTCGCTGGATTGGCTTCCAAACCGGGAAGGGATAGAGTGGTTTATGGATAATTTTCATAAAGATCTTACTGACGGCCCCCTTAAAGCTAAGTTTTATGTGGCCGGGCACAACATACCCGAACAGTTCGACGATTACGAAGTGCTGGGCAAAGTATTTATACACGGCGAGGTGGATGACGCGCTTGAGTTTGTAAACAGCAAATCTATTATGATAGTACCACTATTATCCGGAGGCGGAATGCGGGTGAAAATTGTGGAAGGAATGGCGATGGAAAAATGTATCATCTCTACCTCGCTTGGGGCAGAGGGCATTAATGTTGAGAACGGCAAAAATATTATTATAGCCAACAACCTGGACGAGTTTTACAAGGCCGTTAAAAAATGCATTACTGACGAGCATTATTGCCTCGAAATCGGGCGTAACGCCCGTAAACTGGTAGAGCAGCAGCACAATATAAATATGATTATACCTCAGCTAACCGATTTTTATCAATCAATTGTATAAACAAGCGCATTCCCTACAGCTATTTTGCTATTTTTGCCAAGCGAGAAACCACAATAATGAAGAATACAGCTTTAACACAAGTACATACCAATCTGGGTGCTAAAATGGTGCCTTTTGCCGGGTATAATATGCCCGTACAATACGTTGGCATCAATGCCGAACATGATACCGTACGCAAGGGCGTTGGTGTATTTGATGTAAGCCACATGGGAGAGTTTATTTTAAAGGGTGAAAACGCCCTCGACCTGATACAACGCGTTACCAGCAATGACGCTTCAAAGCTGTACGATGGCAAGGTGCAGTACTCCTGCCTGCCTAATGAAGAGGGGGGCATTGTTGATGACCTGCTGGTTTATCGTATCGACGAAAAAACCTACATGCTGGTGGTAAACGCTTCGAACATTGAAAAGGACTGGAACTGGATATCTAAATTTAACACCGGTGGTGTAGACATGAAAGATATATCAGACCGCACATCGTTACTTGCTGTACAAGGCCCTAAAGCTGCTGAAGCGCTGCAAAGCCTTACGGATATCGATCTTGGATCGATGGCGTATTACACCTTTAAGAAAGGCACGTTTGCAGGAATCGACAACGTGCTGGTATCTGCAACGGGTTATACCGGCGCCGGTGGTTTCGAGATCTATTTCGATAACAAGCATGCCGAATATATTTGGGATGAGGTATTTAAAGCCGGAGAGCCGTTTGGTATAAAACCAATTGGTTTGGCAGCCCGCGATACCTTGCGCTTAGAGATGGGTTTTTGCCTGTACGGTAACGATATTGATGATACCACATCACCATTAGAGGCCGGATTAGGCTGGGTAACCAAATTCACCAAACAATTTACCAACTCCGAAGCTTTGCAGCAGCAAAAGCAGGCCGGTGTAAGCCGTAAACTCATTGGTTTTGAAATGATTGACCGCGGCATCCCCCGCCACGATTATGAAATTGTTGATGCCGAGGGCAACGTTATCGGTAAAGTTACATCGGGTACGCAATCGCCATCGCTGCAAAAAGCAATTGGTCTGGGCTATGTAAAAAGCGAATTTGCCAAAGAAGGTACAGATATCTACATCAGTATCCGCGATAATAAAGTTAAAGCTACAGTGGTAAAACCGCCGTTCTATAAGTAAGGCCCTAAACCCCTGAATGGGGAACAGTATATGACCACAGATATTAAGAATTCTATTCCCACTTCAGGGGGCAGGGGAGCCATGTTAAATGTTTGCCTTACTCCGGCGCTTCTCCCGCTTTACCATGTGGAAGAGTATATAGTAGTGGTGATTGATATTTTCAGGGCCACCTCATCAATTTGTTATGGCATAGAAAATGGTGCCGAGGCCATTATCCCGGTAGCCGAGGTAGCAGAATGCGCCGCTTACCGCGAAAAGGGCCTTAGTTATTTATTAGCCGCCGAGCGTAATGGCGAAGTAGTTGCAGGATTTGATTTTGGCAATTCCCCGTTCTCGTACACCGCCAAAAAGGTTGCGGGCAAAACCATTGTACTTACTACAACTAATGGTACGCACGCCCTGCATTTATCGCGTATGGCCAAAAAGATCGTGATAGGCTCGTTCCTTAACCTTACGTCGCTGTGTAACTGGCTAAAAACCACGCAACACAATATACTGCTGGTTTGCGCGGGCTGGCAAAACAATTTTAACCTGGAAGACACCCTTTTTGCAGGCGCAGTAATTGAGCAGTTAAAGAATGACGGTTACACGTTAGATGACCCAGCCATTGCCGCTAACGACTTGTTTCAACTGGGTAAAAATGATATCAACCTGTACCTTGCCAAAACATCCCACGGCGAGCGCCTTCGAAAATTGGGCATCGAAAAGGATATTGAGTTTTGCCTGCAGGTTGACCTTACAAAAGCTATCCCTGTGTTAGAGGGCGACAGGCTGGTTAAGCTTGTTTAACTTTAGAGACCTATTTAAGTTTCTCATTATTCTGATGCCTATCGGAATCACGGATATTTTTCTTTTGCATGTTTTTCTCCAGGGCATCAGTCAGGTCAATGCCGGTTTGATTCGCCAGGCATATCAGTACAAACAGCACATCAGCCATTTCATCCGCCAGGTTCACCTCCTTGTCCGATTTTTTAAACGATTGCTCGCCGTATTGCCTTGCCATTATACGGGCAACTTCGCCAACCTCTTCCATCAACATGGCGGTATTGGTCAGTTCGTTAAAATACCTTACGCCGGTGGTCTTGATCCAGTTATCTACCAATTGCTGCGCTTCTTTAATTTCCATAAGGCAATATAAATAAATTTGGTTGCTCGCGCTCCAACCACTCACCAATCAACCACTCACTACTCACCAAACAACCAAAACCCTTATCTTTGGCGCCATGACGATAAGTGCGGGCACCCCTTTCCAATTTTTAGATCAGGACCTTTTTTTATTACCACAAAAAGCTATCTACTGGCACCAGCAAAAGGCCCTGATTGCTGCTGACGTACACTTCGGCAAGGTTGGTCATTTTCGTAAGGCTGGCATCGCTATTCCTCGTAATATGGAGCAGGATGACCTGGCCATGCTCTCCGACCTGATCTATGAGCACCGCCCTGATAAGCTTATTTTTTTGGGAGATCTTTTCCACAGTGATATGAATAACGACTGGGATTGGTTTGTGCTTTGGCGCAGTCAGTTTCCCAAACTGGAGATCATTCTCATAAAAGGCAATCACGATATCATAAGCGATACGCATTATACCGATCTGGGCATTATCCTGCATAAACAGTTAGCTATGGGGCCCTTCCTGATGCTGCACCACCCGCTGCCTGATCCGGAGAAAAAAGCTGATGGCGGTTACGTGTTATGCGGGCACATTCATCCTGGCGTTAGCCTGATTGGGCGCGGCAGGCAAAAGGTTACGCTGCCTTGTTTTGCTTTTGGTAAAAACCAGGCTATACTGCCTTCGTTCGGGAAATTTACAGGTAAGGTTGCCATACTCAGTCGCAAAGCTGACAGAATATTTGGGGTATTAAAGGACAAAGTTATTGCGATAGGCTAAGCTTTAATTTTCTCTTTTTATTTATAACCTATTGTTTTTCTATTAGTTATTCGTAAATTCAGTAACCAAATAACCCCAACTGATATGAAAAGCGTGAAACACATCCTTGCCCGCAAGGGCAGCAATGTTATTGCTGTACCTACACAAACCACCGTTTTAAATGTACTGAAGCTTATGGCTGACAAAAATATCGGTTCGGTAGTAGTAACAGAAAATAACAAATACATAGGTTTGGTAACAGAAAGGGATTACGCCCGCAAGATCATTTTAATGGGCAAGCACTCGGACGATACAACAGTTGGTGAGATCATGAGCAATAACTTCCCGAAGATAACGCCCGAATCATCGGTTGATACTTGTATGCTGGTGATGAGCGAGAATAACATACGATATCTGCCGGTTTTTGACCAGCAGGATGAGTTATGCGGTATAATATCTATAAACGATGTAGTTTACGAAACCATCCACTCGCAAAAGGAGACCATTGAGCAACTGCACAGCTATATACAGTCTACTTAAAATCAGACATATATACGTTTAAACATACAACATTTTCTAAGTGTACTTGTAACACTTGCGGTTAAAGCTCCGTCATAGTAATAATAAAGAGTTATCACAATGACATCTGCTACTAATCATATAGGTCTTCAACAAGCTGGGACTGAAATAGAGGGAATACGAATGAACCTCATCCTGAGCGCCGAGTGTACCGGCGGTAAATTAACTATTATAGAACAAGAAATTGGCATCGGCGCAGTTTCGTCGGCCCATGTCTGTAACCGCGAAGACAAAGTAATTTTGGTTACTAAGGGCAATTTTTTGCTTTTTGCAGAAGGTAAAACGTACGAAGCGGAAAAGGGTGCTAACATTTTTATTCCGCATGGTATTGTGCATAGCATTAAAAACATAGGCACGCAAACCGGCGTATTGCTGGTTACGCTCACCCCGGATAGCCAGCCAAGCGCATTTAAACCGTCGGGACGATCCGTTAAGGTCTTTGGAAAAAACAACGCGGTGATGCACAACGTTGCAAAAAAGTACGATGTGGTAATTTCGTAAATATTTACAACCATGCACAAAATAAAAAAAGCAGGGAACGTAAATGTTTCCCTGCTTTTATATCTAGTTTAGTATTTACCTTATAAAACACAACCCACAAGCACACAATACATTCACAAGCAATACAACCGAAAACAGGTTTTTATTGTGCGCGCTTATAGTTGCCAGGCGGGCATTAAGCTTTTTAAACATGCGGTTGTTTAACAATATAAAATGATTTAATAGTAAAAAAGCTACCGCGCCAAAAAGGATCGCCACATACGAGGACATGTCTAATGTTAACCATTGCGCCTTAACCAAAAGCTTTGTAAATAGCATGGCGTTTGTTAACACCACAACCAGCAAAAAGCTTACGTTAAACAACGATTTAAACTGAGGCAACGCCCCCTGACCGAAATTTTTGAAGCTCCACCTGCAAAACTTTACATAAATGGATTGATAAGCCTTTGTCATGATGTTAAAAATTAAAGTGAACAGATCGGTTAATTTTTACATAGCCGTATTGGCTACTTTATAATTCAATTATACGGAAAACATTTTAAAAAGATATAATGTTTTGAATTTTTTAATTTGCCAAAATAAAGAATAACCAAAATTAAAATTACCCAAACTAAATTAAACGCATTGCGTATTTGACGCATGCACCTATAAAAGGTTTAATTATTGCACAAACGAAGCCAGCAAATTAACGTCTGGGTCAACCTTGATATCCGGCTTGGCAGACGCCGACGAGACCGTTAAGATAGTTTCGGCACCTTTGATATTCATTTGGTAAAGCTTTCCATCAACCAGTAGTTCCAGCGTAAACTGGTAAGGTAATGCCTGCAATTGGTTTACATGGATGGCGACGGTTTTGGCCGCGTCATTATAAACCTGGGATATTTTTAGCTGTGGGTGACCCGAGGTGCGCAGCCACTGGTAAAAAAATGGCTTTAGGTTTGTCCCGCTAACTTTTTCCATTACCGCTCGCAAATCGTCGGTATTGGCATTACTGCCATTGTATAGTTTATAATAGCTACCTACGCCTTTCCAAAACGCTTTGTCGCCTATTTTGCGGCGCAGCATGTGTAATACCCAGCCGCCTTTTTGGTAAGCATTTGTATTCAGCATGTTAATCATCGGGCCTTTAAAGGCAGAGTCGACCACCGGGGCAAGGTACTGCTTTTCAAAAGCAAATATCAGCTTCCTGTCATCCTCCAGGCGCGACTTTAAACTATCGGGCCCATAAGTTCCTTCAAGGTATAAATTGGCCATATAGGTAGCAAAGCTTTCGCTAAGCCATACATGCTGCCACGTCTTTTCGCTAATGGCATCGCCAAACCATTGGTGTGCTATTTCATGCGCCATTAAAGCTTCAATACCCTTATCATTCACCGATTTTTCATAATAAAATATCGCCCCGGCGTTTTCCATGCCTCCAAAAATGGTTTTTGATTGCACGTTAGCCAGTTTTTTATATGGAAACGGCCCTATTTTACCGGCAAACCAAGGCAGTATTTTTGTGGCCACTGCATAGCTTTTAAACCCGACCTCTTTATCTTCCGGAAACACATAAGTATAAACGGGGGTACCACCGGGGGTACCTGGGTTAGCCACCGCAAAATCGGCCACACCTATTACCATAACTTTAGTTGGCAGCTTGGCGGTCTCGCGCCAGTGCGTAAATCTTTTATTGCCTGGCAGCACTTTTTCGGCAACCTTTAACCCGTTGGCTACAACTTTGTAATGCGCGGGCGCCGTCACCAAAAACTCTACCGACGCCTTATCCGCTGGATGGTCTACACAAGGCAGCCAGTTACGGGCCCGGGTTGCCCAGTTATCCCCGAAAAATGTGCGGCGCTTATATTGGTTGGTAGATATGATCAGGCCGTCGGTAGGGGTGCCCTGGTAGTTAATCCGATAACTATGCACAGATCCCGGCGCACCCTTGGTGTTGATGATCAGCTTATCGCTATCTTGCAAAAACACAACAGCCTTGCCATTCTCTTTTAAAGCGGTTACCAACATGCCTTTGCCTTCGCTGTTTTGCTTTGCCAGGTCAAGCGTAAATTTATCTGCCCGCTTCAAAAACTTCACTGTAAGAATTGCCTGCCCTTTAATAACATTATCGGCATCGTTTAAGTTGATGGCAAAGCGGTAATGCTGCACATCGATGCTTGCTCCAGGTGCCTGGCCCAAGGCTGACAATGCAGACATAGCAAGAGCAAAAAGCAGGAGAGTTAAATTTTTACGCATAGCGTAATATTACTAAAAATAGCGCAAAAGGTGTAAATAGGTCTTTTTAACAGTTGTCGCTTATCAGCATACGGGCAATTCCTATTCCCGAACCTTTGTATCTATTGTTATGGTTACCGGGCCATCATTTACCAAATTAACCTTCATATCGGCGCCAAAAATACCGGTAGCTATTTTTTTACTGGTAATGGTTTCCAGCGTTCTTATCATCTGCTCGTACATAGGGATCGCTTTATCCGGCCTGGCCGCGCGAATAAACGACGGGCGGTTACCCTTTTTTGTTTGGGCGAACAGGGTGAATTGCGATATGAGTAATATGTCGCCCCCAACATCAGCGAGCGCTTTATTCATTAAGCCATTCTCGTCACTAAATACGCGCAGGCCGGTAATTTTTTGCGCAAGCCATTGCAAGTCATCGTCGGTATCTGCGTCTTCAACACCCAACAATACCATAAATCCAACGCCAATTTGCCCGGTGATGCTGCCCTCAACCCGGCATGATGCCTCTGAAACTCGTTGTATTACTGCCCGCATATTTAAAAAGATTCAAGAAATCAAGACATAAGAGTCAGGATCTCGCAACATGTAATACTATATATTATTTTTCTTCCTTGATTCTTGACTCTAAAAGTCTTGAATCCCTTAAGCCCTCGTATCGTTGCCATGATAAATGCTTAAATAACTGTCATACCGCGATGGCGCTATCTCGCCTGCCTCCAGTGCGGTAAGCACCGCGCAGCCGGGCTCATTAATATGGCGGCAGTTGTTAAAGCGGCATTGGTTTAGTCGTTCGCGCATTTCGGGGAAGAAATGGCTCAGCACTTCTTTCTCTATATCGATAACACCCAATTCGCGGATACCGGGCGTATCAATAATATATCCGCCTTGTGGCAACTCAAACATTTCCGCAAAGGTGGTCGTGTGCATTCCCTTATCGCTCCATTCAGATATCATGTGCGTGCGCAGGTCAAGGTTAGGCAATAAGCGGTTGATCAGGCTGGATTTACCTACGCCCGAGTGACCCGAGAACAGCGTTACCTTATCCTTCAGCAGGTTTTGCACCGCATCAATATTAGTGCCCTCCAAAGCCGAAACAGAATAACATGGGTAGCCAATATTTTCGTATATAGCCTTATATTCATCCAATATTTTCAAACCTTCATCGCTAAACAAATCCAGCTTATTAAATATCAGGCAGGCGGGTATATCGTACGCTTCGGCGGTAACTAAAAATCTGTCGATAAAGCCAAGTGATGTGCGGGGCGAGGCAAGGGTTACTACTAAAAGCGCCCTGTCCAGGTTGGCCGCTATGATCTGCGCTTGTTTGGAAAGATTGATGGCCTTACGAATAATATAGTTTTTACGCTGGTGCAGGTTGGTTATAACCCCCGTTCCCTGTTCGGGCTCCATCTCAAAATCAACTACATCACCAACCGCTAACGGGTTAGTGGTAGTAATCCCTTTTATCCGGAATTTCCCCTTAATACGGCACTCGATAGTGTCTTTATCACTCTTCACCTGGTACCAGCTCCCGGTCGATTTTGTTATCAGTCCCTGCATAAGGCTGCAATTTAGGAAGATTTAAAAGGTTTGAAAAAATAAAACCACTTTACATTTGGTTATTAAATTAAAATCTACTTACTTTACCGACATTATATATATGACAACTAACAACACCATTATTACAACCATTATTACCACCGGGATAAAACACGGAGGAAGATAATCGTATGGTGTAAAAACATAAACAAAACCAAATGAAAGCCTTCCTCCGCAAAGAGGAAGGCTTTTTTTTGCCTCACCCAACACTCTCTGAAGGACAGGGGGGGCGAAGAAAAGTAATTATAAGAATAGAAATGAAGATCTTAAAATTCGGTGGCACTTCGGTAGGTTCGGTGAGCAGCATACAAACCCTGCTTGATATTTTAAAGGACGAGGATAAACCCGGCAGCCGCCCGGTAGTAGTATTATCTGCCATGGGTGGGGTAACCAACCTGTTGGTAACCATGGCAGAGGATGCCGCCAACGGCAAGGAATTTACCGCTCAATTAGCCGAACTGGAAAAACGCCACTTTGACGTGGTTAAAGCCTTGCTTAGCGTTCAGAACCAGAACCCCGCCTACACCCGCCTTAAAATTCATTTTAATCACCTGGAAGAGTTGCTGCAGGGCGTATTGACCTTGCGTGAGCTAACCCCAAAAACCCGCGACCAGATACTAAGTTATGGCGAGCGTTGCTCGGCGTTGATGGTGAGCAAAATTGCAGCCCAGCACTTCAACGATGTGATTTTTGTTGACGCCTCTGAACTGATAAAGACCGATAACGTATTTGGGCAGGCCAAAGTAAACATCAGCTTAACTGAACTTTTGATAAATGGCTTTTATCGCGAAAACAGCGATAAGCTGCTTATCGTCACCGGTTATATTGCCAGTAACGATGCAGGGCAGATAACCACTCTTGGCCGCGGCGGAAGCGATTACACCGCCGCCATTTTCGGGGCTGCATTAAATGCAGAAGAGATACAGATATGGACAGACGTGAATGGCATGATGACCGCCGACCCGCGCATGGTGCAAAAGGCGTTCCCGCTGCAGGAACTTACTTACACTGAAGCTATGGAACTTTCGTACTTCGGCGCCAAAGTTATCTATCCGCCAACCATGATCCCTGCGTTTTTAAAGAAGATACCTATTGTTATCAAAAATACCTTTGAACCGGCTTTTGCGGGTACAGTTATACGCCACAATTGCAAGGCGTCAAGTCTGCCTATCAAAGGAATTTCGTCTATCAACAACATCAGCATCCTTAACTTAGAAGGTAGCGGCATGGTTGGTAAGTCGGGCTTTAGCGGCAGGCTTTTTTCGCTACTTGCGCGAGAGCAGATCAATATCATTCTCATCACCCAATCATCATCTGAGCATAGCATCACTTTTGCCGTGCAGCCGCATGACGTTGATAAGGCCAAACAGTTGATTGAACAGGAATTTGAACTGGAACTGGCGGCGAATAAACTTGAGCCGCTGGTGGTAGAAAAAGGACAGGCCATACTGGCTATTGTGGGCGAGAATATGAAACAAACCCCCGGTATGAGCGGTAAATTATTCCACGCGCTGGGCCGCAACGGAGTTAATGTAAGGGCAATAGCCCAGGGATCGTCAGAGTATAACATTTCGGTGATCATCTCTGCGCATGATCTTGCCAAAGCGCTAAACGCGGTACATGATGCCTTTTTTATCGAGCTTACCAAAACCCTGCACGCCTTTTGCCTGGGTACCGGTAATATCGGTAAAACCTTATTTAACCAGCTAAACGCGCACACCGAATTTTTGCAAAAAAACAACGGTATACAGGTAAAGATCACCGGAATAAGCAATACCCGTAAAATGGTTTTCAATGCCGACGGCCTATCACTCGATACGTGGCAAAACGACCTCCAGGCATCGGCCGATACCGCCGACCTGCAAGCGTTCATCGCTAAAATGAAAGAAATGAACCTACCCAACTGCGTATTCCTTGATAATACCGCCAGCCCAAAGCCAGTCGATTTTTACGAGGAGATCTTCAAATCAAATATATCAGTGGTTACCTGCAATAAAATAGGCAACTCGGCATCGTTCGCGCAATACAAAACGTTCAGGGATACCGCACGCAAGCACGGTGTCGACTTCTTTTATGAGACCAACGTAGGAGCTGGACTGCCTATCATCCGTACATTAAAGGACCTGATGAGCAGCGGAGACCGCATACAACGGATAGAGGCGATCCTGTCGGGCACGATCTCTTTTATCTTTAATCACTTTAACGGCGATGCTAATTTCCATGATGTGGTAAAAGAGGCGCAGGAGAAAGGTTATACTGAACCCGATCCGCGCGACGACCTGAGCGGAAAGGATTTTATGCGCAAAATGTTGATACTTGCCCGCGATGCAGGCCACCAAATGGAAGAGGCAGATGTAGAAATAGATAGTGTACTGCCAAAAGCATGTTTAGAGGCCCAAACCGTTGAAGATTTCTACGCCGCGCTTAAGGCCGAAGATGCATACTTTACCAATTTGAAAGAGCAGGCAGCGAAAGCCAAAAAGGTTTTGCGCTACATAGGTAAGCTGGAAAACGGCAAGGCCTCCATTACTCTGCAAAGTGTTGATGAGAACCACCCTTTTTACATGCTGAGCGGCAGCGACAACATCATATCTTTCACTACCGACAGGTATAAAGATCGGCCACTGGTGGTTAAAGGCCCGGGCGCAGGTGCCGAAGTGACCGCCGCCGGTGTGTTTGCCGATCTGATAAATGTGGGGGCGAATTAAGTCACCCGCTAACCCCCTGAAGGGGAAACATAACGACTAAATAATGGAAAATTTAAAAGAAATATTAGAATCAAGCCCTTCAAAAGCGCTCCCTTCAGGAGTGCGGGAGGGTATACACGTTTTTGCCCCGGCTACAGTGGCTAACGTAGTTTGCGGATTTGATGTACTTGGCTTTGCTGTGAACGAACCCGGAGACGAGGTGATTATGCGCATGACCAACAAGCCCGGTATCACAATCAGTAAAATTACCGGTGATGATGGTCGCCTGCCGCTTAACCCGGCCAAAAACACCGTTAGCGTAAGTGTACAACATTATCTGCAAAGTGTAGATAGGTTAGACGTTGGGGTAGATATAGAATTGCACAAAAAAATGCCGATAGGCAGTGGCCTGGGTTCCAGCTCGGCCAGTACGGTTGCCGGTTTGTTTGCCATCAAAACGCTATTGGGCGATAATGCCGACCCATCTACCCTGTTGCCATTTGCCATGAAAGGCGAGGAGATGGCTTGTGGCCATGGCCATGCAGATAACGTTGCCCCTGCTTTACTGGGCGGCTTTGTGTTGATACGCAGTTACGAACCCTTGGATGTTGTGCGTTTACCACACCCGGCGGGCCTATGGTGCGCAATTGTATTTCCGGATGTGGATGTGCCAACCCGCGAAGCCCGGCAGATCATCCGAAAAAATATCCAGATGAAGGATGCTGTAACCCAGTGGGGTAACATAGCTGGCTTGGTAAGCGGCTTGTTTATGCAGGATGTCGATCTGATAGGTCGCAGTATGAAGGACGTTTTGGTTGAGCCGGTACGGAGTATGCTCATCCCCGATTTTTACCTGATGCGCCAAATGGCTATGGAACTCGGCGCGGTAAGTTTCGGCATTTCCGGGTCTGGCCCGTCTGTATTCGCGTTCGCCCGTGATGAGGAAACAGCCAGGCGTATCACTGCTAAATTACAGCAGCATTTAACCAATATAAAAATTGGCTCCAACGGTTATGTATCAACAATAAATGATGCCGGGCCGAGGGTTTTGGGATAACCCTAATTTCGGATTTCGGATTTACAACTTCGAACTTCGAACAGTATTAATATGAACTTTAAAAATCCGAAATCGAATATTCGGAATCCGAAATCAAAATGAAATTCTACAGCACTAACAATACAGATCTAAGAGTTGGTTTTAAAGAGGCGGTTTTTAATAGTATGCCGCAGGATAAAGGCTTATATATGCCGGTAGAGATACCCCGCCTTGAGAATAAGTTTTTGAATAACCTTGATCAGTACACCCTGCCCGAGATAGCTTTTCATGTGTCGCAAAATCTTTTGGGTGATGATATCCCTGCCGACGACCTGAAAGCCATTATCCACGACGCCATCAACTTTTACGCACCTGTTGTAAAACTGGAAGATAAGGTTTACGTGCTGGAGCTTTTCCATGGGCCATCGCTGGCGTTTAAGGATTTTGGCGCGCGCTTTATGAGCCGGGTGATGAGTTACTTTTTAGAAGCAGGCGAAAAACAACTCGACGTTTTAGTGGCAACATCAGGCGATACCGGCGGCGCAGTTGCTCTGGGATTTTTAGGGGTGCCCAATACCCGGGTGACTATTCTGTACCCGAAAGGCAAGGTAAGTAATATACAAGAACTGCAGCTCACCACAAATGGCCAAAATATCCGTGCACTGGAAATTGATGGCACATTTGACGATTGCCAGGCGCTGGTTAAACAAGCGTTTACCGATCAGGAGCTGAATGAAAAGCTTCGCTTAACATCGGCTAACTCCATTAACATCGCACGGCTTATACCACAAACCTTCTATTACTTTAATGCTTACGCACAATTACTTCGCGAAGGCATCAGCAAGGTAGTGTTCGCGGTGCCAAGCGGCAACTTTGGCAATATCGGTGCCGGCTTGCTTGCCTGGAAAATGGGTTTACCCGTCGGGCAATTTATTGCTGCTACCAACGCTAACGATACCGTCCCTTCGTACCTTAAAACAGGTGTGTACCAGCCAAAACCTTCAATAGCTACGCTCTCAAACGCTATGGATGTGGGTAACCCAAGCAATTGGGTACGTATTGCCGACCTGTTTAAAGACGAACCCGAGGCGCTTAAAAAGCTAATTGTAGGCTATACTTATAACGACGAGGAAACATTGCAGGCCATACGCGATATTTCAAAAAAATATAATTATGTAGTATGCCCGCATACTGCTATTGCATGGAAAGCGCTAACAGCTTATCAGGATGAGCAGAATGCCAAAGATACCGCCGGTGTTTTCTTGTCAACCGCCCATCCCTGCAAATTCCCCGATGTGTTTACACAGGATGTAGCCGGGAAAATAGTAATACCACAGCAGGTTAAAGACCTTGACAAAAAACCGCGCCATGCAACGAGCCTAAGTACGAGCTTCGAGGAACTGAAAACCTATTTGTTACATAATGTGTAAGATTGAACACGTTTATGATTTAACAGCGCAGGAAAAGGACACCCTGTTAAGCATCTGGAACGCCGAGTACCCTACAAGGCTGTGTATGCCCGGCATAACAGATTTTAACGATTACTTAGCTACACTGGTAAATCCGGACTATATTTTATTAAAAGATAAGGCTAGTGCAGTTATTGGCTGGGCCACCTTGTTTTCTGTTGGCGGCATTCGCTGCTTTTTTATCATGCTGAAAGAGGCTTGGCATGGCAGAGGGTATGGTACAATTATTAAATGCCCTAAAGGCCAGGGAAGATACCCTTTTTGGCTGGGCTGTTGACCAGATAATGATGTTAAAGCTGACGGCCGGCCTTATTTGTCGCCGATAAATTTCTACCGGAAAAACGATTTTGTTGTAAACAGCGATCTCCGTTTAGAGACGGATGTGTTATCGGCTGTAAATATCATTTGGCGGGCAAGTGCGCCTTAACTTTAACAATGTAAAATAATTATGTTGTTTAAAAGGATTTAAAGGATATTTGCCAAGTAATGCTACATAATATGGTCCGCCCCCGACAAATCAATCTATATATCATTTTCATGCTGATGGTAGCCATGCTAACAAGCTGCACCTACAAACAAAAGTTTGAACGGAAAGGATGGAATGAGGGCGACGGACTTACCTTCCCGAGGCGCAACCTGATGGTGGAGGACCTGCTTGCTACCCATAAATTGGTTGGCCTTAAATTCAATAATATTGTGGGTATGCTTCATTACCCGGATCGCTTTAGTCGCGACAGCCTTAGCTTTCACTATGAGATAATACGTAAAATGAGCGGAATTGATACGCTGTATACCAAAAACCTGGTTTTCACCATGACCAAAGATTCAGTTATCACCGCCGTTAAGGTTACCGAACGAGATTATAAAGAGGAGAAGGAAAATAAAAAGTGACCGATACCATCATATTCGACCTCGGGGCGGTACTTATCGACTGGAACCCGCAATATCTTTACCGGAAACTATTTGCCGACGAGCGGGACATGCTACATTTTCTGGCCAATATTACCACGCCTGATTGGAACGAGGAACAGGATGCCGGCCGGCCTCTCCAAGAAGGTACATCGCTATTGGTTCAGCAGCATCCACAGCACGAGGCCAATATCCGCGCATTTTACGGCCGTTGGGATGAGATGCTGGGCGATGCCATTGAGGGTACCGTTGAAATATTTGAGCAACTAAAAAACACCAACAGGTATAAGATTTACGCGCTTACCAATTGGTCGGCAGAAACGTTTCCGGTTGCTTTGGAGCGGTACGATTTTTTAAACTGGTTTGACGATATTGTTGTGTCGGGTACCGAAAAGATGCGTAAGCCTAATCCTGCCTTTTATCAATTACTGTTACAAAGGCACAATGTTAAAGCCCAAAACGCATTGTTTATTGATGATAACCTGCGCAATGTATCGGCGGCACAAAAACTCGGTATTCAATCTATTCATTTTAACTCGCCGCAGCAACTAAAAACCGAATTAGAAAATTTGAAGATTATTTAAGCAGGGGGCACAACGAAGACAGGTTATGGTAAAACGCAAAGTCTGCTCGCAAGATCTGTCGTCGGCGTTGCGGGCTAACACCTTAAAAAGCGAAAGCCCCGCTAACAAGGCGGGGCGATCTTTCTAACTAAACTAACTAATAATTATTTATTGGTCCCGAATGGGATATATACCCCAAACGTGATGTTACGGCCCATATTGTAAACACCATAAGTTGGGTCTTCCTGGCTATATCTGCCCGGCCTTAAGCGGCTCAAGGCATCGTAATAAGCCTTGTTGGTAAGGTTGGTGCCCGATACATAAAGTTTAAGCGGTTGCCTGCCTACATTAAAGGTTGCACCTACGCCGGCATTTAACAAAGTGTAACCGTCGGCAGGTGTTTCAAAAGTAGCATCGATGCGGCTTTGCTTAAAATAGTTATCAATGCCTGCATATAGATAAAAATCCTTTAAGCCTTTTATCTTAGGCTCAAAACGCAGGGTATTATGCAAAGTGCCGGCCGGTATTAAAGGCAACGGCCTGTCAAAACTGATATTACTTGCACGGGTATAGCTAAAAGTGTTTTCAAAATGGATAAAAGATACCGGGTGCAAAGTT
The DNA here is from genome assembly GCF_014200785.1 of Mucilaginibacter sp. AK015. Classification (NCBI taxonomy): domain Bacteria; kingdom Pseudomonadati; phylum Bacteroidota; class Sphingobacteriia; order Sphingobacteriales; family Sphingobacteriaceae; genus Mucilaginibacter; species Mucilaginibacter sp. AK015. Next base: position 186,230 of record NZ_JACHCV010000004.1, read on the forward strand.
AAATTACCTTCAAAACCATACAGGTTAGCATTTACCTGCCCGTAGCGGTAGGCATCGTAATCTCTTGGTAAACCGGTTTGTTCATCAATAACTGTTACCTGCTCTTTATTGGTGTTTGATGCATAAATATAATTGCGTATATAGTTTTCGTATATCCCAAAGCTCCCCGTTACAACACCAGATCCATACTCTAAAGTCGCATCTGTTTGGTAGCTGCGTTCGGGGCTAAGGTTGGCGTTGCCTATCTCGTAACGGCTTGTCCCTTCGTGTACGCCGTTTGAGCCCAGCTCGGCGGGATTTGGCGCGCGAAATGCAGAACCTGCATTGGCCTTAAAGCTTAATACTTCATTAAAAGTATGGGTGTATCCCAAAGCCCCACTTATGTTAGAGAATTTATTGTCAAACCCTGTAAAAATCGTATTGCCGTCCTCGTCGTTTTGTGCCTTGCCTTTATTTTTAATATAGTCGAACCTTGCACCTGCGCTAAAGGTATTTTGCCCCCACGCTTTTTTAGCATATATAAAGGCGCCGTTGCTATATTCATCATAAGCTGGTATCAGCAGTTCCTGGCCCAGGTTAACGCTATGGCCAATGCTACTGCTTAAGCCGATAACCGGGTGCCACCCATTGCCTTCGGGCAGGTAATATTTGGCGTCCAGCGAGTAGGTGTTCATGTCAAAAAACAACGAAGGTGTAGGGCTGTCTTCTAACTCGCGGCGCTGATTTTTCTGGTAGCCAAGGTCTAACTTTAATGAACTTGACCCGAAAAGGAAGTTGTTATTTACCGCAATTTTATAATGGCGTATATCCTGGCGGGGGTACTCTAAAGTGCGGCTGGTGGTGTTGTTATATAACGGATCGCCGGGCTCGGCATCATAAAAGCCGATATTATTTTTAAAATAAGAAAAGTTTACGTGCGAATAACCCCAGGCTTTGTTGAGGCCGAACATACCGCTTGCATTGGTTTGATTAAACCCGCTGTTAATATAGCGGCCGGCGGGTGTGTTAAATGAGTAGGCGTTTTGATAAGTGCCCCGGCCGCGCCAAACAAAACCATTTTGGTTCCCACTTAACATTACCGATGTATTGCTTAACCCATTATTAGTCGAGTAATTGGTCAAAAATTCGCCCTGTATGTTTCCTTCAGCCGGTGTTGGCGGGTCAATAACATTGATAACGCCCCCCAGCGCGTCTGAACCATACTGCAACGATGCCGCGCCGCGCAAAACCTCTACGCGCCCGGCCGAGAACTGGTCCATCTCTATGCCATGCTCATCGCCCCATTGCTGGCCCTGCTGCTTAACACCGTCGTTAAGTGTAACTACCCGGTTATAGCTTAAACCACGTATTACGGGCTTGGATATGGCCTGACTTGTGGTTATCTGGCCTACTCCCGGCACCTGCCTGGCCAGTGCGTCAATTAAATTGGTTGACGAACCCTGCAGCTGTTCTTTACTAACTACCGATGCCGAAGTGCTGTTGCTGCGACTGCCAGCCGTAATAGGTGTACCGGTTATAACTACCTCGTGCGATTCGATTACACTAGGCTGTAAAGCAAATATCATAGGTGCAGTCGACGAAAAATCGACCGTTTGCGTTAATGTTTTATAGCTAAGGTATTGTACCTGTACCACAAAACGGCCTTTGGTAGGTATCGATTTAATAACAAATTCGCCGTTTACATTAGTGGCGACAGCTATATGAAGGTCGGGGATGCTTACCGTAGCGCCAATAAGTCCTTCGTTGGTTTTGGCGTCAACAACTTTACCCTTAAAATCTATAACATCGGCAAATGCAGCAACTTGAAAGAATAATAATATAAAGCAATAAACAAGCTTAAGTTTCATAATAATAAATTAAAAAATACAAGGAAATGCTGCAAAAAAGCAGCGTTTGATTGGTTGTAATTATTATGAAATTACAGGCGGTGCGCGGCCAGGCGAAAGTATTAAGGCAATGCTTTTGAAGTCGTATTCAAAAGTTACAAAAGCGTAGTCCATGCCTGAAAAAGAAGTATGGGAGGTATGGCTTATCAGCGCCATGCTGTTGTGGTGCATGGCATCGCATAGCTGGCACTTTTCTGTTATGCTTTGTTTAGCCGTGTTATGACAGTCGTGGCAACTTGCTTCGTGCGCTGCTTTTAATATAGGGTGCTGATGGGCAAATACCATATATTGCCCTGCTATAAAACAGAACATGAGCGCCCAGGCGCAAAAAATATGATACTTACTTTTTTTCAAAACCAACGCATGTTTTGGTAGTACGCTTGCAAAAATAATTAATAATATGCTAAACGTGTTTTTAAAACGTAACAATGTTGTTAATTGTATGTCATCAAAAAAAGGTTTAACGGTATCGCATCTGTATATTTGCCGGTATGAAACCTGCCGAAATTAATTTGAAATGGGCCGCCCTGCAAGACCGTATTGCCACTGAGTTTGATAACGAGAAGCCGGATATTAAAGTGGTGCTGTTCCTGATAGGTGTGCAGGAACTGGGGCAGGGGCCAAAAAAATTCAGCAAGCGGCAAAAAGAAGAGTTGATGCACATTGCCAATTGCAAACTATTCAGCAAAATGGGCTTCTACGAATTGGAAGGGCTTGACCAGGATGGCTGGCCGCATTGGAAACTGGTAAAAACCGTTCCAAATTATACTTTGCTTGAACAGGAGATGCTGATAAAATCGTTAATAATTGATTACTTTGAAGCCGAGATGGAGTGGGAATTTTAACCTTGACAACCTAAACAAATGAAAAAGATATCTATTCTGTTAGTATTATTGCTTACCATAGCTACTGCGTTTGCCAAACCGCCCAAAAACCAATATGTACGTATAAAAACCAGCTACGGCAATGTTATTATTCGCTTATATAACCAAACTCCCTTGCACCGCGATAATTTTATAAAGCTTGCTAAGCAGGGCTTTTATAACGGCACGTTGTTTCACCGGGTGATACAAAACTTTATGATACAGGGCGGCGATCCCGATTCGCGTGACACCACTAAAAACAAACCCGGCGCAGAGTTAGGCAACGGCGACCTTAAATATACCGTGCCAGCCGAGTTCAGGGATAGCCTGTTCCATAAACGCGGGGTGCTGGCCGCAGCGCGCGACGATAATCCCGCCAAAGCATCGAGCGCCTGCCAGTTTTACATTGTAGAGGGTAAACGCTGGACAGCGGGCAAACTGGATACCTTGGAGATGACCCGGCTTAAGGGCCGCAAAATACCCGGGTGGCAGCGCGATATTTATACTACCGTTGGCGGTGTGCCGCATTTAGATCAAAATTATACGGTTTATGGCGAAGTGGTTAGCGGTATAGATATGGTTGACCTTATTGCAGCTGTTAAAAAAGACGAGCGCGACAGGCCTCTTACGGATATCCCCATGACTGTAGTAGTATTGAGCAAAAAGGAGTGTAAGCAGTTGGATAAGCTGCTGTGGCCAGAAGCTAAATAAACCAAATGTCAGTCTGAGCCTGTCGAAGACTTATTAAAGCGACGAATGGTTCGACAAGCTCACCATGACATATTAAAAACATGAAGATAATTACCTACAACGTTAATGGCATCCGTTCGGCGATAAACAAAAACTGGCTGGCTTGGCTCCAGGCAACAGATGCCGATGTAGTTTGCCTGCAGGAAATTAAGGCTACACCCGATGTAATAAAAGAGCTTGGCCTGGTAGATGATATGGGGTATCAGCACTTTTGGTTCCCGGCCGAAAAGAAAGGGTATAGCGGCACTGCCATTTTTACCAAATACTTGCCCAACCATATAGAATACGGCTGCGGCATCCCTGATTTTGACCGCGAGGGCCGTTGTATCCGTGTAGACTTTGATGAGGTGTCGGTAATGAGCGCCTATTTCCCCTCCGGCTCAAGCGGGGATGATAGGCAGATATTTAAATATCGCTTTCTGGACGAGTTTGGCAAATATCTTACCCTGCTAAAGGTTACGCATCCAAACTTGGTTATCTGCGGCGATTACAATATTTGCCACCGGCCAATTGATATTCACAATCCAAAATCAAACGCTAACTCCTCCGGCTTTTTACCCGAAGAGCGCGAGTGGATGGAGAACTTTATTGAGTCGGGCTTTGTAGACACCTTCAGACACTGTAACCAGGAGCCGCATAATTACACTTGGTGGAGCTTTCGAGCCAATGCCCGCGCCAAAAACCTGGGCTGGCGTATTGATTATGCCATGGTGAGTAAAGAACTGGAAAGTAACATTAAACGCTGCGCTATATTGCCGGAAGCGAAACACTCTGACCATTGCCCGGTATTACTGGAACTGGAGTTTTGAATCCTGAAGGGGGAATAGGAATAATATGCTTCTCCCGCGGTCATAACGGGGCACCAGGCAATCTCTGATGGAGAGGTCAGCGACAAGCATGTCGAAGATTGCCATGTCGCCGCGCTTCCTACAAATGCATTTAGCCAACAAAGGCCACGAGTACGCGGCCTTTGTTGGCTAAAATCCTCCCGTTAGGTGGGTTAATTATCCTTTTACACGCTCAACATAAGCGCCTGTGGCGGTATCTACTTTTACCCTGTCGCCAATGTTGATGAACAAAGGCACTTTAATTTCGGCACCGGTTTCAACGGTAGCATTTTTCAATGCACCGCTTGAGGTATCTCCTTTCACAGCCGGTTCGGTGTAAGTTATCTCCAGCTCTGCCGAACCCGGGATGTTTGCCATAATAGGCTCATCGCTCTCAAATGCTACAATAACGTTCATGCCTTCTTTAAGGAATTTTACGGCAGGCCCAAATAATCTTTTAGGCACGTTATGCTGATCGTAAGTTGTATTATCCATTATCACTAACGAATCGCCATCTTCGTACAGATATTGGTAATCGTTGGTTTCAACACGTGCTATATCCACCTCTTCATCCGTACGGAAACGGTATTCAACCAGTTTACCCGTTTTAACATTACGCATGCGGGCCTGGTAAAACGCACGCAGGTTACCAGGGGTGCGGTGTAAAAACTCCTCTACCTGTACCAGTTCGCCGTTAAAACGAAGAACATTACCATTTTTTACATCAGATGCTTTTGCCATAAAACTTTATAATTGAGGCGCAAAATTATATAATTGATTTGAGATTTCACACAATAGGAGGTTAAGTATAGTTTATCTGCTATTTATAATCAGATATGCTAAGCCTGTTTGGGCAAAAGCTATATTCGTGCTCCTGATTAGAGCATACTATCGTCAGCCGGTCTTCACTGAATTTTTGCGCCAGGTTTAAATACCAGTCTATCCCCTGGGCGTCCAGGTTAGACGTTGGCTCATCCAGCATCAGCATTGGAGTATCGGCACAAAAGGCAAGGGCCAATTTGAGCCGTTGTTTCATGCCTGACGAAAAGTATTTTACCAATTTATTACGGCTACCTGTTAAATTAAGTATGTCGGCTACGGCATTTTTATCTATGCCGGGCCTGAACTTTTTGAACTTGAAATGAAAATCTATCATTTCGTTCATAGAAAATTCTTCGATAACTTCAAGATACGGCGCTGCAAGGCTCAGGTGGTTGAATATATCCCCGGCATCAACCATTAAGCTATCATCTTTATAGGTGATCGTTCCGGCAGATGGCACCAGGCTACCATTCAGCACCTGCAGCAAAGTGGATTTTCCTGACCCGTTTGGTCCTAAAATGGCATAGCTGCCATTAGCTTCAAAAGTATAATCTATTCCTTTGAATATCCATTCACGGTTAAAACGACGGCCAATATTTTGGAGGATAATGTTCATGTAGTTGATAGTTGATAGTTCCCGGTTCATAGATCATAGCCCTGTTTTATATTTTCAACCATGATCTATTGACCATCAACTAACTTAGCTGCTTCCGAATCCCTTCATGATACCGCGTTGGGAGTTTTGTACAAAATTGATGATCTCGTCGCGTTCGATAGTAGGATTAAATTCGGCCTCGATGATATCCAAAGCTTTGGTAATGTTGTATTTTTTCAAAAAGATGATCCGGTATATCTCCTGTATCTCGTTAATTGTTTCGGCTGAAAAGCCTCTCCGCCGCAGGCCTACAGAATTAATACCGATATAGGATAAGGGCTCGCGCCCTGCCTTGGTAAAAGGCGGCACATCTTTACGCACCAGCGAGCCGCCCGAAATCATGCTATGGGCGCCTATTTCAACAAACTGGTGCACAGCCGAGGTCCCCCCTATAAAAGCATAGTCGTAAACATTGATATGGCCTGCAAGTTGCACGCCGTTAGCTATAATGACATTATCGCCAATTACACAATCGTGCGCTACGTGGGTATAGGCCATTAAAAGGCAGTTAGTGCCAATGGTAGTGGTGTTTTTATCAAGCGCTGTACCGCGGTTAAGGGTTACGCATTCGCGTATAACCGTGTTATCGCCAACAGTAACCGTGCTTGGCTCGCCTTTGTATTTAAGATCCTGCGGCGGCGCCGATACTACAGCTCCCGGGAATATGCGGCAATTTTTACCTATTCGCGCACCGTCCATGATAACCGAGTTTGAGCCCACCCAACTGCCTTCGCCTATTTCTACATCTTTATGTATAGTTACAAATGGCTCAATTACCACGTTATCGGCAATTTTTGCCTGTGGATGTATATATGCTAAGGGCTGTATCATGCTTTATTTATATTTAACTATTTGTGCCATTAGCTCGGCTTCAACAACAATTTTTTCTCCAACCATGCCAATCCCTTTCATTTGCGCAATACCCCGGCGGATAGGCGCAATCAAATCGCAACGGAATATTAACGTATCGCCTGGTAAAACCTTGTCTTTAAAACGCGCGTTTTCTATTTTCAGGAAAAGCGTTAACCAATTTTCGGGATCGGGTACGGTGTTCAACACCAGGATTCCACCCGTTTGCGCCATTGCCTCTATCTGCAAAACACCCGGCATTACAGGTGCGCCCGGGAAATGGCCTACAAAAAAAGGCTCGTTCATGGTTACCGCCTTTAAACCAACTACATGCGTTTTAGTAAGCTCTAAAATTTTGTCCACCAATAACATTGGTGGGCGGTGCGGCAATATGTTCATGATCTGAACGGTATCGTACACCGGCGTCATATTAGGGTCGTACACTTTTACGTGCTTGCGGCTACGCTCCTTTTTGATCAGGGTTTTTATTTTTTTTGCAAAGGCAACGTTTGCCGCGTGCCCTGGTCGTGCAGCCATAATGTGTCCCTTAAGCGGAACCCCTACCAACGCCAGGTCGCCGATCATATCCAGCAGCTTGTGGCGTGCGGGCTCGTTCTGGTGCCTAAGCTCAATGTTATTCAGAATCCCCTGCGGGGCAACGTTGATATCTTTACGATTAAACAATTTTGCCAGGTGGGAAAGCTCTTCGTCGTCCACCTCTTTATCAACCACCACAATGGCGTTATTAAGGTCGCCACCCTTTATCAGGTCATGCTTTACCAGCATTTCCAACTCATGTAAAAAGCAAAAAGTACGGCTTGAAGCAATCTCCTTTTTAAACTCAGCAAGCGTAGATATAGTTGCATGCTGACTACCCAATACCTGCGAGTTGTAATCAACCATGCAGGTGAAGCGGTAATCGTCATCAAGCGGCATGGCAACCATGTCAACCTTACGATCGGGCTCGGAGTAATGAATGTTGTATGGGATATGGTAGTACTCCCTATCGGCCTCTTGCTCCTGAAAACCAGCTGCTTCAATTGCATTAATAAATTGTATAGAGCTGCCATCCATAATCGGGGTTTCGGGCCCGTCCATATCAATTAACACGTTGTCTATCTCTAAACCCACTAAAGCGGCCAGTACATGCTCGATAGTGCTTACACTGGCGCCGTTTTGAGTAAGCGTGGTGCCCCTTGATGTATCGGTAACATTATCAACATCGGCGTCAATGATGGGCTGACCAGGCAGGTCTACCCTGCGAAATTTATAGCCATGTTTTTCGGGAGCCGGGTTAAAAGTCATAGTAACCTTTTGGCCGGTGTGTAAACCTGTGCCCGAAACTGAAACGGGCTCCTTAATAGTTCTTTGTTTTACGTTCATATTATGAAGGTGTTCATTGGTACGTTAGTTCCATCATTGAGTTTTATCAACTTATCCGGCCTTAACACGGGCCCGACAACTATTCAAGGGTGACTAATTACCTTTATTCGTTAGTTCTGTAATTATCTTTTCCAGTTCGTCAACTCTTTTCTCTAATTCGGGCAGCCTGCTTATAACCACATTTGAGCGCATATTATTTGCATAGCTAATTGCGGGTGAACCTGCCCATTTGCCCCCCTCCTGGGTTATGGTTCGGCTAATACCTGATTGCGCCTGAACTTGTGTGCCCTTTGCTATGCTGATATGCCCTACAACGCCCACCTGCCCGCCAAGTACTACATTTTCGGCAAGCTTGCTACTGCCAGCCACACCCGATTGCGCCGCTATCACTGTATTTTTCCCCAGTTCTACATTGTGGGCTATTTGTACCAGGTTATCAACCTTTACTCCGCTCCGAATAATGGTTGAGCCCATTGTGGCCCTGTCTATAGTAGCGTTAGCCCCAATTTCAACGTTATCTTCTATAACAACGTTGCCTATCTGCGCAATTTTGGTGTAAGTACCATCGGCATTAGGCGAAAACCCAAAACCATCGCTACCAATAATCGCCCCGGAATGTATAACAACATTATTGCCAATTATACAGTCGAAATAAACTTTTACACCGGGGAACAAGGTTACATTACTACCCAACTTTACGTTATCGGCAATATAGCACCCGGGATATATTTTACAGTTATCCCCCATCGCTACATCCTGGCTAATATAAGCAAAAGCACCGATGTAAGGTTCTGTACCTATAGCTGCGGACGGGTGGATAAAGCATGGCTGCTCTATCCCGGTTTTGTTCAGCTTAATGGTGTTGTATTTCTCGAGCAGTAAGGTGAATGCTCCGTAGGCGTTCTCTACCCGTATCAGGGTGGCATTTACCGGCGCCGTAAGCTCCTGGCTATTATTTATAATCACAACGGATGCGTTGGTTGTATATAGGTACTGCTCATATTTAGGATTAGCCAAAAATGATAAGGAACCTACGCTGCCTTCTTCTATTTTGGCCAGGTGGTTAACCGCCACAAGCGGATCGCCTTCAACTGTTCCGTTTAGCATAAAGGCTATATCCTTTGCGGTAAATTGCATTTTACAAATTTAAATGTTAAAACCATAGCAACAAATTATTAATAATGAGTTACTAAATGGCTGTTTACGGTCACTTTAACGTTAACTACTCACCAATTAACCATTCACAACTCACCATCCTATAACAGGTCTTTGGTGTAACAAAGTATATATTTTTTTACAGTTTTTGATAACGCCTCCAGGTTTGAATTATCGCTGGCCAGTGTAATATCCTTGATACTACCGTTCTTCATTAATATATGAATGTTTCCATCGCCTTTATTATAAGCATTGTTGCGTATAGTGTCGGTAAATACAAAATACGATGCCTCATGAGCGCTGATGTTATATTTTTTTACAGCATTAGCCGTTAGTTGTTCAACAAGGGCTTCGTCGGGCTTTTCGGCGGTAATATCCACATGATATAAACCCCGGTTTATCAGCTTATTGCAAAGCGTGGCCAACACAAAATCACCACTGCCCGCCCATATCTTTACAGCAGCCATTACATCGGTATCATCCAGCAGGGCGAAGGTTTTTAAATGCAGATCGTTTGCCATAAATTCATCCCTTGTAATAACGCCCTCTAAAAAATAACTTAAGGCTGGGGTTAACGGAAAATGAATTCCCTGCAAAGCAAGTTCGCGGCTTCGGGTAAAAATTTTACAAAGCAGCTGTTCGGCAGCTATAACTGTTTTATGCAGGTAAACCTGCCAGTACATTAACCTTCGGGCTATTAAAAATTTCTCTATCGAGTAAATACCTTTCTCTTCAACCGTTATACTGTCGTCTTTAATATTCAGCATTTTTATGATCCGGTCAGAACTAATCACCCCTTCAGATACCCCTGTAAAATAACTGTCGCGGTTCAGGTAATCCATCCTGTCCATATCCAACTGGCTCGATACCAGTTGATGCAAAAAGTGCTTATGATACTCCCCTTTAAATATACTGATGGCCAACGACAGCCTTCCGCCAAACCCCTCGTTCAACTTATTCATCAGCAGTATAGAGATATCTTCGTGGCTTATCCCTTCTACAATGGTATGTTCTAAAGCGTGCGAAAAGGGGCCGTGCCCTATATCGTGCAGTAAAATGGCAATAGTTAAGCCTTCCTTTTCTTCGGGCGATATTTCAGCCCCTTTATTGCAAAGTGTTTCTATGGCCAGGCTCATCAGATGCATGGCGCCCAAAGCATGATGGAAGCGGGTATGCAGCGCACCCGGATAAACCAGGTGTGTCATTCCCAATTGCTTGATATAGCGTAAACGCTGAAAGTACGGGTGGTCTATCAGGTCGTATACCAGTTCGGTGGGAATGCTGATAAAGCCGTAAACCGGGTCGTTTATGATTTTCTTTTTATTCAAAGCAGCTGTTAAGAATTACAAAAGTGTTGAATTATGACAAAACAAGCACGGTGTATTTGTTAATTAATATTAATCCTTTGCATATTTTTACAACAAAATATACTACCCCGGGGTTATAGGGAGGTAAAATTAAATATATTATGCAGGATACCACTATTTTATGGGCCGATGACGAGATTGATCTGCTGAAACCACATGTTCTTTTTCTGAACGAGAAGGGCTACAAAGTTACCACCGTTACCAACGGTAATGATGCCATTGAGGAATTTAAGAAGCAGTACTTTGACCTGGTATTCCTGGACGAGAACATGCCGGGATTAACCGGCCTGGAAACATTGCAGCAAATAAAAAATATAAGCAGCGATGTTCCTATAGTGCTTATCACCAAAAACGAAGAAGAATATTTAATGGAGGACGCTATCGGATCGAAGATAGACGATTACCTGATAAAGCCGGTACACCCCAAGCAAATACTGCTAACGATAAAAAAACTTACTGAAAATAAACGCCTGGTTACCGAAAAAACAACTATGGCATACCAGCAGGATTTCAGGAACCTGGGCATGACCCTTAACGATGCCTTAAGCTACCAGGAGTGGGTTGATGTTTACAAAAAACTGATCTACTGGGAACTGGAACTGGAAACACTTGAAGATGCCGGCATGCACGAGATATTAACCCTGCAAAAAGCCGAGGCAAACGTACAATTCTGCAAGTTTGTTGAACGTAATTACCTAAGTTGGATAAAAGACCCTGAAAACGGCCCCACTATTTCGACGCAATTATTTAAAAAGAAGGTATTCCCGAAACTGGATGGCAAAGGGCCGGTATTTTTTATTTTGATTGATAACTTAAGGTACGACCAGTTTAAAATAATTAACCCCATTATTTCGGAGTATTTCAGGCTGGAGGAAGAGGACACTTATTACAGTATATTGCCCACTGCCACACAGTACGCGCGTAACGCTATCTTTTCGGGCTTAATGCCTTTAGAGATGGAAAGCCGTTACCCGCAAATGTGGCAGAACGATGAGGACGAAGGTGGTAAAAACCTTTACGAAGCCGATTTTGTTGCCGACCAGCTTAAACGCGTTTTACGCAAGGACATTAAACACTCCTATCATAAAATCCTGAATATTGACGAAGGCCGCGCGTTGAACGAATCGGTAAATAACCTGATGAACAACGAGCTTAATGTGGTGGTTTACAACTTTGTTGATATGCTAAGCCATGCACGCACAGATATGCAGATGATACGCGAACTGGCCAGCGACGATGCAGCTTATCGCTCGTTAACGCTATCATGGTTCGAGCATTCGCCGTTATTAGACCTGCTTAAGTTTTTAGCTTCCAAGCAGGTGAGGGTGATAATCACTACAGACCATGGCACCATTCGCGTTAAAAACCCAAGTAAAATAATAGGCGATCGTAATACCAACACCAACCTGCGTTATAAACAGGGTAAAAACCTTAACTATAATGCTAAAGATGTATTTCACATACGCAATCCGCACGATGCTATGCTGCCAAGGCTGCACGTAAGCAGCAGTTTTGTATTTGCAAAAGGCGATAACTATTTTGTTTATCCTAATAACTATAACCACTTTGTGAATTTTTATAACGAAACCTTCCAGCACGGTGGGATCTCGTTGGAAGAAATGATCATCCCGATAGTTACCTACGGGCCTAAATAAAATTTAGAAGTATTAATTTCACCCCGTCATTGCGAGGAACGAAGCAATCTCCTGATATCATAACGACTATGCAAAGCTTTGAGATTGCTTCGTTCCTCGCAATGACGCTAGGGAGATTATAATTGACATGGACTTACACACCACATCCACCACAGACCTGCCTGCCACAGCTGCAGAGATATTGAAATACGCCGGCGATACACGCATCTTTCTTTTTTACGGCGAAATGGGCGCGGGTAAAACCACGCTTATCAAATCCCTTTGCGCGGCTTTGGGTGTTAAAGATGAGGTAACCAGCCCTACATTTTCGATAGTGAATGAATATGAGGGCAGTGATGGCCCGGTTTATCATTTTGATTTTTATCGCTTAAAAGATCACAATGAGGCACTGGATATGGGATACGAGGAATATTTCTACTCGGGCAATTATTGTTTTATAGAGTGGCCCGAAAAAATTGCCGACCTGGTACCTGATAGCTATACCGGCATACGGATACATATTATCGACCCGGGCTCGAGGCAGCTAACGGTTGAAAACATTTCCTGATCAAACCTGTTTTTTTCGTATCTTCATCAGCCGGAAAAATAGCTATCATGAGTACAGGGAAATACAGTGGGTTCTCAAATGTTGCCAGGCAGGCAATGATGCAACCCCAGGAGTCGATGCTGGAAGTTAAAAGTAAAAAAAACAAACTTTATATTGGCATCCCCAAAGAGGTTTCTTTCCAGGAGAACCGTATAGCGCTAACCCCCTTATCGGTAGCTTTGCTTGTAAATAACGGGCACGATATACTGCTGGAGAGCAATGCGGGCCAGGCTGCCAATTTTTCTGACAATAACTACAGCGAGCAGGGCGCCCAGATAGTTTACGACACCAAAAAGGTTTACGAAGCCGATATCATCATTAAAATAGCCCCTCCTACAAAGGAAGAAATTGAAATGATGAAACCCGGGCAGCTATTGATTTCGGCGCTCCAGTTATCAACCTTAAAAGCCGAGTGCCTGCATGCACTCATGAAAAAAAAGATAACCGCCCTTTGTTTTGAGCATCTGCAAGACGAAGGCGGCTCGCTAACAGTTGTGCGCGCCATGAGCGAAATAGTAGGTGCTACATCTGTACTTATTGCTGCCGAGTACCTGAGCAATATTTTTGAAGGCAAAGGCTTAATGCTTGGCGGAATAACCGGCGTGCCGCCAACCGAAATTGTGATATTGGGTGCGGGCACCGTTGGCGAGTATGCGGCGCGTACCGCTATATCGCTCGGGGCGCAGGTTAAAGTGTTCGATCCGTCTATTTACAAACTAAGGCGGCTTCAAAATAACATCGGTACAAGGATTTTTACGTCGGTTGTGCAGCCCATAGTACTCGAAAAAGCCATAACTACATGCGATGTTGCTATTGGTGCCATTCGTGCCGACGATGGCCGCAGCCCGTGTATCGTATCTGAAGAAACCGTTAGCCGCATGAAACCAAACTCGGTTATTATTGATGTTAGTATTGACCAGGGCGGGTGTTTTGAGACGTCCGAGATAACTAACCATACCCACCCGGTTTTTCGCAAATACGATGTGATCCATTACTGCGTACCAAATATAGCATCGCGTGTAGCTCGCACCGCAACCTATGCACTCACTAACATTTTCGCCCCCATTTTACTGGATATTGGCGAACAGGGTAGCCTTAAAAACGTAATATGGCAAAAAACGGGTATCCGTAATGCGGTATATATATACCAGGGGCACCTCACAAACAAGCATATGGGCGAACGCTTCGCTATTCCAAGTAAAGACCTGGAGTTGCTGGTGGTATCAAACCATTAATAATTGGTAAAAGGCCTTATCGTTTCCGGATGGCTTATTTCTGGCTGATACTTTTCAGGTATCTCATTGGTGTGGTGCTTATCTCCATAATAATCAATAGCCAGCTCAACCTTACCGTTATCTTTCACTGTCACCTTAAATAACATATCGTAATCCTCTTCGTCAAGCCCGGCGAAGGGCATTTCGGCCCCAAACGCGCTTAGCAAATGCATTACAGTATTAGAATGGCCCACTACCAAAACATTGTTTCCTTTAAAGTTTTTTAAAATGGTTTTGGCAAATTGTTTAATACCGGCCGTATCTGTGTTGTATACTCTTGGTAAAATCTTGGCTTTGTAAGCCAGCGGTTTTGCAGTAAGGGCTGTACGTTTATACTTGGTAACATATATCGCTTTAATGTTTTCCCGCTTTAATTCTTTGGCAAGCTCACCGGCCCGCTTTTGCCCCGCAGGGCTCAACCCAGGGTCGGGGTCGTTAACCGTATTGGCAGCTTTTTCGGCATGGCGCACTACCCATATATTGGTTTTTTGGGCTGCAGCATTAAAGCTCGTCAGCAGTAAACAAATAAACAATAATTTAAAAAAGTTAGCCTGCCTTACTACAATTTTCATAATATGTTGTTATTTGTTTTTAACGAGTATCCCTGTAAACAAATATACCCGATTTTGATATGAAATTTTTTAGCAAAGAATATTTTAAACAATTATGGAAAGTATTGCTGGCTACCTTTAGCGGTTTTTCGGCCGATAATGGTTTAAAGTTTAGTGCATCGCTGGCATACTACACCGTATTTTCTTTGGCGCCTTTACTTTTGTTGATACTATCGCTCGCCGGTATTTTTTTAAAGGATGATAGCTACAGAAAAGATTTTTACGATCAGATACAACATTACATAGGCAAGCAGGGAACCCTGCAATTACAAAGCACCATTAACTCGCAGGATATTACGGGTAAAAGCGGGATAGGTTTGGGAATAAGCATCGCAACTTTGCTGCTTGGTGCCAGCAGTATTTTCATAGAAATTCAAGATTCGCTTAACATTATCTGGCGCGTTAAAGCTAAGCCTAAACGTGGCTGGGTAAAAATGCTTAAAAACAGGTTCCTTTCTTTCTCCTTAATAGTGAGCCTTGGTTTTTTATTGCTCGCCTCTTTGCTTGTAAATATTATAATAAGTGCTATAAGCGATAAGATAGTAGCATTACTGCCTCATTTATTAGGGAAAAGCCTTGCCGGCATAGTTGGCGAAACATTCTTATTTGCGGTTAATTTTGGCATAACGCTTATAGTTATTTCGGTGTTATTCGGCATTATATTTAAAGTGCTGCCCGATGTTAAAATAAAGTGGAAGGATGTACGCTCGGGCGCTATTTTTACCGCTATATTATTTATAATTGGCCAGTATATTATAAGCCTATATATTCAGTTTACCGCGCAAGGCTCAGTGTACGGTACAGCGGGTTCTATTATCGTTATTTTAGTGTGGATATATTATACGGCAGCAATTTTATACATAGGCGCCGAATTTACGCAGGTTTATGCCGAAGCTAGGGGCAGCCATATCGAGCCTGCCGAATATGCGGTAGTGATACAACAAACCGAGGTAGAAAGAACGACAAAAAAAATGCCGCTGCAAAACCCGGATTTAAAGGATACCCTTAAATGTGATGATGACGATGATGGCAAAAAACCCGACGGTTGTTAACCGCGTTCTAAGTTATTGATACACTAATGGCACCTTGGTTGAAGCGTTCTGTATTTACCAAAAAATAATGTAGATTTAGCTTCCAATTCAAACCAGGTGTTAGCCGGTCTATATAAATATCCCAAGTTTAAACATGTATGGCTTACTGTCATATTAAGTTGCCTGTTCGTTTCAGCAAATGCGCAATCTTTTACCGTTGATAGTAACCGTAAAAACGTAAATATTCCCTTTAAGCTTATCCGCAATATGATGGTGATAAAGCTTAGCATAAATAATAAGGGGCCCTTCAACTTCATATTAGATACCGGCGTGGGGTTGATGGTAATTACCGAGCCTAAGCTGGTTGATTCGATAAACATCACCTCTAAACGCACCATCAAGCTTTCGGGGCTGGGCGAGGGTGATGCCTTTGAAGCCTACGTTACAGCGCCCCTAAACGTGATGATACCCGGGCTAATCAGTAACAACGTTTCGGCAGCTATCCTAAAAACCGACTATTTTAATTTGTCGAGCTATATCGGGCTGCCGGTACACGGCCTATTGGGTTACGAGTTTTTTAACTCGCTGGGGGTTAAGATAAATTTTACCGACAGCACAATGACCGTTTGCCGGCCTAAAGACCTTAAACCATTTAAAAAAAGCCAGAAGATACCAATAACGGTTGAGGATAAAAAGCCGTACATGGAAACTATGGTAACTTTTCCGGACGGCAGTAAAGCGACGAACAAATTTATCATCGACCTGGGGGCGGGCCATCCCTTATCGCTCGAAAACATGCTGCAAAAACACGGGCTGCCTAAAAAGTCTATCCCGGCCAATTTGGGTGTTGCACTAAACGGCCCTATAACAGGGTATTTAAGCCGGGTAAAGGAAGTGATGATCGCTAACTACAAGATCAAAGACGTTATTACCTCTTTCCCGGACAAAGACTATATACAAAGAAAATTCAGTGTTCCGCGCGATGGCAATATTGGAATCGGTATACTCAAAAAATTCAACCTCACGTTCGATTATACTAACAACCTGCTGTATGTTAAGAAAAATGAGAAGTATAACGATCCTTTTGAGCACGATATGAGCGGAATTGAATATTATATGGCCGGCGATAACTTTTCGCATCTCATCATCAGCAGGGTAGCGCCCGGCTCACCCGCCGATGAGATAGGTTTAATAAAAGACGATGAAATAACCTCGATCAATTTCAAGCCCATTTCAAAAATGACTTCTGAAGAGATCGATGCCTTTTTTAAAAAAACCGAGCGCAGCCTGCTGCTCGAAGTATATCATGACAAAAAGTATGATAAAGTAATTATTACCTTAAAACACCGCATTTAACTCTTTTTCGTAACTAACTTGTTGCGTTTGTATTCTCAGATATATATTCCATATTTTTAGCCGACTAATTATTTTAAACAGCAAATGAATAGAAATTTACGGCTAAACACTTACCTAAGCGTGGCCGCATTAACCATTGCAGCCTTTGCAAGCTCGTGCGCCACTAAAAAACAAGCAGACCGCACCGTTACTTTAAAAACAAGTACTACTCCCGGTGGGTCAACCGCTACGGCCACAATTGGCGCCGGTAAAAAGGAAGGCATAAAAAAATTTAGCGACCTGGTTGGGAAAACCAAAGCAGATACCGGCCTTTTTAATACTTATAAGGTTGATGGCAAGTACTACTTTGAAATACCCGATAGCCTGATAAACCGCGAAATGCTGGTAGTTACCCGTTTTGTAAAAACACCGGCGGGCCTGAAATCATTTGGGCAGCAGTATGGCGGCGAAGAAATTAACAACCAGGTATGGAAATGGGAGCGCCACGATAAGCAGGTATTTATTAGGGTGCCAAGCTACTCGGTGAGGGCCGATAGCACAAGCGACATGTACCAGTCAGTCAGGAACTCAAACCTTGATGCGGTATTGGCTTCTTTCGATATTAAAGCCTTTAATAGGGATACCACCGGCGTTTTAATTGATGTTACCGATTTGTACAATGGCGATGTTGCAGCTATTGGCTTGCCCGACAATATCAAGAAGATGTATAAGATAAGCGCGCTCGACAATAACCGTTCTTATATAGATACGGTTAAAAGTTTCCCGATAAACATCGAGGCACGCACACTAAAAACTTATCGTGCGGCCGAGTCGCCAACTGATAACAGTAATGGCGCGGTAACTTTTGAGCTAAATACATCTATGCTGCTATTGCCAAAAACACCAATGAAAGCACGTTTGAACGACGACCGCGTAGGATTTTTTGGCCAGCGCCAAACAGATTATGGCACAGATGCACAAAAAGCCGAGGCTACTGCGTATATCCACCGGTGGAAATTGGAGCCAAAAGATGAAGCTGCCTATGCCCGTGGTGAGCTGGTTGAGCCCAAAAAACAGATTGTTTATTATATAGACCCTGCTACGCCCAAAAAATGGGTTCCTTATCTTATTGCCGGTATCAACGACTGGAACAAAGCTTTTGAAGCTGCCGGCTTTAAGAACGCAATTGCGGGCAAAGAGGCCCCAACCGCAAAGCAGGATCCGGAGTTTAGCACTGAAGATGCCCGCTACAGTGTGTTAAGATACTTTGCATCGGATGTACAGAACGCCTACGGCCCCCATATATCTGACCCGCGCAGCGGCGAGATACTGGAAAGTCATGTTGGCTGGTACCATAACGTAATGAGCTTGCTGCGTAATTGGTTTTTTATTCAAACAGCAGCGGTTAACCCCAACGTACGTATGGCTAAATTTACCGATGCGCAAATGGGCGAGCTTATCCGTTTTGTATCATCGCACGAAATTGGCCACACACTGGGGCTGCCACACAACTTTGGCTCAAGCTATGCTTACCCGGTTGATTCATTGCGATCAAAATCCTTTACCGATAAACATGGCACCGCTCCTTCGATAATGGACTACGCCCGCTTTAATTACATTGCACAGCCCGGCGATGGTGTAACACACCTTTATCCGCAAATTGGCGAATACGATCTGTGGGCGGTTAAATGGGGATATACTTATTTCCCAGGCAACAAAACACCAAAGCAGGAAAAAGAGACTTTGGATGTATGGACAAAAGAAAAGGCAGGCAACCCCCTTTACTACTACGGAAGGCAAGGTACTTCTATCGATCCGCGATTACAGAACGAGGATTTGGGCGACAACGCCATGAAGGCCAGCACTTATGGTATTGCTAACCTTAAACGCATACTGCCTAATATCGAAAAATGGACCTATCAGAAAGGCGAGGACTACGATGATGTGCAAACATTATATAACGAAGTTATCGGTCAGTTTAACCGTTATATAGGCCATGTTACCATGAACATTGGCGGCATGAACGAAAATTTCAAAACATACGATCAAAAGGGCCCTGTTTATGATTTTGTAAACAAGACCCTTCAGCGCGATGCCATAGCCTTTCTAAATCAGCAGGTATTTACCACACCACGCTGGTTGATCAATAACGCCGAGTTAAGCAAGTTTGATAACGGTGTTGTGATTAGCCGCATTAAAAGCCTGCAGGTAAACGCAGTTGCCAATGTATTGAACGCATCGCGCCTGGCCCGCATGTTCGATAACCAATCAAAAAATGGAGCTGCGGCTTATACGGTTGCCGATATGTTAAATGACCTGCGCTCAGGCATATTTACAAAAGGAAACCCCGACGAGTTTAAACGCAATTTGCAAAGAGGGTACATAGATAACCTGAAAAATTTACTGAATGAAGATGCCAGCAGGAGTTTCCCGGGCGCTACCGCAGCACAACTGGCTGGTATGGGCTTAACACCTATCAACATTGCCTTATCTGATATAAGGCCTATGGTGCGTGCCGAGTTAGCCAAAATAAGCACAAGCCTGCCAAAGGGGGGCGACGCTCTAACGGCAGCCCACTTTGCCGATCTGCGCCTGCGCATTAAAGAAGCGCTATACCCAACTCGCCCCGTGGTGAATATTGCAGGAGCAGGAGCACCGGGCCGTTTAACTGACGATGCCCCGCAAGCAGATAACGACTGCTTCCCGCAAACAAGATAATCAGGTATAAATACCATAAAAAATGCCCCTGTAATTGCAGGGGCATTTTTATTTATAATCTTGCGGTAGTCGCGGTTCTACTTTAGCTGGCTGATATTATCAAAAAAAGCTGTTTGCAGGTCAAGCAATGTTTTAACACTTACCTTTTCGCCATAGGTATCAAAACAAAGGAACTTTGCTTTGGCAGTATCGTTGTCCTTCCATTTTTCAAAAAAATTGAAAGTTTCAAAAAAATAATGGTTGGTGGTTACCTTGCCCTTACCACTCGTTTGCGATGTATTAAGCCTAAAGCCAATAGCATCCGCCCATTTATGCACCTTGGCATGCAGAGACCCTCTTAAGTTATCCATAGGTTAAATGTTTTTAACGTTTAACGAAAAAATCGTGCCGCAAGTTATACCCTTGGATAAATAATTTTTAACAATGGTGGATAGCTTTTGTTAATATCTGTAACAGATTATTTCATTTCCCATAGAAATTTTTTTCCACAGAAATTAAAATATGAAACCAAATGTTAATAAGCCCGTACAAGAGCCTAACACTCACAAATAGATATGGAAAAAAACAGACTTTTATTAGCCACAATAGCGCTTTGCTTTTTAACGTTAGGCGCATGTAAAAAATCCACCACACCAGGGCCGCAAGGTCCAAAAGGCGAAACCGGGGCAAAGGGTGCTACAGGGCCTAAAGGTGCACAAGGCCCGCAGGGCCCAACTGGTGCAACCGGCGCTACTGGCGCAACAGGGGCAACTGGCGCAACAGGGGCTACCGGACCTGCCGGGCCACAAGGGCCTCAGGGCCCGGCAGGCGCTACCGGTGCAACAGGGCCTGCAGGCGCTACCGGTGCAACAGGGCCTGCAGGGCCGCGCGGTCCGCAGGGGCCGGCTGGCCCGGCAGGTGCAAATGGCGCGCCCGGCCAGGACGGTGCCGATGGCAACGCCAATGTGCAAAGCTTTTTACTGGTAAATAAAGGCGTTACGTTAACCGGCTTAACACGGCTTAACATACCGGCTATAACCCAGGAAGTTGTTGACCAGGGCCTGGTATTGGTTTACTTTAGGGTAACCGGCGCCACCACCGGATATTATGCCTTGCCGTACAGCGAAGCCGATCGCACCATCAGCGTATCAAATTATGGCGTGGGCTACGTGGATATTAAAGCAAACTTTACAGCTACCGGTTTAGATTTCAGGGTGGTTGTAATTCCAGGCACCTCGCTTAGCACATTATCAGTTACCCATCCGGGCTTAAACGTCCGCAACTTTAATCAGGTGGCGTCCGCTTTAAGGTTAAACTAAGGTTATTGTACATTAATACGTACAGGTGTACACCTAAAATTTGTATAAAAGCCCTGCAATTGCGGGGCTTTTTTTGTTATAGTGTAACAATCCTATGGTTTAGATATTAAAATATGTAACAATGCTATGATTATTAAATATATGAAATTAATTAAGTGAACATTTGCACAATAAATGTATCTATAGGGAACTGTAACAGCCCTTTATGTTATTAAAAATTATGAAATACTTATATTTAATATTAGCGTTAGTTTGCCTGAACGCTTTTAAAGCTGCAGCCCAGGAAAGGTCGGTCAGCGGAACTATAATTGATTCTACCAAGCTATCGCTTCCGGGCAGCAACATTAAGTTGCGTAACGAACTTGGCGACAGCTCGGTTACCATAGCAGATGTTAACGGCAAGTTTACTTTTCCGTCGGTAAAAGGGTCGAAAATCACCCTTACCATCAGTTCTATTGGGTACGAGGGGCTTATAAGGCACTATAACCTGCCTGCCGATAACAAGCCCGTGGTGTTCGATCCTATTATATTAAAGTCGGCAACCAGGCAGTTGGGCGCGGTTACTATTGTGGGCGTAAACCCGGTAGTATTTAAAGAAGATACCGTGCAATACAGTGTATCGGCATATAAGGTACGCGAAAATGCCCCTATAGAAGATGTATTAAAAAAAATACCCGGTGTTGATGTAGCAACCGACGGAACTGTATCATCGCAAGGCAAGCAAATCACCAAAGTACGGGTTAACGGTAAAGACTTTTTTGGCGGTGACGTACAAAGCGCTACCAAGAACCTGCCCGCCGATGTTATTGAAAGCGTACAAATTATTGACGATTACGGCGACCAGGCAAACCTGACCGGCGTTAAAACCGGCGAACCGGATAAGATATTAAACTTTACTATCCGTAAGGATAAAAACTACGGGTACTTTGGCCAGGCAACAGCCGGTGATGGCTCTGACCTGTTACCAAAAAACCCGGGGGTAAAAAACGAGAACCGTTATATTGGATTGGTAAATTTTTTCAAATTTAAAGGCGACCAACAGATCTCTGTTTTGGGCAACCTCAACAACACCAACGTTAACACCTTTAGTTACGGCACGCCCACAAGCGGCGGCGGAAGCGGATTTGGCGGTGGCCGCGGCGGCCGTGGAAACGCCTTGCGTGGATCAGGCAGCTCCACTACAAATGCAAGCGGTATTACCAATGCCCGCTCGATTGGTGTTAATTTCAGGGACCAATGGGGCAAGGCATTATCCGTTTATGGGAGTTACAGCTTTAGCAACAACTCTACCTATACTAATTCAACAAATAAGCAAACCAATAGCTCAAGCAACCCAAGCGTAAGTAACCAAACCAGCCAGGAAACAAGCAGGCCGACAAACCACAGGTTCAACTTTAATTTTGAGTATAAACCCGATACCTTAAATTATTTAAAGGTTACCCCAAGTTTTAGTTATAACGGATCGGATGTTACCAGTTTTGACAATGTGATATCAACCAGAAACGATACTACAAACCTTGCTTATACCTCAAACTCTGTAAGTAATTCAACCTCGCCAAACTTCGGTTTAAATGGGTTTTACAACCACCGATTTAAAGGCAGCAGGCGTAACCTTAACATAGGTTTTAATGCTAACACCAGCAAAACGTCGGCATTTGATAACCCTATATATGATTATACATCGGGCGAGCCGACCGCGCCGATAAACCAGGTAATTTATACCAATAGCCGTACAAATACCTATGGGGTCAATTTTTCGTACCAGGAGCCCCTGGGCAAAGTTTCGTTCCTTGAACTTAACTATGCATTCAATCACTCTTACACAAGCAGCGATAAAGAAACCGATACGCTCTACAACACAGCGCCTGATATGTACCATAGGTACGATTTGCTGAGCAACAATTACAACTATACTTTTACCACCAACCGCTTCGGCCTGAATTATCGCATCGTCGAAAAAAAGTATAACTTAACTTTAGGTATCGGCGGGCAGCCGGCAAAGCTGGATGGTGTAAACTTACTCAACAACGTTTCTACAAGCGTATCAACGTTTAACATTATCCCTGCAGCAAGTTTCAATTATAACTTTAGCCGCAGCCAATCGTTGCGCTTTAATTATAATGGCAGCAGCAGCCAGCCCTCATTTAACCAGCTGCAGCCGGTTATAGATTTCTCGAACGCGCTGTACCCTGTGCAAGGTAACCCTAACTTAAGGCCTGAATTTTCTAATAACGTATCTTTGCGTTATAATATGTTCAGCTTTCAAACCGGCAACATATTCCTGATCGGCGCAAACTACACGCAAACCGATCATCATATCGCGCAAAATGTAATTACTTACCCGTCGCGGTTCGACCCTGCAGTTTTAGCTGCAAATCCATCACTTATAAACTTACAGAATACGAATCTTATACAATACTTAAATACCGATGGTTATTACCAGGCCCGCGCCAATGTTTTGTATTCTAAACCGTGGAGCGAGCGCAAATACACTTTAATATTGGGCGGCCAGGTTAGCTACACCAATAACATTGGCTTTGCGCAAAGTGTAACGGCATTGAATGTAATGACCCCTATAGAGAAGAATATTGCCAAAACACTTACCATTTCGCCTCAAGTGCGTTTTAGGGTAAATGTTAACGATATTATCGACGCTGAACTTTTTTCAAGGATGTCGATAAATAAAGTAAATAATTCATTAACAACTAACGGCTTTAACGAAAACACCAACATCCGCACCTTTGATTTGGGTGTTAACGGCAAAAACTATGTGTGGAAAGATTGGACGCTGAGCTATGATTATACAAAAACATTAAATTACGGCTACTCAAGCGATTTGAAAGTTAAAAACCCTAATATTTTTAATGCTTACGTTGAACGCAGGTTTTTAAAAGATCACCGAGGCACGCTACGTTTGGCGGCATACGACTTATTTAACGAGAACACTGGTTTTTCTGTGGTACAAAACGGAAGCATAAAAACCGAATCGAATGTAAATAAGCTTGGTCGTTATTTCTTATTGTCGTTTACCTTCCGCCTGCAGAAATTCTCGGGCAAGGCACCTTCGGCCGATCAGGGCCGAGGTATGAGGGGCGGCGATGGCGGCGGCAGGCCCCGCGACGAAGCCTTTTAAGACAATGCTTTATAAACGAAAGAGCCATTCCGGTAATCGGAATGGCTCTTTTTAGTTTTATAAAGCTAATTAGCTTTGTATCAACACAGAATTAATCACCCGTTCAAGTTCTTCCAGATCAAACGGCTTGGCCAGGTAAGTTTCGGCGCCGGCGTGGTCTGCAAGCAACTGTATATCGCTATTTGCCGAGAAATATACCACAGGAATATTTTTTAACGTGTCTTCTTTTTTAAGGGTTTGTGTAGCAATAATACCACCCGCATCAGGTATCCAGTTATCCATCAGTATCACATCCGGCGAAACGCCTGCAACCTTTTCAGCAATATCATTACAGTCGGTAAAGGTGTGAACTTCCCAGCCTTGCTCTTCTAAAATATAACTACAAATGGATAGAATGTCTTCATCGTCATCAAAAATGACGATCTTTTTGGTTTTATCGCTCATGGGTAAATAGATAGGTGAATCTATAAATAAGTTTTAAAAAAAGCAAATATTTAATTAGTAGTATAAATGCGGTTGTAAATACCTATATGGTAAATATAGCCTCACGCAGTTATTGCACATGTTCTCGCCGTTTAATTATGGTTGATATTCGTTCCTCTCTTATCAATTGGGTACCCATAAAAGCCAGAACACCTATTACAAACACCCATTCTTTGTAAACAATAACCCAGTATATCAATGGGGTGCTTATAAACAGCCATTCGATAAACAGCCGCACACGCAGGTGTTTAATATAACCATCCATCAATACCATATCAAGCAACAGCATGCATATTAAAAAGCCTAAAAAGAAAGTGCCGCCGTATAAAGCGATGGTGAACAGGGCCATTAACAGCATTTGCGGAAAAGCCGATATACCTGTGACGAACAACTCACTGATTAACACATACAGATAGGTGCACGCTGCTATACCTAACACATTTATCCAGTTAGTAAAATATATTTCAAATTTAAGTTTGATCAGATCGCCCATTGCTCAATCGCTACCCCGCCCAGCCTTCTCTATCCAAACTCCTGAAGTGTATAGCTTCGGCAAGGTGCTCTAACAATATTTCTTCGCTGCCGGCCAGGTCGGCAATGGTGCGTGCAACTTTCAGGATGCGGTCGTAAGCCCTGGCCGACAGGCCCAGCTTTTCCATCGCTTTTTTCAGCAGGGTTTGCCCAGCGGTGGTTATTTTACAAATATCCCTCACCATTTGCGGGCTCATCTGCGCGTTAGCGTGCAGATCTGGCCGGTTGCCAAACCGCTGTAGTTGCACCTCGCGGGCTTTCATCACCCTGTCGCGTATCAATTCGCTTTTCTCGGCCAGCCTATCGGATGATAGCTCATTAAAATTTACAGGCGTAACCTCTACGTGCAGGTCAATACGGTCCAGAAGCGGGCCGGATATTTTGCTCAGATACTTTTGAACGGTGCCCGGCGGGCAGATGCATTCCTTCTCGGGATGGTTGTAATAACCGCATGGGCATGGTGGTGAGAACATTTCTTCCATCCGTAAAGATAGTAAAAAAGCCTCTTTCTAAAGGCATTCCCCTTAATCCTCAAACACTTGGAGACCACATCAGAAAGGTTCGCATAGAGCGCGGGCTCTTGCAAAAATCCGTTGCAGACACAATTGGCGTATGCGAAGATGCACTTACCTTTTGGGAAAATAACAGGTCGCAACCGCAAATACATCATTGCCCAGCAATCATTGATTTTTTGCAGTATTATCCGTTCAGCCACGACCCGTCTACAATATCCGGAAAGCTTAAACAGATACGCCATTACCGAGGGCTTACCTATCAATCCCTGGGTAACTTGTTGGGTGTGAATGCAAGCACTGCCAGGCAGTGGGAAATGAATAATACTATTACAAAGAGATCGCATTTTTTCGCTGTTATAACTTTGTGGGTGCAGTTAAGATACTATCCTCAATACCTCTCCTAATAAAGAGGTATTTTATTTGATCACTATTTATACGCGAATTTGAACGGTAATCTCTATAGTTTGGCTTAAATTCAATCTTCCAGCGATAATGATTGATCCATCTATTAATTTTCGGATGTTGTCATTCATTATTTATAAGAGTTTCACGTTCATGAAAGTTTATCTTTTGAATTTACGTTTTCATGATATTCCTAAACCAAAACACTCTGTCTATGAAGGTTTAATAAATCCCTAACTGTAAGAATTATTTACGCAGTTTGCCATAATGCAGTATGACAAAACGGCGGAATATAGGATTCCGTTTATTAACAATATATCAATCCAATTGATCACATAAAAGCTTATTCGCAAGTATTTCTTTAGCGGCCTCATCAACGTTGTCGTCAACATCTATTTCTGAAGGATTTTCAGCTAAGTATTTGATAACTTTAATTAATCCTGGTTGAAGTTTTCGGTGAGAGCGGGCAATTAGAACACGCATAATATAATACTTCCACAAACTATCGTCAGTTTGGAGAATCGAAATTAGCTCATCAGTAATATCGTTAACATGAGGAACTAAATAGTCTGCAATTCCGTCAGCAACAGGCCAATGCATGTCTTGAAGCCATGTTAAAAGCTCGGGAACATCGGATTTGACGGCATCGAATGGAAGCGATAGAAGATGTTCAACTGCTGTAACATCATATATATTTTGGGGAATGTGGTTTTTTTTCATAATGTTATTCTATACCTCTAACTGATGCTTGAACTATCTTTGTATAAATATGAGAATCTCCACCCTGCGATACCCTAGCCTTGGTTGCAGCCCATGCTGCAAGTTCTTTAGCAGTAGCAGGTCTAATAGATGCGTGTTGGCCTTGATATTCTACTTGTAATCCTAACATCCGTAAGGAATTTACGCTAATTTTAGTTGCTGTCTTTTGATGAGCCTTCGCTTTTGCCATTCCTGCCGTTTTAAAAGTTGACAGGCCGTCTATATCGGTAACCCTAGGAGTAAGGTTAGATTTACTTGGATTACCTCCGCGGTAAATGTACTCATCATTGTCCTCATCAACTGTAACGCCATTATCTCTATATCCATTTCTGAGGAGCTCGTTTGCAAAACCTTGATTTGCTTCTGCATTTTGAAAATTTAATTTCGACGCATTGTTATATGCTTGTTGAAGATCTACCGCGGGGTCATCATGAGATGAAAAAAGATTTATTACAACATACGCAACAAATCCAAGAAGGTTTTTAGGTAAGGGAACCTTTTTGAATATTTGACCACTTTTATCGACAAAAGTCGTGCTTTTTACAACTGTGTTCGGCCTAACAACTTCGCAACACTGTGCTTCCGTTTTCGCCAGCTCATTAAGTTTCTCATTGGCAATAAATGCCGCGATGTCGTTGGGATCTGTGATAACAGTCCACCATACAAAGGCAGTAGTGGCAGCCATGCCATCCGGATCAATATTCCTGATTGGATTATTTTCGACATAATTGTAAGGTGACCACCTTCTATTTATTTCCGATAGAGGGTCAATGGCATTCCATCTTGCGATAACCGGGTCATAAAATCTTGCGCCATAATCGTACTCCGTTAAATCGTCTTGAAATTCCTTTCCATTGTATTTGTATTTATTGTCAGGTGAAGGTGCGATATTTTGTGAATAGTTTATTTCCCGGCCAAAAGCATAATTATCCGTTAGTTGCAGAATTTCGTCCGTAGTCAATATTCCATTATTGTTCTTGTCACCAAACATCGCCCTGACATTGCCCAAATGGTCTGTCAAGTTATACTCATATGTATATGCGCCTGTGGATGGTAAAATCCGTCCTTCAGGCATATGGATGAAGTCAATTGAATTGCCCGAGTATTCAATGCCACTGACATAGCTGCGGTCTTCTGTTACAACACCATTTAACTTTAAAATCTTTTCTAGCTTCGTTCCCACAGCATCGTAGACATAGCTAAGGGTTTTATTACCGGTGGTAATAGTGACGGATGATGGCAAATTAAGTTCATTATAGACTATACCTGTGACAGTTTTTTTTGTATCACCGGTTAGGCTACCGTTTGAATTATAATTATAGGTCGTTGACTGACTTTCACCGACCGTTCCATTATCTGCGATACTCTTTAACTTATTACTCCTTAGAGACGCATCTGTATAGGTGTAGAGCATATTGTTGAATACGTTGCCTGATTTTTTTCTAATCAGGCTTAAAATATTTCCCAAATCATCATAAGTTAATGCTTCGTCATATAGCCCATCACCTGAAGATGCAGCCTTACTTGCGGCATTCGTAAGTCGATTGAGCGGATCATAAGTAAAGGTGTAACCTTTTATTTCCTGTGGTAAAGTTATCAGCGACGGGTTTTTTGTTTGCCACTTTATCGCACTAATGTTGCCATTGTACTGCGCGGTATTGGCATACCCGTTGTTCGACCGATCATAATCAAGCTGCTCGGCAAATACATCAAATGTAGATGTAAATACCGGGTCTGTAAGGTTAGTCGGATCATTAATATTCGTCAACCAGCCTCGTGAGTTATAAGCATAATCAACATGCTGCAAAAAGGTACTACTTGCCGGGTTTGCTGCTGAATTCGTGCTATGCAGATGCTTTACGCTTAGTTGCCCTAACTCGTTGTAGTCCTGTTTAGATATGGTTGTTATTCCCCCGGTATTGGTGGGAGAAATGATTTGCATTTTGGATAATAACGGACGATTCATTTGATCGTAAGTGATCCAACTATTGACAGTGACTTGCGGAGAGCTTGATACAGACGAATAGTGCTTGCGGATAGTTTGCAGTGTTAATCCTTGGAAGCTATATGTATCTTCTTGGCTATCGTACTTATTATATGCAGCTGTACCACCTTGATAGTGCTGATTTATAGTTTTAATAACTTTCCCGCCTTTATCATAATACTTTACTGAAAACAGATATGCACTCGTACCTAATACATTCGTCAGTGACGCCACAGGTAAGTCGATTGGAGTTCTATCAAGTGAATCGATCAGTGGATCCGGTGCGGTAAACACAGTTGAACTTGGATTTATAGAGGTGTTGCCAATAACATCGTAGTTGTCATAATAGGCTACTGTAAGCACTTTGTTATTTGTACCGGTGCTGATATCCGGCCAACTTACGTGCGTATAACCGTAAAACGTGCTGGCATTCGTAAAGCTTTCATAAAGATTTGTAGTATAGGTATCGGCGGTAGTTTGAAGAGTGGCGCGTGTAGCAGTTGTGCTGTAATATTTTCCAGTTATTATCTCTCTGCCTAGTGCGTCGTATTTTGTTACCATCCATATATTGCCCGATTTTTGGTTCGCGTCTTGGCTCAATATCAATTGGTCCCGGTTGTTATACACCATATATTGCCAACCTTGTCCGGGTATTTTCTTTTCGGTCTGACGGTTTAATCCATCATAATGATAGGCGTAAAAAAAGTCCAAAAACGTATTGTCAGTTTCATTGAATGATGTTGGAACGGATACCGCCGGGTTACTTCCTGAAGCGGTAGGCAACGGAGGAATGACATAGCACAGGCGACCGAGATCATCATAAATATAATCGGTAGTCAGATAAATACCGACCCCGTTTTGTACCTTTCGGCTTATGACATGCCCCTCGTTATCCTTGAGTTCTATAACCGCATTGTGATTTTCATCGAGCGCTTTTGTTTTGGTTAATGTGCCCTCTGCATAGGTAGTTGAATACGATGCGCCGCCAGAAGCATTTACCTGCCACATTTTAACCGCATCTGAAGCAAGGTTTACACCGTAAGACATTATTGCCGTATGTGTGCCGCCAATTTTCCAATTCAGGCCAGGTGCACCTTGTTCGATCGGCCGGTTCAATGGGGAAGCTTCGAATTTGGTTTCCGCGTAAGCCCTTTCGGTAGCGCTGGGTATGGTCACTACCCCCGCTGGCGGCGCGTTATAGAATGTTTGCTGTGGGGTAGTCCCGGAACGGTAAGCCCCCAATGTACCGGTAGTAGGTACGTACGGTAGATATTTTCTCACCTCCCGCCCGTATAAATCGTACAAGCGCGGCAGCACAATATCAAAGCCAAGCGGTGAAGCCGCTTTCTGGACGGACTGCAGTGGCCTGCCCAACCCGTCATAATACGCTATCGCTGTTTGTACTTTGTTCTTGTCTGTGGATGCCGTTCTTAGTGCAGCATCACTCGTTACCCCACTGACCCGCAATGTCTTGGTAACTACATAATTTAGGTTATTGGTTTGAGCGGAGACCAATATGGTAACACAAACGATTATAGCGGTAAGAACTGTTCTTACCACCATCGCCATAAGCGGCCTTTGATAAATCGTTCCCATTAGTAAATTGTTAAAGTTAGGTCTGAGCTTCCAGAAGTGATATTCACATTGTTAAATGTCGCGGTGCGACCAGTAACAACAGGGCGGCTGCCCAGCTGAAAATGTTTAATCTGCGTTCCGATGGCACTTATCTGTAAGGTATAGTTATCGTTTGCCGGCACCTGCCCGGTAGAGGTGCCGCTGGGCATGTTGAAATACAGTGTATTTGGGCCCGAAAATCCCGCCTGATAGGTGCCCAGGCCGGTCTGATCTTTCATGGTGAAGGTTAAATACTGAATCGGACAGCCGCAAATCGTCGGGTCGTTGGCTTTAGCCTGCCCATTGGTATTGAGATCAAATGTTGCCAGCGCATTGGCCGAAGCTTTTGTAACCGAATAATAGATATTAGCCGCGACGGAATAGGTGGTTGTGCCCGGCACTGTAAACGGCGGGCAATTATTCCGGGTAAAGGTGGTCACGGGTTGTGCGTCGTTACCAACTGTCATGTTGTAGTTATGATAATCCTGGCTCTTCACAATATTATACTGCCAGTCTTTCGTGTTTTTTAAACGCTGAGCAGGGTCGTATTCAAACCGGCTGATCTCTTCCTTTTCATCAGTTGTCGCGATCAAACCCTCAGTGTCGAAGGTATAGGTCATCATTTGGGCATCTGTAGGATAGGTCTTAAGTTCATCAATCATTGCTGAACCCGATATGTACAAACTTTGCACAGGGACGAACGCGGGTATAGCATGTTTATACAATGTCCATCCATTGACGGTCTTTAGCGCGGCACCCACGTAATTCGAGCCACCGATGTAAACTGATGCTGCACCATTATTACTCCAATAGGTCAGCGTATGCGGCTTCGTGAAGTCGCCGTCTTGCAAACGGACTGAGCCGCTTGAAAGTGGTAATACTTTGTGACCCGTGGGAGCTGACTGTTCTAACACCGGCACACCGGTCACTGTCCAGTTGCCATTGCCATCAGCCTCAAAACTTGAATAGGCACTGTTTCGGTTCCCCGAAATAGTGGATGCAATCGCGTTTTTAACCTGTGCTACCGGATAGGCATTATTGTAATCCCAAATGATGGAAGTCGGGCCTGCGTTCCTTGGCGTATATTGGAGCAAGCTGTTATTAGCATCATATGTATACTTATCAAATTTTACCATTTGAACGTACCTGCTATCAGCAACAATATTGTTTGAAGCAACAGTTGCAGGAGCGAAGTTGGTTATTGCAGCAGAAACGGCAAGCTTTCTGATCTCATCCGGCAATACCGCCTGGTATCCGGTTTGAAACAGATTTAATTGACCACCGGTGACAGCATTAACGCCGGAAGTGACGTTTCTAACACTATCCCATTTCTCGATAGTTTCCGCTTGCATATTGCTGGCAAGCATCGCGTCCAAAACGCTATTGTTTGTTGACGTCGCACCGCCTGCCAAATAATCGGCAGGATATTTATTAACGGTGACTTTCGTATTTCCCTTGCTGTCGGTTGCACGTATGCGCGATACCTGCAGGTGTTTAAAATTATCGTATTTATACTCTACGGTCGATGCCTGGAACTTTGTCGTATCATTTTGATCGTAAATCTTTGTGGTGGTAGAAATGGGGTAGCTATCTCCCGATACGATATTATAGCCCGCAAACGGCAAGGCGTTTTGCTCACTGCCAAAAGTGACATCCTGATACAGAATTGGCGTTCCGTTTGAATAGGATTGCCATCGTTGCCCGACAATCATACCCACATCGTTGTACATAGTATCCCGGCCATCTAAAAACGCGCCGTAATTGTGCAGTTCCTCTTTGAGTATCTGATACGTTCCATTTGAGTTACGAAGGTAATCGGCCTTTCGCTCTAATTGCCCCCGCTTAAAATACCTGTCTAAGATGACAGGTCGGAGGGTATAGCCTGATGCTCCCGAGTAGGTGTCCTTGGTAAACCGAAACTTGTATTCGGATTTTCCAATGTTGGATGTAGGGTCACCGATATATTCCGTTACAGAAGTGTATGTGACCGGATTGCCTTCAGTTGGAGTTAAACTGCTCGATGATTCCGAGTAGTACATCCGGACACGTTTACTTCTGTGTTGAGGTGCGGCATAATAGTCAATCGCCAAGGTGCTGTTTACAAAAAAACCGTAATTAATATATCCTGTGGTCGTATCAGTTATAAAATTTGGACGCGCTGTATTGTATTGATATGTTTTCCGTACAGGTGTCGCGGTTGCACCGGTATAGTTCTCAACCGCTTTCAAGCGAAGGCCGCCGGTAAAATGTGTTATTGAATGGTCATCAGTATAACGGTTCGTTTCGTAGGTAAAATTCGTATACCCACCTGTCGGATAATCGATCCTTGTTAAAACGCCCGCCTGCATTTTGACGGTATCAGGATCACGGCTCGTAAAATCGTTACTGCCTATATAGCGCAGATACGGTACATTATTGGGTGGTACAGCTGTCGATAACTGCACACTGATCTGGGTTTTAGGAATTAAGGTGTAAGGCGTTATTCCCGGCGCATCCATCTTGCCGTTGTAATACCCCCAAAAATCCTTTGAATACGAGGTGTAAAGTGGCAATGGTGTTGTATTATAGGTAAAGTTGTATTCCTGAACGATACTGCCAGCCTTGTCCAAAATTTGGATCCCGTCAAGCTTCAACCGCCCTTGAGTCCCGCTCATTACTGGAAAGTAGCTTTTTTTGAACACGATACTCTTTTGTGGGCGACTTTCATATTGCTTTGTATTAAAATCGTACGCAAATATTTGTATGGTATCCAACGGATACGATTGAATGCCGCTGAGGTCTGTACGGGCTATTGATGATACTTTAAACACGACTTTTCCTGTTTTAAAAAAGATTTCCTTGGGATCCTGTTCGTCAACAGTCGACGAGGTATTGCTGGGATAGGCGGTCCAATTGTTATTTAAATGCGTGGCCCCGGAACCAGCGTCATCCATATCTTCAACAGGATAGGACTGGCCCGTTTGATCCGGCAGGTTCATACTCTGTTTCCGATAGGTGAAGCTAATAGTATCGTGTTTGTTTTGAGATACCATCCGTTCAAGCATCCAGGATGTTGTTGCGTCCTGGCTTGGGCGACTTGAGGTACTCGTTGTATGGGATGCCTCCCGGTATGTATTGCCTAAGATATAGCTGTTGCCATGTTCATCAAGCACTGCAAATTTTGCCGTGTCGAGATCCGGTCTTACCGCCGTATTCTTAATTAGCAATGGTGACCAGGGAATCATTTCAATTTTATAACCTGTTAATGGTGTGCCATTCATCCCATTGAAAAAGAATTTACCATTATATCCAGGGATATCGTAATTATAAATATCTGGGCGATCATCGTTGCTTCTATTGACTGCCGTACCATAAAGATATTGTAAGTCACTCCATTGGGTTACATTTATCGAGATAGGTTTCCGGTAATACCGAAAATAGCCGCCTGAAGCATCATCATCAGGTAGGCCAAACACCGTTCTGGAAATGCTGCCGCCGGAACTTAACGACCATCCTAAGCCAACCCATGTGGCGGCCTGCTCCACCTTTACGCCGGATGCATGGTACGATAGCATTATCGGAACTTTCAATCCACCAGATTCGACGGTATATAAAGGGATAGAGATATCAGGCAAACCGCTGGAAAGGTTGGCCGGGTAGTCCCCATATTTTGTAAAGGAAGCGGCGGAAGGCGATTTGTTAAAGACATCAGGTATAAAATTCTCATTGGACTGTGCCAGGAGATTTAGAGAGAAGAAACAGGATAGTATAAATATACTAATGCGGTTTAATTGCATGACAGTATAGGTTTGTTGGATTTGAATTAACACAAGCTTAGATAAGCATGAGCTGGTTAAATTACTTCTTGCGTAAGTAATTTAAAAGCACGAAGAATAGGAGTTTGGTGTGAAAATCGTTTTGTCATTGTGTTTTGGTTTCTAGGTTCTTAAAGATATGCATTCTCTAAAATATAAAACAAGCTTTTTTTAATATTTTTAGGGAATAAACAGTACGTTGTGTCTATACATGTTTACCAATGACAGGCAGCCCTTGTGCCGCGATTTCTGCACAGGATGCAAATGATATCTGCCGATCTCAGAGTCTGATATAACAAAGGTACGGTGTAAAAAGATCACTGATGGTGATACTACTTTGTCAGTACAGTACCTTTTTATTAGAGATCGCTGATTGAAATCGACCGAACATTACAAATGTAAGGGTCAAAAGCTATTTTAGTGGTGACAGTAAAGTGTCAGTGTTCTTACGGTTATAACCATGTCTACCAAATTTTCATGAAAGCATCGATCGTGCCATAAAAAACTGGAGGAAACATTTAAAATATGTAAATGGAAAGCTGAGGTTTCTCGATACCCCTCCTAGCGGCAGAGGGTTTAACATTCAACGATAATCGAGCGCGCTTATCTCCTTGCTATACAGCGCCGCATCAATTGCCACCTTGTACTTGATCTTGTTGTTCGTCTCAAAATACAAGTACGCTATCTTCTTGGGATGTTTGACCCAAATGTCATACAAATTGGCCTTCTCCAATGAAATTTGAGTAATGACGTACGTTTGCCCCGCATATGCCGGTTCCAGCCCGATATCGTCCGTAAGCCATCGGCCAATTTTGCCGTTATACTGCTTGATATAGACGAAGTACCCTGGGTGTCTCGTATCAGTGCCGACGTTCACCTGCACCATCTTGCCGACGGTAAAAGTGCTTTTGCCGTCCTGCGACACATAGGTTTGCTTGTCTTCGCTTAACGTTCCGGCAGAAGTGTTGGTGGGCTCTGCATTCTTTATAGGCGCTTGTGCGGCTGTTTGCCTTGCCAGCATGGCCTCTATGATTTCATCTTCTACCCCTGCCTCCTTGAGTTGACCCAGCGCTTCTATACTGGTGGTGAAGTTGCACTGGGAAGATGCGATCTTGCCCTTTATGATGCCGGTGCCCAACTTCATCTTTTTCATGCTGAGTATGGATGCATTTGTCAGCACCTCCGACGATGCAGTTTGCGCCAACGCCCCTATCGAAAGACACAGCGCTATACAACAAAGATATGCAATGCGTCTGCATGCGTTTTCAATTTCAAGCTGTCCTCTCATGGCATTAGTGGGTAAAGGTCAGGCGTTTTTGCTTGTAATCAACAAATTCCCCGTGTTCGTCCATTTCCGTAAATGTTCCTGGCATCACCAGTACCAGCGTATCCGCGGTGACGGTAAACGCACTGGTTGAGGTTTTCGCCGGATTGCCATGGCGCGAAATCACCAGTGTAATGGATGTTTCGGCGTCATTGAACTTCCATGTCCCTTCTTCCGACACGCCGTCCGATTCGGTTTCAGAATACTTGTGGTCTGCGGTAAACAGAAAGACGGCATCTGTCGGAATTGTCGACGTGAATGGCCCACTTGGCACGAATGTTCCGC
The DNA here is from genome assembly GCF_014200785.1 of Mucilaginibacter sp. AK015. Lineage (NCBI taxonomy): Bacteria > Pseudomonadati > Bacteroidota > Sphingobacteriia > Sphingobacteriales > Sphingobacteriaceae > Mucilaginibacter > Mucilaginibacter sp. AK015. The sequence goes on from NZ_JACHCV010000004.1 coordinate 222,119, forward strand.
CCGTGGATTGCGTATTGTACTCGGTTTTTACGGCCTTCCAGCCCTTCGCTGAAATTAGCTCTGTCTTTGTCTTTTCCTTTTGAACAACCGGCGTATCCTTCTTGCATGAGGAAGTGATAAGAAGACACAACAATGCTGTAATGGTAATTTTGGTATATATTCTCGTCATACTGCTATAGGTTTAGTGAGCAATAAAATTGAGCAATACAGCAGATTTAACCTACTGCCAAACGGGATACTTTATTCTTTGAAAGGATACTTTATCCTAATTTTTGCTACTTTTATAAAAAAAGACACAGGCATGTACGGCGAAAAAATCAGGACGATCCGCGAACTTCGGGGATTTTCACAGGAGAATGTAGCGGCGCAGTTAGGCATTGCGCAGAACACCTACTCAAAAATTGAAACGAACCAGACCAAGCTGACGACTGACACGCTTACAAAAATAGCCGAGGTGCTGGAAGTGTCGCCCATGGACATCATTTCCAATCAACCGGCAATAGTGAACTTTCAGCCCAACCACGGCACCCAGGGCATCGGCCACATAGAGCACTTTTATGCTTTTCAAAAGGATTTGTTTGACAAAATCATAGCGAGCAAGGATGAGGAAATTGACCGGCTGGTGAAAATCATTGAACAGATTGCAGGCAAGGGAAATCAAACGTCGTAATAATATTATATCTTAGTGATACCAAACCTGTGTATCATGAAAAGAGTATTACTATCGCTTGTGCTATTAGGCTTTTGCTCCGTCTCACTAGCCCAACGTGTACAACACCACTCCTATACCACCTATTACAACCAGGCACTTGGCGGGCCTGATTCGGTCGTGTGGAATCTCACCCCGAACATGCTTGCCTGCGGGCAGGTGACACGGCACGACAAATTCGCCCAAGACCCCGCTTTGCCGAACAGCACAAAAGGGGATGCGTACAAGCACAGCGGCTTTCAACGCGGCCATTTGTTTAACTTTGAAGAGTCGTCTTGCAATGAAACTGACCGGATAGAGTGCTTTTACATGAGCAACATGCTTCCGCAATATGGCTCGTTCAATACCGGGGACTGGAAAAGGGTTGAAATTCAGGAACAGGCCTGGGCAAAAACAACACCACTCCATATCATTGCAGGCGGCATCGGTACATTAGGAACACTTGCCTCGGGCGTGAACATTCCCCGCTACATGTGGAAAGCAATCTGTATGAACGGGCAGTGGTCTTGCTGGATAATGCCCAATGCCAAAACCTCAAAAGGGCACACGCTGAAAAAATGGAAGATTCCGACGCTGGAGGAATTCAACAAGAAAACAGGATTGCACCTGCATAACTAAAATTTTTTTGTATTCAATATTCGGTTAAGTATATCGCTCTTGCCTTTGTCTGAGGACTGCTCATACTGCACCTTCACCCGGTATCCTTTCAATACGGTGGCGGCATTGTGTTTTGGCGGTTCCTGCACGAATAATTGTTGGAGTTGCTCGGGGCTGATGATATGTATCTTGACTTGGTCTACTAAGGGAATGTGTTGCCGCACAAGCGCTTGTATCTGCTTCATTTTGGAAGGCATGGTAGTGCAAACTGCTATCTTTTCATATCCGGCCGCGAGGCACTTTTGAATGTTATGCAGCTCCCATTGCGCACTTGTGCTGACGGAAATCTCAACCGCAATGCGCACTCCTTCCTTTTCGAGCAGGACGTCAACCTGTCCCTTGCTGTCGGGTGTAGGTGCCTCGGTGTGCGCGGTATAGCCGTATTCCTCGGCCAGCTTCTTGATGAACGTTTGCAGGTATCGGTGTTCGCGCAATTCCTGTTGCTTCGGCTCTTCCTGTACCGAAGGAACGGCAGGTGTTGCCGGTACCGCCGGCGGCGTTGGCGGCTCCTGTGGCACCGCTGCCTGCGCATCACGTACGACGGGGACACCGTATGCGGCGCGGGAATACTCAATGATCGCTTCTTCAAAGCCACACTCCTTATTATCCTCAAACGGCAGTACCGTGATATTAAAATCTTGGTCTCTCGTATTCACCCGCACCAGTGCGTCGCCGGTGGCAAGGCTTTGCAGGTCGTCGGCCGTAAATGCGGCAAAGCCCTCCTGCATCCGCTTGGCATCGGTGTCGCCCAGTCTAAAGCATATCCTTGTTCCGGCATTGGCAAGCACGCTTGCCGCAATGTCCGCATCAACCCTAGACACCTGCTGCATGTCCTGGTGCGCCAAAATTAGCCCCAAGCCGTATTTGCGGGCACCGGAGAGGATGGAAGCCATGGAGGGCGTAACGAAGTGCTGAAACTCGTCGATGTAGCAGTAGAACGGGATGCGGCTGTCTCTGTCCTGCGCCTGCCGCGCCATTGCGGTCTGTTGCAGCTTGGAGACGATGAATGCTCCTAACAGGTAGCTGTTTTCCTCGCCTAGCAGCCCTTGGGAGAGTTTGACAAGGATGATCTTTTGACTGTCCATCAGTTCCTGAAAGTTCAGACACTGTTCCTGACAAACCATGTTGCGGATAACCTTTGGCCGCAGGAAGCTGTCGAGACGTGTCAATATAGAGCCGATGGACGAGCTTTTCAGTATCGGATATTCCTTCTGCCAATAGTACGCGATGTCCGGGTCGGTGCAGGTGGCCAGTATGGTCGTTCTGAATGCAGGCTCTATCAGGAATTTGCGCAAATCGCCAATGGTGCCAACGGTGGTGTTGTACACGAAGGCACTGATGGCGTTCGCAAACACGCTGTTCATCTGGTCGCCCCAAGACGTGCTAAACCGCCGAAAGAGCGCCACCAAGTCCGATGCCAGCAACTCCTTTTCCACATCAGAATTGGCGCGGAGGATATTGAGGCCTATGGGATGGTCGCCGTCCGTCGGGTCAATCAGCACCACGTCGCTTATCCTGTGCGCGGGAATGGCATGTATAATGCCGTCAATCAGGTCGCCGTGCGGGTCTATGACGCAGATGCCCGCGCCCTCGTGTATGTCCTGCATGATGAGGCTGTGCAAAAGGGTTGACTTTCCGGTGCCGGTTGCACCGATAATGTGCATGTGCCGCAAGCGTTGTGCGGCATCAATGCCCGCAAATTCGTCGGTACCCTGATGGCTATTGAGACCCAGGCAATACGGCTGATCGATACACGCTGCGGCGGGGGCCCGCTTGGTACTGCGGTGGTTGGCAATGAGTTTTGAGGAGAGCTGTATGGCGGGAATATGCGCAAGGGTTGCCAGTTCGCGCGCATTCAACAGCATGCCGAGCCGGTGTGACTGCCGCAATGCCATGTCGCTGATGCGCTCCTCGGCGCAATATGCCGCGTCCGATAAAGGAAGCAAGGCATTGCCTTGGCTGGTCGAGAGATGTACCAGGGCGGTTGCCGCATACTGCAACAGGGCTTGCGCTTTTTCATTGCCTTCTGCTGCCGCATACAGTCGCACGGTTGCGCCAAAGAGCGGCCGAGACACTTTCTCCTTTGCCATCTGCGGCATCTCCGGCGCGTCGAAGAAGAATGACTGTTTCATGCTGTCGTCGCAGGCGGCCGTCATGATACTCTGTGCCCAAGCATTGTGCGTGCCGGAAAACAGTACCTGAAGGACGATATGCTCGTCATGGTGCAGGCGCGATGCGATGCCGATGAAGGCGGTATATGGATCGGTGTCCCCAGCGCCTGCCGTTGCAATGGGGCAGAGAAACTCGTCCCTAAGACCGAAGTCAACAATGTAGCTGCACACAGGCGCTTCAACGGCTTCACGTAGCTTGTCCTCGTGCGTTTCCACCAGGGCGCACTCGGGAAAGAAGGCCTGCACCTGCGTCTGTACAAACAACGCATCCTGCGCCCTGCATGCCCACTGCACCGTTATTGCGTCGTGCGAGCCGACAAGCTCAAAACTGATGGGGCTTTTGCGGTATGAAAGCATGGTTAATAGCTGCTCCATGCGTTCCGCTGACGGCCTGCCGCGCTCTGACAGGTGCATCACGAACACCTGCACGGGGGAAGTATCGGTAAACGGATAGACTTCCACGGACGGGTCTTTTGGCGGCAGGGGCGCGATAGGCTTTGACGGATTGAACAGTTCACTTAACCAGGTCGGCTTCCTGCCGTCGTCAATGATGACGTTTTCGACAAAGTGTCCGAAGAACGGCTCAAAGGGCGGTTCCAGGTCGCAGGGAAATGCGGCCTTGTGCCAGCCCCGGCCGCGCCGTTCCCATTCGTAGAACTGCTGTGTCAGCGCATGGGCAAGGGTATTATTCATGCTTGTAATGGTTAACTGGCGGTGTTGTCCTTGCTGCGGTGGCCGTGGTCGGCCTTCACCTTCTCCACCGCCATCCTTATGATGGCGCTGATGCTTTGGATGAACATCAGCTCCGTGTCAAGCTGATAATAAGACTTGCTTTCCATGCGCTCTGCGATAGCCTTGCCGAACAGGGGTATCTTCTCGGCTACGTTTGAAGCGGTATGTGCGTCCTCTTGCAGCCACCAACTGATAAAGAAGCTGCGGCCGTAGGGCGCGGCGCAGACGTAGTAGTGTTGATAGTCTCGGGAAATGCACAGGTACGCCCTGTTAGCGGACAATAAGCCGCCCTCCTTTAATTTTCGCCGTGAAATGGTGATGTCAGGATATTGGTACTCTTTAATCATTGCTTCAAGCATGGTGTAAAACTGGTCTGCGGAAAGCTGCAAGTCCTCGAAATGCTGATAGGCATGATTGTGTACGGTCGCTTGTGTTGCCATACGGGAATGTGATTAAGGTTAGGTATTCGTTTAGGTTGTATAAATCTACACACTCTCTTTTTTAATTGCAAGCCTTCCGTCCTACCTAACTATATATTTCAAAAAAACAAAAAGAGAAAAAGAAATAGTCAGTACGCGGCGCGGCCGAAACCCGCAAGGAGGAACGGAATAAATGGCCTTGTGTGATGGAAAAAGCGGGTTTATGCCGTAGTTCCTTGCGAGAGCCGGGAGCAGCTCTGTGCAAGCCGAGTATCTTTATTGATTTTTCTTGTTGTTAACCGCCATGCTTATTCCAGCACAACGCATTGATTTTTAGCAATATATTATTTGGAATGTAAAAAAAATGTATATTAGGACAACCAAACCCTTATCGTCATGAATGAATTTAATAAAGCCATGATTATGTATGGCATCGTTTTGTTCGGAATATTCCTGGTTCTTGTCGCCATTACCCGTTTAATTTTTGCCATTCCTCGCTTTCTGCGCTATCAACGAGCGCAACTGAAGTTGCTTGAACAGATTGCAAAGAGCCAGGGCGTGGAAGAAAAAAAAGTTAACGATATTATGTCCAAAAGCAGATCACAATGGGAAGTTGTCGACTAACTCGTATGAGTCAGAATTAAAATTGAAGCTTGTATTCTATATCGCACCTAAACAATTTGTATGAAGAAGTTCCTGTTCATAGTCCTCTTACTTACAACCACCTTCATAGCGCCTTCGTTTGCACAAAACAAGCAGAAGGTTAAGCCAAAGGTCGAGTACGTGCTTATTTGTGAGAGCAGGTCAGCCTACGCATACCATGCGTACGAATGCCGGGGGCTGTCACGATGCACCCATACCATAAGCAAGATAACGAAAGCACAAGCGATACGGATGGGGTATAGAGCATGCAAGATTTGCTATTAAGCGAGCCGTCAGAAGACGGTGGAGAGTAACGTAACCGTCTGCGAGTTGAGCAACGGTCTATACAGGGGGAGCAACGCGGCTGTATAGGAATGTTATACACGAGTATGGGCGTTAGGGTGTGTTAATGGGGCAAGCCGGTGCAAGGAATAACACACGCGAAGCCCATATGAAGCCGTTGCGAGGCGCAGGCGAGCCAGACACGGAAAGCGCCTGACTTTTGATTTTATGAACGCACGTGAATGGGATTAAAAGGCGGAGAAAGCTTTCATGAAGCACGACCTTAATCCTAACCAAAGGAGTGACGGTTTCAGCCCGCGATAGCGGAAATAGCTGATGTTAGAAGCCATGTGCTTGAAAATCGTATGGCTTCTAACATGAAAAACCGGCGATACTTTTGTGGATTTTGAGAGTGCGGAATACCTTAATTCCTGCTTTGTCAAACACACAATCATTAAAAACAACAGTATGATTAAATTAGACATTAAACCCATTTTTAAAAGCCAAACCTTTACAAATTGGATGCTGGTTATCATTGGAGGCTTAAATTTTTACTTTTTATTTAACTTCGGAAGCTCGGACAATCTTACGACAGATTTTGGCGATGAAATGTATATTTCACAAGAATTCGGAAATCTTCATTTCATTCAATCAATCAGCGTAAAGAACATCGGGAAAAAGCCTGGCTTCATAACAAAAATAAAAGCTTTCGTCAGAACAAAAGACTCAGAAAGAGTGATTTATAAAAACAAAATTGAAGGTCGTAGATATTTAGACCTCTCCGTTGGTGTGGAAAAACCTCTTTTAGTAATTCCATTAGCGGTAAATGAAGTTTTCAACACCTCAATAAATCTTTACAATCCTCCGGGAAGGCTTGAGGAGGATTCAGCAAACGCGTTAAATTTACAACTAATAAAAGATTCTGAAAATGGCAGCCGCGGAGGTTCGATAATGCAGGCCTTTACACCTCAATTTGCAAGGAAAGGGACAGCCGACAAAATTGAACATTTTATCTTGGCGAGGCTAAATGATTTCAAAAAGGGCGAATACGAATATATAATTGAGATTTTCAAAGATGACGAAGATGAACCTTTTGTTGTCAAGGCTTATTCATTTTCTATTTATCCGAATGATATTTTATCATTACAAGCTACTATTAAAAACTTCCAACAAATGAGTAGCATCAATGCCGGCAAATTTAATCGCCCATACGTGCATATCCGGCTTACAGAGATTCTAAAGCCAGACATTATAGAGTCTTTAAAGAAAGAGGTTAACTAACTTGACATGTTAACATAATTATGCTACTCTTCATAAGTATTACGGGTTTACTATAGAAATGCATTTTTTATAGTAAACCCATAATCAAATGAAATCGCATAAAATTTGCTCTTTTAAAACTCTGCAGTTACTAAATGAATCTGCTATAATTTCCGGTGTAATTGCATTTCTCTTATTTATTGCAAGTTTAGCTTCAGGAATTATATTTTCTGTAGATAATATAATTACGTTACCTATCGCTAAACTGACTCTAGTTATGTATGGAGTTGCAATAACATATAACGTGATAGTAGATTGTAATTAAATCATAAACCGCTAAGCGCGGTTTTTTACTTTTAATTCAAGGATTTGGCGCTAAAGGGTTTACTAGAAATACCATCAATCAACAATTTCAAATAAATAACAAACCTTGGCAGGTTGATAAAATCGTCCTGCTTGAACACCGGGGAAAACTCTTTCGCCATAACTCTCGCATCAGCATTCCCCAATCTAAAGCAGATAATCGTCCCAACATTTCCGAACATACCACTTTGCACGTCTTCCGGCAGTTGCTCCAAATACTGATGTGTCAAGAACAGTCCAACCTTGTACTTTCGCACTTCTGACAGCATCCCCGCAAACGATGTGGTAATAAAGGAGTGGCATTCATCAATAAATACCATAAATGGCTTTCTGTCATCTTCGGACAGCTTAGCTCTACGCATAGAAGCCGTTTGAATACCGGTAGTGATAAGGCTGCCCAATATCTGCGATACGTCCTCGCCGACAATGCCCTTGCTCAAATTGCAAACCAGAATTTTCCCGCTGTTCATTATTTTCTCAATGGAAATGCCGTACTGCTGGCCGACAATGTTTTTCAGTCTTGAATTGGCATTAAACACACCCGCTTTGTTCAAAATCGGCATGATTGCTTCGGCCTTCAGGCTGGCTGGATATTTGTCAAATTCATTGTGCCAAAACGAAAGGAGAGCGGCATTGTCAGTATAGTGCAGCACAATGTTCCTGAAAGCCCGGTCTAACAAAAGCGGCTGGATATCCAAAAGGGTAGCGGTCGGATATTCCAACAGCGTTAAAATCGCATAACGCAGAATATATTCCAATCGCGGGCCCCAGGAATCGCCCCATATCTTTTTAAATGCCAATACCAGCTCAGATGCAACCAAGTGCCTCTCTTCTACCGGTACCTTATTCAGCGGATTAAGGCCTATGGGGTGGGCAAGGTTGGTTGCATTGAAATACACAACATCATTCTTTCTGTGGTCAGGGATGCGCTGCAACAATTTCAGGCAGGCGTCTCCGTGTGGCTCAATAAGTGCAACGCCATAGCCCTTGTGTATATCGTCAATGGCCATGTTCAAGAGCAAGCTTGTCTTGCCGCTGCCGGTTTTGCCGATAGAATATATATGTGAAAATCGGTCCTGCAGTTTTATGCCAAATAGCGTGTTAGTGTTTCGCCAGTTGGTATAGCCGATTGGCGTAAAGTGTTTGAGCATTCCATAAGTAGATTCCATAAAAGAACTTTATCGTTTAAAGGCGAATTTTATAAGGTAGGTAGCTGGATATTGAATAGTTCACCAGTTATAAAAGGGGGTTTTCCCCCTATTATAAAGAGGATGATTCACTATATTAGAGATTATAAATAGTCTATAATAAACAAAAGAACTCATGGGCGCTACAACCAGTACCACTAAACAAAAGGAGCTTGTAAAATATTACCTTGAATACCTTGAAAAAGAGATAACCTTTACCGGTATTATCACAACTTTCACTGTTGCCAGCCTCTTATTTATTGTAGATAAACAGTTTTCAACCGATTCAAAACTTCGTCTGATAGAAACGACACCTGGGCTTTTTATATTAGCTATGTTATTTCTATCAATAGCCGCACTTTTATTATTGATTCACCGCCAAAAACTTTCCTTCCACTATGGCATGATATGCTTAGAAATCTACTCGACAGGACGAACAAACAAGCGTATTGATGAGTGGCTTGATGATATAGATAGTTGGATATTTTGGCGAAACCATCTTGCCGCAATAGGTTTTATGTTAAGCGCGTATGGACTGCTTGCAACCCTATTTTTAATTTCCTTATATCCACATACTGTTTGGGCAACTTGGATTGTTAATCATCAAATCATATTTGCTATATGCTATACATCGATCTCCATCGTTGTAAGGATATGGACCTATAGAATGTTAGTTAATGATTATCCAGAAAGTCCTAGAGAATAATTTGCGATTTATCAACGATTATAAAAAGACCCCTTTCGGGGTCGGGTAGCTATTCTTCAGCCGCATACTGCTTGTTTAGAATAAAATCCGTCGCTCTTTGTGCTTGGCCGCTTGCATAAACAATCAGTTTCTTGTTCTTTTTTAGCACTTCAAGCCAATGATTGATATACGCAACACTGTTTTCAATCTCCAGAGTGCATATGCCTGCAATGGATGAAAGAAAACATGCGCCTATTTCGGCAGTCAGTTCTTCAATGGAATAGCTCTCGCTCCCTAGCTCAACAGTTCCAACCATTTCCTTTCTATTTAGACGGGATTCGTGGCCGGTGCTATGAATAAGCTCATGGAACATAGTGCCGTAATAGCTTTCAATATCGGCAAACGACCTTTGCTTGGGCATGTTTATATAATCCTTTTGAGGGTCATAAAACGCCCTTTGCTTGGAATGCTTGATGACCGGACATAGGGGCATGCGTTCTATGATCTCATCGCAGGTGCTAATAGGAGAATAGGTTTGTGATTCGATAGTGGGCATCAAGTGGTCAGGAATGTCGGAGCATTGTGAAATATTAAATACCTTGTAATAGCGAAGCAAAGAGGTGTATTTCTGCGGGTCGGTTTCTTTGGTTCGCGCCTTGGGTATTCGCTTCCAAAATACCACCACATGGCCTTTTTCGCCTTTCAGTACGCTTCCGCCAATTGCTTTCAACTGCTTCCAACTTAGGTAGCTTTGAATTTCATATTCAATCGAATTGAGCAACAAAGCATTGATGCCATGATAGGGACGCTTGGTGAGGAAGTTAGTCGGCGGTCCGGATTCCGCCCAAGGCTTTCGCCAGGGAACGACGGACTTTTCTAACTGTGCAATAATGCGGTCGGTGATGATGCTGTACACATCAATGGTTTGAGAGGTTGTTTCCATTACATAACGATTAAATTGTTAAAGAATATTTCTTTAATCGTATGATAAATGGTTTAAAGGGAATAGGAGTGTAAGCGGTTAATACTTATCTGGCTCTAATTCTTTGGTATTTATTTTTAGTGCGGCATAGAATGCCTTATGAATATAAATTTTGCTATCCAGCGATATATCATTCATAACGAGTAGTACATTTTTTTCATAAAAAAACTGTATTGGATAGGTAGTGCCTTTTTTGATGCCGATAATGCCTATCTGATATAATAGAAATAAGATATGCTTCAGGAACTGCGCGAATGTAAGTTGTCCTTTTTTCCATTGTGTAATCCAAGACAACAAGTCGCCATGAAAATATTCGTTCACCATCTCCTCGAAATATAGTTCGGTGAAGTCGTCCTCTTTAATGTTTTTTACAGAAAAGCCGTTATGCTTGCCGTTTAAAAACCTTAAAATCCTTCGGAGTTCTCCGTAATTTTCCCCCCATTCATCTTCGATAGCCTGTAAACGGTCATGAGAATAGTCGATTTCAGCTCTTTTTAATACATCCAGCGTAAAGTGAGTCCTATTGTTTGCATTTTCAATCGCATGATTCACGTATGAAATAACGTCTCTAGGCCTATAAAAGGTCCTGTCTAACATATACATGAACCCATCTGTACCGTTTTTATATTGCCTATCGAATGCTGATCTAATATCGAGGTTGTTATGGGTTACCAAAAATAATCGCTTATTAAGGAACTCCTTTAATTCGATTGCAGTCCACGTTAGCTCGGCATATAATGGCTTAAATTTTTCTCTTTGCCCCCCTTTATGATTTACACCTGAAAATAATAATTGGTACAAATTGTCTCTTAGAGATATTATAATTTTAACGCCTTTTAAAACCTGAAATTCCTTGATAACCTCGATCATTGCTCCGATTAAATCGTAACGAATATCCGTAGCAATCCATTCCTTATCTAAATCGTCTATTATTACAAAGTGCTTTTGCTGATTGTCTACAAAAAGTTCCTCTTGTAATATCTTTATAATTTCGTGAATATCATGTGCCAGAGCATCGCTTATTATATGCTCAGCCTTTGTTTTGATATCGCTTTTGGTTACGATCTGATTGTTCTCCAGAGTACTGGCTTTCCCCCTGGCAGATTTAATGTCGATTCCTAGCTCATTTTCAAACCTTTTTTGAACGGTATTTTCAATTTCCTTTATTCTTACTTCAGTGTCAAGCCAAAATTCGTTACTCCATTTGTCAAAGTACTCGAAGGCTTTATCTCTCTTCGGATTGTATTTTTTTATAAACTTCTCTTTCAAGTTAACGAACCAGTTGTTTTTTTTCTTATTATCATATGAGAAGTAAAGTCTTAATAATTCGATGACGAAAACATGCTTCCATAGTATCTTGTAAAAAAAATTTAGATTAACATCATTATCTCTAAAATATTGTAAGAGAGTAGAGTTTGATAGGAACCTTAAGGACATTGCCTCAGGCTCTATCCGAGTTACTTTCTCTTGCGTGGATTCTATGTTTTTTAAAATCGCAGACTTCCCGCTGCCGGTTCTACCTATTAATATGGACCTTTGGTTAGTAGTGTCTAATAAAGCCTCTAATGCATCTTTTTCTATAAATGCCTGGTCAAGTAACTTATCCGTTTCGGCATCTGGAGACCCTATCTCTAAATATTTAGTAAACTTAAATTTTTTGATTATTTGGCTTTTTTTGCTTCCCATAAATTGGTCTAGATTAACAATTTATAAATATAAAACAATAAATGTGTTGGTCGCGCCTGAAAACTCGTGAAATTTATTCTAAGCCAATAATTAATGGCACGTAGAATTATAGATACCCCTTAGCCATTTTTAAAAATTCCTTAATCTATAGTTTAACTTCCGATTGTCTCAGTTTGTGCTTAAGAGCTTTATTTCCTTAACGAACTTGTTTGCTAAAGATAGTTATGAAAAATTTATGTACATTTATGCTAAACTAACCTTGCACAACATGTCGATCATCCATTTCCTAAACGTCCTGGAAGGGGACTGCAATATCATCCAGCATGACTCAGATCGGGTTACCGTCATAGACATGAGTAACGCGTATGACCAAGACGACACCCCCGAAGAGGCGGCGGTTAAGGCTTCCCAAAAAAGAGCCGAAATGAAGGCGAGAACTGGCGTTCCTCCTAACAAGACTAACTACCGGCAAAAGGAGCACCCGGACAACCCCATTGATTATCTGACCAAGATAAACGTTGATACAATATTCCGCTTCATTATCACCCATCCCGACATGGACCACCTGGACGGCATCAAGGACCTGTACAAAAACTTTGCGGTGCTTAATACCTGGGATACCGACAATACGAAGTTTATAGACGTGAATAACTTCTTCGCCGGCTACAACAAGGACGACTGGAAGTTTTACACGGACATCCGGGACGGGCGATATACCGGCGGCAAGCGGCTGACCAATTACGACTACAGTGACCATGAGTACTGGCCAAGTGACTACTTAAAGATCCTCTGCCCGACCGAGGGGCTCGTTCAGCAGGCTAACGAAAACGAGTCGTATCACGACCTTTCCTACGTGCTTCTCTACACGCCCCCCAAGCGGGGCGGTGGAATTTGGAAGATCCTGTTTGCAGGGGACAGCGAGGACCGCTCCTGGGACTACATACTGGAGCAGTACGCTGATGCCGTTACCGATATCGACATCCTGTTCGCTCCCCACCATGGAAGGGATTCCGGCAGGGACTTCGGTTTCATCGATATCCTGAACCCCAAAATTACACTGTTTGGCAACGCGAGCTCCGCCCATCTGGCATATACCAAGTATCCGGAGATTCGGATAACCAACAACCAGGCGGGATACGTGATACTGGATATCAGCGAAAGCAGGATCGAGATACTGGTGAAGAACCAGGAATTTGCCCGGGACTTTCGCCTTAATCCGAAGAGAAACTTTGGGGAACCAGTTTATAATAATACTCACGAAGCCTGGCCAATCGGCCAGCTAAACGCATAACCATTATGAACTTTAAGGCTTACGCCATCCTATCGTCCCTGGTGCCAGGATTCTTAATCCTGCTGGCCTTACAGCATGTACTGAATGTAAGATTCGATAAAGACCTCGTGGTCGCGTACACAGCTGTAGCATTTTTATTCGGCTACATAATGAATACCGCCTCAAGCTGGCTGGAGGGCTTTTATTTCTGGACATGGGGAGGCAAGCCCTCTTCAAATCTACTAAAGGGCAAAGGCATTTGGAAGGTCAAGTTTTATGAAAGCGAAAAGGCAATGGAGCTGCTTTCAGCCGAATCCTGGAACGCTTCGCCAGGCCCCGACGAGCTGTTTTCAATCGCCATGCGCCATGCAAACGGGGAAAAGGACTCAAGGGTGGAAGATTTCAATGCGCTTTATGCCTTCTCAAGGGTGTTGCTGACCACCTCGCTTATTGGCGGAATACCCCTCATTGTCCAAAGCTATCACGATTGGCGATATTACCTGGTCGTACTGCCTGTAATCATCATTCTTTGGCTGAGATGCAAGCAGCGCGGATATTACTATTCAAAAGAAGTACTGAATTCATACCTTAAGAAGAAGGCGAGTTAAGGTCTATTGAGTACGAGGCATTAAAACTTGAAAGCTCTTCATAAACTGTCGTCCAAAACGCCTTGCTGTCTAAAAGCATTTTGGCAGAGGGAGGTAAAACACCAGAGTACAGGGTGTTTTTTTCTCCGTCTCTTAAGTCCGCTCTAAAGAACTTGTACCTGTCAATTAGCTCTTTCGCTTTATAAATGTTACATATTTGGGGTGTTCGAAATTCTATTCCATTATAGATTATACCTTGTGGAAATACGAACACTTGAAACCGCTTTCTTTCTTCTAATGAAGCTTTTTGCCATAAGGCATCAGGACTACTCAATATTTTAGCGGCAAACTTCATTAAGTCATTTATGCTCGTGCATTCCTTAGGTTTGCTACGTAATATTTCTTTAAGTTCCTCCAACTCAGCATCTAAAATGTGAACTCTGTCTTTTAAAACATTTGTCGTAATACCACCTACGTCATGTAACTTGATAAGTTTATTAATCTCATCATTAATATCTGTAATTCTTTTCTTAATTTCCTCATCATTGGCTCTTTGCTTATTGGCATGTTCACCGAAGAACTTTATTAGATGTTTCTTTATAGCTTTCAAATGCACTGTATCAAACGTATATTTTGACAGAAATTCAACGAATTTTTGTTCAACAAGTTCCTTTCTAATAGTTGTGCCTGGTAAGCTAAAAGAATAATAGGGGTATTTCTTGCATTTTCCTTTAGACCAGTAGCCCGTTAGTTGTTTCCCGTCTTCGTTTACAACAAACCGCCGCAATGGGAAATCGGGGTTGTCATGGATATAGTGCTTTATTTTATGCCTTCTCCCAGCGAGTGCCGCCTGTACGTCGTCAAACAATTCCTCGCTTACAATTGGCTCAAAAATGCCTTGTATTTTCGTTCCAAACTTTAATATTAAGCCTTTATATATTGGATTTCGAATAAGTTTAAAAAAATGGCCCCGATGTATTGTTAACCCCTTCTTACTGGTTAAGCCCTTTGCGGTTACTTTCAATCTAACTTCTTCAGTCGAATACATGCGCAATGCAATCAGTTCAAACGCCTCTTTAATTAACGGTGCCATATTATTGAGCACTATATTTGACTTGCCATTCACCTTTGCATTGTCATATCCTGGTGGTGCTTTCCAGACATAGCGCCCTTCATTCATTGCCTCGCGCATACCGCCAATACATCGCTCTGTCCGAACATCGTTGTCAAACTGTCCGACATTTGCAATAATGTTTTCCATGAATCGCCCGGCGGGGGTATCCTCAAAAAATTCTGTAACCGATTTGATGATAACATCATACTTTTTAAGTCGAACCTTTATAAAGCTATAGTCCGCAATGTTGCGGCTTATACGATCAACCTTGTATGCTATAACTGCATTTACATTGCCTTTCTTGGTCGTACAAAACGCGAGCAATCTTTGTAGCTCCCTTCTCTTTGCGGTTTTTGCGCTCTCTCCTTTTTCAATAAATATCTCAACTACTTCATAGCCTTCCTTTAGAGCGTACTCGCGACAAATACGCTCTTGTGATACAAGGCTGTTTCCTTCTTCAACTTGTTCTTTTGTGGATACGCGACAATAGATTACAGCTCTTTTTGTATTGCTATCCTGAGTTTCGTATATCATGGAAGTACATGTTAACTACTAATTCCGCTAATTGCTTAAGCAATAGTTCCTCTTTTAAGCCTAAAACGGAGCAATCAACAACGTCTTTGTTGCTACACAATAGACTTGATTGCTCCGTTTTAGATACGTTATTTAACTGTCTATTGTGTAGCAAATCCATAATATCACAATTGCTTATTTGATAAAAGAAGTATGGCATAGTGTGGAAATATAAATAGATAGGGATATTTTATTACCAAAGGATTTTACTTGTCTTAGCCGTATGAAAAAACACGCCGGTTAAACCAGCGCGTATCTAACTATTCAAATAACTTGCCCTGAATCCATACCATGGGTTTCAAGTCTCGTCGGATTAAATGGCGTGTCAAATGCTGTTTTGTGCAGGGTTTGTAAAGGTCTTTTCCATAAAACGCTTTCCTCGGGGTCGGTAAATTCAACATAGTAGGGGTAGTGGTATCCATCTTTTAAAATCACGGTTCCCAATCTATATCCCCGGTAAAACGTATTTGACAGGCTATCCATATGGGCGATTTCCCCGGACAGGGAATTAAGCAGCATGTTCGCCACTGCCATCTTGCAGCATAATAGGTCTATATCGGCACCGTATAATAGCAAATGCCGGTTTATCTTAGCCGCGGCCAACAGCATCCTGCCTGAACCGCAGGCCGGGTCGCATACGGTTTGCCCTGGTTTGGTATGTTCGCCTATAGCACAGGCGGCTATCAACCCTGCTACATGTTCTGGAGAAAAGAACTGACCATGCTGGCCTTTTGAGATTAGCTTCTCATACATCGTTCCGATGGGGTCTTCAAACCCTTCCGACAATTCGCCAATCTCGGAGAGCACCGCAACTAACGAATCCTCTCTTTTATTGGCGACAAATTGTGCCAATGTTTGCTGCTGCTCTTCCTTGCTTTCGTAGTATTTGAAGGGCAGCAGAAAATGGTCGAGCAGTTCCTCAAAGGCAATGGCATAATTGTGTCCGTACGCATACTCTTTGAACAGGGCAAATAGCTTAGATGTGTCTTTCATGTGATAAATTTTGAAGTGAACAATTTCAAAAAGTATCGCACATTTGGTCATTAAGCAAAAGACATGCATGTTAATTTTCTTCCATGTTTTTTCCACAATCTTTTACCTCCCTTATCATACAATTTCTCCATTGCTATTGTGTACCTTATGGAACGAGGACAACAACCCATTCCAAATAGATTACGCATGCATCGCAAACTGATGCGGTACAAGCAACGCCACGTTGCGGAGCTCCTGGGACTGCACTCAACCACGCCCCTCTCATTATGGGAGAAGGGTGCGGCGCTGCCTAATAGCTACCACCTCATCAGGCTCTGCGTGATATACAAGACGCTGCCCAACGAACTGTATTGGGACTTGTTCCAGGAACTTCAAACAGAAGTAACGGCCAAAGAACTGGAACTCTTCAAAAGAATATAACCATCACTGTCCTTTATGCACACCTTGGTATCTTTTGGCATGTCCGATAGAAAATAACACTGATACAATATTGAGTGATTATTTATATATCGAACGAACAAGCGAATAATATATAAAAACGAGCGAGCGTGAGCGATGCAATTAACAGCACATTAACAATACAATGCACCCTATCAAAACCTATATGTACACGCCAGTTGAAATACAGTTAGCGCACGAAATAGCAGAACAATTGCACGACCACGGCGCGCTGTCGCTGTACCTGACATACGCCAAGCAGTATCCGCACGAGAAGCTTCGCGAACTGTTGGAGAAAGTGAACTCCGTTCCCGACAGGGAAATCAAGCGTACACGTGGCGCACTCTTCACCTTCCTTGTCGGCCAATACCACAAATACGGCGATGGTCATTCTCGGAATTAGCCTGGGCACCAGGACGTCCGGCATAGCGATACTCGACAGCGGCAAGCTCATCGCCTGGAACACCCTTTCTTTCCGGCACCGATGGTCCGAGAAGAAGGCACACAAAATAGTGTCCCGCTATGACTTGTACCTGCGCAACCATCGGGTGACAGCAGTCGTGTTGAAAATCCCGCCGTTAACGCACCATACGGAAGCCCTGCTTACCCTCCTAAAAAAACTGCAAGAACTCTTTACCTACCACGGCTGCATGGTCGAGTACAAGACGAAGGCCGAAGTAAAGGCAGCCATTCCCGAAGTGCGCAATACCCGGCAGCTGATCGAATACACCACCGACCTCTACCACTGCCTCATACCGGAACAGGTGCATGAGCTTCGCAGCAAGAACAAGTACCACCATAAGATGTTTGAAGCTGTGCTCGTGGCGCACCTGCACAAGCCAAAGCCTAAATAGTTCTTTCATACAGTCCCGCTTCGGGGCTGTATTTATTTCATTAACCTTTTTACCTCCCTATATGTGAATTGCAATAATTGGTATCTTTAATAAAAACCGATTCCTTTCACAATTAAACACTTACCAATGGAACATAAACGCATTGGCATATGGATACGCGTCAGTACCGATATGCAAGTCAAGGACGACAGTCCCGAACACCACGAAAAGCGCGGCAGGCTCTATGCCGAAGCCAAAGGCTGGCAAATTATGGAAGTGTACCGGCTTGAAGCGGTGAGCGGCAAGTCCGTCATGGCGCATCCCGAAACAAGGCGTATGCTTGCAGACATCAGGAGCGGGCACATAACCGGCCTGGTCTTCTCAAAGCTAGCCCGATTGGCCCGCAGCACCAAAGAACTTTTGGAGTTTGCCGAAATCTTCCGTACGGAACATGCTGATCTCATTTCACTAGCCGAAAACATCGATACGAGTTCTCCGGCTGGCCGTCTCTTCTTTACGATCATTTCCGCCATGGCAGAATGGGAGCGCGAAGAGATCGCAAGCAGGGTAGCGGCGTCGGTGCCCATACGCGCCAACATGGGGAAGTCCCTCGGCGGGCAAGCGACATTTGGTTATAGATGGGAAAACAAGGCACTGGTCGTTGACGAGAATGAAGCACCAGTGCGCAAGCTGATGTACGAGCTATTTGTCAAATACCAGCGAAAACTCACCACCGCAAAAGCGCTGAACGACCTTGGGTACAGAACCCGAAACGGCTCACTGTTTACCATGACGACTGTGTCGCGCTTGCTTCGTGACAGTACGGCCAAAGGTGAGCATCGTGCCAACTACACCAAAAGCAGCGGGGACAAGAAGAAGTGGATAATCAAACCGCAATCCGAATGGATTGTCCAGCCCTGTCCGGCAATCGTTTCAGCGGAACTATGGGATCAGTGCAATAGTATCTTAGATGCCCAGGAACGCACTGTGACGAAACCAGGGCCTAAGGCAGTGTATATGCTGTCGGGCTTTGTAAAGTGTACCTGCGGCAAGACGATGTACGTCTATCAGCATTCGAAGAACTTTGCCTGTAAAACTTGTAAAATCAGAATTGCGGTATCTGACATTGACGAGATATACCAAACCTATCTGAAGGACTATCTCGGCAACATCAATCATGATGAGTATCTTTTGCAATCCGACTTGCAATTGCAGGAAAAGCAAGCCCTGCTTGAAAGTACGCTGAAAGAACGTACTAAGCTCGCAAAGCGGATGGATGCGCTTATCGCGCTGCGGGTTGATGGGGAAGTGACCAAAGAACGCTTTACAGAGCAGTACGCGCCGCTTGAAGCCCGTTTGTCTCAACTAGACATCCAACTGCCCGAACTTGAAGCTGAAATCGACATCCGATCAATGCAGCTCATTTCGAGCGATACCGTACTTCATGAGGCAAAGGCATTGTATGAAGAATGGGGAAACATGCCGTTTGAACAAAAGCGGGGTATAGTGGAGACGATAACGACCAGCATTGAAATCGGCAAAGAGGACATCACCATTACCCTGGCGTACGCTCCGCCTATTCCTACAAATCCGAAGAATAGTGCACGCACGGTCACGGGTTCATACTTGCCACTAACATAAAGCTGCTTGGGTAATCCACAGTGAATTTAGCACGCGATATGGTAACCCGGCGCTCTTCGAGCGGCTGGCGCATTACCTCAAGGGCGGTACGTTTAAACTCGGGCAATTCGTCCAGGAACAGTACGCCATTGTGCGCAAGTGATATTTCGCCGGGCTGCGGGTTGCTTCCGCCGCCAACTAATGCCACATCGCTGATGGTATGGTGCGGCGAACGGAACGGCCTGGTGGTAACCAGCGCATCGGCGGCTGAAAGCTTGCCGGCAACCGAGTGGATCTTGGTAGTCTCTAACGACTCGTGCAGGCTCAATGGCGGCAATATAGATGGCAGCCTGCGTGCAAGCATGGTTTTACCAGCGCCCGGGGGGCCTATTAGTATTACGTTATGGCCGCCTGCGGCGGCAATTTCTAAAGCGCGTTTTATATTTTCCTGTCCCCGTACTTCACTAAAGTCGCTGTCGTAGGCGGTAAGGCTGTTAAAAAACTCGTCGCGGGTGTTTACCACTTCGGGCTGCAGGGTGGTATCACCATTAAAAAAATCGGCTACCTGTTTAATGTTTTCTACGCCGTAAACTTCCAGGTCGTTAACAATAGCGGCCTCGCGCGCGTTTTGCTTTGGCAGGATAAAACCTTTAAACCCTTCTTTGCGTGCCTGTATCGCAATAGGTAAAGCACCTTTAATGGGTTGTAAACCACCATCAAGCGATAGCTCGCCCATGATAAGGTATTTGTCCAATGCTTCAGCCTCAATCTGGCCTGATGCGGCTAAAACACCTGTAGCAATAGTGAGGTCATAAGCCGAACCCTCTTTCTTAATATCAGCAGGCGCCATGTTAACCACCACCTGTTGGCGTGGCATGCGGTAGCCGCAATTTTTAAGCGCCGACTCGATGCGGAAGTAACTTTCTTTTACAGCGATATCAGGCAAGCCCACTATAAAATACTTGGTTCCTGCCGCAATATTCACTTCAACTGTAATGGTAATAGCCTGTATACCATAAACCGCACTTCCAAAGGTCTTAACTAACACGTGATAGGATTTTTATAAACCGAAAGATATAGAATTTATTTGAGGCGCTAATTGAAATATTGATTATTCTTCATCAACCGCTAATGACCGGAATTTCTTGAAAAAACCTGAAAATTCCCGACTTTTTTCCGGGTAAATCCGGGTGATTTACACCGTTTATCAATGTTATCAAATTGCCCGGCGCGTTTGCCGGGTTTGTTGCAAAACGAGCGCGATCCTCCCTTTTTAAAACCATTCGTTTTTTAAAAAGTTACTTATTTACAGGATGAATTTCTGCAGACAGTAAAATGCAAGATCAGCTCAAACAACAAGCTACACCCATAATGATTGGCGCCGAGGTTTTTATTGAACCCGGGCAGACCGGCGAAGAAATAGACCTTTGGTTTAGCCGCCTGAAAGAGGCCGGCATGACCGTTACCCGTATCCGTTTATTTGAAACCTATATGCACAAGCCCGACGGCAAATGGGATTTTGCTTTATTTGATGAAGCTTACAAAGCCGCCGAAAAATATGGCATCAGGGTTTATGGCAACCTTTTCCCCGCTACGGCCTTCAACGACCTGGGGGGACTAAAGTTCCCGAAGGATGAGGACCACCTGGGCGCCATTGAGCGATATATAGAGAACGTTGTTAACCATTTTAAACAGTTTAAAGCCTGTTACGGTTGGGTGCCGGTAAACGAACCCGGCGTTGGTCATTTTCCGCAAGAACAATTTGCTACCGATAAATACCGCGAGTGGAAAGCCGGGCAGGCTGCGGTTGAATACAACAGTGGGGGTTACGATCATTTTGATTTCGCCGACGAGCGTTTTCACCTGTATTACAACACCTGGTTCCTGCAATGGATAACCCACGAGATACACAAACATCACCCGGGCAGCATTATTCATGTAAACAACCATGCTATTTTTAAGAATGCCGCCGAGTACGATTTTACAAGCTGGCGCGATTTTTTGACCAGCCTTGGCGGCTCGGCGCATGCCAGCTGGCATTTCAGCTATTTCAACCGCGGGCAGTATGCCTTAGCCATTTCGGCAAACTGCCAGATCATCCGCTCGGGCGCGGACAATATCCCCTGGTTCATGACCGAACTGCAAGGCGGCAACAATACCTATAGCGGCTTTTTATCGCTTTGCCCTACCAAAGAAGAGATATGCCAGTGGTTGTGGATAGCCATTGGCAGCGAAAGCCGGGGCGCCATTTTTTGGTGCCTTAACCCACGTTCGTCTGGCATTGAAGCCGGGGAATGGGCCATGCTTAATTACCATAATGAACCGTCGGACAGGCTATTGGCCGCTACCGAGGTCATAAGTACCGTAGACGAGCATATCGCCTTTTTCGAAAAGGCCAGAGAGGTTGAATCCGGCGTTAATATACTTTACACCCGCGAATCGTTGTGGATAGAAAAAACCCTGCAAATGGGCGGCAAAAGCTACGAGGGCCGCGACGAAGGCGGGGTAATGAAATCGGCCCTGGCCTATTTTGAAGCCTTGAGCGAGGCTGGTGTGCAGGCAAATTTTAAAGAGATCAGCGAGTTTGATTTTTCTAAAGATGACTACCGTGGCATGGCTGTCATTTTAGCCCACCAGGTTTCTATCCCCTCAAAGTATTGGCCTTTACTAATATCATTTGTACAGAAGGGCGGGCGGCTTATTGCCGATGGACTGACAGGATATTATGACGAGAACGCGGTTGCAACAATGCGGTTAGGTTTCCCCATGCGGGATCTGCTGGGCGCAGATGTACTGGAGTATAAGGCTATTGACGATATGGAAGAAATGGTGACAGATGGCATCGCTCTACAGGCGTATCAATGGAAAGCGTCGTTAAAAGCTATTACCGCCACACCTATCGCAAATAAGAACGGAGAGATAACCTCCACCCGAAATGATTTTGGAGAAGGCACGGCTTACTGGCTGCCATCGCTTGTTGGCCTTGGCAGCCGGATAATGGGCGATTATAGCCGCCTTAACGGTTTTATGGCAAAAATATTTGATGATACACTACGTAACCTGCCTTTTACATTTGAAGAGCCGCAACAGGGCGCTTTAATGAAGGTACTAAGCACCGGTAAAGAGGTTGTAACCATCATCATCAATAAGGCAACTGTAAGGCGCGAGTTTAAGCTGTTAGTAAAAGATGCCTCCTTACAACCTATTGTGATCTTCGCTAACAATGGTGGCAAAGCGGGCGGCCATTACATTAGCATACAGGCCGAAGAAACGCTGGTAATAAAATGGGTGTAACGGGTTAATTTTTTAATTTAGTCCGCTATCCGTTCCCCTTAACATGAAAAAGATCTCCCTGTTCGTGTATATTGCTTTTGCTGCTGCAATAAGCGCAAATGCTCAATCAACCAAAGCTATAATCCCGTTGGGCGGTAACGCATGGGCCACCGGGAGCGCCGTGATAACGGATGCCGGTTTAACAAACTGGAAAAGCCCCCACGATGTAACAAGCATATACGTTAGGGTTAATGCCGCGCAAAAGCTATCGCTGGCATTAATGCTGCGTGTGCCCGAGGGTAAAAGCAAGATCAGTATAAGTATTGGTAAAAACACGGTTATAAAGCAAATAAACAATACTGTCTTCGATACATTAAACATTGGCGACTTAAGGGTAAAGCCGGGTTATCTAAGGATAGACCTGAAAGGCGTTAGCAAAACTGGTAATGTTTATGCCGAAGTGGCAGACCTTTTGGTTGATAATATAAACCCGGAGAATGAGCTTACTTACGTAAAAACAGGAACATCGTTTCATTTTGGCCGCAGGGGGCCTTCTGTGCATTTGCGTTACGATATCCCGCCTGAATTAAAAAAAGATGTTAAGTGGTTTTACAACGAAATAACCGTTCCGCGAAAAACGGATGTGATAGGCTCTTATTTTATGGCGGATGGTTTCAACGGGGGATATTTTGGCATGCAGGTTAACTCGGCTACCGAGCGAAGGATATTGTTTTCAGTATGGAGCCCCTTCAATACCGACGACCCGAAAAGCATCCCCGATAGCTTGAAGATAAAACTGTTAAAAAAAGGAACATCCGTACACGGTGGCGAATTTGGCGATGAAGGCTCGGGCGGCCAAAGTTATATGAACTACCCATGGGTAGCAGGCAAAACCTATGGTTTTTTACTGGGAGCCGAGCCTGACAGTTTGCACAACACCACTACTTATACGGCTTGGTTTAAAGAAGTTAGCACAGGCAACTGGCAATTGATTGCCAGTTTTGCCAGGCCAAAAATCAACAGTTATTTAAGCGGCCTATACTCGTTTGTCGAAAATTTTGAACCTGATAACGGCGACAAAGTGCGTATGGCCCTTTTTACCGGCCACTGGCTGGGCGATAGCAACGGCAAATGGCACCAATCGCCCGGGGCTATCTATACCGGCGACGAAACTGCCCGAAAAAACTATCGGAAGGACTATGCAGGCGGCTTAAAAGATGGCAAGTTTTACCTCAGGAACGGTGGTTTTTTCGATGACATGGTTACGCTGAATCAACATTTTATGCCGGCCACCACCACGCCTCAACCAATCATCGATTTTAAAAGCCTGCCCCGGTAATCCCTTTGATCTTCTTCGTTTTTTTTGCTGCTGCATGTTCAGCATCTTCCTGTATTCTGAAGGTCACGATGTTTGCGATCAGCTCGGTTGGCAGCGGCTCGCTGTGCGGAAACTGCACCGACCCTTTTGCCCCCTTGTATGCTGCCAGCTCGTGCTTAAACTTTGCTATGCCGCTGGCGCCCGGGTAAAAGCCAACATGGCTTTCCCATCCGCCAAAATATACCAGGTTGCCATGCTGTTTGTAGGCAGGCATGCTATAACTGATAATTTCTTTTGCCTGCGGGGCAGCTTTTTTGATGATCTCCCGCATTTGGCGCAGCCTTTTTTGTACACCGGCAGGAAAGCCGCCGATGTACTCGTCAACATCTTCTGGTTTTTTCATTGTGATTGAATAATAACAATTATCTTTTGCTCATATCCATAAACAGCGCGTTCCAACGGTGGCCGTCAGGGTCCGTAAACGCACAGCCATACATCCAGCCCTGAATTTCAGCAGGCGGGGCAAAAACATTGCCACCGGCGGCTGTTACTTTACGGGCAACCTCTTCTACTTCTTCGCGGCTTTCAGCGCTGAAAGAAAAGATCACTTCGGTGCCCTTGGCGGTATCTGATATAGGGTTTTGTGTAGCCCGCTTAAATACATTTTCTACTATAAGCATCACAATGGTTTCTTTTGTTCCAACTACCAGCGGCGCCATGGTATCGCTGTTACCGGCCCCGTCTTTAAAGCCGAAACCTATAGCGTTAAAAAATTCCTTTGAGCGGTTAAGATCTTTTACCGGCAGGTTCATCCATAGGTCCTTTGTCATGGTGTTTTGTTTAAATGGTTAATGATTCAAATATAGCGGTGTTTTCATATCCCCATGGGGTGTAATTGCGACCAGTTAAAGGGTAAATGCGGACAAACCGGTTACCAGTTAAAGATATAGCGAGGTGCCTGTATATCGATGATATTACATGGACGATGATAAAGCGTATCAAATATTTTTTCATATTTGGTAAAATATTATCTTTTAACATCGCTGCCTGTGAATATCGATCTTACAAATTGTGATAAAGAACCAATACACATACCCGGCAAAATACAATCGCATGGTTTTTTGATCGTGATTGATGGGGGGTGCATTATTCAGTATCACAGCGAAAATATATCAGATTACCTTGATGATATGCCTGCCGAATTGTTAGGCCGCCACGTTAACAGCATTGAGCCCCTGATAGGCAAAAACGAACCGCCCGATTTCATCAATCAACTGATAGTGTTTGGCCGCGCAAATGGCTTTGAACAAACAAACCCTTTCAATACCGATATTCAAGGCAAATTAT
The DNA here is from genome assembly GCF_014200785.1 of Mucilaginibacter sp. AK015. Lineage (NCBI taxonomy): Bacteria > Pseudomonadati > Bacteroidota > Sphingobacteriia > Sphingobacteriales > Sphingobacteriaceae > Mucilaginibacter > Mucilaginibacter sp. AK015. The sequence continues at coordinate 247,260 of NZ_JACHCV010000004.1, forward strand.
TTCACCTTATCATCTCAGCTTCGGCCGATAAATACCTGCTGGAGTTTGAGCCTGCACGTTCTGACAGCAGAACTGATGTGCATAAAATGATAGGGCGTTCCATATCAGAAATGCTTGCCGATAAAAGTTTGCAAAACCTTTTAAATAACAGCGCGGCACAGGTTAAAAGCATTATTGGTTACGATAGGGTAATGATATACCGCTTTGCCGAAGACGGCCATGGCGAAGTAATTGCAGAAGCCAGGAACCCGGACCTGCAATCGTGGCTGGGCCTGCACTATCCCGCATCTGATATCCCTAAGCAGGCACGCGAACTTTACAAGCATAACTTAACCCGTTTAATTGCGAATGTAAACACAGAGGCAACCGGTATTTTAACATCCGCAGATAATGATGTGCCGCTGGATATGACGAACTCGCAATTGCGCGCGGTATCGCCCATCCATATCCAGTACCTTAAAAACATGGGTGTCGATTCGAGCTTTAGCATCTCGCTGCTCTATAAAAAAGAGCTGTGGGGGTTAATAGCATGTCATAATTATTCGCCGCGCTTTATTGATTACCGCTCCCGCGAATCGGCAAAGCTCATTGGTCAGATACTATCATCCGCGCTGGAATTCAGGCAGGACGAAGAGAACCAGCAGCTGCAGGAACGCTATAAGAGCGCGGTTGACCAGCTAAGCCGGCTAATGCTTAAGGATAATAATATTGAGTATGCCTTAACCGGGCACAACGTTACCCTTTTAAACACTGTAGATGCAACAGGCGCCGTACTGATCTTTGAGAATAGTGTTACGAAGCTGGGCATAACCCCAACCGATACTCAAATAAGCGGGCTTGTACACTGGCTGAAAAACAACGTTGCTGAAACTTTTTATTACACCAGCAAGCTTCCTTCTGAATTTGCCGAAGCCGCCCTTTACCGCGATGTGGCATCGGGTATTATGGTTAGTATGCTGTCGCGCGAATTGGGCGAATATGTAATTTGGTTTAAGCCCGAGCTTCGGCAAACGATCACCTGGGCCGGAAACCCCGAAAAACCGGTGGAAGTAACACCTGATGGCATATCGCATATATCTCCGCGCCATTCTTTCGAAGCCTGGTCGCAAACGGTATCAGGCACCTCAAAAAAATGGACCGACGAAGAGGTTAAATCAGCAGTGCGTTTACGTAGCGAGATAACATACGCTATCAATCAAAAAGCCGGTGCTATCCGCCTGCTAAACGAGAAGCTAAAGCAGGCGTACGAAGAGCTGGATACCTTCAGCTTTACCATATCGCACGATCTGAAGAACCCAATATCAACCATCAAAAGCTTTACACAAATTTTGCTTAGGGATGTTGATATGAAGCCGCAGACTGTGAAAATATTGGAACGCATAAATAAGGGCACAGATAAAATGAACAATATGATCAACGAGGTGCTTGATTACTCTCGCATCGGCCGGTCGGAGTTAGTTCTGTCAGAGGTAGACCCTGCGCAAATGATAAACGATACGGTGCGCGACCTGCTTTTGATATACAATCTTGACGAAGGCAGTATAAATATTGGCAGTACCCCTAAAATACAGGGCGACCCGGTGATGCTCTCGCAGGTATTCTCTAACATCATCAGCAATGCGGTAAAATACTCAACAATGGCCCGGCCCCAGCGGGTAAGTATCGCGGGTATAGAAAACGAAGAAGAAGTGCTCTACACCATAAGCGATAATGGGCTGGGTATAGATATAAAGCAGCTGCCCCGCATATTTGAGCTGTTTCACCGTACAGATAATGTGGGCGATATAGAAGGCACCGGCGTTGGGCTTGCTATTGTAAAACGTATAGTAGAGAAGCACCGCGGTAAGATATGGGTTGACAGCGAGCCGGGTAAGGGTTCTACCTTTACCATCGCGTTTAAAAAACAGGCGCTTTATTAAACCAATAATAAAATTTTGAAAAAGTTTCATTAGCGGCGGCTGTTACCACAGCTTCCTGCTCGGGGGTGTGGCACTGGGTGTCCAGCACGTTCTTAAAGGAGGCCCACATCTCATCCGTTTTATCACCATAGCCGGCGAAAAACGACAGCCCCATATCCGTCCCTAACTGCTGTTGTATCATTTTACTAATTATCTTGCCGCCAAGGGTTGAGCCTTCAATAACATACAAAGCGCCAAGCGCTTGTAAATGGCTATGTATGGCCGGCAAATTATACCCCGTTGCTATTGCAGGCACTGTGCCTCCTAATATTAAAATATCATTGGCAATAGCCTGTGTTTTGCGCCGTTCTGTACTATCGACTAAGCTCTTGTCATCAATAGCCTTATCCATCAACATTTCCAAACCGCCAAAATAACCGTAGAAAAGCTGCAAAAGCGTAATGTACTCCGAAACCGACCGAATAGCTCTTAAATGCCCAATAAGGGCTTTTTCCAATACCTGATGATTCTTTTTTGTTTCTTCTTTCAATTTATCTGACAGCATAGGCTTTTGTTAATTTAACGCTCACGCATTTAACCTGGCAAATTGCTGAGCTATAACCCTCCTTCCGAACCTTTGGGGACGTTGGCGGCTCCATTAAAGGTATAATTATTTTGTGATGCTTTAACCCAGGCAGCTTTAAGTAGGTATAAACACTAATAATAGCATATTTTGTTTTTACAATATGGTTAACTGTACCGCTGCTCAAAATGTTTAAATACTTGATAAATACATTTATAATATATATTATTGTGTATTATTGACACAATAAGATTTAACTGTGTTATAGTAAACCAATTAAGCCATATAGGCGCATACGCCTTGCTGGAACCGCTTTAACCCTGAAAAGTGTTTTTATGAGAAGAAATTACCTGTTGCTTTTGGCATTATTGCCATACGGTGCATCGGCACAAACAAAAAAATGGACTGAAACAAAAACCGGCACCATTGCCCTGGTAACCAACAAAGGTGGCCAAAGCCTGGGCTACTCTACCGTGTCGGGTGTTAAAATACTTACCGTTGATGGTTTGGCATTTAAAGACCTGAACAAAAACGGCAAACTGGATAAGTATGAAGACTGGCGCTTGCCGGTTGATGTGCGTGCGAAAGACCTTGCCTCGAAAATGAGCGTTGAACAAATTGCGGGGCTGATGCTTTACAGCCGCCATCAAATGATACCCAGCATCCCTGTTGGGCCGTTCGCGGGTACTTATAACGGAAAAAAACTGGAGGAAAGCGGCGCAAACCCATACGACCTCTCTGACCAGCAGAAACAGTTTTTAGCGAATGACAACGTACGCCACGTGCTTGTTACCTCGGTACAAAGCCCTGAAGTTGCTGCAAGGTGGAGCAACAACGTGCAAGCCTTTGTAGAGGGTATTGGTATGGGCATCCCGGCTAATAACAGCTCGGACCCGAGGCACGGCACCGTAGCCAATGCCGAATTTAATGCAGGGGCAGGCGGCAATATTTCTATGTGGCCCGGTTCGCTGGGCATGGCCGCTACCTTTGACCCATCGGTAACCCAAAACTTCGGGCACATTGCCGCCCGGGAGTATAGGGCGCTGGGCCTTGCAACCGCGTTATCGCCACAGGTTGATATAGCAACCGACCCGCGCTGGAACCGTGTAAGCGGAACCTTTGGCGAAGACCCGCAGTTGGCCGCGGATATGGCACGGGCGTATATCGATGGCTTCCAAACCTCAACCGGTGCTAAAGAGATTGCCAACGGATGGGGATACAACAGCGTTAATGCCATGGTAAAACACTGGCCGGGCGGCGGCGCAGGCGAAGGCGGCCGCGACGCCCATTACGGGTTTGGCAAATATGCCGTTTACCCCGGTAACAATTTCAATGAAGCGATGATCCCCTTTACACAAGGCGCCTTTAAGCTTTCGGGCAAAACCGGGATGGCAGCGGCGGTAATGCCTTATTATACCATCAGCTTTAACCAGGATACCAAAAACCACGAGAACGTGGCCAACAATTACAACAAATACATTATTACCGACCTGCTGCGCAATAAATACCATTACGACGGCGTGGTATGTACCGACTGGCTGGTAACCGGCGACGAAACGGTTATCAATAGCTTCTTGTCGGGCAAATCATGGGGAATGGAAAAGGCTACCGTTGCCGAGCGTCACTACAAGATACTGATGGCCGGGGTTGACCAGTTTGGTGGCAACAACGATATGGTACCGGTTTTGGATGCTTACAAAATGGGCGTAATAGAACATGGCGAGCAATTTATGCGCGCCCGTTTCGAGCAATCGGCTGTGCGTTTATTACGCGGAAGTTTCCGTACAGGATTATTTGAGAACCCATACCTCGACGTGGAAACAACAAAGAAAACGGTGGGTAATCCGGAATTTATGAGGGCGGGTTACGAGGCGCAGCTAAAGTCGATTGTGATGCTCAAAAACAAGAGCAATGTGTTGCCGTTGCCAACCGGCAAAACCGTATATGTGCCCAAAAAATTCACCCCTGCAGGAAAAAACTTTTTGGGTATGCCGACACCTGAAAAGCTGGAATACCCGGTGAATATAGAAACGGTTAAAAAATACTTTAAAGTAACCGACAACCCGGACGAGGCTGATTACGCGCTGGTATTTATCAGCAGCCCTATCGGTCATGGTGGCTACAGCGAAGATGACGCAAAAAGCGGGGGCAATGGTTATTTACCGATTTCTTTACAATATGAAAAGTACACTGCCGAAACCGCGCGCGACACCAGTATTGCGGGTGGAGATCCGCTCGAAAAATTCACCAACCGCAGTTATAAGGGCAAATCCGAAACATCAACCAACGTAACCGATATGGCTATGGTTAATGATACCTACGCCAAAATGAAGGGCAAACCGGTTATAGTTTCGGTGAACCTGAAAAACCCAATGGCATTTGCCGAGATCGAAAAACAAGCTAACGCGATAATTGCCGATTTTGATGTGCAGGGCCAGGCAAGCCTGGATATTATTACCGGCAAGGCAGAACCATCTGCGTTACTGCCGCTGCAAATGCCATTGGATATGAAGGTAGTAGAAGCACAATACGAAGATGTACCGCACGATATGAAATGCTATACTGATTCTGAAGGCCACACGTACGATTTTGGTTACGGCCTAAACTGGAAAGGCATCATCAAAGACAGCCGCACAGCAAAGTATAGTAAAGCCGCTGCAAAACCTTAAATTGCAAAGAAAATAATTAAACAGGCTCTTATGAAACGCTTCATCGCACTGTTAAGTCTATTACTAAGCACCTTTTTCGCCACCGCGCAAAGCGATCTGAATGTTGTGCAAACCAACGCAGGTAAAATATCAGGTACCCTTAGCGGGGATAAAAGCGTTCATATATTTAAAGGCATTCCGTTTGCCGCCCCGCCTGTTGGCGAGCTGCGCTGGAAGGCACCCCAGCCGGTAACACCCTGGGCGGGAGTAAAAGATTGCACCCAATTTGCCAAAAGCCCCATGCAGGGCAAGCCCAACGAGTTTGGCGTTTACACTCGCGAGTTTTTGATAAAAGACGAGCCGCTTAGCGAAGATTGCCTGTATCTGAACGTGTGGACCGGCGCAAAGACAGCTGAAGAAAGACGCCCTGTAATGGTGTGGATCTATGGCGGCGGTTTTGTAAGCGGCGGCACCAATGTGCCCATTTACGATGGCGAAGCGCTGGCCAAAAAAGGCATTATACTGGTGAGCATCCCATACCGGGTGGGGATATTGGGGTTTTTTGCACATCCTGAACTGACCAAAGAATCGCCCAACCACACCTCGGGCAATTACGGACTGATGGACCTGCTGGCAGCTTTAAAGTGGATAAAAACAAATATAGCGGCGTTTGGCGGCGACCCAAACAATGTAACTATCGCGGGGCAGTCGGCCGGATCAATGGCGGTAAATAGTTTGGTGGCATCGCCGTTAGGCAAAGGGCTGTTTCAAAAGGCCGTTGCCGAAAGTGGTGCCAACTTCCTGGCCGGACCGTTTGGCGGCGCTGATTTACACAGGGCAGAACGTGGCGGTGTAGAAACAGCTAAAAGGCTTGGTGCATCCTCATTGGCGGAATTAAGAAAACTGCCTGCCGAAGCGCTATTGAAACAGTTCGGCGGTGGCCCTATTATTGACGGGTACGTCCTGCCGCAAAGTATCGGCGCTATTTTCGCAGCGAATAAAGAGAACCAGGTGCCGGTATTAACTGGTTGGAACGCTGACGACGCCTTTATCGGCAGGCTGCAAAACGCTGCGGATTATAAGGTGGAAGCTAAAAAACGATATGGCGCAAAAGCTGAAGAATTTTTAAAGCTTTTCCCGGCGGCCACGGATGCCGAAGCAGAAGCATCACAAATCGCCATCTCACGCGATCAAACCTTCGGGATACAAAACTACACCTGGGCAAAAGTGCAAAGCACTAAAGGCAAAGCAAAAGTTTACCTGTATCGTTTTACCCGCCGCCTGCCCGCTACCGAAGACTTTAAAAAGTACGGCGCGTTCCACACCGGGGAGGTAGCTTATGTATTTAATAACTTAAAATTTTTGAACCGCCCGTTTGAGCCGGTGGATCATCGGTTGGCCGATGTGATATCGTCGTACTGGGTAAACTTTGTTAAAACCGGTAACCCAAATGGCAGCGGCCTTCCAACGTGGCCGGCGTTCAACCCCACCACAAACCAGGTAATGATATTAGGTGAAAAGCCGGCAGCTACCACCTTACCCGATAAAGCCGCATTGGAATTTATGGTAAGGGATGCAATGAAAAGATAATTCAACTCAAGCGTCATCGCGAGGAGCGTAGCGACGCGGCAATCTTCGATGCTTATCGCCGACTTTTCTATCGAAGATTGCCACGCTATCGCTCGTAATGACGGTTTGGAGATTGATCTCGTATCATTACAAATCGTATCTTTAAAGATAACCTGTAACATTACCATGAGATCACTATTCACCGCCGCCGCTTTATTGATATGCTTTGTATGTAAAACGGCTATATCACAAAGTATAAATCCTGATATCTTAAATAAGAAATGGGCGGCGCAGTGGATCTCGGTACCTAATGAGCCCAATAAGGAATACGGCGTTTATCACTTTCGTAAAAATATCGACCTGCCTACCCGGCCCGCAAAATTTGTGATACATGTATCGGCAGATAACCGCTACAAACTGTATGTGAACCAAAAGCTGGTATCTATGGGGCCTGCCCGCGGCGATACCTATTACTGGAACTATGAAACCATTGATATAGGGCCTTATTTAGAAGCCGGCAAAAACACAGTTGCTGTATTGGTTTGGAACGATGGCGATGTACGCGCCGAAGCTCAGATATCTGAGCGTACCGCGTTTATTTTACAGGGTGATACCCATATTGAGGAAGTGCTAAACACCAACAACACCTGGAAATGTATCCGCGATAATGCTTACAAGCCTTTAACAGGTGTGGGGTATTCAACCTACTACGTTGCAGGCCCCGGCGAAATGGTGGATATGCATCAAACCCTAAAAAACTGGACGGCGCAAAACTTTAACGATAACCAATGGCTGCAAGCGCAACGCATAGATAACGGCAACCCAAAAGGTACCACCAATGGTTTTGGGTGGATGCTGGTACCATCGGCTATACCGCAAATGGAACTGAAAACGCAGCGGCTGGCATCTTTGCGCAGGGCTACAGGCATTACCGCCCCGGCAGGCTTTCCACAGGTAAAAACCAAGGTAACTATCCCTGCAAATACCAAAGCCGCCATGCTGCTTGATCAATCTTTCCTGACCAATGCTTACTTAACCCTGAACATGAGCGGCGGCGACAAAGCGGGCTTATCTTTCACCTATTGCGAATCGCCGATGGTGAATGTTGGCAATACTTACCAAATGGTAAAGCCCAACCGCAATGATATTGACGGCTATAAATTTGTTGGCCGTAAGGACAGTATTACGGCCGATGGTTCGGCAGATCAAAACTTCACTACACTGGCTTTCAGAACGTTCCGGTATATATTGGTTAACATTACCACTAAGGATGAGCCGCTGACCATCAACGATATTTACGGAACATTTACCGGGTATCCGTTTAAAATGAATGCCAAACTGCAAACCGGCAACGCCGAAAACCAGCAGATACTGGATATTGGCTGGCGTACTGCCCGCTTGTGCGCCGTGGAAACTTACTTTGATTGCCCGTACTACGAGCAGTTGCAATACATTGGCGATGGCCGCATCCAGGCCATGATATCGTACTACAACGCGGGCGACGACCGCCTTGCACGTAATGCGCTGAACCTGATAGATCACTCGCGCATTGCCGAGGGTATTACCCTGAGCAGGCACCCGTCTTATAGTCCGCAGATCATCTCTACATTCTCGCTCTGGTACATCAGCATGCTGCACGATTACTGGATGTACCGTAACGATGCCGCATTTGTAAAAGAAAAACTGGAAGGCGCGCGCCAGGTACTCGCCTTTTTCGGCAAATACCAGCAGGCCGACGGTTTATTAAAAAACCCGCCTTACTGGACGTTCGTCGACTGGATAGATACCAAAGGCTGGGATTTTGGCCAGCCGCCGAAGGATAAGGACGGCAACTCGGCCATACTGGATATGCAGCTATTATTGACATATAGGCAGGCCGCCGAAATGGAAGCCAAACTGGGTATGCCGGTTTACGCGCAGCAGTACAGCGCAAAAGCAGCACAATTAAAGTTATCCATCAACAAAAAATACTGGGATGCCGGTAAAGGCCTGTATGCCGATACCAAGTATAAAAACACCTTTTCGCAGCACGCCAATGCGCTGGCCATTTTAAGCGGGGCAGTAAGCGGCCCGGCCACAAGGGTGCTGGCAAAAAAATTAGAGCGCGATACCAGCCTGGTGCAATCAACCATTTATTTTAAGTACTATGTGCACCAGGCCATGGTTAAAGGGGGTTTGGGTAACGATTATATCAGCTGGCTGGATGTTTGGCGCAACAATATTAAAATGGGCCTAACTACCTGGGCCGAAATATCCGACCTGGAACACAACCGATCTGATTGCCATGCCTGGGGCGCCAGTCCTAACATCGAGTTTTTCCGTACGGTATTAGGTATCGATAGCTACGCTCCGGGCTTTAGTAAGATAAAGGTAGAACCGCACCTGGGTAAAATGGAAAACACATCAGGCGAGATCCCGCACCCCAACGGCAAGGTTGCGGTAAGCTACGTTAAAACCGGCGCTAAATGGAACATCAGCATTAGTCTGCCCATAAAAACAGATGGTGTGTTGGTTTGGAAAGGGAAAAGCTACCCGTTAAAAGGCGGGGTAAATAAATTTGCGATTTAATTCCCAACCCGTCATTACGAGGTACGAAGCAATCTTCGATAGAAAGATAGCCGACTTGCATGTCGAAGATTGCCACGCTATCGCTCGCAATGACGGTCAAAGAGCTGGCCTGCCCGTCATTACGAAGGTACGAAGCAATCTTCGATAGAAAGGTCGGCTACAAGTATGTCGAAGATTGCCTCGTTATTTGCAATGACGCACCTATTCCATCGCTTCAATGTCACAAAACCGAAATAATAAAACCCTGCGGCCCTAACCGGGTTAGTACTATAACGTATTCGCAGATAAAATAACGCCTAATTACATTTATGTAATTCGTTTACTGTTTATTTGGCGTTAATATTATAGCTAAATAATACCTATTTATTATTTAAAATGTGATATTTACAGGCGCAATACCTGTATACTCGTTTCAACACATTATCACCGGTTACATGAAAACTACACCATCCAATCTAAAAATTCTTTCCATTGATATCGGTGGCTCAAGTATTAAGGCTACAATATTGAACAGTAAGGGCGACCTTACTATGGATTATAAAAAGATAGCCACCCCCAATCCTGCCAATCCCGCCAACGTTGTTAAGGCTATCAATACTTTGGTGAAAGATTTCCCGGCTTACGATAAGATATCCGTGGGTTTCCCTGGCTACGTACGCAACAGCGTTGTAAAAACCGCGCCAAACCTGGGCAACGATTTTTGGAAAGGTGTTGATCTTAGAAAGCTGCTGCAGGATGATCTGGGCAAAGACGCGCAGGTGGTTAACGATGCCGACATGCAGGGCCTTGGCGTAGTGAGTGGCAAAGGGCTGGAGATGGTAATTACCCTTGGCACAGGCTTTGGCACCGCCCTGTTAATGGATGGGCATCTGCTGCCTCATTTAGAAGTATCGCACCACCCGGTATCAAAGGGCCGCGATTACGACCAGTACATCGGCGATAAAGCGCTTGATGAGATCGGAGAAAAAAAATGGAACCGCCGTATGAAGAAGGTTTTTAAAATATTAAAAACCGTATTTAATTACGACTATTTATATATAGGGGGCGGTAACTCTGACCTACTTGATTTTAAGCTGGATAAAAACATGAAAATAGTAACCAATGCCGATGGCATTAAAGGCGGGGCGAAATTGTGGCAGGAGGATAAACACCCGGTTACACATACAGCTATGGCAACCCCAACAAAATAATCATCTTTCTTTTTTTACGCACAACAATGGAAAAACAAAACAAAGAACTGGAACAATTAGCAATAAACACCGTAAGGATACTTTCGGCAGATGCAGTACAAAAGGCAAATTCGGGCCATCCCGGCACGGCAATGGCTTTGGCGCCAATGGGCCATGTACTTTGGACCAAGTTTTTAAATTATAATCCAAAAAATCCTGACTTTGCTAACCGCGACAGGTTCATTCTTTCGGCAGGGCACGCCTGTATCTTACAATATAATTTTTTGTACCTGACAGGGTACGATCTTTCACTTGATGATATCAAAAACTTTCGCCAGTTAAACAGCAAAACCGCCGGCCACCCCGAGTATGGTTTGGCACCGGGCGTTGATGTAACCACCGGTCCGCTTGGCCAGGGCTTTGCAAATGGTGTTGGTTTTGCCATCGCCCAAAAACACTTAGCCGCACGTTACAACAAACCGGGTTTCGACCTTTTCGATTATAACATTTACTCGATAGTGAGCGATGGCGATATGATGGAGGGTATAACCTCCGAGGCGGCTTCGCTGGCAGGCCATCTGCAGTTAGGTAACCTTATATACCTGTATGATGATAACCACATTTCTATTGAAGGGAGTACTGATATTGCCTTTAACGAGGATGTAAGCGCACGTTTCCGTGCATACGGCTGGCATGTTCAGGACCTGCCCGATGTTAACGATACCCACGCCTTAGAACTGGCGCTCATCAACGCTAAATCCGAATCGCAAAAACCATCGCTCATCCGCGTACGGTCGCTGATAGCTTACGGCAGCCCTAACAAATCGGGCACTGCCGGCTCGCACGGTTCGCCGCTTGGTCCTGACGAGATAAAACTGGTAAAAGAATTCTTTGGCTTTGATCCTGAAAAATCATTCGAGGTACCTGCCGAAGTATTAAAATATTACAACGAAAAGGGCGCACGGGGCGAAAAAACCGAAGCAAAATGGAACGAGCTTTTTGCAAAATACAAAGAGAAATTCCCTGAGCTGGCTGCCGAATACGAAACGGCATTTGCTGGCGACCTGCCAAAAGGCTGGGCCGATAAACTGCCGGTGTTTAAAGGATCCGACCCTAAAATGGCAACCCGCCAGGCATCGGGCAAGGTATTGAATGCTATTGCGGCAAGCCTTCCAAACTTATTAGGCGGCGCCGCCGACTTAGCCCCATCAACGGAAACTAACCTGAAAGAGTTTGACTCTTTCACTTCCGAAAACAGGGGCGGCCGCAATTTCCACTTTGGCATTCGCGAGCATGCCATGGGCGCAATTTTAAATGGTATGGCTTTAACAAAAGGCCTGCTGCCGTTTGGTGCAACCTTCCTGCAATTTGCAGATTATATGCGCCCGCCTATCCGCTTGGCGGCCATTATGAAGATAAGCCCGATATTTGTTTACACCCACGACAGTATTGGTTTAGGCGAGGATGGCACAACCCACCAGCCGGTAGAGCATTTATCGTCGTTACGTGCTATCCCTAACGTTACCGTTATACGCCCGGCTGATGCAAACGAAAGCGCTTTTGCATGGAAAGTAGCCATTGAGAAAAAAGGCGGCCCAACTGTATTGGTGTTTACGCGCCAGGGACTACCTATACTCGATCAGGACAAATACGGCAAAGCTGCCGACCTGGAAAAAGGCGCTTACGTGGTATCTAAAGAGAGCAAAAACCCCGACCTGATATTAATGGCAACCGGCTCGGAAGTAGCGCTGGTGTTACAAGCACAGGAAAAACTGGAGGCTGAGGGTATTTCAACTCGTGTGGTAAGTATGCCGTCGTGGGAGCTGTTCGAAGCTCAGAGTGCTGATTACAAAGAAAGCTTACTGCCCAGGGCAAGCCGCAAGCGTTTGGCTGTTGAAATGGCATCGCCAATGGGCTGGCATAAATACACTACCGACGAAGGCGATATGCTGGGCATGACCACCTTTGGCGAAAGCGCCCCGGCAGACGATCTGTACAAGCACTTCGGCTTTACGGTTGATAATGTAGTTAAAAGGGCGAAAGCATTGCTTTAGATATGAGAAGTGAGATTTGAGATAGGAGACAGCTGCGGCAGGTCTTATCTCAAATCTCTTGTCTAACATCTCAAATCTCATAACATGGATAGTTTAATCAGTACGCTTAAATGGTCTTCCGAGATCATTAACCCGGGCGGTAAGCAAAAGGTGGCGCAGCAAATTGCCGCGATGGTAAAGGATGGCGATGTACTTGGCGTGGGTTCGGGTTCTACGGTTTATATGGCTTTACTAGCCATTGCCGAAAGGATAAAGGCCGAAGGGTTAAATATATTGGCTATCCCAACATCTTTAGAAATATCGATGTTTTGCAGCCAGCTGGGAATACCGCTTACTACTTTGTTTGAGCATACACCCGATTGGCTTTTTGACGGTGCCGACGAGGTTGACCCCAACAATTGGCTGATAAAGGGCCGGGGCGGGGCAATGTTCAAAGAGAAACTATTGATAAGGAGCAGTACGCTTAATTATATTATTGTTGACGATAGCAAACTGGTACCAAAGTTGGGGACTAATTTCCCGGTGCCCGTTGAGGTGTTTCCGCAGGCATTGCTGCATGTAGAAAGTGAGCTTAAGAAACTTGGAGCCAACAGCGTTGTACTAAGGCCCGCAAAAGGTAAGGACGGCCCAATAGTTACAGAAAATAATAACCTGATCTTCGACTGCCGATTTGATGAAATCACGGACGCCTTGGAACGGGAAATAAAAGCCATAACCGGTGTGATAGAAAGCGGCCTTTTTATTGGTTACGACCTGCACATCCTGACGGCCGAAAACAACTGACTATTGTGACCTAAACTTAACATAATAAGGAGATTTGGATTATACTATCAGCAGCTCAAAACCTGACATTTGTGCATCAAAAATATTAATAAATAAGAATTACAAACAACATACATTATCATGGCAAACAACGTAAAACAAATACATGATTTCGGCCAAAGCATCTGGCTTGATTTTATTGACCGCGATATCATCAAATCGGGTAAACTACAAAAACTGATCGACGAGGATGGGATAAGAGGTGTAACGTCAAACCCCGCGATATTTGAAAAAGCCATAAGCGGCAGTTCCGACTATGACGAAGATATAAAAACACTGGGCGCAACCGCCAAAACCACCGAGGAGCTTTTCTTTGGTTTAGCAATAAAAGACATCCAGGCGGCGGCCGATCTTTTTAATCCCTTATATAACGAAGGAGTTGTTGGAGCCGATGGATATGTTAGTTTAGAGGTTTCTCCGTTTTTAGCGTTAGACGCCGAAGGCACAGCAAAGCAAGCCGAAGAGCTTTGGAAAAAGGTTGACCGCAAGAACGTAATGATCAAAATTCCGGGAACAAAACCGGGGTTAAAAGCCATCCGCGAGTCTATCGCCAAAGGCATCAACATCAATGTTACTTTACTTTTTGGTTTAGAGCGTTACGAAGAAGTTACCGAAGCTTATATAGCAGGTTTAGAAGACCATTTAGCTGCCGGCCACAATATAGAACACATCTCATCAGTAGCAAGCTTCTTCCTGAGCCGCATTGATGTTGTTGTTGACCCGCTATTGCAGGAAAAAGGCGAGAACGGCCTTGTTGGCGAAGTGGCTATCGCGTCTGCGAAAAAAGCGTACGAAATTTACAAACGCGTATTCAGCAGCGAGCGTTGGAAAGCGCTGGAAGCTAAAGGCGGTAAACCACAGCGTTTGCTTTGGGCAAGCACGGGCAGCAAAAACCCTGCGTTTAAAGATACCAAATACGTTGAGGCGCTTATTGGGCCCGAAACTGTTGATACCGTTCCGCTGGAAACCATCGACGCTTTCCGCGATCACGGTATTGCAGCAGATACGTTGATGTTAGGTTTAGACCAGGCTACCGAAACTTTGGGCAGGTTAAAAGCCCTGGGCATCGATTTAGATAAAATTACCCAGGACCTGGAAGACGAAGGCATCGAAAAATTTAATAAGCCTTTTGAAAAACTGCTGAAAGCTATCGAAGAACAAAAAAACAAGTCATAAGCTGCGCTGATGAAAAACTCAGATCTGAAGATCCTTTTTTTCGACGTTGGCGGCATTTTGCTTTCCAACGGATGGGGGCACGAGTCGCGCCGGGAGGCAGCCAAAAGATTTGGGCTGGATTACGACGAGGTGAACGCGCTGCATAATTTCATCTTCAATGTATATGAAATCGGCAGCATCACGCTGGATGAATACCTTGATACCGTGATTTTTAACCACCCGCGAGATTTTGTACGGGAAGACTTCAAGGAGTTTATTTACGCGCAATCGGTTGAGCTGCCTGATATGCTTAAATGGCTAAAGGAATGGAAAAAAAATTGCGGCTTTCGTATTATATCCATTAATAACGAAGGCAAGGAGCTGAATGATTACCGGGTGCAGAAGTTTAAGCTGCACGAATGCTTTGATGCTTTTATATCATCGTGCGAAGTAAAAATGCGCAAACCCGATCCGGGCATTTGGCAGCTGGCCATGGGTATTGCCCAGGCATCGCCAAAGCAATGTGTTTATTTCGACGACCGGATAATGTTTGTGCGCACCGCCGAAAAGCTGGGCATTCGCTCGTTCCAGCACACCGACTTTGAAACCACCAAAAAAATATTAAACGACCTTAAGAAAGAAAAACTCAATTAACATGAGCAATACAACAAATAAATATGCTTTTGGCATGATAGGTTTAGGCGTAATGGGCCGCAGCCTTTTGCTAAACATGGCCGACCATGGCTTTGCCGTAGCGGGCCATGATAAAGATGCAGGCAAGGTAGATTCGCTGAACACCGAAGGTGGCGACCTTGAAGTTAAGGGCTTTTTAGACGTAAAGGAATTTATACAAAGCCTTACCACACCGCGCGCCATTATGATGCTGGTACCTGCCGGCAAACCTGTAGATAGTGTAATTGCAGAGCTTTCCCCGCTTTTAGATAAGGGCGATATTTTAATTGACGGTGGCAATTCGCACTTTACCGATACCAACCGCCGTGTTGAAGAACTGGAGGCCAAAGGCCTGCACTTTTTTGGGATGGGCGTATCGGGCGGCGAAGAAGGCGCACGCCGCGGCCCAAGCATGATGCCGGGCGGCGACAAGGATGCGTACAATGTAATGAAACCGATATTTGAAGCCATCGCGGCAAAAGTAGACGGCGTACCTTGCGTAACCTATATTGGCCCGGGCGCATCCGGCCATTTTGTAAAGATGGTGCACAACGGTATTGAGTATGGTATTATGCAACTACTTGCCGAAACCTACGAGATCATGAAGAACGGGTTGAAAATGGATAACCAGGCCATGCAAAAGGTATTTGCCGATTGGAACGCGGGCCGTTTACAATCCTTCCTGATGGAAATTACCGCCGAGATATTCACCTTTAAAGAAAAAGGCAGCGACCACTTGCTGTTGGATGATATTAAGGACGAGGCCCGTGCAAAAGGCACCGGTAAATGGACATCACAGGTGGCTATGGACCTACAGGCGCCGTCGCCGGTTATCGATACGGCTGTTGCCATGCGCGACCTTTCAAAATATAAAGAGATGCGCGTAAAGGCATCTGAGCTATACAGCAAAGATGCCCCCGCGCTTGAGGGCGACCAGACCGAATTGCTTAAAGCGTTAGAGCAGGCGTTTTATTTTAACATGATAGTAACCTACGCGCAGGGTATGTTCCTACTTACTAATGCTTCTATCGAATACAAATATGATCTGAAATTAGACGAGATAGCCAAGATATGGCGGGGTGGCTGTATTATCAGGTCGTTATTTTTAAATGATATTTATAATGCTTATCAGAACGATAAGACGCTTGCCCACCTCCTGCTTGACAGCAGCGTGCAAAAATTAGTAACCGAAGCCTTACCGGGCGCCCGCAAAATTGTATCGGCAGTAACTGCCGCGGGTATAGCAGCACCGGCCTATGCCGCGGCATTAAGCTACTTTGATGCTTTCAGAAGCAAACGCATGCCATCAAACCTTACCCAGGCCCAGCGCGACTTTTTTGGCGCGCATACCTATGAATTAATTGGTAAAGAGGGCGTGTTCCATACACAATGGGTAATTAACAAAATGGCCGAAGAGAATTAAAATTATTATCATGAGTAGTAATAGCACAAAATCAGAACCAACCATATTTATCATATTCGGTGGTACGGGCGATCTAAACTCCCGTAAAATTGCACCGGCCCTTTACAATCTTTTTTTAGATGGTTGGATGCCTAACCAGTTCTCTATTATTGGCACCGGCCGCACCAAGCTCGACGATGAACAGTTTAGGGAAAACCTGCATAACGATATCAACCAGTTTTCGCGCAGCGGCAAGGTTGAGGCGAAAAAGTGGGAAGAATTTTCAAAAAACATTCATTACCAGGTATCAGATGCTAACGACTTTGAAACGTATAAAGAGTTTGGTAAGCGCATAGATGCACATAACGCCGAGTGGAAAACCACGGCTAACGTAATATTTTACCTGGCGGTAGCGCCCAATTTCTTCCCGATAATAGCCGCAAACATATCTAAGGCTAAGCTGGCCGAGGATAAGCAGCGCGTACGGATAATTATTGAAAAACCTTTCGGCCACGATCTGGAAACAGCAAAAGAGTTGAACGAATTGCTGAAAGGTATTTTCGACGAGTGCCAGATCTACCGTATCGACCATTACCTGGGGAAAGAAACCGTACAGAATATTATGGCCTTCCGCTTTGCAAACTCCATTATGGAGCCGCTTTGGAACCGTAATTATATCGAGCACGTGCAGATATCAGTTACCGAGCAGCTGGGTGTTGAAGATCGCGGCGATTACTACGATGGCTCCGGCGCTATGCGCGATATGATCCAAAACCATTTACTACAGCTGCTTTGCCACGTAGCCATGGAGCCGCCGGTTAGCTTTAATGCCGATGAAGTTCGCGACCGCAAGGTTGATGTATTAAGGGCCATGCGCAGGTTTAGTCCGGAGGATGTACGTAACTCGGCGGTACGGGGCCAGTATGGCAGCGGCTGGATGAAGGGCGAAGAGGTGCCCGGCTACCGCGAAGAACAAAAAGTTGCCCCGGAATCAAACACCGAAACCTTTGCGGCCATTAAATTTTTTATTGACAACTGGCGCTGGCAGGGTGTGCCGTTTTACCTGCGTACAGGGAAACGCATGCACCAATCGTCGTCGGTAATTACCATACAGTTTAAGGATGTGCCGCATTTGATATTCCCTACCGAAGCGGCCGAGAGCTGGCAGCAAAATAGGTTGATCATTAGCATACAGCCCGAAATGAGCATAAGGCTGCAGGTACAGGCAAAGCGCCCGGGCATTGATATGGTGCTAAATGCCGTTGATATGGTGTTCGATTATAAGGGCACCTATACCAACCAGGCCCCCGAAGCTTATGAAACGCTGATACTGGATACCATGTTGGGCGATCAAACCCTGTTTATGCGCGGCGACCAGGTAGAGGCGGCATGGGAGCTGGTAATGCCGATACTAAGCACCTGGCAAAATAAAAAGAGCCTTAACTTCCCTAATTATTCTGCCGACTCATGGGGGCCGGAATCCGCTGAGGCATTGATAGCCCGCGACGGGTTTAACTGGTTCACGTTGCCGGTTAACGGCAAAAAATGATTTGAAAATGTGCGAATTCGAAGATTTGATAATGGAACCGCACATATATTCAAATCTTCAAATCATCAAATTAAAATAAATGAAGCTGAATATATTTAAAACGGATACTGAAGTATTGGCCTCATTAGCACAGTACTTTGCCGATTGCGCAAAAGAGGCCATTGAGGCCCGCGATCGCTTTACGGTAGCACTGAGCGGCGGCAGTTCGCCAAAAAAACTACATCAATTGCTGGCAAGCGATTATCGCGACACCATTGACTGGGATAAGGTTTACTTCTTTTTTGGCGACGAGCGCGATGTGCCGTTAACCGACGCGCAGAGTAATTACCTGATGGCCAAACAAACCTTGTTCGACCCGCTCGAGATCGAGCCTTCGCACGTTTTTGCCGTGCAAACCCATTTGGGCGCCGAAGAGGCCGCTATCGATTATACCCGTAACCTTATCCATTTTTTCGACGGGCATAATGCTTGTTTCGACCTGGTGATACTTGGCCTGGGGGATAACTCTCATACGGCCTCACTATTCCCGCATACGTCCGTTTTAACAGACGATAGCGCATCGGTGCAAGCGCTTTATATCGACGAAGTAAAGATGAACCGCATTACCTTTACCGCCCCGCTCATCAACAACGCGCACCATATCGCATTTTTGGTTTATGGTGCGGGCAAGGCAGCAGCTGTAAAACATATTTTAGAAGACCCGAAAGATATACAGGAATACCCCGCACAGCTTATTAAAGGCAAAGATCTGCAATGGTTTTTAGACCAGCCGGCAGCCGCTAAGCTTGAAAAGAAATAAAACAGAAAAACGCCGGGGGCTATACGCTTTGAAACAGACATGCACCTTGCGCGCTAAAGGCAAAGAGGCTGTGTTAGTATAAGGTTACACACCTTATCACCCGTTAAAAGCCTCCAACGCCTTTTCTATCCTGATGATGGTTTCGCTTTCGCCGAGTAGCTTGGCTATATCAAACACATGCGGGCCAAACTTGCCGCCAACCAGCATAACACGTAAAGGCAGCATCACATCACCCGGCTTTAGGCCATTTGCTTCGGCAAGGGCTTTAAACCGGGTTTCCAGTTCAACGGCATCAAAAGTTTCGGGGCTGCTCAATATAGCAACAAAAGCATTAAAGAAACTGGTTTTAGCGTCTGTCCATTTTGGTTTTACAGCATTAAGATCGTACACGGCAGGCTGCTGAAAAAAGTAAGCTGCCTGCTGATAAAAATCGGGAAGTAAAACGCAGCGGTCTTTTACGGTATCAATTACCTTTAGCAGGTAGGCCTCATCCTTTACAACAACACCATTCGCTTGTAACACCTCCCACACTTTCAGCTTCAAGCTTTCGGCATCCGCCCTCTTTATCCACTCTGCATTATACCATTTAGCTTTTTCAAAATCAAACTTTGCGCCTGCTTTGCTAACGCGACCGATGGAGAATTTTTCTATCAGTTCATCAAGCGTAAAGATCTCCTGGTCTGTACCATCATTCCAGCCCAGCATAGCAAGCAGGTTCAGGAACGCCCCTGGTAAAAATCCTAACTCCCTGAATCCGGGGGTTAACTCGCCCGCTTTGGTATCCAGCCAGTTCATGGCATAAACCGGGAAACCCAGGCGTGCGCCATCGCGTTTACTTAGTTTGCCATGCCCGTCGGGTTTTAATATCAGCGGCAAATGCGCCCATTGCGGCATATCGGCTCGCCAGCCAAGGTATTCCCAAAGCAGCAGGTGCACCGGCGCCGATGGCAGCCACTCCTCGCCCCGAAAAGCATGCGATACTTTCATCAGGTAATCATCAACCACTACAGCCAGGTGATAAGTTGGCATCCCGTCGGCCTTTAGCAAAACCTTATCGTCAACCTGGTTGGTTTCAAAACTAACATGGCCACGTATCATATCATTGAAGCTAACGGTCTCGTTCTCCGGCATTTTTATGCGGATAACATGGGGCGTACCTTCATGCAATAGCTTCTCGGTTTCCTGCAGGGGTAAATTCAGCGAGTTGCGCAATTCATAGCGGCGTGCGTGTCCGTATTGAAAGTTGGGTATTTCCCTCCGCTTTTCGTTCAACTCCTCAGGCGTGTCAAAAGCATAGTAGGCATGGCCCTGGGCCACAAGCCTTTCGGCATATTCGCGGTAAATGGGCTTACGTTCGCTTTGACGGTACGGGG
The DNA here is from genome assembly GCF_014200785.1 of Mucilaginibacter sp. AK015. Lineage (NCBI taxonomy): Bacteria > Pseudomonadati > Bacteroidota > Sphingobacteriia > Sphingobacteriales > Sphingobacteriaceae > Mucilaginibacter > Mucilaginibacter sp. AK015. Next base: position 267,521 of record NZ_JACHCV010000004.1, read on the forward strand.
CGTAAGGGCCACCAACCACAGGGCTTTCGTCCGGGGTAATGCCACACCATTCAAGGCAATCTAAAATGTATTGCTCTGCGCCATCTACATAGCGGGTTTGGTCGGTATCTTCTATTCGTAAAACAAAATCACCTTGGTGCTTTTTGGCAAACAGGTAGTTAAACAAAACGGTACGCACACCACCCAGGTGCAGGCCACCTGTAGGGCTTGGCGCAAAACGGACTCTTACTTTTTTATCTGACATCGCGCAGCAAAGATAACCCTATTAACCGTAAGCCAAAAGGTTGTTGTGAAATGTGGCAGGGAAGCTACAAAAGGATCCGGCAGCTATAAAGCCCGGCACACCTGCTGCACTTACCGTTCTTGCAGTATTCTGTCAGGCAATTTATCGCCGGCAAAATCCTTAAACAGCAGCTCCCACGCTATTTTAAACCAGATAATAATGCATGGGTAAGCCTTTATGGCATAATTCTGCATCCAGATACGGGCGGGTTTAGGGAAGGCGTCCGACGGGCCAAGCCCCGTTACCACTAACAGCAATACCAGCATCACGATATTGAAAGGCGTAAACGGTTTTTGCTGCATCATGATGTATATAACAGCCCCGGCAGTGGCGATAATAAATGTAGGGTGCTCTGATGCCGTGCTGAATATAACTACCATTAACAGCAACGAACACATAATTTGCAGTTGAAACTTTAGGGACGCGTATTGTTTGAACCTCAATAATGCCGCGCCAAAAACCGCTGCCCCGCCCAGCAAAAACGGCCAGTTGGGAATGCTGCTATCCTGGAACAGCCGCCGCACGGCGCCCATCAGGCACCAGTCGAACCCGGTGGTGAGGCTTTGATTGGTTAGGTTTTTTGATGATAAAGCGGTGAACCAGTCCCGGTACGTTTGCACTAAAAATCCCGGGCCGGATATTATAGCCGGCAAACAAAGCAATATAACCAGCCATATCACCGACCATATAATGTATTTTACCTTGTTTTTTGAAAACATAAAGAAAGCGAGCCCCACAATCGGGTATATTTTCATCAGTGTGCCAAATACGGTTAACAGGGTAGCATATTGTTCTTTTCCGCGCCTCACCATAGTAAAGCTCAGGATAATAATAGCTGCAATGCATGGGTTAAACTGCATGTAATGGCTGGAGTTTGCAAACTCTATAGCGCAAAAAAGCAGGATAAGGGTTTTAATACGGTTACTGAAAGGGAGTGTGTTAACGGCCCATAAAAACATTGCGGCATTGCCAACTTCCCAAAAAAAGAAACCCCACCCTTCGGGCATAAGGGCCAGCGGTGCTATAAATACAGTAAACGCAGGGCCGTATATGTACACATCATAATACTCATTGGGGTAATACAGGTACAGGTTTACATGATCTTTAAAATGATAGAACGCTGTACGGAAGATAATATAATTATTATCGATGTGCCTGAAATACTTCAGCTGCCAGCAAAAAACGGCCACGGCAATGTATAATATGCAGGTCCACTGGTAACCTGTAAGGTTAAGGAATTTTTTTGAGGATATTTGCCGGCTCATATCGCGTATAAATTAAAGGAAAAAATATTTATTAGCCAGCTAAATTGCCATTATAGCCATCATTTAAGATAACTTAACGCTGACCATCAGAATAATTGTAAGTTCACGTAACTTTAGCAATGCTTCACAGGATAAAAAATAGCATCGCGTTCAGGTTCCCGGTGTGGATCTTAAAGCCCTTGCTCAGCGTTTTTACAACAGTAAGAACTACATCAAAACCTGTGGCAAACTTTAACTACGTGATATTGTGTGGCCGCGATAGTTATCCTTTTTTGAAACAAGTGCTGTCTTCCATTCAAAAGGTGTTTTCTGAACTTCCATCTATTTATGTAATAACTGATTTTGGTACAACTAACAAAACCATAAAAAAAATAAAAAAGACTTACCCCGGCGGTACATTAACTGCTATTACAGCTGAGCATTGTGTGCAATATCATTTAAGGCAGGGAAACAAATTACTTGCTGCTTATGCTACAAAAAGCCCTATGGGGCTAAAGCTTGCCGGTATTATGCAAATAGTGGATTTAGGCAGACCGGTGTTATATACCGATACCGATGTACTATGGCATAACGACCCTTTAGCGGACATTGGATATTTAACAGATGGGGATATTGACCTGCATATGTCTTATGATAAAAGCCAGGCGTATGACAGCCTGTTGATCAAAAACCAAAACTTAGCGGTTTTAGCCGAAGAACCATACTATTGCGCGGGCATCATGTTTATAAAACAAATAACCGCTCAACACAAGGAGATAATTAAACGTTTGCTACCATCCGTTATAGCCAATAGCACCCATTTCAGCGAGCAAACGATATTTGCATATCTTCAAAAGGTAACCGGCAAGTCTGGTTTAAAGCCCCATAAATATCTGTTAACTTACACCGACCAGTTCGAGATTATTCCAAGCTTTTTGCCAGATGTTATTGCACGGCACTATGTTGGCCCGGTTCGCCATTTATTTTGGAGAGACGCTTTTGCCGGGAAAATTGGCTTTTTGAAAAAAAGCAACGTGCGGATTGAAGGTTTAAACGCCCAATAGTTTTTATCCAATATTGATACATAAATTACATTTATTGCCGCCGTTATTGATTAGGTGTATATTAGTACACACCTATTCAATTATGAGAGCATCTACTATCGGTAAGCAGGCAGCCTTCATTATCATCGCCTTTCTTTTTCTTATCCCGGTAAAATTATTTGCACAGGCCGAGCTGATGCCTTACGGTAATTTAAACGGCATCCGCGTTAAGGGGCAATTAATGCCGTTTAATACCAACCTAACGGTTGTTGGCGAAAGCTGGGCCAAAATAAAGTTTACCGCCAAAGAAGTGCAGCAGCCGAAATTTAAAAGGGACGGTAATTCCGGGATTGTAAACACGAATATAGATAGCCTGTATTTTACGGAAACCGTTGAGGATATCGGCCGTGGGAAAATTCGCCTAAACATTAAATGCGAGGTAAAGAAAGATACTGTTATAAAAGGCGTTTATCTTGGCATAAGGCTGCCCAAATATATTTATGATAACAGCATAGTTAAATTAAAAACAGTAACCAGCGGCCCGGTAATATTAAAAACCGAGCCCGGGTACAATGTTGATTATAGCAATGAGCTAACTTTTACAGCCCCCGCTCAAAAATTTTATATTAAACTGAAAGAAGCTTCGGTTATTTTGAGACAGGATAGCAGCAAGAATAAAAAATACATCCAGCTTTATTTGCCCATATGCACCGGGATATTACATAAGGGAGACGTATTTGAAAAAACCTATACTATAAAAGCCGATGGTAAAATTGACGACTTGCCCGCTGTGCTGCAATTAGACAGCGCTGCAACCGGCAGCACCTTCGCGGGCCTGGGTGGAAACTTCCGGCTACAGAACATGCAAACCGATCCGCAGGTTATTGACTATTGCCTGGCCAACCTGCGCGTTGCCTGGGGCCGGGTTGAAATGCCCTGGAGAAATTGGCAACCCGATAGAGATGCAGACCCCACAGCCCGGGCCGATAGCGGTAAACTGAATGAACATGTGAAAAGATCAATGGAGATGGCGCAAAGGCTGGGGAAGATGAATATTCCGGTTATACTGTCGGCGTGGGCGCCGCCACAATGGGCCGTAGTTGGGCCGTTACAATACCGGCCCAACGCTGCAGGCATTTGGGGAAACCCGCTTAATAAGGCAAATATGCCGCAGATCTATAAATCAATTACCGATTACATCTTATATTTAAAATCACATTACGGTGTAGAGGTAAAATATTTCTCGTTCAACGAATCGGACCTTGGAATAAACGTACGACAAACCGGAGAAGAACATGCCGCTCTTATAAAAGGATTAGGCGCTTACCTGGCATCAAAAGGCGTGGGTACAAAATTGTTGCTGGGCGATAACTCTGACGCCACCACCTACAAATTTATTTACCCGACCATGAATGATGCTGAAGCGCGGAAGTATATCGGCGCGGTATCATTCCACTCGTGGCGCGGATGGGACACGCCAACCCTGCAAAAATGGGCCGAGGCTGCCAAAACGCTTAATGTGCCGCTCCTGGTAGGCGAGGGTAGCATTGATGCAGCCGCCTGGGCTTACCCGGCTTACTTTGAAGAGGAGTCTTACGCGTTGGAAGAAATAAACCTGTACACGCGCTTATTGGCCATTTGCCGGCCTTTATCCATCTTGCAATGGCAGCTCACTGCCGACTACTCCCCTTTAACCGGCGGGGGTATTTTTGGCAACGAAGGCGAATTAAAGCCTACGCAGCGGTTTTGGCAACTGAAGCAACTTGCATCAACACCCGAAGGGATGATTTACCGGCCAATTACTGCCGATAGACAGGATATTTCGTGTGCGGCGCTGGCTAATGCCGCCAATGATCGATACACCTTGCACATTGTAAATAATGGTGCTGCCCGGGAGATAACGATAAAAGGCTTGCCAAATACCGTTAAGCAGCTTACGGTTTATTTAACCGATAAAAGCCACGGGATGAAGAAAAGTAAGCAAATTAAGGTTGCCAACCACGAAGCCAGCTTTAAACTGGATGCCCGCTGTTTTACCACGCTAATGACGAATTAAATGACCCATGGTGTTTACATCGGTAAGTTCAAATTTCGGGTAAGTCTTTTTATGTTTTAGATATAGATTGTACATTTGGGACTCATCTACCATTAACCCTATGAAAATTGCCCGCCTGTTAACCATCCTGTTATTATTATCAGCCCCCGTATTTGCCCAGCAAAAAGCGGATTCGTCCAACAAAGCAGCAATACCTGTTCCTGAAGATTTTAGAGATGACTGGGCCAACCTGCGCCATTACGAAGCAGAAAATAAAACCCTGGGCAACCCTGCGCCGGGCGAAAAGCGCGTTGTTTTTTTGGGTAGTTCGGTTTTCGAATTCTGGAGAACACGGTTGCCGGAATACTTTGCCGCGCACAAAAACTACATAGACAGGGGCATTAGCGGGCAGATAGCGCCGCAGCTGCTACTGCGTTTTCAGCAGGATGTTATTGCCCTTAAGCCAAAAGCTGTAATAATATTGGCAGGGAGCAATGATATTGCAGGGACTACCGGGCATGTAACCAACGAGCGTATCCTGAATGATATCAAATCAATGGTTGAGTTATGCCAGGTTCATAAAATTACGCCGATATTATGCGCTTATGTACCTATTAACGAGTATCCCTGGCGTAAAGGCTTAGAGCCGGCCGAAAAGATCATCAGCCTGAACAAGGCGATAACGGCCTATGCCGCGCAAAATAAGCTGATATTGCTTGACTACTATACCCCGCTGGTGGATGATAAAAAAGGCACCCGGCCAGATCTTACCCTTGATGGCGTACACCCCAATGCCGCGGGGTATAGGATAATGGCCAAAGTTACCGACGAAGCCATAGCCAAAGCGCTTAAACAAAAATAGCGATGGTTTTGGCCATCGCTACAATATGTGATCCTTAATTTTTCTTACTTCTGCCTGAACCAAACCTGTATAGGCGCACCCGAAAACTCGAAATGCTCGCGCAGCTGGTTTTCTATAAAACGGTAGTATGGCTCCTTTACATATTGCGGCAGGTTGCAAAAAAACGCGAACATGGGCGATGAGCCTGTAATCTGCGTAACATATTTGATCTTTACATACTTGCCCTTAATTGATGGCGGAGGATATTTTGCTATAACGGGCAGCATTACCTCGTTAAGTTTGCTTGTTGGTATTTTACGGGCGCGGTTAGCATAAACCTGGTTAGCCACGTCTATTACCTTTAGTACACGCTGTTTTTCTAAAACGGAGGTGAATACAATAGGCACATCGGTAAACGGCGCTATCTTCTGGCGTATCTGGTCTTCAAATACCCTGATGGTTTTGTTATTCTTTTCTATCAGGTCCCATTTGTTCACTACGATCACAATGCCTTTTTTATTCTTTTCGGCCAGGTGAAAAAGGTTCACGTCCTGCGCTTCAAGTCCTTCTACTGCATCAATCATAATGATCACCACATCTGCTTCTTCCAAAGCCTTAATGGTGCGCATCACCGAGTAAAATTCAATATTCTCTTTTACCTTGGTTTTTTTCCGCATCCCGGCAGTATCAATCAGCATAAAATCATGACCGTACTGGTTATAATGGATGTGGATAGAATCGCGCGTGGTGCCCGCAATTGGGGTTACAATATTGCGCTCCTGGCCAATAAGCGCATTGATGATGGATGATTTACCTACGTTTGGGCGACCGATTATGGCATATTTAGGACGCTCGTTCTCCTCAAACGGCACATCCTCAAAATGGGTAACAACCTCGTCAAGCAATTCGCCCGTACCAGAACCGGTCATTGACGATATGGTGTAGATCTCGCCTAAGCCCAGGCTGTAAAACTCAGTAGCGTCGGCCAGGTTGGCGTTGTTATCCAGTTTGTTGACAACCACAAATACCGGTTTTTTGCTTTTACGCAGCAGGTTGGCAATTTCGTCGTCAAGGTCGGTTATGCCGGTGGTTACATCCACCATAAATAAAATTACGGTGGCCTCTTCAATGGCAATTAACACCTGTTCGCGAATGGCAACCTCAAAAAGCTCTTCGGAATTGGCTACATAACCGCCGGTATCAATAACCGTAAACTTTTTATCTATCCACTCGGATGTGCCGTAATGCCTGTCGCGGGTTACGCCGCTAAAATCGTCAACAATAGCTTTACGGCTTTCGGTTAAACGGTTGTATAAGGTACTTTTGCCAACGTTTGGCCTGCCTACTATAGCTACTATGTTACTCATGTTGATTTTAGATTTTAGATTTACGAATTACGATTGGTAAAACCGTAAGCTTAATCCATGCAAATTTACAAACCCGATAAGTATCAATCTAAAATCGTAATTCGTAAATTGTAATTCAAATTATTCGTACCCAAACTTTTTCAGGTAATTTTTCTTGCTGCGCCAGTCGGGGATAACCTTTACAAACATTTCCAGGAATATCTTCCGCTGAAAAAAATCCTCCATATCCCTGCGGGCATACGTGCCCACAATTTTCAGCATTTCCCCTTTGCTGCCTATAATGATATTTTTTTGCGAATCGCGCTCAACAATAATTTCCGCACTGATGCGATATAGCTTATCGCCCTCAACAAAGGCGGTTACTATTACCTCGGTACTGTAGGGTATCTCTTTTTTATATTGCTTAAAAATTTGTGCGCGTATCATTTCCGACGCGAAGAAGCGGTCGTTTCTGTCGGTAAGCGCGTCCTTCTCATAATAAGCAGGATGCTCGGGCAGGCTATCCAACACAAAATCCATTACGGCTTTAATGTTATGGTCATGCAGGGCCGATATGGCGTAAATGGCCTTTGGCGCAAGCTTATCCTGCCAGTATTCTACCTTTTCTTTTACTTCCTCCTCGCTCGAAAGGTCTATCTTGTTGATAAGCACAACCAGCGGAGCTGTGGAGCCTTCCAGCTTTTTAATAACATCCTGCTCGTTAAACTCTTCGTGTATATCGGTAACCAGCAGTATCAGGTCGGCGTCAACAATAGAGCCATCCACCTGGTGCATCATGCTTTCGTGCAGCGCATAGTGCGGTTTAATGATGCCCGGGGTGTCCGAAAACACGATCTGGTAATCGTCGGTATTAACAATCCCCAGTATGCGGTGGCGGGTAGTTTGCGCCTTGGGGGTGATGATAGACATTTTTTCGCCCACCAATGCGTTCATAAGGGTTGACTTACCCGCGTTGGGCTTACCAATTATACTTACAAAACCTGCCTTATGCGCCATAAAAAAATAATTAAAATATTATTTGGACTGCAAAGAAACGAATTATATCTTTGCAGTCCAATTAAAAGAAAGCGCAAATTGCTTTTTTGACAATTGAAACAAACATTTCGGAGTTATGCCCGTTATGTAACATACCAAATAAATAGTGCGGGATGGAGCAGTTGGTAGCTCGTCGGGCTCATAACCCGAAGGTCGTAGGTTCGAGTCCTGCTCCCGCTACCTCAAAACCACATAATAATTGACAGTCAATTTATTATGTGGTTTTTTATTTAAAAACGGTGCAATTCAGGTACCACCCCGCACTAAGCACCAGCAATTACATTGATAAAGTCACCTTTACTTGTTCCGATCAGGTCAAATGCAGGCCTGGTAATGCTGTAACATGCCATTACTGTAACATACAGTTTACTATTTCTTGATCTCGTTATCCCCCTATGTCAACAATTCGTCCGGTCTTTGGCACTACGCCGTGTCTTCATCGTCGTCGCTTTTTCCCGCCGAAAACCCGCATCAGGGTGCTGATCAGGCCAGTCTTAGAAAAGGTATCCAGCAGCGGATTTTCGGGCCTCTGCATTTCTCCAAGGTCTATCCCAGTGTTGAGTTGCTTCGGATACAGGAGAATAAAACTGCGTTCTTCGAAATGCCGGAGCATCCTGTTTCCTGTTGCAGCCCCAGAAAGACAGTGCTAGCAGCGCTATGGCAAGTGATTGACGTATCCTCATGACTCAAAACTATAAAAATAATGAACCCACTGAAAAACGGCTATTCGGTGTACTCGGCCAGCACCACAACACTCAATATCATAGGGCAGCGATGCTGCGATGCACCTGAACCAGTGCCGGTGTTACATAAAAAAGGAAATTCCAGGAGCAGAAACAACTAGTGTGGTGAGCAGCATCAGCCAGTCTCCGTCCACGTAACCGGTAAATACAACCGACAAGTGTTGTCGGGATGCCCGAAAGCCTGCAAAAGCTGATCAATGTGCGATTTAACCCCCTCTTCCTCTGTAAGAAAGTGAAGCGTAAAGGGTAGTCGTAAAGTCGTAGTACGGGAGGCCAGAGAGCCAGAGGGCGATGCCGGCAAAGATTTGCAGTGCTGGTGTGGTGATCGCACTGCCGCCATTTCCAAACAGGCCGGAAAGAAAGCCCACGATCGCGCCGGTACCGTGGCCGATCAAAATTGTATACGATTTATAAACCGTATAAAAAAACCGAAATGAGAAAAGTTGTGGATATTAATTGCTTTAAAATGGGCGGCCAAAATCGATGGTCCGGCTACGCTTTTGCCTTGTGCAGGCCTTCGATATACATTTTATCCAGAAGCACCATCAGCACCGCTAGCAATGGCGTGGCCAATAGCAGCCCAAGCCCTCCAAGAAAATAACCAAGAATGACCTGCCAGAACAGCGTCAGTGCCGGTGGCAGTGAAACTGCCTTTTGATTGATCATCGGGGTAATGAGATAGCTTTCCAGCACCTGGACGGTGATATACAAAGCCATTACCAGTACGGCTTGCTGCGGTCCGGACAACAAAGCGATAAGTACTGCAGGTAACATTGCCAATGCCGGCCCCAGATTTGGCACAAAGGTTAGCGCCATTGCGATAAGTGTCAGTACTACAGGGATGCGCACACCGAGGACAAGGAGCCCCGCACACGTGAGTACGCCGACTACCAACATCGACAAAAACTTTCCTTTCAGCCAAGCGCATAAAGTCCGAAAGCACTCATCAATCAGCCCTTTAACCCTGCCTGCCCTATCTTTAGGAAAAAGGCGCAGGAACCCTTCTACATATAGCTTGGGTTGAGCGGCAAGGAAGACCGCCATAACGATTACAATAAAAAAGTTAGCGAGCGTCCCCAGTGTTGCCGAGAAAAATCCAGTAGACTTGGATATAATATCCTCCTTGTTTTGACGAACCAATTTGTCAGGATCATCTAATTTCTTCATAAGCTCATGCCCCCAGGAGGTATTTTCCAACTGGGCTTTAAGTTTATCCAGGGATTCAGGCACCGCAGTTTGCAGTTCTTCCGCCTGCTTGCTCAGTGACGGCGCCAGTAAGAATGCAATTCCGGCGATTAAAACAAGTAATGTCAAAAAGACTGTAGTGAGCGCTAACGGGTAGCTCCAGCCGCTGAAACGAGATAATTTATCTGCTAGCCCAATTAAAAGCACGGCCAGCAGCAGTGCGGCAAAACCCAGTAAAAACAATTGTGACGCAAAGCCAAATAGCAGCACCAACCCTATCAGGCAAATTACAATAAGAATTTTTTTGGCAAAGATTGTATACGTGTTCATAAATAGACAACGTGGATGGCTGGGTAATGTTTATATCCTCGGCTGTTGAGACCTTTTGACAAGATAAATTCTCTAAAAAATTAAAGATTCACCTATTGCCCGTGGTAGCTATTACACATACCAACCCGCTCTACATGTGGAACTGGTAAGCCCTAATATTAAATGACCCGAGGCTTTTTTATTTGTAAATTTTTGTATGTTAGTACTATTACGACACTAACACCTTGACAACAGTAACCCTTCCCGGAACCAGGTACCGCATTCAATCAATAGATATTGTACGCGGACTGATCATGCTGATCATGGCTATTGATCATACCCGCGATTTTTTTCATGCGGGCAGCCCAAGCCCCACCAATTTGGCTACAACAACGCCTATGTTGTTTTTTACCAGGTGGATAACCCATTTTTGCGCGGCCCTGTTTGTTTTTTTAAGCGGTGTTTCTGTTAACCTTGCCGGCACCCGCCGAACGAAGAAACAACTAAGTATGTTCCTGATAAAAAGGGGGCTTTGGCTAGTTGGGGTAGAATTTGTGCTATTGACGTTCGCTATTACGCTTGACCCTTTTTATCACATCCTTATCTTCCAGGTTATTTGGGTTATGGCGGTAAGCATGATCGTTTTGGGCCTGCTGATATGGCTGCCTTTAACCGTTATAGGCACTATAGGCGCGCTGCTGTTTTTCGGGCACGATATCCTTAATTTTTTACCGTTACCCACCGAAGGTACGAGTGGCTTTTTATGGAAGTTTTTCTTTACGGCTGCGGCGTTATTCCAGCCGGTAGATAAAACCCACTCCCTTTTGGTGCTTTATACCATAATGCCCTGGATGGGGGTGATGTTTATGGGTTATGTACTGGGGCAGGTTTACAAACCCGGTTTTGATGCGCTAAAACGCCGGAAGACATTGTTAACCTGCGGCATAGGGCTTTTGGCATTATTTGTTATTTTAAGAACATTTAATATTTACGGCGAACCGGTGCCATGGGCTGTTCAAAAAACATTCGCCTTATCCGTCATCTCCTTTTTTAACGTAAGCAAATACCCGCCATCATTAATGTATCTGTGCATGACCATAGGGCCGGGGTTGATCATGCTTGGCATGATAGAGCGGACGAACAATGCCTTTACACGCTTTTTAAATGTTTACGGCCAGGTACCTTTCTTTTACTATGTGCTGCACTTTTACCTGCTCAGGGTTTTTAATATCATTTTATTTTTTGCGCAGGGCTATACTACAAAAGATATTTTTACCCCCAACTCCCTGATGCTTTTTCGCCCGGTTAACTACGGCGTAAACCTGTTTGGGGTTTATGTGGTATGGCTGTTGGTTATCCTGACGCTGTATTTGCCCTGCCGATGGTTTAGCAAGTACAAACAAACGCACCGGCAATGGTGGTTAAGTTATTTGTAGCCTCTCCGCCGGGTCACTCTTTTTCTGCCGACCAAATGCCGGGATCTTCAACTGATCCATCGCTTGAACCGGTCCAGGTGCCATGCATTTTTGTGCCATTGTCGGTTACGTTCATGGTGTACACAACGGGCTCAATATTGCCGGTTATCACTTTCGAATGCATGGTAAGTACTTTTGTTTCGGTATTGTAACTGCCTGTTACATCATCAGTACCGGTTGATTGCCCGTCGGTAGCGTCCCATAAAAAAAGCCCGGTATATCCGGAACCTTCCTGTTTAAGGGTAAACGAGCCTGTCCAGTGGCGGTCGTCGTTACCAACAGCGCTGGTAATATTCCATTTGCCGGCTAACGATGGCTCGGGCTGTGTTTTTGAACCGCACGATGCCATAAATTGTATAACAAATACAGATAACAGGATTTTTACTATACGCATGATCGATGATGTAAAGAATTGGTTTACAAGTTAAAGGTAGATAAACACATTAAGCTTTTAGCATGGGCAAGATTTTTTTATTGATAACTCCCGCCGTTCATCCCAACTGTTCGTTGAAAAATTCTATCGTCCGTTTCCAGGCAAGCTCGGCGGCGGCTTTATCGTAGCGTGGCGTGGTATCGTTATGGAAGCCATGATTAACGCCTTCGTAAATGAAGGCCTGGTATTTTTTGCCATTAGCCTTAAAGGCAGCTTCATAAGCGGGCCACCCTGCCGTGATGCGCGTATCCAGTGATGCGTAATGCAGCATCAGCGGGGCTTTAATTTTGGGTACATCTTCGGTAGCAGGCTGGCTACCGTAAAACGGTACAGCCGCCGCCAGGTCGGGAATGCGTACAGCCATCATATTAGCTATGCCGCCCCCAAAACAAAAGCCTACAACGCCTACCTTTCCGTTACAATCCTTATGTTTTTTCAGATATTCATATGCGGCTATAAAATCTTCTTCCATTTCTGCCTTATTGCGCTGGGCCTGCATTTCGCGGCCTTTATCGTCATTACCCGGATAGCCGCCCAGGGGTGTCAAAGCATCGGGCGCAAGCGAAATAAAGCCTGCCAGGGCGGCCCTTCGGCCAACGTCTTCGATATAAGGGTTCAACCCGCGGTTTTCGTGAACCACGATGATGCCGCCGAGCTTCTTTTTAGCGTCAGCAGGTTTTGAAAGTAACCCTTTAATGGTTCCGCCGCCTTTTGGCGAGGGGTAGTTGATATATTCCGATTTTAAGCGCGGATCATCAGCCTTAACCTGGATGTTCCCCTGGTAATCGGGCATTAAAAAACTCATCAGCGCGGGTACGGTTACCCCGCCCACGGCATACAGTGATAGTTTTTCTAAAAACCCGCGGCGGTCAAGCCGGTTGTGCGCATAATCATCATACAGGTCAAAAACTTCCTGTTTGATGTCTTCCTTCTTTATCTGGCTCATAGGTAATTGGTTTACTCAAATATAATCATTCGCAGTAAGCTATCGGCAGGGAGCGCATTTACTTTATATTTGTATCTATCCGGATACGTACATAAACCGCAACCGGGAATATCACCTTATGAAGTTTCAATTCCTTAATAAGTTAACCCTGTCCCGTTTAATAAACGCGTTATTTATTGTGGTGATCGCCTTGCTTATTTTTAACCCAAAGGCGAAAGCTGTAATGATACAGGGCCTGATGAAGATCGGGTTATTTCAGCCTGATATTGCAGAAAGCGTAACGCCGGCCGGCACTACGGCTTTACCCGCAGTTGTTTTTGAGGGTACTGATGGCAAGGCCGTTAATCTTGCCGATCACAAGGGCAAGGTCATCTTCATCAACTTTTGGGCAACCTGGTGCCCGCCGTGTATTGCCGAAATGCCCACCATTAACGCGTTACATGAAAAATTAAAAAATAACCCGAACATTGTTTTTATGACAGTAGATGCAGACGGCAATCTCGACAGGTCTGCAATGTTTATGAACAAGCACCATTACAAGCTGCCGCTTTACAAAGCCGGCACAGAAGTACCGCCCGGCATGTTTGGCAACACCCTGCCCACCACCGTTATTTTTGATAAGAGCGGAAAAATGGTATTCCGCCACGAAGGGGCGGCCGATTTCAGCAATCCTAAAGTATTGGCTTACTTACAAGAGATAGCAAATTAGCAAGTGTTTAAAAAGCCTCGTTTAAGCCCAGGAAGAATCCGCGCTGCCCGTAATTGCCCCATGCATAATCAAGGCACAGGTTGGTGCGTGTGTGCTTGTTAAATAAAATACGCAACCCCGCGCCGCCACCGGTCTGCCATTGCTCAAATAGCTTGGTACCCAAGCCATTATCGCTGGCGGTTTGAACGTTAACAAAGGCAACGCCGCTTAAAAACTTGTTTGCGGTTATGGGGAAACGGTACTCAATTTCAGAATAATCGTACTGGGGCGATTTAAAATAGCCCCCAACATATCCTCTGCCGCTGCGGTATGAGCCGTCCTTACCGGTGCCGGGCAGTTCCAGGTATGGCAGCGCGCCGTTAAGCACATAAGCCCCCCAGTTCCAAAACGCTATTACGTGTTCGGGGTGGCTGGACGAAAGGCTCCAGTATTTCCGGAAATCGGTAGTAAACAATAACGCGTTTTTTGTACTTCCCATCCAGGTTTGGTTAGCCCTAATGCCTGCATCAACATAAATACCTTTGTAAGCCCGGTTCTGGTTATCACGCGTGGTATATTGAATATTAAACAGCAACCCGTTCGACATGTATTTATCCCTGTCGAACCCGTATCTGTCGCTGTAAATGTTGTAAGGTGTTAGCTCGGCATCTGTGCGTTTGTTCTCGATCTTCCTTCTGATATCAAACGATACGCCCGCACCCAAAAACAAGTTCTTTTGTACTTCTTTATATACCTTTTCCCTGAAATTATAGTATTGCGAATTAAAAACATACCCCTTGCGTTCCGGGTCGGTCAGCGCGTGGTCGGCAGGGCTGGCGTCCGACCCCTGGCCTATCCCTAAACCAAAATCGGGCGTAACACTTTTAGCTGCTACCAGGCTGCCCTGAAAGTTCCACCTGTTGCCGGGGGTGTAAACATTATGGTTGATATAAAAATATAAAATGCCTTTGGTGGTGATAGATGCTGATGTTGCAGCTGCCGACATATATGTCCCCGGTTCGTTACCCAACACGCGGCCGGCTACGGCCTTAATCCCTATTTGCGAGCCAATGGTTGGGTTTGAAGCAACATTTGGTATAATAGTTATGCCCGATCGTTTTTTTAGCGAGTCGGTTTTTTTACCCGGATGGAAAACGGCCTTGAACAGATCGCCCACATCATATTGCGACGACAGGTTGTCTGCGCGTTTCTGCACCTTTATGGTATCCCTTTTTACAGTGTCGGCAGGCCGCGGTGTATCCTGGCCGTATGCAAGGGTGGCAATGCCCGTAAATAACGGCAGTATCAATATCTTCAGTAATAATTTAAAAACGGATGGCTTTGATATGTTTTGCATCAGCGATATAGCTCTGTAAAATAACTCTAAACTACAGAATGGCATAAATGTTACGCGAACCGGTATTTTTTGACCTTTAAGTGATCATCCTGCAATAAAATGCGAAGTACGCCCATTTATTTTAAAATGCTTACACAAAGGCGCAAAAAATTTCATTTTACCCCGTAACGATTGATCTGCTACGCGTCGGCAAGCTCTATCCAAACCGGGCCATGGTCGCTTGTTTTTTCCCACCCGCGCACATGGCGGTCAACCCCTGCCGCAAGCAGCCGTTTATCCAAATGCGGACTAAGCAAAAAATGGTCTATACGTAACCCCGCGTCGCGGCCATAAGCATTGCGGAAATAATCCCAAAACGTATAAATGACCTTATCGGGGTTAAGCTTTCGCAGCGCATCTGTCCAGCCCTGTTCTACCAGGTTTTTAAAGGCCGCCCTGGTTTCGGGCCTGAACAAAGCGTCTTCAACCCAGCGCTCGGGCTTATAAACGTCAAGTTCGGTAGGCATAACATTATAATCGCCGGTTAATACCACGGGGTTGCCTGATGCATACAGTTCGGCCGCATGCGCGGTAAATCTTTCAAACCAGCGCAGTTTATACTCAAACTTTGGCCCCGGCGCAGGGTTGCCGTTTGGCAGGTAAAGGCAGCCAATGGTTATGCCATTCACCTCGGCTTCAATATAGCGGCTATGGCTATCGTCGGGGTCACCGGGCAGGCCCCGGCGCGTTTCTTTTATTTCTAAGTTGCGCGCCAGTATGGCTACGCCGTTCCAGCTTTTCTGGCCGTGCCATATCGCATTATACCCGGCATCCTTTATCGCTTCCAGCGGGAATTTTTCGTCGGGCGCTTTTAATTCCTGCAGGCAGGCTACATCTGGCGCTGTTTCTTCCAGCCAGCGCAGCAGCACAGGTAACCGTCCGTTTACGCCGTTAACATTGTAAGTGGCAATCTTCATATTCAAATATAGGTGGTAATATGATAATTATTGCTTTGATAACTTTAAAACGTTAAATTTGAGTATGAACTTAATTGCCGAAAAATTGGAATTAGCTAAGCGCTTGTTGGATGTTGAGGACGAAGGATTATTGTTTCAACTTAAGCAGGTAATGGATAATAATGGGAAAGATTTTTGGGATGACTTACCTGAAAATGTAAAGCAGGGAATTGAGCGTTCAAGAAAACAGGCTGCGGATGGCAAATTAACCTCACACGATGAGATAATGAGTAAGTACGCCAAATACTTATGAGCTATACCATTTACTGGACAAAAGAAGCGCACGAAACTTTTGATTCAATTGTGCTAACAATTGAAAATACATGGGGGATTAAGCAGGCGGGCATCTTTGTAAAAAGGGTTCAGCAAATTTCAACTCTAATAGCGGATCAACCTTATTTATTCAAAGCATCCTTTGATCAAAATTTAAGGCAGGCGACCATATCACAGCAGACCTCTATGTTTTATGAGGTTAACAAAACATCAATAAACATTTTGTTCTTTTTTGATAACAGGCAAGAGCCGTTGTTTGAGCGTTAATCAAGCACTATCAATTATGCAATCTCCACTCAATAAATATAATACCAAATTTCAGGAAGCGCTGGCCGGCTTAAACCCCGAGCAATTAGATGCCGTTAACCAAATGGATGGCCCTGTGTTGGTTGTGGCCGGCCCGGGTACAGGCAAAACGCAGATACTGGCCGCCCGCATCGGTAAGATATTGACCGATACCGACGCGTTGCCAAGCGAGATACTTTGCCTCACCTACACCGATGCCGGCGCCGTAGCCATGCGTAAGCGCTTGTTCGAATTTATTGGCCCGGATGCTTACCGCATCAACATATACACCTTCCACGCGTTTTGTAACGAGATCATCCAGGAGAACCTGGAATATTTTGGCAAGCTGAACCTGGAGGCATTATCTGACCTTGATTCGGCCATGCTTTTTCAGGAACTGATAGATGATTTAAGCAACGATCATTTATTAAAGCGCTTTACCGGCGATAAATACTTTGATGCACCAAGGCTAAAAAAGCTGTTCTCGACGATGAAGACCGAGAACTGGACCGAAGAACTGATCAAACAAGCAGTACAGGAATATCTTGACGACCTGCCAAACCGCGATGAGTTTATCTACAAAAGGGCGAACCTTAAGGCAGGCATCAACATAGGCGACCCTAAGCAAAAGGATATTGATAAGGTGCAGGAGGCCATGAGCAAACTGCTGGCCGCCGTGGGCGAGTATAAAAATTATGTAGCCAAAATGCGCGCCAATAACTGGTACGATTACGACGACATGATCCTTTGGGTGCTGAAAGCCTTCCGCGAAGACGAGGAGATACTGCGCCGCTACCAGGAACGTTACCAGTACATCCTGGTAGATGAGTTTCAGGATACCAGCGGATCGCAAAACCAGCTGCTCAGGTTTTTATTGAATTACTGGGAAACGCCCAATGTGTTTGTGGTGGGCGACGATGACCAGTCGATATTTAAGTTTCAGGGGGCAAACATGCGGAACATTCTTGATTTTGCCGGCGATTACGTTAATACCCTGCGCACTGTTGTATTGAAGCACAATTACCGGTCGAACCAGCATATCCTTGACATTTCAAAAGCGCTTATCAATAACAACCGCGAGCGTTTAACAACGCAGCTTAAACTTGACAAAAACCTCAGGTCATCTCATCCCCGGTTTAATACGGATGTTGTTGAGCCCGTAATTAAAGAATACGAAAACCCCAGCCAGGAGCTGGTTGATGTAGCCCTTCAAATAAAACGGCTGGTAGATAAAGGCACGCCGCCCGGCGATATAGCGGTGATATACCGCAACCATAGCCAAGTAGAAGACCTGCTGCATTACCTGGAAACACAGCAGATAGCGGTGAACACCAAACGCAAGATAGATGTGCTGAGCATCCCCTTTGGCGAAAAAATAGTGAATATACTGCGCTACCTGGCCATGGAGCTCGACTCGCCGTATAGCGGCGATGAGCTACTGTTCGAGATTTTGCACTATGATTTTTTTACCATACCGCCTATCGAAATTGCCAAGGCAAGCATCGCGGTATCAAAAGAGAACTTTAGCACAGCAAGTAACAACCAGCCCAAAACTTCGCTGCGCCGGTATATCAGCGAAATAAAAGTGGCGGCGCAAACTGATCTGTTCAGCAAGCAGCACGGCGCCGAAATGAAGTTTATTTCAACCTATATCGATGATCTTTTAAAAGACGCGGTCAGCGTTACGCTACAGCAGTTCTTCCAGAACGTTATCGCAAAAATGGGTATCCTTAAATACATTATGCAGCAGCCGGATAAAGGCGTGCATATGCAGATCCTGACCAGCTTTTTTGATTTTCTGAAGGATGAAAGCCGCAGAAACCCCGAGATAAAGCTGCCCGACCTGATAGCCACCATCGACCTGATGCGTAAAAACAACATCAGGATGGAACTGAACAAGGTTATCTTTTCGGATAACGGCATCAACTTTTTAACAGCCCACGGTTCAAAAGGGCTGGAGTTTGAGCATGTATTTTTCATTGGCTGCGATAAAAAAACCTGGGATAGCAAAGGCCGCAATACCGGCTTTGTTTATCCCGATACCCTCACAAAGGCCGCTTCTGACGATATAGCGCAAAGGGAAGAGGCGCGCAGGCTATTTTATGTAGCGCTTACCCGTTCAAAACAATGCCTTAATATTTCGTATGCGGCCAGGGATAAAAACGGTAAAGACCAGGAGCCATCACAGTTTATTGGCGAGATACTGGCCGATACGCATTTGCAGGTAACCTACCCACATGTTAACAGCGACGATATGCTGGCCTTTTTTGCCACGCAGTTTAACGAGGCCGATAAGCCGGTGGTGCAACTGCTTGATCATAATTACATTAACCAGCTGCTGCAAAACTATACGCTATCGGTAACCCACCTTAATAATTACCTGGACTGCCCCCTGCGGTTTTACTTTCAGTGCCTCATACGGGTGCCAACGGGCAAAAGTCCGTCGGCCACATTTGGGCAGGCGGTGCACTGGGCTTTGAACAGGGCATACCGCCGGTTAAAAGAGAACGATGACGAGTTTATATCAACCGAGGAATTTTTAAAGGAGTTCCGCTGGTATATGTACCGCAACCGCGATTCGTTCACCAAGGAAGATTTTAAACTACGTGTGGATTACGGCGACAAAATACTGCCGCCCTACTACGAACAAAACGTGCCTACCTGGAACAAGGTAGCGCAAACCGAGCGGAGCATCAAGAATATTGAGGTGCAGGGCGTACCTATTAAGGGTAACCTGGATAAGATAGAGTTTGACGGCAAGCAGGTAACCGTTGTTGATTACAAGACCGGCCGGGTGCGTAATGCCAAACCAAAGCTGGAAGGCCCCACCAACGAGCAGCCCAATGGCGGCGATTACTGGCGACAGGCAGTATTTTACAAGATACTGGTGGATAACGACCGCACCAACGATTGGGAAGTGGTAAACACCATTTTTGATTTTGTGGAGCCAGAGCGGGAAGGCGAATACTACAAGGCGAAAGTTGTGATCAGTCCGCAGGATATTGAGGAGGTTACCAACCAGATAACCACTGTTTATCAAAAGATATTAGCCCACGATTTTAATACCGGCTGCGGCAAAAAAGAATGCGACTGGTGCCACTTTGTAAAAAGCAACTTTAAACAACCGGAAGGGTTGCTGGATGTGGCTGAGGGGGAGGATGTGGAGTAGCTCGCTTACCTTTAACCCGGTGTCATTTCGAACGAACGCGGTGGGCTGTGAGTTGGGGTGAGGAGAAATCTTATACATCCCAGCCTCGAATCGGTGTGTATCGCGTATACGATAACGAAGTTTAAAAGGGTAAGCTGTCATCATCCTCTTCGTCGACTATATCAGTTTCATCGACGCTTACCCAATCATCATCCCAATCAGTTTTTCTTATAAATTTAAGTCTCCCATCGCTTTCAAAAATGTTTACATTAATCTCTACCATGATATGCTTGTTAGTAGTTTCTTTTATAAACTGATATGTTTCGAAAATGTCAACTGCTATATCAGTAAACCTAAAGCCGTGAGCATCAAACAAACTCTTTACGTCATCTAATCCTTCAAAATAAAAGTTATACGGTATTCGTAAAATCTGCTTAATACTTTCAATCAATGGATGGTTAATTGTTAATATTCTATTTATTTCCTCAGCCTGATCCTTATTTTCATCTGATAGATAGTTAACTAATTTGTTTAATGTCTGGGCTGTCTTTTCAAGACCCTTTATTAGATTTATTTCCTTGATTCTAGTCTGCTCTTGTAAAAACCTTTGAAATAGGCCTGCAAATTGTTCTTTCAAATATTTAGAAATATCTGATACTGTTTCAAATCCTTTAATATTATTATTATTACTTAAAGATTTAATCTCCTCAATAAAAGAATAAACTCTTGTGTCATCAACGTATCGATAATTTATTTCTGAATCTTTGTTTAATAGATATGTTTCATATTCTGACAAAACATTTTGGTCTATAAATATATAAATCTGCTTGTTTTCACTAATCGCCGTTTTGAATTCAATTTGAGAAATAGATAACTCGCTACGTTTAGATTCAGACCCAAATCTTCCTCCAACAATGCATACCAAGATATCTATCCCTTTAATTTCCTTATAACAATATTCTTCCAAAGCTTCATCTTTTCCATATGGAATGTCACCCTCTTCATTTCTAACTGGTTCATATCCCAATTGATCCAAAAATAAATCGAGATCCGCGCGAATCTGTTTTAAATCGTAAAAGGTCGAACTTATAAATACTCTTGGCTTTGCCATGTTACAACTATATGTGAAGCTAAGATGTGAAAATATTGTCAAAAAATATTTAACCAAATTAATGTTTTGATCAAAAGGAACATATAATCTATTTCGTAATCATTGCTTTAGTAATCATGTAAATCCTAAGTCTATAAATACTTGTTTAGCATGCGGCCTACTTTAATAAACAGGCTTTGTGTGTATGATAACGGAATTGGAACTTTTTCACGAGTTGGGCAAACGCGCCTAATCCGCGACGAAGCTGTCGAAATCTGGATTTCTGAATTAGGGAAGAATGCTATTCGAGCCAAAGGAACGGTACCATAATCTCAAATACACCATTATCACAGTCGGATAGCACTGGCATTGCTAAACATTAACTTTAACGGAAGTGTGGCGAAACCGCAACTTATATTGCAATCTTAACACAGACTAAGCATTGAATTGTCCTAAAGAGATTGCTTCGTACCTCGCAATGACGTGGCGGTAATTGCTAACAGAGAAAGATGCTCATGTAAATATTACTCAATCTTTTGGTGGCGCTATGTTGTCAGTACGCAATTATGTAAATCACTGATTATTAAGTGTTCATGAATGTTCACTGTGTTCACGTGCGCCGAATGTGAACACCTGGCGACTGTCCGGGCGACTGTAAGCCCAATCGAAACAAAAAATAGCCGGGCAAATTTACAGTTGCTTCCGCATTACATAATCATTCATCCAATACGGGCCGATGGGGATGTCCTCTTCGTACACCACTTCAAAACCCATCTTCTCGTAAAAGCTTTTGGCGTTGTTATAGCGGTTTACATTAAGGTCTAAAATGGTTTTACCGGCCTGGATAACTTTGTCTGCAACGGCGTTGATCAATATTTTACCATACCCTTTTCTCTGGGTTGTGGGCAGGCAGTATAATTTGTGCAGCTTGTAAATATCGGCATCTTCCTCGCGGGGCGAGTACGCTGCAAAGGCTACGGGCTGCCCGTCCTCTATCAGCAATAAAAATGTTTGCTGCTGCTCTTTTATCTGCGTGCTTATCTTATCGGCCGAATATAATTCGCCCAGCATGTAAGCAACCTGTTCTTTACCCAGCAAGGGTTCGTAGGTTGGCCACCAGGTTTGTTCAGCTATTTGTAAAATGGCTTCAACATCGGCCGTTGTGGCTTCTCTTATATGGTACATAGGGCTGTTTAGTGGTTTTCCTCCCTATCTACTATAAAAGTGCTGCTGCTTTGGCCTACGCCGAAATACTCTTCCAGTTCAGATAAAGTCGACGAGCTTGTGGCGATATCTTTGATCACCACGCCCTTTTCCATCAGCAAAATACGCTCGCAAACATCGGTTACGTGGTTCAGGTCGTGGCTGGATACGATGGTAGTTACCCCATGGTTTTTATTCTGGTCTTTCAGGATGTTTTTTAACCTGAATTGGGTACTGGGGTCAATATTGGCAAAGGGCTCATCCAGCATCAGTAATTCCGGCTGCTGTAACAGGCATGCACCAACGCCAACCTTACACTGGTTCCCTTTTGACAGGTCGCGGATGTATTTGCCTTTATTGATGATCTCGCCATTAAAAAACTCCGATAAGCTTAACAGTCGTTCATCAACCTGGGCTTTGTTCCGCTGGTGCAGGCCGCCAATAAAATAAAGATATTCTTCGGGCGTAAGGTAATCTATCAGGAAGCCTTCGTCGAGGTACGATGCGGTATAGCTTTTCCAGTTTTCGGCGCCCATCACTTTTTCGCCGTTTGACAGCACCTCGCCGCTCTCGGGGCGTATCAGGTCTAAAATCATCCGGAACAAGGTAGTTTTACCGGCACCATTGTTACCAACAAGGCCAATGCTTTCGCCTTTGTTTATTTGCAGATGCGGTATATTCACTACCGTTACGCCGTTGTAAACTTTTTTAAGGTTCTTTATCTCTATCATGATCATTTATTTCTGAAGCCTTCGGCTATTTTAAATCGTTTGGTGTAAAAATCGGCTTCCAGCTTTTGCAGCCAAAAGTTGCGCGTAATAATAAAAACTATCCCTATTATGGCGAGCGTCGCTAACCCAACATCGGGGTATCCCATATACTTAAACGGCAGGAATATCACGTAAGGGAACAAAATAAGCGGGAACGACAACAGCAGCTGACTTGCGCCCACGCCTTCCCAGTTAAAGGATGCGCCCTTACTAAGGTCTATGCGTTTATAGTTACGGTTGGCAAAATATAATACAATGGTGGTGTTAACGCCCAAATTCCACAGGTACATAATAAGGTGTATCAGCACCGTGCGCCAGCCAAAGTAAACATATGGCGTGGTGAGTATAAAAGCCACTGTTGATACGATGGTAAACAGCAGGTATTTGGCCTTTAAAAAATCGGCGAATTTTATTTTACTTACCAGCAGCCCGTCAAAATGCGCGGCCTGCCAGCTAAACATAAACTGCCCGTAGTTTATAATGAAAATACCTGTCATAAACATCCCCACAAAAATTTTAAAGCTTTCGCCCAGTTTGGGATTGGTATAAAATATTAACCCGTAAAACATAAAAAAAAGCCCCATAACAAGCGCCGAGCGCGGGCGTTTGTTACGCAATATCAATTTTACTTCGTTAGCCACCAGGTCGCCTACATGGCCAAAGCGGTTAAGCAACGGTATTTCGGTACTGCTTTTTGGTGCGGCATCCTTTTTGGTAGTTAATTCTTCCAGATAAAGGTTGTCTTTTAAATAGTAAAAGTTAACGTAATACATGGCGGCAGCCAATATCAACGGCAGTAACACCAGGTAAGGCATAGCTATTAAATTACCAAAAAAAAGGTATGAGCCGGCCTTTAACGAGTACAGGTGCCAAACATAGTCGCCGCATATTGCCAGTGACAATACAGCGCCGGCAATTAAAAATATCCAGCCGTTTAAGTTCGCTTTGCGCTTAATGTACAGGGCCAGGTAATTGTTAAATATCGAAAAGCCTATAATGGAAACGATAAAAACCAATGTGGTTAACGTACCCGATGCAGGCAATATCACCTTTAGTATAAACGGCCCGAATATGATGATTGGCCACAAATTAAAAAACGACAGCAACGCGGTTAACGCCAAATAGCCAACAACGCTGTTGCGCTTAACAGGCAGGTGTAAATAAGGCTGCACCTTTAAGGTGGGCAGTTCCTGTAGTTGCAGGCGCATCAGCAAATCATATAAAAAATACACTAAAACAACTCCGCAAAAGGCAACGGTAAGATCTTCTTGCGGGAACATTGCGCCCAGCAACTTATCCATAAACACCCCAAGCGCAAGCACATATAAAAACAGTATAAAGATGAGTATGCCCATTACCACCTTTACGGTGATGTTTTTCCCGGTGTTTTTTGAACGCCAGAAGGCCTTCAGTTCGTGATCGAAAAAAGTTGATATCATAGAGACTTTATAAAGAGTTGCCCACCCACACAGAGCCTTCACTATGCCGGTCAGACAAGTAGTTTAATGCGGTTAAGATACTAATATTTATACCTGTCGCCCCAAAGTTTCTTTAGCTTTTCTTTTGATTCATTCTCACGCGCATTGTTACCCGGGTTGTAAATTTTTGTCCCCCTGATTTGTTCGGGCAAAAAGTCCAGATCGGCAAAGTTGCCCTCGTAGCTGTGCGCATACTTGTAGTTTTTGCCGTAGCCAATATTCTTCATCAATTTGGTTGGTGCGTTGCGCAGGTGCAGCGGCACGGGCAGGTCGCCGGTTTCTTTCACCAGCGCTATGGCAGCGCCAATGGCCGTGGTAGCCGAGTTGCTTTTGGGCGATGTTGCCAGGTAAATTACCGTTTGGCTCATTATAAGTTGCGACTCGGGCATGCCAATTTTATTCACCGATTCAAAGCAGGCCTGCGCCAGCAGCAGCGCGTTCGGGTTGGCATTGCCAATATCTTCTGATGCCAGGATCAGCATGCGGCGGGCAATAAATAGCGGGTCTTCGCCGCCTACAATCATGCGGGCCAGCCAATAAACCGCGCCGTTTGGGTCGCTGCCGCGCATGCTTTTAATAAAGGCCGAAATAATATCATAATGCTGCTCGCCGGTTTTGTCGTACAGGGCCATGTTTTGCTGCACATGCTCCAGCACTACCTCGTTGGTAAGCGTTATTTTCTTACTGTCGAAGGCGTTCACCAGCAGTTCAAAAATGTTCAGCAGCTTGCGGGCATCGCCGCCGCTCAGGCGCAGCAAGGCCTCATGTTCCTTGATATCGATGTTCTTTTCTTTGAGTACAACATCTTCCTTTTTTGCTTTTTCCAGCAGATCTAAAAGATCCTGCTCTGATAAATGCTGCAAAATATACACCTGGCAGCGTGATAGTAACGCCGAGATCACCTCGAACGAAGGGTTTTCGGTAGTAGCGCCTATCAGCGTAACAATACCCCGCTCAACCGCGCCCAGTAACGAGTCCTGCTGCGATTTGGAGAAACGGTGGATCTCATCAATAAAAAGTATCGGTAATATTTCGCCCTGCTCTTTTAGTAACGATGCCTTTTCAATCACTTCGCGCACATCCTTCACCCCGGAATTTATAGCACTCAGCGAGAAGAACGGCCGATAAAGCGATTGCGATATGATATAAGCAAGCGTGGTTTTACCTACACCCGGCGGTCCCCAAAACAGCATGGAGGGTAACGATCCGCTTTCGATGGCCTTGCGCAGAACAGCGCCTTTACCAACAAGGTGTTTTTGGCCCACATAATCATCTAATGATTTTGGGCGCATACGCTCGGCTAATGGCGGCAGGTTGTTCATATTGTAAAAATCTGAAATAGAAACGCTAAATCCTAAAAAAATTAGTAATTTTCACTTTTGTCATTCTGAGCGTTCCGAAGAATCCATGGGTGATCCGATCCATCGTTGTCAGGATGACAAGTGCATACGAATATCAACAACTTAATGCCACAACAGTTTACCCAGGCTACCTATCATGCTATTTGCGATCAGCTCGCCCAAATGGATGCCGATTTTGCTAACGTAATTCAACAGCATGGCTACCCGCCCATGTGGACAAGGCCCAATACCTTTGAAACCCTGGTGCACATCATCCTGGAACAGCAGGTATCGCTGGCCTCGGCATTATCTGCATTAAATAAACTGCGTGATCGTGTACAGGAAATTACCCCTGCAAGGGTATTGCTTTTAACTGATGCCGAAATGAAGGAGTGTTATTGCAGCAGGCAAAAAACGGCCTATATAAAATACCTGGCAGAGGCCATCATCAGCGGGGAAATAAATTTAGAGGCTTTTGAACAAATGGAGGATGCTGATATCCGCGCTAAACTTACCGCTTTGAAGGGCATTGGTAATTGGACAGTAGACGTTTACTTAATGTTTGTATTGCAGCACACCGACGTTCTGCCCATCGGCGACCTGACTATTGTGAATGCCATCAAACGATTGAAAGGTTTGCCAACAGAAACCCCAAAAGACGGCCTCGTAACAATAGCTCAACAATGGCAGCCCTACCGCACCGTTGCAAGCATGCTGTTATGGCATTATTATTTGAGCGACAGGAAGCCCTCGAAATAACACCTGTTATTTCGAGGGAAGCGCAGCGACGAGAATCTTATCCGAAGTGCAAAGTTCATCGCTTATCGCTTGAACAAGATTTTTCCTTGCTATCGCTCGTTCGAAATGACAAGGTGCTTAGTGTAAAAGCTCCCCCTTCAGGGGGTTGGGGGGTTACACGTTAAACAACCCATTCCTTTCCTGCTCCTGGTAGTTTTGTACGGTTTCAATAGCGTTGCTTATTACATCGCTTAAGGCGGTAATAAACGCGCCGGGTTTGGCAAGGCTCATGGCATGTTTAATGGCATCAACTTCTTTAGGGATGATCTCGAATGGTTTGTTAGGATCAACTGACCGGATACCTTCCTGCAACAGGTCGAGTATGTTTTCTTCAGTTCGGCCGCGCAGGTGTTTTTCCTGGCGGAGGATGATGTAGTCGAACATCTCTGCCGCTATCTTACCAATCTCGCGGATGTCATCATCGCGCCTGTCGCCGGTACCTGCGATGATGCCTATTTTTAAAGGCGAATCGATATGGCTCAGGAATTCCTTTATACCGTTAAAGCCGTCCGGGTTATGCGCAAAATCTATCATGAACCTGAAATCCTTAAACTCAAATATGTTCATCCTTCCGGGCGTTTGTGCAGCCGATGGGATAAACGTTTCCAGCGACATTTTGATATCCTCGGTTTTAAACCCATGTAAAAATGCTGCCAGCGTTGCAGCCATTACATTATCTATCATAAACGGCACTGTACCACCAAAAGTAAGCGGGATAAGGATGGTGCGCTGCACGCGTATTTTCCAGTCGCCCTTCATAATGGTGATAAAGCCATTTTCGTTTACGCAGGCAATGCCCCCCTTTTTACAATGGGCTACAATAACAGGATTGTTCTCGTCGCGGCTAAAGTATGCCACATTGCAATCGGCTTTTTTGCCTACCTGCACGCAGTATTTGTTATCGGCATTTAAAACCGCCCAGCCGCTTTTTTTAACAGAATTTACCACCACGCTTTTTACGCGCGTAAGGTCGTCAAGGGTATGGATATCCGAAAGGCCCAGGTGGTCTTCCTGAATATTGGTTATCACCCCAATATCGCAGCTGCCAAAGCCAAGGCCAGCCCTTAGTATGCCGCCGCGGGCGGTTTCCAGCACGGCAAAATCAACAGTAGGGTCTTTTAAAATAAACTCGCTGCTTACCGGGCCGGTAGTATCGCCTTTCAGCATCATATTGTTTTGAATATATATACCATCGCTGGTGGTAAAGCCAACACGGTAGCCGTTATTCTTAACAATATGGGCAATTAAACGGGTGGTGGTGGTTTTTCCATTAGTACCGGTAACGGCTATGATAGGTATGCGCGCCGATTTACCGGGCGGGTAAAGCATATCAATAACATGCCCTGCCACATTGCGCGCCAGCCCTTCGCTTGGGGCAATATGCATCCTAAAGCCGGGGGCTGCGTTTACCTCTAACACTACACCGCCATTTTCGGTTAGTGGCTCAGTAAGGTTTTCAGCCATAATATCTATACCGCAGATGTCGAGGCCGATGATCTTCGAGATCCGCTCGCAAATGAATATATTTTGCGGGTGTACATGGTCGGTAACATCAACAGATGTACCGCCGGTACTGAGGTTTGCGGTAGACTTAATAAACACCTTTTCATCTTTTGCGGGCACGGTATCTAAAGTATACCCCTTCTTTTCCAGCAGGTCGAGCGTATCGCGGTCAACATCTATCAGGGTAAGCACATTTTCGTGGCCGTATCCGCGCCGTGGGTCGGTGTTTTCTTTATCAATCAGTTCCTGTATGGTTAGCTTGCCATCTCCTTTAACATGTGCCGGGTCGCGCAGGGCAGCGGCAACCATTTTGTTATCTATCACCAATACCCTAAAATCATACCCGGTTATATAGCGTTCAACAATTACGCGGCGCGATATGCGGGCGGCATGTTCGTAAGCGGCAATAGCATCCTCGGTATTGGTGATATTGATGCTAATGCCGCGGCCATGATTGCCATCAAGCGGTTTAAAAACCAGGGGGAAGCCAATTTTATTGATAGCCTCAACCACCTGTTCAACCCGGCCGATGGTCATGCCCTTAGCCACCGGGATGGCCTGTTCCTGCAACAAACGCTTGGTTTCGTCTTTGTTACTGGCAATATCAACAGCAATGCTGCTTGTCCTTTCGGTCATGGTGGCGCGAAAGCGCACCTGGTTTTTGCCGTAGCCCAACTGCACCAACGATTGATTGTTCAACCTTATCCAGGGTATCCTTCGCGATATGGCTTCTTCTACAATAGCGCCGGTACTTGGCCCCAGGCGCGTATTCTCGCGGATCTCGCGCATGGTTTGTATGTCCTTTTCAAGGTCGTATTCGGTACCGTCAATCAGTGCCTGCACAATGCGCACAGCGGCTTCAGCGGCAAATACGCCAACTTTTTCTTCCAGGTAAGCAAATACAACGTTATACACGCCCGGCGTTTTGGTTTCGCGGGTGCGGCCAAAGCCGGTATCCATGCCTGCAAGGGTTTGTATCTCTAAGGCCACGTGTTCTATTACATGCCCCATCCAGGTACCGGCAATTACCCGCTCGAAGAAGCCCCCCGGTACGCCGGGCGAGCAACGGTGCGAATGCAGGCTGGGCATTAAGGCTTTCATCCTTTCGTAAAAACCATCAATAGTGTTTGATGGCCGCTCTTCCATTTCCTGCAGGTCCAGCCGCATTTGTATCAGTTTCTTGCGACTAATGCTCCATATGTTTGGGCCCCGCAGTACTTGTATATTTTCAATTTTCATAAATGCTTGCTGGTTGTGTACAATAATTATTCTAAAGCTAAAAAACTTACGAAATCTATGAAATGTTTTGACCAAAAAATGCATTATTATTCATTAATACATTAGTTTTTAATCAATTTTTATTTTAATTTGTATAAACTGATATAAGATTATGGATGTCCCGAAAGGAAAACTGGTAATAATTGGAGGCGCTGTGGATATGGGCAGTAATGTAAGTGTGTTGGAGCATATTATGCAGCCAGACTATATCAAATTTTTTGAAAAGGGCATACTCAGGCGCATCATTAATGAATCGGACAAGCAGGAAGCTTCAGTTGTAGAAGTAATTACTACGGCGTCGCAAATTCCCGAACTTGTCGGTAACGAATATATAAAGGCGTTTAACCAGCTGCACGTTACCCGGGTTAATGTATTGCACATTAAAAGCCGCGAGGATGCATCCAATGAGGAATACCTGGAACGCATACGCAAAGCTGATGTAGTAATGTTCAGCGGCGGCGACCAGCTGCGCCTTACCGCTATTTTTGGCGGTACGCAGTTTCTGCAAATATTAAAAGAGCGGTACCGGCACGAAAATTTTGTAATAGCAGGTACTTCTGCCGGGGCGGCCGCAGCGTCGACCCACATGATATACCGCGGGCAAAGCAACGAGGCACTTATAAAGGGCGAAGTACAAATAACCGCAGGGTTAGGCTTTATCGACTCGGTTATTGTCGACACCCACTTTGTGCAGCGGGGCCGTATTGGCCGATTATTGTACGCGGTGGCTACCAATCCCGGCATACTCGGCATAGGCCTTGGTGAAGATGCGGGGTTGCTGATCACCGAAGGCAATATGATGGAAGCGATCGGCTCGGGTTTAATTATGCTGGTTGATGGCAAGAATATTGTGGAAACCAACGTTTATGATGTAGAGATAGGGGACCCTGTTTCAATTGAAAATTTAAAGGTGCATGTGATGTCGATCTATGATAAGTACGACCTGCAACAGCACCGCATGATCATTAAAAAAGTGGTTAAGGTAGAGGAGGGTGTTTTTGTAACGGCCCAGGATAGCGATAATAACGATTTACAATGAAATTGATCATACACGGCGGTTTTTTTAGCGAATCGCTTACAAACCAGGAGGTAAAAAAAGCCAAGCAGGATGCCCTGCGCGAAATTGTTACGCTTGGCCACAAATACCTGGAAAGCCATACCGCTGCCCAAACCGTGGTGTATACCGTTTGTCTGCTGGAAGACTGCGACCTGTTTAACGCCGGTACCGGCTCCCAGATACAAAGCGACGGCAAGATACGGCTCAGCGCATCGCTTATGGATGGCAAAACGCACAAATTTAGTGGTGTTATTAATATAGAGGACGTGAAGAACCCTATATGCATTGCCGAAAAATTGATGGACTACGACGACCGTGTATTGAGCGGACAAGGCGCCAATGCCTTTGCGGCTAATAATGGTGTAGCATATTATAATCCGGAAACCCCGCAGCGCCGCAGGGAATATGAAAAAAAATTGAGCGACTCAATCCGCCTGGGTACGGTAGGCTGCGTCGCGCTTGATATTTACGGCGATATAGCTGCCGCCACTTCAACCGGGGGCAAGGGCTTTGAGATGCCCGGCCGGGTAAGCGATTCGGCAACTACGGCAGGCAATTATGCCAACGCTTTTGCAGGTATCTCATGTACCGGTGTAGGCGAAGATATCGTAAGCGGATCGGTAGCCACAAAAATTGTTACGCGCGTTACCGATGGTATGCCGCTGTCGATCGCTACCGAGAAAACACTTGACGAAATGAAGCCTTACGATGGCTTTGCCGGCATAATAGGCATTACCAATACCGGCGATATATACCACGCCGATACCCACCCCTATATGGTTTGGGCCCTGCACGATGGCGAGGTAGAGGTGTTTGAGTGAAGTGGCAAAATACTAAATAGCAATATTCCTGTCGTTCAAGCGTTGAAAGGAATGTTTTGCCACGTTGCACAGCGCAAAATGAGCCATCATTAAACACTTGTAAATCAGAAAACTAATTTTTACATTTGCATACCAGTTAATTTAACTATTCCCCCGCGAAACTATACATGCGATACATCATCTTAGTATTTCTTTGCGTTATCACCCTTTCGGCATCTGCCCAATGGTACCGCCTCGATTTTAAAAAGCACAAAAGATATCCGCTGATAGCGCAGGTTAAAGACCATTCGCTAAAAAAATTCCTGGCCGCCAAAACGCCTGCTTACAATCCTCAAAAACTTGCTTTGGTAGTTATTCCGCCCAGCCAGTTTAGCCTGCAAATAAATGAGCGTATAGTAATGCGAGCCGCGCAGCATAACATGCGTTTCCGCGAGTATGCCCAGGCCAGCTATAGGTTCAGCGAGTTAGCGCAAATATATGTTTCGCAGAACCGCCTTTCGGAGGCTAAGTGGTATTATTTGCAAAGCATCCTTATTTCGAAACAACAAAACGATTTTAAACACACCATTGATAACCTGGTTAGCCTGGCTTTGATCAAGGCAGACCTGGGCGATATTACGCAGGCCCAGCAGGACCTTACCGAAGCGCGCGACCTGGCGCGCAATACCGGCCGCAATGCCGACGTTAAGATGATTGAAGGGAAGATAAAATTTGTGCAAAATAACAAAGTGTGGCTGCCAAAATCCGAACTGCGATATGCTGAAGCTGTTGACGTTACGGCTAAATCAAAATAACGGCCTGTTTTTTGTAACATTTGCGTAAAATGCCGCTCATATAATAAAAACAAACCAACATTATTGTATAATTGTTATTCAATATATTAGCGGGACGGCTTTATGGCTGTCTCTTTTTTTATTGTATAAATTAAAACAGGCACAAGTATTGATGTTCCACACAGGCCCCAATTTAAATAGTGTAAAAGATATGTTCAAGAAATTATATTTATTGCTGGTATTAGCTGCTGCTCTTGCCTGCAACGCTGCTCCGTCTAAACCAAACTACAAGCACGCAGGACCTAACGACCTGCAGCCTGACGAACAGCAAAGTGTTGTACTAAAATATGTGGCGGGCCTTATATCGCAATATAATTATAAAAAGGTGCCCTTAAACGACTCCCTGTCGGCCGTTATATACGATCGTTATATCAAAAAGCTTGATGAGAACCACAACTATCTTCTCGCATCGGATATAAAAGAATTTGAACAATTTAAAACCACAATGGACGATGACATCAAGGCCGGTAACCTGGCCAATGTTTTCTACATATTTAATGTATTTCAAAAGCGTTATACCGAATATGTGAACTTCTCGGTGTCGCAGCTTAGTAAAAACTTCGATTTTACCAAAAACGAAACATTTACTTACGACCGCGATAAACTACCCTGGGCGGCATCCGAGGAAGAGGTGCACGACCTTTGGGCGCAGCGCGTAAAGTACGATCTGCTTAACCTTAAACTAACCGGCAAAGATGCAGGCACTATTAAGGAAACGCTGAAAAAGCGTTATACCAACATCTTGT
The DNA here is from genome assembly GCF_014200785.1 of Mucilaginibacter sp. AK015. Classification (NCBI taxonomy): domain Bacteria; kingdom Pseudomonadati; phylum Bacteroidota; class Sphingobacteriia; order Sphingobacteriales; family Sphingobacteriaceae; genus Mucilaginibacter; species Mucilaginibacter sp. AK015. The sequence goes on from NZ_JACHCV010000004.1 coordinate 300,123, forward strand.
CGCAATCAAACAAGCTTTCAAACCAGGATGTTTTCCAAGCGTTTATGGATGCCTTTACCGAAGCCATTGACCCGCACACCAATTACTTTACCCCCGCGCTTGCCGCCAACTTCAATATCGATATGTCGCGCTCTTTAGAGGGTATCGGCGCATCGTTGTTAAGCGAAAATGAATATGTGACCATTAAAAGCGTTACGCCCGGCGGCCCTGCCGATAAAAGCAAACAAGTAAACACCGACGACCGCATTGTGGCCGTGGCACAAGGCAAAACAGGCGAATTTCAGGATATAGTAGGCTGGAGGATAGATAATGCCATAGCCCTGATACGCGGAGCAAAAGGCACTACCGTACGCCTGCAATTACTGGCAAAAGGCAGCCCCGTAACAGCAAAGCCAAGGATAGTAGAACTGGTGCGCGAAAAAATAATTCTGAAGGATATCTCTGCGAAAAAGGAGATCCGTACGTATAACAACAATGGCAAATCCGTTAAAATCGGGGTGATCTCTATCCCGGCTTTTTACCTTGATTTTGCCGACTATAAAGCAGGCAACCCTAATTATAAAAGCACCACGCGCGATGTAAAGCTGATATTAGACACTTTAAAACGCGAAAATGTGGATGGTGTAGTGATCGACCTGCGCCAAAATGGCGGGGGTTCGTTAATGGAGGCCATTGAGCTGACCGGCCTTTTCATTAAAACTGGCCCGGTAGTGCAGGTAAGAGACCCTCGCGACCAGGTAGACGTTGATAAGGACGAGGACCCGGCTATAGCTTACTCGGGCCCGCTTGCCGTGTTGGTTGACCGTTTTAGCGCATCTGCGTCAGAAATCTTCTCAGGAGCGATACAAGATTACGGCCGCGGCCTGATATTGGGCACCCAAACTTATGGCAAAGGTTCGGTACAAAACGCTATTGATCTGGATAAGGTAATAACCCCCAGCCTAAAGGATAAATTGTTGGCAATGGCCGGCAAAGCCAAAACCGTTGCTACAGGTAGCCAAAATAAGTTTGGCCAGTTAAACTTAACCGTTGCCAAATTTTACCGCATAAGTGGTAACTCTACCCAGCATAAAGGCGTTATACCGGATATCTCTTTCCCGTCGGTTATCCCTCTGGATAAATATGGCGAAGATACCGAACCCTCGGCTATGCCTTTTGATGTGATCCAAAAAAGCGATTACACCCCTGTGGGCAGTTTTGCAACCGTAATTCCGCAGCTAAAAAAACTGCACGACGACCGGATGGCTGCCAGCCCAAGCTATAAATATTTGCTGGAAGATATAGAAGATTCGAAAAAACAGGCCGAAGAAAAAAGTGTTACGCTTAACGAACAAAAGCTGAAACAGGAACGCGATGCCGACGAGAAAAAAACATTTGAACAAAACAACCTGCGCCGTATAGCTTTAGGGCTGCCCGCTCTGAAAAAAGGCCAGGCAAAACCTAAAAATGAAGACATGGATTTTCTGCAAAAGGAAGCCGGCCAGATCCTGACAGATTACCTTACACTGGGAAGTAAATTAACCAGCGTTAAACCGACAGGTACCTTTTAAAATACTTTAATGATAATAAAAAATGACGCGTATACCGCGTCATTTTTTTTGCCTTTTTTTTGCCGCCTTACCGGCAAATAATTTACACAATTATGTAAAACTAACCTTTAAATGTAAGTATATTTGTTTGACTAATAATTAGTATGACAACTAAAAAATTTGATAGTTACTCTTACCTGCTCGATCGTACTGCAAAGCGGGTAAAGGGGTATGCACAGCAAAAGTTTGCAACAGGTAATTTTGATATAACAGTTGACCAGTGGCTGGTTTTAAAAAGCCTGGACAACGACCGGTATCTTAAACAAAAGGAGCTGGCAGAGCTTACCGGTAAGGACAACCCAACGCTAACCCGCATTATCGACCTGCTTTGTAAAAAAGGACTGACCGAGCGCATCATGCATAAGGACGACCGTCGCAGCTTTACCGTTCACCTTACCTCAGCAGGCAAGGCAAAGTTGTTGGAATTATTGCCAAAAGTGACCGAGATACGCATGAAAGCCTGGGAAAACCTTACCGAGCAGGATTACGAGCAGTTGAAAACGATATTAAACAAGATTTATCAAAATTTAGGAACAGAATAACATGATAACTACAGATATAGGCATTATAGGCGCCGGCCCCACCGGCATGTTTGCGGTTTTTGAAGCGGGGCTGTTAAAAATGCATTGCCACTTAATTGATTCGCTGCCACAGGCGGGCGGGCAATTGTCAGAGATCTATCCTCAAAAACCCATTTATGATATACCGGGTTATCCGGCTATTAACGCGCAGGACCTGGTAGATAAGCTATCAGAACAAATAGCGCCGTTCCATCCAGGCTATACGCTCGGCGAGCGCGTGGAGACCCTGCAAAAGCTTGATAACGGCAGCTGGCTTATCGGCACTAACGAAGGAACACAGATAAGTTGTAAGGCGGTGGTTATTGCAGGTGGCCTGGGATGCTTTGAGCCCCGGAAACCTGAGGTAGACCGCCTTGCCGAGTTTGAGGGCAAAGGGGTGATGTACGCGGTACGCAACCCCGAAATATTCAGAGATCGTAACATTGTAATAGCCGGCGGCGGCGACTCGGCGTTAGACTGGACTATATTTTTAGCTAACGTGGCAAAAAAGGTAACCCTGGTACACCGCGGCGATACCTTTAGAGGCGCGCCTGATGCCGCCGAAAAGGTAGCAGAACTTGCGCGCACAGGCGCGATAGACCTGGTGCTTAAATCGCGCGTGGTGGCGCTTGATGGTGCAGGGCATTTGGAGCAGGTAACCATTACCGGTGCCGACGGACAGAACACGCATCTGCAGGCGGATAATTTTATCCCATTGTTTGGTTTAAGCCCAAAATTAGGCCCTATAGAAGACTGGGGCTTAAATATCGACAAATCGGCTATTGAGGTGAATACATTTGATTACAGCACCAATATCGACGGTATATTTGCCATTGGCGACATCAACACCTACCCCGGTAAGCTAAAGCTGATATTGTGCGGCTTTCATGAAGCGGCGCTCATGGCGCAAAGCGCGTTCAAATATGTTTACCCCGATCAGCGGCTTACTTTTAAATACACAACCGTTTATGGCATAACCGAACTGGCATGATCAGCTTTATAGTAGAAGACCGAAACGGCGTGCAACAGCCGATAGAGATTCCGGAGGGTATCAGTCTGAGCCTGATGGAGGTGTTAAAAGGCAGCGATTATCCTATACTGGCTACCTGCGGGGGCATGGCGCTTTGCGCAACGTGCAGAGTAGAGGTACTTAAAGGGCTGGAACAATTGCCCGAGCCCGGCGACGAGGAGCTTGATATATTGGATACCCTGCCCTTTGTTGACGAAAGCAGCAGGCTATCGTGCCAGTTACGTGTAAATGAAACTCTGGAAGGCTGCCTGTTTCGGATTCCGAAGGGAGATTAAAAATCGAGAGGCAAGATCGTTACAGATATGAGATTATTTAAAATAGTTGCAGCTTGGTTTTTAATAGCTATAGGGGTACTTCTCTTTGTCCTTTTATTGGAGCTTAATGACGTGGAAATCGAAGGAGAATCGGGAAGGGTCGACTTAGGTGCATACTTCCTTTCACTTATCCCGATAGCGATAGGGGCAGTTATACTATTGATTGAAAAAAGCAATAAAAAGTCGGGGTGAGCGCCCCTTAGTGCTTTACTTTCTTCTTTGTATCCAATGTGGTTAATCCCCAACCGAAACCAATTTGCTTTCTGCCGGTTATTAAATAACTATGGCCAAACCATTGCTGGAATTTACCGACAGGGGCATTTACTGCGAACAGGGGAAGTTTTATATTGACCCCTGGAAACCTGTAGACGATGCCGTAATAACTCATGCCCATGCCGACCATGCTTACTGGGGCCATAAAAATTACCTGGCGCACCATCTTTCGAAAGAAGTGTTGCTTTACCGCCTGGGCGAGATAAACCTGCGCACCATCGGGTACGGCGAAACCGTAACCAAAAACGGTGTGCATATCGCTATGTATCCGGCCGGGCACGTTATAGGTTCGGCGCAGGTACGGGTGGAGTATAAGGGCGTAGTTTGGGTAGTATCGGGCGATTATAAAACGGACGACGACGGCATCTCTACCCCATTTGAACCTGTTAAATGCCATCACTTTATATCGGAGTGTACCTTTGGCATGCCTGTTTATTCGTGGAAGCCGCAGTCCGAGATCTTTAACGACGTGAACAATTGGTGGCGCACCAATGTCGGGAATGGCGTGGCTACGGTTATCGTCGGTTATTCATTGGGCAAAGCGCAGCGCATCCTGCAAAACCTGGATCTGGATATTGGCAAAGTGTACACCCATGGGGTGATCGAAAATACCAACGAAGCCCTGCGCCGAAACGGTGTGATATTAAATCCAACGGAAAGGATCACATCAGAATCATCAAAAGAAGAGGTACGTAAAGGCATTATACTTGCCCCGCCATCAGCGGTAGGTACCCCATGGATGCGTAAGTTTGGCCCCTATAGCTTTGGTTATTGCAGCGGATGGATGGCCCTGCGCGGTGCCAAGCGCCGCCGCGCGGCCGACAGGGGCTTCATCATGTCTGACCATGCCGACTGGAACGGTTTGGTAAGCGCTATTGATGCCACCGGCTGCGAGTGCGTTTACCTTACCCATGGTTACACAGCATCTTTCACTAGATATTTGAACGAGATAGGTTTTAACGCCCGCGAAGTGCACACCCTTTACGGCGGCGAGGAAGAGGAAGCGCCGGTTACCGAGGTTGAAGAAATAAAGGAAACTGCGCCATCTGGCGATATTGTAAAGGAGGATGCGCCGTGAAAGCTTTCGCCCAACTCTTTCTCTCGTTAGACGAAACCAACAAAACCAACGAAAAGGTTCAGGTTTTAAAAGATTACTTTACTAACGTACCCGATACCGATAAAATGCACATGCTGGCGCTGTTTACCGGCAGGCGGCCAAAACGGCCTATCAATTCAACCCTTATCCGTACCTGGGCTATCGAGGCCTCAAACATCCCCCAATGGCTTTTTGAAGAAAGCTACCAGGTGGTGGGCGACCTGGCCGAAACCATGTCGCTGCTGATGCCCGAGAGCCAAAATAGCAGCAGCAAAACGTTAACCGAATGGATGGCCGAAATAAACCAGATTGGCAGTAAAACCGAAGAAGAAAAAAAGCTGTGGCTGATGGATTCGTGGGCGATGCTTGACAGGCAGGAGCGCTTTGTGTTTAACAAATTGCTTACGGGCAGCTTCCGCATTGGTGTATCAAGCAACTTGGTGGTGAAGGCCCTTGCAGACATTACCGGTATTGAAGCCCCCGCGCTCACTCACCGCATTATGGGTAGCTGGATGCCCGAAGATTACACTTATGAGCAATTGGTACAGGAACAGAATGCTGCGGATAACATCTCGCGGCCATACCCTTTCTTTTTGGCCTACCCGATACAGGAAACATCTGAAAAACGAAAATCTGCAGAGGACGTGGGTAATGCTTTAGGCGAAGCGGCTGAGTGGCAGGCCGAGTGGAAATGGGACGGGATACGGGCGCAAATGATAAAACGGGGCGGCGAAATTTTTATCTGGAGCCGTGGCGAAGACCTGGCGACAGAGAAATTCCCGGAGTTGCACCCTTTTTTAAGCGCCCTGCCTGATGGCACCGTTTTGGACGGTGAGATACTGAGCTTTCAGAACGGGCTACCCATGCCTTTTAATGTATTGCAAACCCGCATAGGCCGTAAAAATCTCAGCAAAAAAATACTGGCCGATAGCCCGGTAGCTACTATTGTTTATGATTGCCTGGAATATAACGGCGAAGATATCCGGCATAAAACACAAGCCGAACGCCGGGAGGTACTGGAAAAACTGCAAAGCGGAACGGCATTCCCTGAAGTCTTTCGTATCTCATCACTTATTGATTTTAACAGCTGGGAAGAGTTGGAAAAAACGCGGGAGCAATCGCGCGCGATGGTCGCCGAAGGGATTATGCTAAAACGTAAAAGCGCCGCATACCAGGTTGGCCGCCGGCGTGGCGACTGGTGGAAATGGAAGATTGATCCGCTATCGGTTGACGCGGTAATGATATATGCCCAAAAAGGACACGGCCGCCGTGCCGATCTATATACCGATTATACCTTTGCCGTTTGGGACGGCGACAAGCTGGTGCCCTTTGCCAAAGCTTACAGCGGCCTTACCGATGCCGAGATAAACAAAGTTGATTATTTTGTAAAACGCAATACACTCGAAAAGTTTGGCCCGGTGCGCACCGTAAAACCCGAACTGGTTTTTGAAATAGGGTTCGAGGGCATCAACAGGTCTACCCGGCACAAATCGGGCATCGCGCTGCGTTTCCCCCGGATACTCAGGTGGCGGCATGATAAACCAAAAGAGGAAGCTGATACCCTGGATAGTTTAAAGGACCTGTTAGGCGATTGACGGCTTTTGAAATCCGCCTTTTAATGCGGTGGCAGAGAAAATATTATCTTTACTTATGCAACATCCCGAAGCCAATCCCTGGAAAATAACTGCTGAAAAAGAGATCTATGATAACCCGTGGATAAACGTTACCGAGTACCAGGTGATCAACCCATCGGGTAACCCCGGCATTTATGGGCAGGTACATTATAAAAATATCGCCATCGGTATTTTGCCTTTGGATGATGATATGAACACCTACCTGGTGGGTCAGTACCGTTTCACCTTAAATCAATACAGCTGGGAACTGCCCGAGGGGGGCGGCATGATCGGCGTTGACCCGCTGGAATCGGCCAAACGCGAACTGCTGGAAGAAACCGGCTTAAAAGCGTCGGGCTGGACAGAGATACAACGCATGCACCTGTCCAACTCTGTTAGCGATGAGCTTTGCATTTTGTACATTGCCCGCGGCCTGGAACAGTTTGAGGCCGAACCGGAAGACACTGAGCAACTGATCGTAAAAAAAGTACCGTTTGATGAAGTTTACGAAATGGTTTGTAAAGGTGAGATAACCGATTCGCTGGCGGTGGCGGCCATATTAAAAGCCCGTTTAATGCAGTTAGAGAACACTTTGTAATATCCCGATTATCAAATCCTCAAAAAAACTTTAAATTTGCGGGGCTGATGAAAAAGTTTTTAGGCTATTTCCTGTCCCCGTTTGCAACTTTAGCATTCTTTTTGGTGCTGGTGATCTTTCACCCCTTACAGTGGCTAAGCCTGAAACTTGGTGGATACCGGGCGCATAAGCGGTGTGTAGATATCCTGAACTTCTTTTTGCTCCATACTTTTTATATTTTGGGCAACAGGGTTATCTTCATTAACAAGCAAAACCTGCCGGTTGGCAGGCCTATTATATTTATTGCCAATCACCAAAGCCTGTTCGATATCCCGCCCATGATATACTATCTGCGCCGGTACCACGCAAAGTTTATATCAAAGATAGAGTTAACTAAAGGTATACCATCCATATCATTTAACTTAAAGCATGGCGGCGGTGCCAATATCGACAGGAAAGACCCGCGACAGTCGATCACAGAACTGGTGAAGTTTGGCACCCGTATGAAAGAGAATAACTGGGGGGCTATGATCTTCCCCGAGGGGACACGCTCGCAAGATGGCAGGGTAAAACCTTTTCAATCGGCAGGGGTGGCCACTCTGTTAAAAAAATGCCCCAACGCGCTCTTAGTACCTGTGGCTATTACCGACTCGTGGAAGATGATACGTTACGGCTTATACCCCTTAAATACCTTTACACCCATGAAATGGGAAGTGCTTGAACCGATAGAGCCCGGCGCCACCCCCGTTGAGGAATTGGTGAAGTCAGCAGAAGAAAAGATAAGGGCGATAGTAGACCCGCAACATTTATAACGCCTTTTCAATCCTTCGCACCCAGCTTCTCCAAACAATTGTTTTTGAAAATATGGTGGCGCTATATTGTCAGTAGCAAAAAACGAACCCGTTGATTATCAGGCGTTCATGAATGTTCACGGTGTTCACGTGCACCGAACGTGAACACCTGATGAAACTTTGCCCGCTTATTATTCGGTATCCGCGGCAAATGTATTGCCCTGTTTAATATCACCGGTTTCGTAGCCTTTTTTAAACCAGTACATGCGCTGGGCGCTGGTACCGTGCGTAAAGCTATCGGGGTGTACTTCGCCCTGGTATTCCTTTTGCAAACGGTCGTCGCCGATCTGGTGGGCGGCGTTCAGGGCTTCTTCAATGTCGCCGGGATCAAGCACATTTTTCAGGTTTTTCTCGTAATACGCCCAAACACCGGCATAAAAATCGGCCTGCAGCTCCAGCTTTACCGAAAGCTTATTGTAATCTTCCTGGCTTAACTGATTACGGGCTTCTTCCATCTTGGCCGATAACCCAAGCAGATCCTGCACGTGATGACCCACCTCATGGGCTATTACATAAGCCTGGGCAAAATCTCCTGCGGCGCCAAACTTTTCAGACAACTCATTAAAAAACGAAAGGTCGAGGTAAACCTTCTGGTCGCCGGGGCAATAAAACGGGCCGGTTTCGGCGCCGGCTTGCCCGCAGGCGGTGTTTACGGCGGCTTCAAAAAAATGCAGGGTAGGCTCCTGGTAGGTTTTTCCCATATCTGCAAAAAGCTTGTTCCATACATCCTCGGTATCGGCAAAAACAACTTTGGCAAATTTCTTTTCTTTGGTGTCAGGGATGGCCTGCTGATTGTTTTCCTGCGGTGCGCCGCCGCTTTGCATACCGTTAAGTACCGCAGATGGGTCTATCCCTGTAAAAAAATATATAGCTGCTGCTATGATGCCTACCACAGCGCCGCCAAGGGCCAGCCCACGGCCACCGCTGCTGCTGCCGTCTTCTGTATTACTGCTTTCGCGCCTGCCAAACCATTGCATAATTGTCGGGATTAATTTAGCTTTTAAACAGCGTTAACATCTAAAGGTTTGCTGCGGGGCTGTAAAGGTTATGATGATTGTAAAAGTTGTAAATAAAAAGGTTGTAACGGTTTTAACCCTTACAACCTTTGTGCTGTGAAATTTCTATCAACAACTATTTCGCCAGTTTGGGGATACGGGTTGGTGTATCCTTACCCGCTACGATGCTGCGCGAGCTTAGCGCTATGGCACGGATGGTCGCTGTAATATTGTTTACATCCAGCGTTGCATATTCGTCTTTTACGGTATGATAAAATTTATCGGTAGGTATCTGATCGGTAGATATGGTGTGTGCAGGCACGCCTAAAGCAGCCAGGGTGGCGTTATCGCTGCGATAAAATAAATTTTGTTCCGGATAAGGGTCGGGGTAAAATTTAAAGGCGGTTCCCTCCAGGTTTTTCTGCAGTATAGCACCAAAATCCGACCGTTCAAAACCCGTAATAAAGGCAGAATTTTCTCCGAATTTTGCAGGTTTGCCAATCATTTCGATATTAAACAGCGTCACCACTTTATCCGGATCCAGTTGCTTCGAAAAATATTGCGAACCAAATCCACCTATCTCTTCGGCGGTAAAGGCCACAAACACCAAGGTGCGTGCGTTATTATTCAACGTTTTGTAGTACTTAGCTAATGTTATAACTGCCGTGGTGCCTGACGCGTCATCGTCTGCTCCGTTGGCTATGCTATCGCCTTCCATTGGCTTCAATATCCCCAAATGATCATAATGTCCGCCAAAAACCACATATTCGTCGGGCTTAGTTTTCCCGGGGATGATCCCCACCACATTGCTTAACGGCAACTCTTCTGATTTAACCTCGCAGCTCGCTTCAAAAGCTTTGGGTGCGGGTGCGCCAAGCACATATACAACCGGTTTTGATTGCCTGCCGCTACTGATGCTGCCTTTTGTAGCCCTGTCGCGTATGCGCTTGAAAAGATCTGCCATCGAGGCATCAAATATTACTACTAAATTTTTGCCGCTGCGCATGGCTTCGCCCAACTGCTTACGGTAGGTTTTTTCGTCTGTTAACTGCACCACACTAACCGTCGAATCGCTTTTCCAGTTAAAAGCGCTGCCTGTCATGATGGCCACTTTATCGTCGGGCACAGCTGTGCCGTCAAAAATCACTTTTGGGTTAACCGGGGTAATACGCGTTTGCGAAAACGTTTGCCTGTAGCCCGCAGCCCCAGCCATCGGCTTTAAGCCCGCGGCTTTAAACTCGCTCTCTATAAACTGGGCGGCCTTTTCAATACCCGGTGTAAAGGTACCGCGGCCTTGCATATCGTCGGCGCTAAGAGTTTTAATAACGCGTTCAACATCGTCCTGCTTTATCAGCTTATTTACATCCTGGCAAAACCCAATTGCCGGTGCGGCGGCTAAAGCGGCTATCGCTATTAATATTTTTGCTTTCATTTTTCTAATTTACTTTTGATGATAACCAGCTGCGGCGGAAATCTTTTTGCTGCTGAGATAATTCTTTACCGGCTTTTTCAAAGGTTATCACCTCTATCGCCGGGCTTTCTTCTAAAATTATTGTTGTTTGGTGGTTGCCGCTGCGGTTTTTATAGGTAGCGCTTACCTTATCGCCCGGCTTTTTATCTTTAATAATGTCGTTTATGGCTGCAAGTTCTTTTACATCTTTTCCATCCATTTGCAAAATGGTGTCGTTGGCGTCTAAACCGGCCTTATAAACAGGGCTATTTGATGCGGTTGAGCTCATGATCAGCAATCCGCCGTTACCTGCGCGGGCCTGGATACGGCCCATCCAGCCTTTACCGGGTGCGGCTTTACGCATTAGCAGCCCCGCATTTGCCAGTAAGGCCTCGTAATTGTTCTTTTTAACACCGTATATATAATCAGCAAAAAATGAGGCTGCAAATTTTGGGTTGGTTACTTTGCCTAATACGGCCTGCAGGTCGGGGATGGTGTATGGCTTTCCGGTTTTACCAAAAGCCAGCCAAACCTGGCGCATATAATCGTCAAGGGTAACTTTAAACTCGCTGCGCAGGCGCAGATCAAGCGCCAGTGCGGTAGCACCGCCGTACACATAATAACTGGTGAAAATATTGGCATAATTGGTAGCATCTACCGCTACACCCGCGTCTGTAAACACCGCGTAACGGCTCATTTGCGTTGGCGGGTATTTGGCCGGCGCCGGGGGCGCCAATACCGAATTAACCAAACCGGCTATTGTACCGGTATAGTCATCAACAGAATTAAAGCCGGCGCGCGCCAATATCAGTTCACCGTAGTATTGGGTAAACCCTTCGGCAAACCAAAGCTCGTTGCTCATGTTGGCATGCTCAAAGTTAAATGGCTCTAATGATTTGGGGCGAATACGCTCCACGTTCCAGCTATGGAAAAATTCGTGCGAGTAGGTGCCTAAAAGATCATTCTCGTTACCTGTTACCTTTTCTGACCTGTCGACAATACAGGTAGAATTGCGGTGTTCCATACCGTCGCCAAAATTGTTAGGGTGCACATCGTCGAGGAAAGTATAGCTGCCGTAATCATAATCGGGCTGTTCGCCAAATACCGCCTTTTCTTCCAGCACAACCTTTTGCACCATCTTGGCAAAATTGCCTATGGTTGCCTGGTCGTCATCAGAGTGTACGGCAATACTCATTTTTTGTTTTTTGCCGTTGGTATTCACTACCTCCCAACTACTAACGTTGACCGCTGAAAGCTCGGTGGGGCTATCCATCATGTATTGCAGATCAGGGGCACTGTAAACATTGCCGCTTTCGTGCTTCAACTGCGTGGCTACCTTCCACCCATATTTGTCAAGATCGTTAAACTGAAATTTAACAGGCCTGTCGGCCATGCCTATAACCCACATAAAGCTTGCGGGCATGTTCAGGTGGGCATGGCTTGCATCAATGCCTACATAGGTGCCATCGGTATGGTTACCAAAAAGGGTGTAGCTTATTTTTACAGTGCCTTTATGACCGCCAACTTCATAAACATCCCCTTCCACCTGTCTAATTTCTACGGCCTTACCGCTTACATCGGTTGCTTTTACGTTGTAAATATTTTTCCCAAATTCGTGCGTAGCATAACGGCCGGGTGATGAGCGGCTCATCCTAACCCTAAATGCCAATGCAGACGGATCGGGTATGGTCATGGTGATTTCGGCCTCATGATGGGCCGCGTTCGGGAAAGAAACTGCGTAGGAAATTGCTTTACGTACCTTGGGTTGAGCGTTAGCCGCAAACGCAAATAGCGCAGTAGCCGCCAGTAGTATTATTTTTTTCATTGAGGTGATATGATTCAGGTGCTGAAATTACCAATTAATCAATAACAGTTATCTATCAATTTTATTACAAAGCAGCGGGTTGATGATTACTCGTAACTATGCCTGCCCAGATCAAATTCTGATTGCCCTGTGATGATCTGTTTTCGGCGCGCTATGTCAACATCCAGGTTATGGTCGTAAGTGCTATCGGTCACGGCTATGTCGCGCTCTTTATCCTTATCCGCATAGTAAATATTTGCCTCAGCAACTTTAGCGATGGCAGCATCATAAGGCCCTTTGGGCGACATCAGTTTAACAAACACGGGCAGGCATTCAAACAAAATGAACAGGTACCCAATAAAGGATATGGCCATATAAGTATCCAGATCGCGTGTGCCGTCTACATTAAATGATAACTGACCAAGCGCCCAGTTGCGGTCGGCAAAGCCAGCCACGTTAGCCAGGCTGTCAAGCTGCTTCTCGCTGAAGAGGCGTGTGGAGTTTACGCCTTCGTAATCTTTACGCTGGCTCAGATACTGATCCATCTGGCCCAGGTTATCCCTTACGGTTTTTAAACGGTCTTCTTTTTCCTGCAGCACCTGGGCTTTTTGCTTGGCATAAGTGCCATAACCCACTACCCCCGATGTTTGATTGGTTTTATCACCGAATACTTCCTGGTTAAGCTGGTACCTCGAGCGATTGATATCCCGCTCAAGCGAGTCCTTTTCCTTTTTAAGTTCATTGTTCTTACCCAACTCCTGGGCGTATTTTTGCTGATAGGTTTTTTGAAGGGTATCTATCTTGCTATGCTGCCCTTTCAGGTAAGCGGTTTTTAGTTTAGTGCGTATCTCTTTATCAAATATTTTAAGCTCCAGCGGGCGTGATATTACCACGCCGATCATGATAGCCAGCAAAATACGGGGCGTTGCCTGCAATATCTGGCTGTTCATGCTACCCTCTTTGTTGATGCTGGATACGATATACCTGTCCATATTAAAAATGGCCGTACCCCATATAAGGCCAAATAAAATGGCAAAGCCAACGGCAAACGCATTGCCGCTGAATACAAAATACATGGCATATCCGCCGGATAGCGATGCAAACAGTGCGGTGAAAAATATGGTGGCCCCAATGCCAACATACTTGTTATGTTCTATAGGGTATTTTTTCAGTGTGTCGACATGCGCGCCCGAGCAAAACCAAAAAAAACGGGTTATTTTCTTCATCCGGTTTATGATGTAATAATTTACATTAATATTAAAACGCACTTAGGTACTGTTTGTTACAAAATATGCCCAAATATTTGATGCAGAAAAACCTACCTTTGGCTATCAATTACATTCAAGATGAAAGAAATAAGCGTACAGGAACTAAAAGACAAATTAGATAAAGGCGAGGATTTTCAACTGATTGACGTTCGCGAAGATTTTGAATACGAAACATCGAACCTTGGGGGGCTATCAATACCGCTTGGCGGAATTCTGATTGAGGCGGACAAAGTATCGAAAGATAAACCTGTAGTGATCATGTGCCGCAGCGGAAAACGCAGCGCGGCAGCCATTATGCAGTTAGAGGCACAAGGTTATACCAATTTAAGTAACCTGCAAGGCGGCATATTGGCCTGGAAGGCCGAAATAGACCCTGAGCTTAACGTTTACTAACATGGGGAAAAAAGTAGCCCTGAATGTGCTTTATAACATAGGCATATTTTTATGTATCATAATAACATATTCGGCAATTGAGCATGCACGTTATGAATATGTACTGGCATGCGCGTTTATAGCAGGCATATTAATTACCCTAAAGGTAAAGCTGATTAAAGAGGTAAAGGGCACAGAAAAGCCCGGCGCTAAAGACCTTAAATAATAACAACCAAATTAAACCCTAACCTACATGTTTTTAATAATTGTTGGTATCGTTGTGCTTATAGCAGGCATAATGGTAAAACGTTCGCCTGAGCCGGCCGGCAAATTTGGCGGCGCTATCAGCATTATTGGAATTGCAATTACCGCAATTGCGTTAATTGCTTCGGTTTTTAAGGTAATTGAACCGGGAAAGGTGGGTGTGCAGGTGTTGTTCGGCAAGGTACAAAACGAGGTACTGGAAAGCGGGCTGCACGTTGTTAACCCGATGGTAGATGTTACGGTATTTAACACCCAAACGCAAAACTACACCATGAGCGCTGTACATAGCGAAGGAGAAGTGCAGGGCGACGATGCCATCCGTGTGCTCTCATCTGACGGATTGGAAGTAACCATAGATTTGACCGTGCTTTATAAAGTAAACTCGTCTAAGGCGCCTTTCATCATGCAGAACATTGGGCTTGATTACGTTGATAAAATTGTTAGGACGGTAGCACGCACCGCTATACGCGATAATGCTGTAAATTACGCCGCAGTTGACCTGTATTCAATAAAAAGGCAGGAATTTCAGGATAAAATTAACCGCACCATTTCAGCAAGCTTTGAGAAACGCGGGCTTGACCTGCAGCAGATCCTGATCCGTAATATATCTTTACCGGCATCTGTAAAGGCCAGCATCGAATCAAAAATAAATGCCGAACAAGAAGCTCAGAAAATGACCTTTGTTTTGCAGAAAGAACGCCAGGAGGCCGACCGTAAACGTGTAGAAGCGCAAGGTATAGCTGATTATCAAAGGATCCTATCAGCCGGCTTGTCTGATAAGCAACTGCAATACGAAAGTATTAAAGCTCAAAAGGAAATAGCTTTATCGCCAAACACCAAGATCATTATCATGGGTAGCGGAAAAGGCAACCCGATCATGCTAAGCGATAAATAGCTACAAGCATCGTTATGTGTCACGCCAAACGGGGTACAGGGCGTAGTCTTGTGGTTGCAGGTATTTCAACTGGCCGGGCAAGGGTTCTCGCTATCGTCACAAAACACCCTTGATATTACTCTGCCGGCACCTTTAAGCCGAGCGCCTCTATATATCCTTTATTAGGGCTGCAGTTAACAAACTTGCAATTCTCCAAAAATCCATATAGTGCTTTCTTTATTTTTTCCCTGTCGGCAGGGGCGGCTTTTCGTATTTCTTCAAAACTGCCGCGTGGCTTTTCGGTATAGTCAATTATCTCGTTATAGCCCTCGGGCACGTTAAAGCTGGCTATGCCCTGTAAGTTGTCCAGTTTTTTATATGGCCAGTAATGCCAGCCAATGCGGTTTTTTTCGCAAAGGATTCGAAAATCCCGTACCCACTCGTCGGTATTTTCGCCGGTTTCCCCCACGTAGATCGGCACATTGTATTTATCACGAAAATCCATGTATTCCTGTATAACATCCTGCTTTACACCCGTCCAGTATTTGTGAAAAGTGTACACGCTTTTGCTATCGAACGGCTTGCCGAACGGTTTAAAATTACTATCCCACTGCGCGCCGCCGATGAATACAATGTGATTTTTATCAACCGAACGCACCGCCGCGGTTATTTGCTTAAAGGTTGGCTCTAAATGTGGGTTAAGCGCTTTAACATCGAAGTAATGAGCAATCGGCTCGTTCAGCAGATCGTAACCCATTATAATGGTTTCGTTTTTATAATGGCTGGCTATTTTACGCCATATATCTGCTGTAAGCTTCCTGCTTGCCGCGCTGGTAAACAAGAAAGGATAACCGTTACCATCGTCGATATTATCGCCGGTTTGGCCGCCGGGGGCACAATGCATATCCAATATTACATATAGCTTTGCTTTTTTACACCAGCCGATAACTCTGTCCAACAGCTCGAAACCACGGTTTGGGTTATTCTGGCCCATATAATCCTCGTAGGTAAAAAGCTTATAATTGAAAGGTATACGGAGGGAGTTCATGCCCGACGCTTTCAAAAACTTTATGTCGGCCTCGGTTATATAGGTATCCTGAAACTTACGCCAAAACACCTTCATTTCTTCCGGACCCACCAACTCAGTAAGCGCCTCGTTTATCAACCGCTGAGAGTTTATTTTTTTAAATTTAAACATGTAGCCTTCGGGAACAAGCCAGTTTCCCAAATTGGTACCACGCATTAAAAAAGGCTTACCATCAACCCCGATAACCTCCCTGCCTTTTACGGTGATAAATTTTGGTGCCTGTGCAAATGCGCCGGCCATTGCTGCGGTTGTTAGCAGCAGCATCGCGATAAGTTTTTTCATTGTTTAATACCGTTGGTTTATATGCGCTAATTGGCAAGCGCCTTGTAAATGTAACCGTACCTATTATCGTTACATTTGTGCCAATATTCAATATTACGTAATTTGTGAAACAACATACCAAGGATGATAAAACTATTCACTAAAACGTTTTCGATTTTTTTCATCATTACGTGCTTTTTTGATACGGCCAACGCGCAAACAATAAAGGTAGCTATAGCGGCAAACCTGCAGCCGGTGATAAAGGCGCTGAAAAACGATTTTAAGTTGAGGACAAAAATTGATCTCGAGGTGATATCCGGCTCTTCCGGCAATCTTTCGGCACAGATACGCAACGGCGCGCCTTACGATGTGTTCCTGTCGGCCGACAGTAATTTCCCGCAAACGTTACGGCGTGATGGCCTTGCCGCAAAGGCCCCGGCCGTTTATGCACAAGGTGTGCTTATAATATGCAGCGCTCAAAATTTAGACCTTAAAAACTGGAATAACCTGTTGATGACAAATACTATAAAAAAAATAGCTGTTGGCAACCCCGCCATTGCACCATACGGCAAAGCCGCACAGCAGGCGCTTACCAAAGCAGGTGTTTATAGTAAGGTGAAGGTCAAGATGGTATTTGGAGAAAGCATCTCGCAGGTAAATACTTACATAATCACGGGAGCGGTGCAAGTTGGGTTTACCACGCTATCGCTGATAAAGGACGCCGCGAATAAGCAACAACTATTTTACAGGCTGGTAAATCCGGCAGACTACGCGCCAATACAACAGGCCATGGTACTGTTAAAGCGCGCCGAAAAAAATACTGCGGCCGAAAAATTTTACCAATATATTTTAAGCGCCCCTGCAAAGGCCATCTTTAACGCTTACGGTTATCATACACAATAACGCATGGACCCATCGCCCATTTGGCTTTCAATTAAATTAGCAGCCATTACCACGCTGATATTGCTGCTTGCCGGCCTGCCATTGGCGTGGTGGCTGTCAAAAAAGCGGTCGTTGTTTAAAATTATTATCGAGGCTATTATTACCATGCCGCTGGTGTTGCCTCCGTCTGTCCTGGGTTTTTATCTGCTGTTAATGTTTAGTCCGCAGCACGGAGTAGGGCTTTGGCTGCAACAAACGTTTAATGTGCAGTTTGTATTTTCGTTCCCGGGGCTTGTAATTGCTTCAGTGATATACAGCATGCCGTTTATGATAAGCCCGGTTAAATCGGCCTTTCAACAGCTTCCGGCCTCGCTGTCACAAGCATCGTACACGCTTGGCAAAACGCAGTGGCAAACCCTATGGCATGTGTTACTCCCCAACATCAAGCCATCTTTGCTAACCGCGGCAGTGCTTACGTTTGCACACACCCTGGGCGAGTTTGGTGTAGTGCTGATGATAGGCGGCAACATTCCGGGGGTTACCCGTGTCGCGTCTATTGCGGTATACGATTCGGTAGAGCAAATGAACTATACCGCTGCCAATAACTATTCGCTGATACTGTTTGCTATTACTTTTGCAATGGTGTTAAGCGTATTTATTTACAATAAGTACCAGGCCAAAAGTCCGTTAGAATGATAACCATAGATATTGAGAAAAAGCTAAGGGCATATAACGGCTTGTATGTGCTGCGAATAAAAAAGGAATTTATTCCGGGGGGCATTACCCGTATAACCGGCCCGTCGGGTGCGGGAAAATCCACCATGTTAAAAATGATCGCAGGTCTGATATCGCCAGATAACGGCACCATTAAAGCAAACGGCGTTATTTGGTTTGATGCCGCGACCAATATAAATTTACCTCCGCAGCAGCGTCAGATCGGTTTTGTTTTTCAGGATTACGCGTTGTTTCCGAACATGACGATAAGACAGCACCTGGAGTATGCTACCGATGATCATATATGGATAGACCGGTTACTCAAAATAGGTGGGCTGGATGCATTTATCCACCAAAAACCCCATCAGCTATCCGGCGGGCAACAGCAGCGCCTGGCTATTTTGCGTGCGTTGGCCATAAAGCCGAAACTATTGCTGATGGACGAACCCTTTTCAGCATTGGATATCACCATGAAAGCGGCTTTGATAACAGCGCTTCAAGTGCTGTTTGCAGAACTTGAAGCAACTGTGTTGATAGTTAGTCATAACCCCCAGGAGTTAGACGGCATCAGCGGAGATGAAGTGGAGATAGCTTAATTATCCTGTTTAGTGTATCGCCGGGATGCCGCCAATTTACGATAAGTTATCACACCCCGCCGCGCATACCGTTATTTTATAACGTTAGCTGTTACTCCCTCGTTTGTAATTTTGACCGGGTTAATCAAGCCGTCTTTATCAAAGGTCATTTTATCTATACACGTTACCCTGTGGTTGCCATTGGTTTCGGTAAGGGGGCGGCGATGATAAACAATATACCATTCATCTTTACCAGGCACTTTAATAACCGAGTGGTGGCCCGCACCCGTAGCCACAGCCGGATCTTGTTTTAACACAACACCAATTTTTTTGAACGGCCCGTTTATACTGTTACCAACCGCATAAGCAACGCGGTAATCGGGGCCGGTCCAGCCGCCTTCGCTCCACATAAAGTAATACTTGCCTTTACGGATAAACATGATCGGGCCTTCCACATACCCCTCTGGCGTAATTTCTTTAAACATCTTTCCGTCGGCGGCGGGTTCAATGCCCGTAAAGTCGTCTTTTAACTTGGCAATGTTGCAATGGCCCCATCCGCCGTAAATAATATAGTACTGCCCATCGGTATCTTTAAATACAAACTGGTCTATGGGTTGTGCCCCGTTAACTATTTTATCAATAAGCGGCTTACCCAGGTAGTCTTTAAAGGGGCCTTCGGGCTTATCGGCAACAGCTACGCCAATACCGCCGTATTCTTTATCGCTTTGTATATCATTTGCGCCGAAAAAGAAATAATATTTTCCATCTTTCTGTACAATGGCCGGGGCCCACATGGCCCGTTTAGCCCACTTTACGTTTGACGAATCAAGCACGTTCTCATGTTTGGTCCAATTCACCAGGTCGGGCGATGAAAAAGCGTCAAAATGTACCTGCTGGTTGTACGGCGCCGAATACGTAGGATAAACCCAGTATAGTTTACCAAAAATGGTGGCTTCCGGGTCGGCATACCAGCCTTGCGCTATAGGGTTACCTGATGTTTTTTTTACTGGTTGCTGGGCGTAGGCCGCCTGCAATAAAGCGGCGGGTAGCAGTAATAATAAATATATCTTTTTCATTAGTTGCGATATTAACTAAAGTAAACGGTTAAATAACCAAAAAATTCCTTAATATATAAGTTCCATTTTCCCAATGCGTCTGCCGAGGGCAAAAAATCTTCTAAATACAAGTGCTTCGCGTCAAAAAGATTATTTGTCGGGTACGGCACAACATCAATACCGGCTTTTTTAAAAATCAGCCGTGCACGCCGCATATGAAAAGCCGATGTTACCAACATATATGGCGGCTTTAAATGCGCGCTATCTAACAGCTTTTTCGAAAACAGCGCATTCTCTGAAGTATTACGCGCCTTTCTGTCTAAAAGTATAAGGCTGTCTGCAAAGTTCTTCTTTTTTAATTCCCGCTTTACAAAATCTGCTTCGGCAAACCCATCCGGATAAATATCAGAATAACCGCCCGTAAACAGCAAGTGCGACACCGCGCCTGTAAATAACAGGCCGGTCGCTTTGGTATAACGGTCAGCGGCCCAGTTAAAATAGGGGTTCCCCCCGCTGTCCCTGGATACAAATCCTCCTAAAAGAATAGCACTGCTATATTTAACATTCAGATGTTTATAAGGTTCTACATCCCATAACCTGGCAAATGCGGTTATGGTAAACCGGTTCGAAAAAAAATATAAAAGAATGGTTGCTGTTAGCAGTAACCGTTGTTTCAGCCTTTGTTTTTTTGTTAAAAGCGCATAAAGCATTAAGGCGAAAACCCAGGTAAGCGGTAAAATAAATACCAGGAGCACTTTAGATAGTATAAAAAACATGGCTGTATTTATTAGTGCAAATTAATTGATTTTTATGAATTTGGTTTGTAACGAATTTTTTTTGCTGACGTCAATATATAGAACCAGCCAATCACTTAAATGAGACATGTACTTATCACCGGATTTTTGTTTACCACATTAACCATAAGCGCTTTAGCGCAACAACATGTGGCGCCCCTAACCCATCAACAAAAAGATGAGGCCATAGACAGCATCGTAAAGACTGTCAAAACACGTTATATATTTCCTGATGTTGCACTAAAAGTGGAGAAATACCTGCGTAACAAGCAGGCCAAAAAAGCTTATAACGCCATTACAGACGGTAATCAGTTTGCACAGGTATTAACACAGGATATGCAGGCCGCAGGTAACGATAAACACTTGTGGGCTGCGTACACGCCCGAAGAATTGCCTGTCGAAAAACCACGCGAACTGATGAGCATACCGGATGAAGAACGCGCAGGTTTGGCAGAAATGTTTCAGCGCACCAATTATGGTATTGATAAATTAGACATTTTAAAGGGCAATATTGGCTATTTATCTTTTAACACGTTGATATCCCCCGAATTCGCGGGCGAAGTATACGACGCTATGATGTTATACGTTGCCCATACCGAAGCGCTTATTATCGACCTGCGCAAATGTGGGGGCAGCATGTCGCCTGATGCAGTGCCCTATTTTTGCAGCTATTTTTTCCAGTCGCCTGTACATTTAAATGATACCTATTACGGCAAAGATGCAAAGCTCACCCAATCATGGACCTACGCGCACGTAAACGGCCGTAAATATTTAAATAAACCCATATACGTATTAACCAGCCGTAGCACATTTTCGGGCGCCGAAGAAATGGCGTACGATCTTCAGGCACTTAAGCGTGCCACTGTTATTGGCCAGTCCACAGGTGGTGGAGCCAATCCTGGTGGTGTAGTTAGGTTAACGGGGCATTTCAGGATGTTTGTTCCGGTAGGTAAAGTGGTGAACCCAATAACTAAAAGTAACTGGGAGCACGTCGGCGTAAAGCCCGATACGCTTATTGATGCGAGGCTTGCCCTGCAAAAAGCACAGGAACTTGCCATGCTGTCATCTATAAAAGCTACCGATGACGACAGATGGAAGGGCGCGCTGAAAGATTGGATGGCAGAAGTTGTTGCAAGCGCACCTAAACTTAAACCCGTTACCTTTGAATTGCAAGGCTTTGAAAACGCAAAGGAAGTATACGTAGCCGGATCGTTTAACGATTGGGATCAACACACCGCACAAATGTTACGCAAGGGTAATAAGTGGGTGGTAGTTACCGAAGCAGAACAGGGCAAAACCACCTATAAATTTATTGTTGACGGTAAATGGATATCCGATCCGGGTAACGCCAAAACCGAAGGACCAAACGGCGATTCTGTAATAGTTGTTGAATAAAATCATAGGGCGCTCTGCCACAGCAATAAATGTAACCGCGCTTTTTTGTTACCCGGCCATTCATACGGAGTGACATGCAGTTGTAAGATAGACGAAATTTACACCAAGTAAAGCCTCGAATATTTTATAGCACATAATTATACCATATAAATATACCGTATATGTGGTATTGCTGGAACGGAATTATTACAGTTGCTTAGTACTATTAAAACCTAACAGAAATCGTTTCATAACTTAATTAAAAAACAATGAAAAAACTTTTTACTATCGCAATTATTATGGTGGCTACATTAACCACCTCAAACCTGTTTGCACAATCGGGTTTTAAACTTGGCTTAGCTGCAGAAGGCGCTTTGCCTATGGGGGCCCTGAAAACATCATACACCGTGGGTGCCGGTTTAACAATACGTGCCGCTTTCGGACTGGACGAAACCAGCGCCATCACATTAACATCCGGTGCAATAGCATTTTTACCAAAAGATCTTTCAAACCTTGGTGTTGACAGTAAAGCGCAACTAAATATACCCATCAAAGCAGGTTATAAATACATGCTGAGCAGTAATTTTTATGCTATCGGCGAAGCCGGCATGTCAATCATCCGGTCATACTACAGCGATTCGAACGGCGACCTTCAGTCGGTAAGCGGTTCTGAGTTTACCTACGCGCCCGGGGTTGGTGTACAATTAGGCGGCTTTGACGCAAGTGTACGCTACGAAGGCTACAGCGGTGCAGGCTTTTTAGGCTTGCGTGTAGGCTTTAACTTTTAAAATAGCTAATCCAAGCAAGTAATACAACCCAATCAACAATTGAAAAAGCTGTTCGTTAATTTGAACGGCTTTTTTAATTTATATCGTTATTTTAGATGACCAATCTAAAATGTATGAGCACTATACCGGTAGCTATTGTTGATGACAAAACACTGCTTCGCGAGGCCTTATTCAATAACCTTTCGTACTATAACGAGATAAGTATAGTGTTGCAAGCTTGCGATGGTTCCGATTTTTTAGATGGATTAAAAGCGCTGAACCCGACAGAGCGCCCGCAAGTAGTACTTATGGATATAGAGATGCCTGTGATGGATGGCATTGAGGCCGTTAGCATTGCCAAAGACCTTTATCCCGACATGCATTTTTTAATGCTTACTGTTTTTGATGATGACGATAAGCTTTTTGAGGCTATTAAGGCAGGGGCAAGCGGTTATTTACTTAAAGATGAAAAGGTAGCTAACATAGTTAAGGCAGTCGCCGAAATTGTGCACGAAGGCGGAGTCCCAATGTCTCCGCGGATAGCCCGCAAGGCCCTCGCCCTGTTAAGAAAGGTACCCGAGGCAACACAAGCTGCTGCAAAAGAAGAGGAGACTATTGCCGGCGAACATGCCCTTTCGACCCGCGAAATGGAAATATTAAGCCGCCTTGTTGATGGGTTAAATTATCAGGAAATAGGCGAGCGCTTATTTATAAGCCCGCATACCGTACGTAAGCATATCGCTAACATTTATGATAAGCTGCACGTATCCAACAAGGCATCGGCCATAAAGGTGGCTACCAGTAAAAAATGGTTTTAATCAACAAAAAAACGCCCCTTTTTAGGGGCGTTTTTTATTATATCTTCACGTTTTCCATGCCGTATTGCTTTAACACATCGGCCGGCACGCCGGTCCATTTGTTAGGGGCGTTCCCGGCGTAGCCAATATCCTTGGTACCCATCTCGCTGCTCCAGAAACCTGATGCGGTCAGGTCACGCATGCGGTTAAAAAAGTTTACGCCCTGCTGTATTTCGGCCTTGGCTTTGTAAGGGTAGGCTATCTGGTCTAACAATTCGGTTTGCTGCGAACTGCTGCATTTTATAAATGTATTGCCATAATGGTTAAGACAATACATATCCAGCCATTTAAGCCCTCCGCGCATGGGTAGTTTATGACTTGGGATGTCTTTTACTATAAATTCTATAAACTCGGGCACTTTGGCATCTGATGCACTGCCCGAGTGGGCGTCTTTCGGTATAATGATATCAGCCAAAACCGTAATGGTGGCCATTTCATGGTCATCGAAATACTTTTCGTCCTTCAGTTTATTTTCACGTTCAACTTCATAGGCCTGCCGGCCGGGTACCGCGCCGGCTTTTTCACCGGTTGCCGCTGTATCGGTTTTTTCGCCAGGTTTGCAGCCGCCTAATAACAGCCCGGTTGATATGGTTCCTAAACCTATTGCTTTAAGGGAGTCGCGTCTGTTCATGATGCGTTATACGTTAAGTTTTTTACGTTGTTGTAATATATATTCAGCTGTGCGCATGCTTAGGGCCAGAATGGTCCAGGTGGCGTTTTTATCGCCCTGTTGCACAAACGGTGCGGCATCAACCACAAAAAGGTTTTTACAATCGTGCGCCTGGCAATATTTGTTTAAAGCCGACTTTTTAGGGTCGTCGCCCATACGTACGGTGCCCACTTCATGAATGATCTTGCCCGGTGCCTCTAAGCCGTAATTGGTTTCGGGCCCTTGCATGGTGCCGTAGATAGCGCCCATGTTATGCAGTATCTCCTCAAAGGTTTCCTGCATGTGTTTGGCCTGGTTTATCTCGTCGTTGGTCCATTTATAGTGAAAACGCAACACCGGGATACCATATTTATCAACAACGCCGTTAGGGTCTATCTCGCAATAGTTATCGGCACGTGCAATAGCAGTACCACGGCCGGCCATGCCTACCTGTGTTCCGTAAAAACGGCGATAGTCATCTTTCAATCCAACCCCGTAACCGCCACCATCTTTCTTCTTACCGTCGCGGCCGGGCACAGCACCGTTCATATCCTGTATGCCGCCGCCAAAACCGTACGATGGCATGTGCATCCCGCCACCGTACTCGATGTGGTAGCCGCGCGGGAAATTCAGTTTTTTATTATCAAGCCACCAGGGCGAGTAGATGTGCACGCTGCCTACACCATCTTCGTTGTAGCGTTTGCGGTCCATCAGCTGCGGAAGAAAACCGCCCGCGCCGGATCCGGTACTGTCGTGCAGGTATTTACCTACCACACCGCTGCTGTTGGCCAGGCCGCCCGGGTGGGCTGCTGATTTTGAATTTAACAATATACGCGCCGATTCGCCGGCGCTTGCACCAAGTACCACCGTTTTGGCATTTACCTGGTACTCCTGCATATCATCTTTATTTACGTATGATACGCCGGTAGCCAGCCCGTTCTTATCGGTAATAACTTCGCGCACCATTGCGTTTGTTATTACTTTTAGGTTGCCGGTTTTAATGGCAGGGATCACCAGGCATGACGAGGCCGAGAAATCGCCGTAAACTTTACATGAGCGGCCGCACTGCCCACAAAAAAAGCAAGCGCCACGGTCTTTATTATTGGGTAAGGCCTCGGTAAGTACCGATCCGCGGCCGGTAATTACTTTAACCCCTGCTTTGGTAGCGCCCTGCTTAATAAACAACTCGTTTAATCGTGGCTTTGGCGGCGGCAGAAAAATTCCGTCCGGCTCGCTTTCAATATTTTCAACTGTTCCGTAAACACCTATCATACGGTCAACCTTGTCATAATAAGGCTTTAGGTCGTCGTAAGTTATCGGCCACGGGTCAGTAAGCCCGTCCTTTGGTTTAAAATCATCAGGCCCCATACGCAGGGATATACGGCCCCAGTGATTGGTACGGCCGCCCAGCATACGTGCACGGAACCACGCAAACTCGGTGCCGTCCTTCTGGGTGTAAGGTTCCCCCTCTAATTCCCATCCGCCATAAGCGGCATCGAAATCGCCAAATGGTCGGGTAGTGCCAGCACCCCGGCGTGCCGACTCCCATGCCCATTTAAGCTGGTGCGAATCTACTTTAGGATCAAAATAAGCGCCTGCTTCAAGCATTAACACCTTTACGCCAGCGTTAGCTAATACGTAACCGGCCATGCCGCCGCCCGCGCCCGAGCCTACAATTACTACATCGTATGCTGTGGTTGATTTTTTTATCTGTAAATCTTCCATTTATATGTCGAACTATAAAATTTAATGTTAATGGCTACAATTGTTTAAGGGTAATATTTTTATATGCTACTACCGCACCATGCGATTGCAACGCGATATGGCCTTTTGGGTATTTAGCAAAATCCTTCCAGGTTTTAAACTTGCTGTTATTCAGCATCTCTGTCCACTCCGGGCTGCCCATTTGCACGTTTATCACTTCTTTACCGTTAAGCCAAAAAGTCAGGTGGCCCTTATCTTTACGTATTTTTGCAGTATTCCACTGCCCCGCAGGCTTTGCAGCATTTGCAGGTGCGCCTTTCATATCGTATAACGACCCGGCAAGGTGGGTGGGGTTTTTATTATCTTCGGCTTTTTCATTATCCAATACCTGCATTTCAATCCCCGATAAATACGTAGCGCCCAGGGCCGGGTCTTCGTGCACGCCGAAAATGATACCGCTGTTACCGCCTTCGGCAATTTTCCAATCTACCTTAAGCTCATAATTTTCATATTCTCCATCGGTTATCAGGTCAGCTGAGTGCGGTGCTTTAGGGTCAAACTGTAATGCACCGTCAACAACGCTCCACGGGCCTGCATCTTTTTGTAGATAAGCATGCCAGCCGTTGGTGGTTTTACCATCAAAAAGTTTGGTTTGCGCAAATGATGAATACTGCAATGCTGCAACAGCAATAGCGCTTAAAAGTAATTTTTTCATACGGGTTATCAGATATAGCAGTGTGGGTACCGCTTGTTAATATTAGAACAGCTAAATGTAGTATTTATTTTTATTGATGCTATAGTAACGCAATTTATCAATCAAAATTTTTACAGATAGCTGCCGCCGAAATTTACTTTTAAGCAAATGACACCTGTTTTGTTTGGCAGGACTGGATAACGCCGCTGCACATATTGCTTATTAGATAACAGCCTCTTAATCGCTTAAAAGCTAATCCTTATGAAATAAGAAATTCAGTCCCGATGCTACCCCAAATTGCACATAGGCGTAACTGTCTTCAAAGTAAATATTATAATCATCCTGCCCGCGGTAACCCCCGCCCACGATGAACGATACATTTTGCATAAACGGGAACTGGTAGTAATATTTGAGGCTAACGTTGAGGCGCTTTTTTAAATTTAAGGCATCATAGCCCCGGTACTTATCGGCAATGTAAGTAAAATCGAACTGTATGCGCTGCCAGTTCTTAAACGAAGATGCGTCGGCGTCGATATCGTCCTGGTACCTTTTGGCAATGTTATAAATATAGCCGCCGTTAACGCGTACAAAACCATAACTACCGGGCAGCCCCATAGCCGCATCGTCACCAAACAAACCCCGGTGCAGTTCGATGCCGATAGTGCTGTAATGATTAATAATGTTATTGGGGTTATCTACCCGTTTGCCGATAGTATAGTTAAGCGAGTAAAAGTCTGTGCTGAATTTTCCGCTATCGCGATTGAAGCCGCCATCGGGTTTTAAGGTTGGCCCCCGTACACCGTTTGAATGATGGGTGTATGATAATTGCAGGAACTGCGGTTTGTAAGCGTCGCGGTTAAGCCTGTAATATAAATTACCGCTGGGCATATAGCTCGGAGATTTCACAGGTTCGCCATAGGCGGATAACAACCGCAGCTTTACCCGCGCCGACAGGTCAAAAAAGAAACGTGACTTAGGGGTATTTAACAATACAAAGTGCGCGTTAACATCGCCCACCAGTTTGGTTTTAACCGGCTGAAAAAGCTCCTGCCCAAAAAAAGAGGGTTTAAGGTTTTGTATATAGATGTTATTAAAGTCGCGGTTTACTACGCGGGCAGCCACTTTTCCGGTATCGATACTGTTTTGGAACACTGATGTATCGTCTGGCGATCCATAGCTTTGGGCCGATGAAAATACAAGCACTAACAGGAAAAGAACGAACGCTTTAGCAGGGTAAATGGCAGATGTATACATAGATACTAACAGAAATACTTTATACCTAAAATAGTTTTCTTTAACAGAAATTTTAAGCCGGCAGATCAGGCCCTCAAAATTAAACCACATTGTATCATAATAAAGTAAACATGCATAAAACCACAAAAATGCTTACCTTGCGTGCTCATCTTTAATAACATAAGTGACTTTTCAGGATTTTAATTTTAACGAACAACTTTTAGAGGGCGTTTTAAGTATGGGGTACACTACCCCAACGCCTATACAGGCAATGGCTATACCGGCCATACTTAACGGCGACGACCTTATAGCCTGTGCGCAAACGGGCACCGGCAAAACCGCATCATATTTGCTGCCTGTTTTAAATTACATATGCAATACGCATAAGCACCATACCACAGCCCTTATACTTGCACCAACGCGCGAACTTGCTCAGCAAATAGACCAACAGGTAGAGGGCCTTGCCTATTTTACGGGCGTAAGCTCGCAGGCGGTTTTTGGCGGGGGCGATGGCATGGCTTATGAGCAGCAGCGACGCGGTATTCAAAACAATGTGAATATTATTATAGCTACGCCGGGAAGGCTGATAGCGCATCTTACGTCAGGGGTGCTAAAGTTTAACGACATTACCCATCTGGTTTTAGACGAGGCCGACCGCATGCTCGACATGGGGTTCCAGGACGACATTATGCGGATCATTGGCTATTTGCCAAAAAAACGCCAAACGTTGCTGTTCTCGGCAACCATGCCCGGGCGTATCCGCACGTTAGCTAAGGCGATTCTTACCGATCCGCAGCAAATAAACATTGCCATATCCCAGCCCGCAGCAGGTATCGACCAGCAGATATACCGCCTGCACGACGGGCAAAAAACACCTTTACTAAAAATGCTTTTAAAGGATGGCGGCTACCTAAGCTCTATCATTTTCGCATCACGTAAGGAAATTGTGAAATCCCTTTATAAGGAGCTGAAGTCGGCGCATATCAATGTGGCTGCTTTTCACTCCGATCTGCAGCAAAACGAGCGCGAAGAGATATTGCTCCGCTTTAAAAACAAGCAGCTGCCCGTTATTATTGGCACTGACGCATTGTCGCGTGGTATTGATGTAGAGGGGATAGACCTGGTGGTTAACTACGATGTACCCGGCGACCCGGAAGACTACGTTCACCGCATTGGTCGCACTGCGCGCGCAGCAAGCAAAGGCACGGCCATAACCTTTGTGAACGACCGCGACCTTAAACGGCTGAAGAGCATAGAGCAGCTTATTGATAAACCCATTACCCAAAAGGAACTGCCTGAAGAACTGCAGGGTATCGCTGCGCCACCGAAAGAAGACCGGCCCCACAGCGCGGGTCATTCTCAACGCCGCGATGGGCGGCGCAACCCCAAAAGGTTTGGCAAAAACAAACCATCGCGCCCGGCAAAGTAGTTTCGGCTATTATCAAACATACTCGTCCCGGTAACGCTGTTGCCGGGATTTTTTGTTTAATATCTATGGCAAATTAAACCTTGTAATATTTATGCGGTCTATTTGTTTTGTATAGTCAATGTGTTACATTTACACAAACCAATTAAATTACCGAAATGACATCAAGACGTTCGTTCCTGAAAACCACGGCGGTGGTTTCGGCCGGCCTGCTAATGGCGCCCGAATTATTTGCAGCGCATAAAAAAAGATATGTAGGCGTACAGCTTTACACTGTGCGCGATGCAATGGCTAAAGACCCGGTTGCTACGCTGGCTAAAGTTGCCAAAGTAGGTTTTAACTCGGTTGAAGGCGCTACTTACACCGGCACCCAAAAATTTTACGGGATGGAACCAGCCGCATTTAAAAAAGTTTTAAGTGATAATGGCCTGATCATGCCAAGCGGGCACTTTATGCTGGGCGAAGGTATGCCAAACGCCAAAGGCACCATTACCAACGATTGGCAAAAAGCCGTTGACGACGCTGCAGAGGTTGGGCTTAAATACATGGTTTGTGCCTACCTGTTAGATAGCGAACGCGGCACGCTTGACCATTATAAAGAAACGGCCGATAAGCTAAACAAGGGTGGCGAAATAGCCAAAAAAGCAGGCATCCAGCTTTGCTACCATAACCACGATTTTGAATTTGCATCGCAGGATGGCAAATACCCGTACGATGTGCTTCTTGATGCCACCGATGCAGATCTGGTGAAAATGGAGATGGACATTTACTGGATGTATAAAGCCAAGCAAGACCCTATCGCCATGTTTAAGAAACACCCGGGCCGTTTCCCGTTATGGCACGTAAAGGATATGGATAACTCACCAAAGCAAATGTTTACCGAGGTAGGTAACGGTGTAATCCCTTTTAAAGAGATATTTAAGCATACCAAAACATCGGGCTTAAAATACTTTTTCAATGAGCAGGATATTTGCCCCGGCGATCCGTTTGTAAGTATTACCAAAAGCTACAATTACATGAAAGCTAATAATTTTCATGTGTAGGTGAGACAAGACAATAAGAGTCAAGAATCAACATATAAAAAGCCCGCTTGCTAATGCAACCGGGCTTTTTAATGTTTTCGTAATTCAATGCTAACGGAGCGACAATGGGGTAAGCAAAACGCGCAACAGGCATACTAATCTTCGCTAATGTATTTGTGCTCTATCTGTTTATTGGCCTTGGCGCCCAGTTTCTTAATTTTTTCGGCGGTAATGGTCAGGTTGCCCCGGCCATCGGTAAGTTTGCTAAGTGCCCTGTCATAACTATCCTGGCTTTGCTTAATGTTTTTGCCGATGCCTTCCATATCTCCAACAAAACCTACAAACTTATCATACATTTCACCGCTCAGTCGCGCTATTTCTAATACATTGCGATTTTGGCGCTCCTGTTTCCAGATGCTGGCAATGGTGCGCAGGGTAGCCAGCAAAGTACTTGGGCTAACGATCACCACCCGCTTTTCCCAGGCATCACTGAAAAGGTCAGCATCCAGTTGTACGGCAAAACTAAAGGATGACTCTATCGGCACAAAAAGGAGCACGAAATCAGGCGAATTTACCTGGTAAAGATCGTGGTAGCTTTTGGCCGACAGACCATGTACATGGTTGCGCAGCGATTCTACATGCGCTTTTGAGTATAGTTTACGCTCATCCTCCGTTTCGCAATTTACCAAACGATCATAAGCTATCAGCGACACCTTGGAATCGATTATTAAATGTTTATCCTCCGGAAGGTCGATAATTACATCGGGCTGCAGCCTGCTGCCATCCGCGTTGTTCAGGCTGGCTTGTACGCGGTATTCGCGGTCGCGGATCAATCCGCTGCGTTCTAAAACCTTTTCAAGGATGACTTCGCCCCAGTTACCCTGCTTTTTGTTGTCGCCTTTTAAAGCCCTCGTCAGGTTTGAGGCTTCGGTACTGATGAGTTTATTCAGGTCCATTAACTGCGTTATAACACCCTTAAGCGTATTGCGCTCGGCAGCCTCCATGTTATAAACCTTCTCAACTTTATCCTCAAAGGCCTTTATGTTTTCTTTCAAGGGATTTAATATAGCATCGATGCTTAGCTTATTAACATCAGTAAACTCACGCGATTTTTCTTTCAATAATTTTTCCGCAATATTCTCAAACTCGCGCTGAAAATGCTTGCGGGTTTGTTCTATTTCTTCTTTTTGTTCGGCCAGCTTTTCCTGCTGGGCCTTAAAATATGTACGCGATGATTCTAACGACTGATTAGCCTGGGCCAATTGAGTACGTTCGTATAAAAGCTCATCTAATAGCCGGCTTTGCTCGTCTTTAAAATGTTTGGTGAGGTTTTCCTTTTCGGTTAATATGCCGGCAGCTTTTTCCTCGGCCTTAGCCAATGAAATCTTCAAGGCTTCATTTTCAGTTTTCAACAAAGATAATTCCCCTGTTGAAACACCGGTGGCAGCAGGCCGTTTCAGAAATATAACAACGGCTATCAGTAATATAACAATCGCCGCGCCTAAAATAATAGCATCCATTTTGATAAAAATATTAGCAAAACGAATGTAGCTATTTTACTTTTAAAATAAAATATTTAGTAAGCTAGCGGGTTCCTTTCACCGTGTCTTTCGCCGGGTTAGTGTTCATGGTACCATCAGCACTCGTATCCTGCCCACCGGTTTCAACAGGAGTTGCGGGATATTTAGCGCTATCGGCAGTTGTGGAACCACCCACATGAACCTGTCCCGAATCAGCAGCATCAACCTTGCTATCCTTACTTTTACACGATGCGGTAGATATTGCTATCACCGTAAATAAGTATATAACTAACTTTTTCATCTTATTTCGGATTGGTTTTAAGGGTGTCTGATGTTGGGTTAGTGGTGCCTTTTCCATTTCCGCTGGTATCAGTACCGCTTGTACCAACGGCCTGCGGACTTCCGGAACCGGCAGAAATCGCCGCGCTATCTGTTGCTCCCGAATTACCTGGATTGGTAGCGCCTGAATCAGGCTTGTCGCCGCCGGTTTTTTGATTGCCCGAGCATGCGGATAAACTTAATCCTGCTGCTATGGCTATATAAAGAAATAACTTTTTCATATTAGATGTTTGTTATACATAAACTACAAACAGAGTTATTTCAGGTTTTAAATATTTGGCGTTAAAGATCAGCGCACTTTTTCTACCCGTAAGCCGGCATCGATAACCTCATGAAGCGGGTTATCGCGCATATTTTGCTCTATCTCGAAATGATAAACGCCCTTGGCGGGGAATTTATAATTGGTTCGCAGGGGCAATTGGTAGCTGTAAATATTACCGCTGCCGCTGCCCAGCCATTCGCCGTCTTTATTGGCCAACTGCCATTCATAACGGGTGGTTTGTGTTTTTTTGCCGGGCGAGGTTTGCCTTAACAGCGCGAATATATTAGAATATCTGTAGTTACCGCTTACCCTTACATTAAAGTAAAGGTTATACGGCACACTGATATTGTCAATCTTAACATCAACTTTTATCCGGTTAACGTACGACCAGTTGTGATTATCGATAGGGGTATTTTGATCAACTATCGCATTAGGATCAGTACAGCCTTGCGCCGCAAAAAGCGCGAAGGTTATTAAGCTGCCAAGAATAAATTTAAATGCTCGCATTATTCCGGCCGGGGATTATTATTGGGCGATTGATTATTATTCGGGCGTGGCCGGTTATTATTGCGCCTGTTGTTATTGTTTCCCTGCGGGCGATTGCCGCCGTCTGGTCTGTTTCCCCCTTGAGGACGGTTGCCATCCTGTCGTTGGGATGCTTGTTGGCCATCCGGGCGATTACCCCCTTGCTGGTTACGGCTACGGTTTTTGTTCTTATTTTTATTCTTGTTGTTTTGACTACGGCGCTCGTCAAGGCGGGTAAGGCTATCTTGACCAACCACATTTTCGTAATCAAGGATCTTTACCGGCTTGGTTTCAACCACAACTACCTCACCCAGGTCCGCCGGGATAATGCCTTCGCGGTTTTGCTGCTGAATTTCCTTTACGCGGGCTATCGGCATAGGCACCCAGGCTTCTTCGCGCGGGTAGCTAAACCACATTATTTTTTTAAATATATCGGTTTTTTGCAGGCGAGCATCGCCTTTTTCAGTTTTCAGCACATTCACATTGTCCGGTATATGCTTAAGCGCATCCATATAGGTATCCAGCTCATAGTTGAGGCAGCATTTTAATTTGCCGCATTGGCCCGCAAGCTTCAAGGTATTTAACGATAGGTTCTGATACCGGGCAGCTGATGTAGAAACTGTTTTAAAATCTGTTAACCAGGTGCTGCAGCAAAGTTCGCGGCCGCAGGAACCGATACCACCCAGGCGACTTGCTTCCTGGCGCATACCTATCTGGCGCATTTCAATACGGATGCGGAAACTTTCGGCCATTTTTTTGATCAGTTCCCTGAAATCAACGCGACCCTCGGCGGTATAATAAAAGGTGGCTTTTGTTTTATCGCCCTGGTAGTCCACATCGCTTATCTTCATCGATAAGTTAAGGTCGAGGGCGAGCGTACGCGATTTATGCATGGTTTCCCATTCCATATCTTTGGCCATCTTCCATTTATCTACATCGGCCGGGGTGGCGCGGCGATATATCTTTTTAACAACATCAGCTTCTTTTACATGCCTCTTGGTCATTTGCAGCCGCACCAGTTCGCCGGTGATAGACACGTGGCCTATGTCGTAACCACCGGTGGTGGTTTCAACGGCAACAAGGTCGCCCGCCTCCAGGTAAATATTATCGTTGTTGTGGTAAAACTCTTTCCGCGAGCCTTTAAATCTGACCTCTACAATAGAAAAAGGTTTATAGTTAGTTGGCATATCCATGTGCGACAGCCAATCGTGAACATCTAATTTGGCGCAACCATTAGTAAGGCAAGAGCCATTACTTTTGCAGCCGGCCGGCGTACATCCGCCGGATGAGCAACTTCCGCATCCCATAATTAATTCGGTATATAATGATTCCCCGCGGGGACAGTTTTCAAATTTAGTACTTTTATAATCTGCAAAGATACGTCTAAAAACAAGATTTTAGGATTTGCATTACGTTCTATATGATAATGAGCCTTTTCCAGCTCGGTAATAATACCCTGTGCCATGGCGTTGCTGATAACCGCCGACATTTTTTTTGCCGTTTCCATCTCTTGCCCGGGCAGTTTAACTATGCGTTCGGCCCCTGCGCGCAGCAGGGTGCATTCGCGTATAAAGCTGGTTCCATAGCGTAAAAAGTTTTTTTGATTCTCGCGCCCCATCTTTGCCGCCTGGTCTACAAATTTTAAAATATCAAGCCCTTTGTTGCCAAAGCAATAACGCAGCCATTGCACAAATAACGCATGATAGCTTTTAGTGTCGTGCTGCAGCATGGCTAAAGCCTCGGTCATGTTTCCATTACTCAGGTAGGCAATCCCTGATGCCGCTGTTTCTGTTTGATGGTGCTTATTTTCCAGTTCGGCTTTTATATCCCCGTAATTTAAACAAGGGATTTTAACAAGTTGCGTACGCGATAATATCGTGTTCAGTATCTGGTCCTGGTTCTGGGCTACCAGTATAAAAAGTGTGTTGGGCTGCGGCTCCTCAATCATTTTCAGCAAAGCATTCCCCTCTTTGTCAAGGTATTCGGGCAACCACAGAATCAGCACTTTGTACGCAGATTCGAACGGTTTAAAGCTCAGTTTTTTAATGATCTGATGGCACTCGGCAATGTTAATATTAGCCTGCTTGTTTTCGGCATCCAGATAGCCGCGCCAAATATCAAGGTTAATATACGGATGGGCTGTAAAGGCATCACGCCATTGCTCAATAAAAGTAAGCGCCGTGTCATCCTTATGCTTGGCGAAGAATGGGTATGAAAAATGCAGGTCGGGGTGCATAAGTTTCTGGTACTTCCGGCACGATGCGCACTCGCCGCATGAGTCGTCCGGCCGCTTGTCTCCGCACGATAGATACTGCGCATAAGCAACCGCCAGCGCCAGGCCTCCGGCACCTTCCGGCCCTAAAAACAGTTGCGCATGGCTAACCCTGTTCTCGTTAACCGAGGTTATCAACCGCTGCTTAATTGCTTGTTGCCCTATTATATCCTTAAACTGCATTTGGTGCAAAATAGTGAATTGATTTTAGATGTACGATTTTAGATGGTAGATTTAGCAACCACAATCAACACCCATCTAAATAATACGCACATTTGCAGTAAACTAAGACCGCCATGTTTCAATCCAATATCGAACATCTAAAATCTCAAATAAAATGAGAGTAATGGCTTTTGACTATGGTACCAAGCGAATAGGTATTGCCGTTACCGACCCGATGCAGATCATCGCTACGGGCCTGGATACGATCCATCCGTTAAAAATCATAGACTACCTGAAAAAATACCTGCTGACCGAGGGCGTTGAGCGCTTTGTTGTTGGCGAACCCAAACAGATGGACAACACCCCTTCACAATCAGCTATGCACGTTAAGGGATTTGTAAACCTGCTTAAAAAAACCTTTCCGGATATTCCGGTAGAAATGCTCGACGAACGCTTTACCTCAAAAATGGCATCGGCTACCATAGCGCAAAGTGGCATGGGCAAAAAAGCACGGCAAAATAAAGAGCTTGTTGATACGATATCGGCCGTGATATTGCTGCAAAGCTGGATGGACCGCAGATTTAAATGATTTTAAGATCTCGCTGATTAAACGAAAGAATGGACTATAAGCACTCGGATATTACTGGGAAGATCATTGGCTGCGCGATGAAAGTTCATCGGACCCTGGGTAACGGGTTTCAGGAAGTTATATACCAGCGTTGTTTGGCAATCGAGATGCAAAAACAAGGCATTTCATTCTCCCGTGAATTAGAAATGACTATTCATTACGAAGAAGTTGAAGTTGGAACAAGGCGGGTAGACTTTTTGGTTGAGAATGTTGTGATGGTCGAATTGAAAGCGATATCACAGTTAGATGATGCACATTTGGCACAAGTGTTAAATTACTTGGAAGCATACAAATTGGAAACCGGATTATTAATAAATTTTGGCGGAAGGAGCCTTGAATTTAAACGAGCGACTAATGAATATAAACTCTCAAGAAAAAATCGCAACCAATAGTTTATAATTTGTCAAAAATCAACAAAATCACATAATCCTAAAAATCTGCGGTGTATCTTTGCCGGCATGGAGATCCTTGATCCGGCCTTGCAGGCCTACCTTGATAACCATTGCGACCCGGAACCGGCGGCCTTGCAAAAAATAAACCGGGATACTTACCTGAAGGTGCTGAAGCCGCATATGCTATCGGGCCACTACCAGGGACGGTTGCTGAGCATGATCAGCAAAATGATACAGCCAAAACTTATTTTAGAAATAGGGACCTTTACCGGGTACTCGGCCATTTGCCTCGCCGAGGGTTTGGCTGAAGGGGGCATATTGCATACCATTGAAGTTAACCGGGAATTTGAGGAAATGCTTAACTCACATTTCAGATCAACAAATGTGGATAAAAAAATTAAGGTTCATTTTGGGGCTGCAGAATCAATAATAGCTGATTTTGAAGAAACTAACTTCGATTTGGTTTTTATTGATGCGGATAAACGAAATAATTTTAAGTATTTTGAGTTAGTAATTGATAAAGTAAGGCCAGGAGGCTTAATAATAATTGATAATGTTTTGTGGAAAGGGAAAGTATATGGCGCTGAAAAAGATGCCGATACCGAGAATATCCGCAAACTAAATGAACTAATAGCTGTTAACACACAGGTCGAAAAACTAATTCTACCTGTCCGCGACGGCATATTGATCATCAGAAAAAAATAATTATGAAGAAACTCTTAACTGTTACTCTCCTTTCAGTTTCCGCATTAATTGCATCTACCACGGCCGTATCGGCGCAATCCGCAGCACAATCTTACATCGAGAAGTTCAAAAACAATGCCATTCGCATAATGCATGAAACCGGTGTGCCTGCAAGCATTATTTTAGGCGTTGCAATTCATGAATCGGCCAGCGGAAAGAGCGCTGTGGCTAAAAATCTGAACAACCAGTTTGGTGTTAAGGGCGGTGGCAGCACGGTGTACTATAAAGGCAACAAAAAGGTACATTCATCATACAAACGCTACGATAGCGTGCTCGATTCATTTAAAGATTTCGCCCGCATCATGACCGAACGCAAACAGTTCAGTCACCTGCTTGATAAATTTTCTACAACGGATTATAAAGGTTGGGCGAAGGGCATACAGCGCAGTGGTTACGCAAGCAGTAAAAAATGGGCCGCCCAGGTTTTAGGTATCATCAACAAATATGACCTGAACGAACTTGACGATGATGCCATGCCTGATAGTACCAAACGCGAAATAGCAGACAACAATTAACTTTTATATTTTTTAACCTAAGTTTGGCTAACAATAAGCTTAACTGCATGCGTAGGATATATACATTATTAATTGCCACCCTGTTATTCACTTCGTGTTCGGCCCACAAAAACACCATTAGCCGCAGCAAAGCCTCAAAAAACAACAAGGCTATTCAAAAACGCAACCGCGCTGCTATAGCTGCGCATAAAGACTTTACCTCGCTGGAGTACATCGAACGCTTTAAAGACATTGCCATACAGGAAATGAATACTTACGGCATCCCCGCCAGCATAACACTTGCCCAGGGCCTTTTTGAAAGTGGTAGCGGCAATAGCGAGCTGGCCAAGGTGGCCAATAACCACTTTGGGATAAAATGCGGCAGCACGTGGGCGGGTGAAAGCTATTACAAAAACGATGATAACGAAAACGACTGTTTCAGGGTTTATAATAACCCGGAAGAATCTTTTCGCGATCACTCGGAGTTTTTAAAGAAGAAAAACTACGCCCGCCTTTTTGAACTGGATAAGAATGATTTTAAAGGCTGGGCTTACGGCTTAAAAGCCTGCGGTTATGCAACCAACCCAAAGTATCCGCAGCTGCTGCTGAACATCATAACCAAATATCAGCTTGATCAGTACGACCGTCCAGAAGGCGAAATTGCAAAGATAAAGCGCGAAGACCGGGTGCTTACACAGATAAACGACAACATGGGCCAGCCGCAGCAGGACTCTATTTCAAAAACCCCGCCCGACGATAAAATTTACACCGTAAAACAGGGCGACACACTATACAATATTTCTAAACGTTTTGGTATCACTGTTGATGAATTACGATCGCTCAACAAAATGTCTGACAATACCCTTAAGATAGGTCAGAAAATTGTTGTGGTGAAATAGTGTGTTAAATATTGTTAAACGATAAATTTTCCCTCTTTAAACGATTAGCTTTAAACTTTACAATGAAGTTATGGCTTACCTGTTTTTTTAGCATTTTATGCGCAACAGCTTTTTCGCAGGAAAAGGAGGTGACCGGCATTGTATTTAATAAAGACACCAAAACCCGCGTAGCAAAGGTTAATGTGCAAAACATCACATCACGCAAAACCGTTTATAACACGTTTAAGGGCGAATTTACCATACCCGCTAATCCGGGAGACCTGCTGGTATTTAGCAAGCCGGATATGTACACCGATACCCTTAAGGTAACAGGCTACGCCGCCATGGCCGTTTACATGCGCCCGAAAGCCATCCCGCTGCAAGAAGTAACCATCCGCGACAGTTTTTTAACGCCCGAAAGGCGATTGGCCAATACCCAACGCGATTACAGCAAAATATATGGGTCGATAAATAATGCAGACCTTTTGAAGTTTGGGCCGGGTGGCGTTGGTTTTGGCCTGGATGCCCTTTACAACGCATTTAGTAAAAGCGGTCGTAACGCCGAAAAGCTGCGGAACATTATAGATGCAGAGTACCGGCAAAGCATTATAGATTACCGGTTTAACAAAGCCTTTGTGCAGGGTATTACGCACTTGCAAGAGCCGCGGTTAACCGATTTTATGCAGAAGTACCGCCCTGGTTATTACCTGGTTTTGTCTTTAGGCGATTACGAGTTTATTAATTACATTAAAACGAATCTGAAACGCTATTTACGCCACCCTGAAGCCTATGAGCTTGCCCCGCTGCCACAAATTAAATGGGATACCGATACAAAATAATTGTTGCCCCTTTCTTAAAGGTGAGCGGCATGGCCTTATTTCCGGTTATACTGGTAAACAATAAAAAACTTTTGAACGATGCGGTAGTTATCAACCACGAACGTATTCACCTGAAGCAGCAAGCCGAGTTATTGGTAATCCCTTTTTACCTGTTATACCTGGTAAATTACCTGGTAAATCTGATGGTTTATCGCAATCACAACGTAGCGTATTTGAATATAATTTTTGAGCGCGAGGCTTACGCACACGAGGCCGATATGCATTACATCCGTTACCGCAGATGGTACAGCTGGTGTAGGTATTTTAAATTAAAACAATGAAATAAGAGTTTTTTGCGTTTTATTTGTGGTATGTTGAAAACCAGTATCAGACTATTTTTCTTACTGTCGTTCACAATTACATTGTCGGCAAGCGCACAAATCACAGATACCGTAAAAAAAGACACGGTTAAAATAGACACCAATCTGCTTAACAGATACCGCATTCCTACTAAGAAGAATGTAATACCGGTACCGCCAACCCCCATAAAAATACAGCAGGAACTGATACCGGTAACCATGCTTGACTATAAAATAAGTTACTGGCGTAAGTTTATAACTTTTGGGTTAAACTTTAGTCAGGCGGCCTTTAGCGACAACTATGCGGCCGGTGGTGTAACAGCCGTTGCGCTAAGTTCGAATTTTATATACCGGGTTGAGTATAATAAAGCGCCGTTTAGCTACACCTCGGAGCTTAACCTGCTTTATGGCAAATCAAAAAATAAGGGGCAATCGTCGCGTAAAAGTAACGACCGTATATTTTTTGATAACAAGGTAGCCACGCAACTATCCAAACATTGGTTTTTCTTCGGATCCCTTAGTTTTGAATCGCAATTTGACAAAGGCTACCAATACAACGATGCTTCGGGGGCTGTGCTTGCCCAACCGCTTGTCATCTCGAACTTCATGTCGCCGGGATACTTAACCGAGTCGATAGGTTTCGAATATAAGCCCACAACTTATTTCGACCTGCGTTTTGGTACGGGTACCGCCCGCCAAACTTTTGTGCTTGACACCACCATTTATCACAACCAGCCGGCCAATTACGGGGTAACACCCGGCAAAACTATCCGCACCGATGTGGCGTTCCAGATGGTAGCTATTTTTGATAAGGACATTGCCAAAAATATGCATTTAAATACGCGTTATGATATGTTCATCCCCTACGGGCAATCACTCAGTTACGTGCGCCATCGTGTGGATGCAGTATTGGCTGCTAAGGTTAACCGCCTTATCAACGTATCAATTAACGGTACATTGCTTTTCGACAAAAACACGTCATCAACCATACAAGGCACCGAAGGCCTGGCGCTGGGTATATTATACAAATTCCCGTAATGCAGCCCGGGTTTAGATCTTATGATGTTTCCTGAAAGTCTGAAAATCGATATAGTAAAGCAGCTTTAACGAAAAGTTGTTGTTTTGCGGCTGTTCTACAGTATTTCTAAGGTTGCCAAAATATCCTTGCGTGGCCAGGTTTGTATTGCTGAACGTGGAGTTTTTCCAGGCCAGGCTCAGCTCGCTGCCGGGCGAAAACTGCCAAACGTATATCATATCCACATTCCAGATGTTGGCGTTTTGATCGATATCATGATCGAATTTTTCTGATGCCAGGTCGGTAAGGTACCCGTCTTGCCCAAGACCGAAAAACTTTTTATTGTTTACCTTGCTCCAATAGTGCCTTAAACGCAAATTCAGGCCCATAATGCTGCTAAATGTATATTTAAGGGTAAAAGTATTATCAACTGTGTGCACATCACGCAGGGCAAAAACATCGTTATTATTATCATCGAATGTTGCAAAGCCGGTATAATTTATCCGAGGGCTGATAGTAACATCTTCGCCGAACGAAAATTTATTGCTAAGGCGCACATTATAAAACACCTCCAGGTCATTGCCATGCCCGCCATGCCCGTTGGCCAGCCACTGGTCAGAATACCAGAACCCGCCGGATAAAACTTTAGCGCGGTTTGTGCTAAGGTTCCAGTTCAAAACAAAGTTTTCCGGGTTTTTAAATACCCTCCCCATAAAACGAGGCTCATAAAAGTCGTTACCCTCCACCCGGTAATGGGCGTTTATATTTACCTGCCAAAAGTTTTTAAAGCTGGCGTTACCACCAAAGTTTTGGTTAAAGTACTGGTAAGCTGTTGGCATTACCCGGTAAGAGGAGTAGGTGTTTGTCCAAACATTCCATTGCGTAAAAAGATGTTTGGGTTTATAATTGGCGTATTGCAGGTTTAAATTATGTTCGATATAGTTATTATTGTACATGATCCCGAGATCGTTCGAGTCGTACTTGCTGTCAACCCTGTCCTGCGACACATTCCAGGTAAAATTCCCAGATACTTTGCCAAAAACCACTTCGTAGTTGTACCCGGTTACGGTTTGCTCTCCTTTGTTAAATTTATTACTCATAAGGGCATAACCTGCCAGGTTGTAGGTGTTTTTCTTGTTATTCAGGTTCCAAACAAAGCCTCCTACATCGGCCGAATAATCTTTACCAAAACGGTTAACATTGGTGTTAATAAAGGTTACGGACGAATTGTTCTTTAGGTTTTGATCGAGAACGATAATATTAAAATTGGTAACCGGGCTGGTTTGCACCAACCGGCGGTTACCTGTAACCGAATCTTCTACGGTAGCATATGCGGTATTGGTAAGCCCGTTAAAAACCCCTATGCCCAACCCATTTGATAAACGGCCGGATAGCTTAACGGCATTGATCAGTTTGGTTTCGGTAGGGTTGCTGATCACTTGTTCCGTAGGCTGTAAATTATCATACGCTTTGTAATAATTAATAGGCTGCCCCCCAACTCTGCGCGAGTAAAAAAGATTCCCTTTGTTAAACAACTCTGTTCCTTCGGTAAAAAATGCACGGTTCTCGTTATACTTTACCTCAAAAGGGGTAAGGTTCAATATCTTATTATCAGATTGTACCTGCCCAAAGTCTGGTATCAGGGTAAGGTCAAGCGTGAAACTTTCGTTAATGCCGTATTTTACATCCATACCCCCGTTAAAACTGGCTTTGGTATTGGCAATACCCGGTGTATTATAGGGATAATGGTTTACATAAGTAGAAAAATAAGGATAAAAGGCCAGGCGAACAGGAGGCTCAATTTGTTTAATCCCGGTTAATATACCTTCCTGGTTTATCAACCCGTTCATTTTTGGGTCGAGCTCGTTCCACCAAAGCTGCTGCTGAACGTTTTGACGCCTCCGGATGATATTCATGCCCCAGGTTTGCACGTCCTTTTTAGAAAAGCGCAGGGCCGAGTAAGGGATACGCATCTCGCATGTCCAGCCCAGGCTGTCTATGTTTACCTTGCTCGTCCATACGGCGTTCCAGGTTTCATCTTCGGTATTGCCATTCGGGTTAGGGGCGTACTTGGCGTCAAACTGGCCGTTAGTTGAGGTCACAAAAAAACCCGATCCATTGATGCCATCCTTATAAGTGTCAAAAATAAGTCCTACAAAATCGGCATTTCCAACCTGGTCTCTTGTAGCAAACTCGCGCGCGATCTTAGACGGGTCCCGCTCATACATCCGGGCACCTACATAAATAGCGGCATTGTCATAAATAATTTTTACTTCCGTACGGTTTTCGGGCTTTTCGTGGTTGCCGGCATTAGGCTGCAACTCAACAAAATCAGTAGCTACGGGTACGTTTTGCCACACAGCGTCGTCAAGGGTTCCATCTATTTTCGGGGGCGTTTCTGTTTTTATAGCAACAAGGGTTTTCTTCTCTGTTTGCGAGAATGCGCCCAGCGTTACAGCGCTAAATAGTACAACGAGGAAAAAAACCTTCATTTTGGGTGGTTAATAGTTTTTATAAGATGCTGTAAAATGCACAAACGTTACATTTCTTTTTGTTAAATACTGGTTAATTATGGTTTTGTAATACTATTATTAAGGCAAATTGCTTCAAAATCATACCTTTGTATCCTCAAAAATTAGAATAAATAATGTTTGAAAATTTATCGGACAAGCTCGACAGGGCTTTTAAAGTATTAAAGGGACAAGGATCAATCACAGAAATAAACGTGGCCGAAAC
The DNA here is from genome assembly GCF_014200785.1 of Mucilaginibacter sp. AK015. Lineage (NCBI taxonomy): Bacteria > Pseudomonadati > Bacteroidota > Sphingobacteriia > Sphingobacteriales > Sphingobacteriaceae > Mucilaginibacter > Mucilaginibacter sp. AK015. The sequence continues at coordinate 343,291 of NZ_JACHCV010000004.1, forward strand.
CATGAAGGAGATACGTAAAGCCCTTCTGGATGCCGACGTTAACTATAAAACCGCTAAGGCCTTTACTGACGATGTAAGGCAAAAGGCTTTGGGTTCAAACGTATTAACGTCCATTTCGCCCGGCCAGCTTTTAACCAAGCTGATGAACGACGAGCTTACCGAGCTGATGGGCGGCACAACTGCCGACCTGGACCTGAAAGCATCGCCCACCATCATCCTGATAGCGGGATTGAACGGTGCGGGTAAAACTACGTTTACCGGCAAACTGGCCAATTTCCTTAAAACACAAAAGGGCAAAAAACCGCTTTTGGTTGCCGATGATATTTACCGCCCGGCGGCAATTACCCAGCTACAGGTATTAGGAGAGCAAATAGGGATACCTGTTTACGCTAATTTGGAATCAAAGGACCCTATCGCCATTGCGCGCGAAGGTATTGCCCAGGCTAAGCAAAACGGCAATAACGTGGTAATTATTGATACCGCCGGACGCCTGTCTATAGACGAGGCCATGATGGTTGAGATAGAGCAGGTAAAAGCGGCGGTTAACCCTCACGAGATACTGTTCGTAGTTGACTCGATGACGGGGCAGGATGCTGTTAATACTGCTAAAGTTTTTAACGATCGCCTGGACTTTACAGGTGTGGTACTGACAAAGCTTGATGGTGATACACGTGGCGGTGCCGCACTTTCTATCAAATCGGTTGTTAATAAGCCGATAAAATTTATCGGTACAGGTGAAAAAATGGAAGCGCTGGACGTTTTTCACCCCGATCGTATGGCATCGCGTATTTTGGGCATGGGCGATGTGGTATCCCTGGTTGAACGCGCCCAACAACAGTTCGACGAGAAGGAAGCCGCTGAGCTGCAGCGTAAGATCCGTAAAAACAAATTCGACTTCAACGACTTTTACAGCCAGATACAGCAGATCAAGAAAATGGGCAACATGAAGGATCTGATGGGCATGATACCGGGCGTTGGTAAAATGATGAAGGACGTAGAGGTAAGTGATGATTCTTTCAAGGGCATCGAAGCCATTATTAACTCGATGACCCCTAAAGAAAAAGCTAACCCCGACATTATTAACCCCAGTCGCCGCACCCGTATTGCAAAAGGATCGGGAACAGATCTGCAGGAAGTGAACCGCCTGATGAAACAGTTTGACGATATGCGTAAAGTGATGAAACAAATGAGCAATCCGGCGGCTATGGCCAATATGATGCGACGGATGCCAAAGATGTAAGCCCCTTTATAAAGAGCATGTTAAGCCCCGGCAAATGCCGGGGCTTTTTTTATAGTAAATTGGCAATAGGATTAACTGATTTATACACAGGTAGATGTAGTTTTTTTAGTACAACAGCATTGACTTTAGTAGCTGGTACCTTATAAAAACAGCTTTTATACGCTTGGTACTACTTTTGCGAATGTTAGATAAATGCGGACCTTTTTTCCGCCGATTATTTAACTATAAAAAGTACAGACATGAAAAAGCTATTAAAACCAATTTTATTTGCATCAGCCTTGTTTGCAGTTAATTCTGCAATGGCACAAGTTAACGTTGGTGCTGCAACAGCAACTAAAATAGTAACACAGGCCACAACGCCAACTGTAAATGCTGCAGCGGTGGCGCAAAAAGCAGTTAATCAAACAACCGCCGTAACAAAACAAGTTCAGGCCGCAACCCAAAACGCTACAGCGCAAACCGTAGCAGCTGCACAAAAGGCCGCTGTTACCCCGGCTGCTACTACCGCCGTGGACGCTACCCTTAATACAACTGCAAAAACAGCCGCAAGTAATAATGCAGCAACAGTAAACGGTGCAGTAAATGCAACCGCCGCTGAAAAGGTGAATGTTAATGCCAACAAGGTTGTTGATAACACCGAAAATGCTGCTACAGCCGCAGCAGCAAATGCAAATGCTGCAAAAGAGAACGCATCGCTTCGCGCAAAAAGCGCAGCTACTACTACCGCTAACCGTGTAAAAAACACTAAAGTTAGTGTTAGCGGCAAAACAACTGTAAATGGTTCTGCCAAATCAGCGGTATCATCAAAAAATGTAAAAAGTGCTACCAATACCCATGCTACAACCAGCAATGCTGTTAAAGTAGGGAAAAAACAGGTTAAAATAAATGCATCAACTGCAACCAAAACCAGCGTTGCAGCCAGGCACTAATTTTTATTTAAGTATTCAAAGCAAAAGGCCTTAAACGGCCTTTTTGCTTATACGGGAAATTTTAAACGCTTTACTATGAAAAAACGTCAACTAATCTGCATTACCTTATTGATGGCTGCCGCTGTTGGCGCACATGCACAAGAGGTAAGCAAGGATACCGTTACCCCACAGGTTAAGTCTTTATTTTATAATGCAGGGTTGCAATACATCTCTAACCTTACTTATGCCGGCCGCAGGGACGAGTCGAGCGTGCCGCTGGTATTACCCACTTTTACGCTGATATCTAAGTACGGGCTGTTTGTGAGCGGTATTGGTTATTTTAATGCCGGCGGCGGCGGCTCCAACTCACCCGGATTTAGCATCACTCCGGGATATGTCTTTTCTTTCGATAAAAAGAAATATTACGGAGGCGCCGTATCTGTTACCAAGTATTTTATAAATGACGATAGCCCGAACATCCTGTCATCATTTAATACCACGATAGATGCGCAACTTAACTTTAATCCGTCTGATATTGTGAAGCTCACCCTGGGCGGCAGTTACCGGTTTGGCCGGAATAATAAGAATGATATTGTTAACACAGCGGAACTATCCAAAGAGATAGCGGTTGTTAAAACCGGCGCGCAAAAAACAAACGGATTGAAAGTAACACCAACATTTACGCTATACAGCGGTACGCAGCGTTTCACCGAAACCTATTACACCAACTCGGTGGTTCAACGCGCGGTAGATAACCCAACACCTACGTCACCTATCAATATCTTGTTTCCAAAGCAGCCAAAGCAAACCATTATTAACCAAACGGTAACAGAGGAACATCAACGGGAGGTTGAAGGTTATAATTTGCTTGCGGTTACGGGCTCTATGCCCATAGTTTATGCCATAAACAAATGGCAAATCAACTTTACGCCTTATTTTATCAAACCTGTTAAACAGGTTAATTATGTAAATGAAAATGCCCGGAATGGCATCTACTTTTTATTTACAACCGGTGTAAGCGTTACTTTTTAATGGAATGATGCAAAAAAAACCGGCTCTTTAGCCGGTTTTTTTTTGGAATTGAACTTATAATTATTGAACTGCAAAAACGTTGCTGAAGCTACCGCCATCAGGATAGTACCCCGTAATGATGAGCCTGCCATTTTTTAACGAAGTTATTACCTTGTCCATATCGGCAACGCTGTTTACCGGTTGCTTATTAATAGAGGTAATTACTGACCCCACCGGTATTTCGGTATCATCAAATATACCGCCCGGGCGTACCTGGGTAACCATCACACCAGAATTAACATGAAACTTGGCTTTCTGATCTGCATTTAACGGCTGGAAACTTGCCCCCAGTTTGTTAAAGAGCTCGGCTGCCGATTTATTTACAGATGCTGTGCGGTTGCTTATGGCAGATTCCGGCTTTAAGGTAACGCTGAAATTCTTTTCGCTGCCACCGCGCAATACGGTAAGGTTAATTTTATCGCCTGGCTGTAAGCGGGCTACGCGTTCCTGTAAATCAGATGATTCATAAACCGGGTTACCTTCAACCTTTGTAATTATATCGCCAGTTTTAAGACCTGCCTGTTCTGCACCTCCGCCGGTTAGCAAACTGCTTACGTATAAACCATTTGTTTTATCGCTGTTAACTTGCTTCGCTGCATCAGGGTCGCTAAGGTCGGCAAAGCTGATGCCGATATAGCCACGTTTAACAGCGCCGTATTTCTTTATATCATTAAGAACTTTTTTTGCAAGGTTAATAGGGATAGCAAAACCATAACCCTCATAGCTGCCTGTATGGGAAGCGATTGCCGCATTGATACCGATCAGTTCGCCGGCGGTATTAACCAATGCGCCGCCACTGTTTCCAGGGTTAATAGCCGCGTCGGTTTGGATGAACGATTCGATGCCCTTCCTAAGCGTAGGGTTTTCGTTTTGCCTAACCGGGAATGGGCTTTCGTCTTCATCGCGGCCAATAATATTAATGCTTCTTCCTTTGGCGCTCACAATACCCGCGGTTACAGTTGAATTAAGCCTAAATGGATTACCTACAGCCAATACCCATTCGCCAACGCGAACAGCGTCGGAGTTACCAAGCTTCACAATCGGCAGGTTGGTTGCATTAATTTTTATAAGGGCGAGGTCTGTATTAGGGTCGGTACCTATTACTTTAGCCTCAAAGTTACGGTGATCATTAGTAACGATCTGGATTTTTTCGGCTCTGGCCACCACGTGGTTATTCGTTACGATATAGCCATCGGGAGAGATGATAACACCCGAACCTGATGCCATTTGCGGACCCTGCGGGCGCATACGCTGCCCAAACAGTTGCCCAAACATTTGCTCCATCTGGTCCTGCTGGTCGTTACTTCTGTCAGCAAAGGTTGTGCGGATATATACCACCGCAGGCGTTACATCGGCCGCTGCCTGGGTAAAATCTACCGAACCGGCAGATGAAGTAACCGGAGCGTTGGCCCTGTTGCTGGCAAAATAAACTTTCTGTTTATCCTCCAAACTCATATTATCGGCGTACTTTTTTTCGGCAAATTTATATACGCCTAACGCCATAGCACCGCCTGCAAAGGCGGTTAATAATGTTAAACCAATTTTTTTCATATTTTTATCCACTTTCTGTTTTACTTTATATATCGAAATTCAAATTTAATACCATATAGACGATATAATCAATAATAAGGTATAAGTAATAATGTTAAAAAGTGTTAAATAGCCACCGGGGAGGCGGTATATTTGCACTATTATTTAACGGATAAATATAACAAAGTGTTGTGCAGATAAACTTTTATAAATACCAGGGAGCGGGAAACGACTTTGTTTTGATCGACAATCGTGATTTATCAGTAAAATTCACTGATATTCAGCAGGTTGCAAGGCTTTGCGACAGGCGTTTCGGCATAGGTGCAGATGGGCTGATGCTATTGGAGAACGAACCCGGATTCGACTTCAAAATGGTATACTACAATGCCGACGGAAAGGAAGGAAGTATGTGTGGTAACGGCGGCCGTTGTATTGTAGCTTTTGCCAAACATCTGGGCATAATAACTGATATGACAAAATTTCTCGCGAGCGACGGAGCGCATCATGCCAAAATTTCAGAAGCGGGTGATTGGGTTAGTTTGCAAATGATAGACGTATCCATTATCAACGAGGATGGTGAGGCTTATGTGCTTAACACCGGATCGCCACATTATGTTAAATTAACAACCGGGCTGCAAGCCAAAGATGTTTATAATGAAGGTTACGCCATCCGCAACAATTCAACGTATAAGCAAGAGGGGATCAACGTAAACTTTGTTGAAAAAAGTGGCGATGGATATTTTGTACGCACATTTGAACGGGGCGTTGAAAACGAAACATATGCCTGCGGCACAGGTGTTACTGCAGTTGCGCTGGCAATGGCTAAGCACCATCATCAAACCGGTAGCATAAATACCCCCGTTAAAGTATTAGGCGGCGATCTTAATATCCGCTTTGATCATGACGGCGAAAAATTTAGCAATATATTTTTAGAAGGACCTACAGAACTGGTTTTTGAGGGCCGGATAGCCCTTTAAGTATTTCCAGGCTTACTGCTAATTGCCGGAGAAGAAACATCGCTTATTTAGCCACTGGTTATTATTCACTATAAAAAATGATACCCGAAAATTTTCGGGTATCATTTTTTTACATTACGTTTGAATTTTTTCTCAGTGTAGCTTTCTTTAATTTTTTACCTGAAGAAAGTTCATGTTACGCGTAGATAGCAGTAAACCTTGCCAAATTATTTATGCCATTGCCAGGCACGATTTCCTGTCGTACGTAATAGAGCCGCACATCGTGCAGTTAAACCCCAACGGCGAGTTTTCGTTTACCCATCAACGCCTGTTCAGTAATACCGCCGAAGAGTTTATGCACTGTATTGACGATACCGACCGCAAGCTTATAAAGATACTGGAGGATATAGAACAGGGTAACATTATTAAAAAGTTCTATAAAAAGCCTATCCGTCCGTTCGAGTTTTTTGCCAAAATATTTAACGACCAGCTTTTTGATACTATTCGCCCCAAGATCGAAAAAAAATTAGTAGAAGCGCTTGCGTTGCTTGGCATCAGTAAAAAACCGATCTACTTGATGAGTAAGGAAGGGTACCCGGCCGGGCGTAAGCTTCATATCGCTGATGAACCCGCCTCTGTGCTTTTTCATTTCAGGAGAGGGGATGACGAGATCAGGTACTTCCCGACCATTAAGTACCAGGGTATGCGTATAGAGTTTATGTTTAAGGATGCCGAGGTGATTTGCAACCACCCGGCCTGGATGCTGCTGGATGATACCTTGTATTATTTTGATAAAGAGATAGAGGGCAAAAAGCTACAGCCTTTTCTTAACAAGCGCTATATATCCATACCAAAGTCATCGGAGCAATCGTACTTCGAAAAATTTGTTGGCCCGCTGATAGAGAAGCATAACGTTTACGCCGAAGGTTTTACTATCAATACCGAAAAGTACGAGGCAACAGCCTTTTTAAAGCCTATTTATGTTGAGGGCGGCACGTCGCAGCTGCAATTATATTTTAAGTACGCCGGGTATATCTTTCCGTACGGCGATGGCCGACATGTATCGGTAAGGATGGAGAAAACTGGCGATGATTACCTTTTTCATCGCATTAAGCGCTCTGTTGCGTGGGAGAAAGGGAAGCTACAGCAGTTAGAAGTTATGGGGCTGAAAACGGTATCGTCACTGTTTCAAAACCTGGAAGTAGCTGCGCATAATAATGATGAGGGCGACCGCTCTTTCCCAATTTTTGAATGGCTTAACCAACACCACGACGAGCTGGTAGAGCAAGGCTTTGAGCTGGAGCAGCCCGACGGACAAAAGCGGTATGTGTTTGGGAACACCAAAATTGACCTTGAAATAAGCGAGAACAACGATTGGTTTGACATTAACGCGGTAGTGTATTTCGGCCAATACCGTATCCCGTTCATCCAGTTAAAAAACCATATCCTTAATCATAAAAAGGAATTTGTATTGCCCTCCGGTGAGATTGCCGTAATTCCGGAAAGCTGGTTCTCGCAATACGGCAACCTGTTGCATTTTGCCGAGGGTGGCGACCATTTAAAACTGCGCAGGCACCACCTTGGCCTGGTTAACGATTTGGCGGGCGGTGAGATGGCCGAAGTGGCTATGAACCGCAAACTGCAAAAGCTCGCTGGATTTGAGGAAACGGAAGATGTTGCCATGCCCGTAAATTTTGCCGGCAGCCTGCGTCCTTACCAAAAAGCGGGATATAACTGGTTCCACTTTTTAAAGGAGTATCACTTTGGGGGCTGCCTGGCTGACGATATGGGTTTGGGGAAAACCATACAAACCCTTGCCTTGCTTCAAAAACATAAAGAAGACTCGGAGGCAGCGGGCAGCAAAGCCACATCACTGGTAATTATGCCTACCTCCCTAATTTACAACTGGCTGAACGAGGCACGTAAATTTGCGCCGCAATTGAGGTTGATGGTGCATACCGGGGCGTTCCGCTACAAATCGGCGGAGGTGTTTGCCAATTACGATGTGGTGATAACCACCTATGGCATCAGCCGGATAGATATCGAGATGTTTAAGGCTTACTTTTTTGACTATGTAATATTGGATGAAAGCCAGAATATTAAAAACCCATCATCAAAATCTTTCCAATCTGTCAGGCAGTTAAAATCGCGTTTCAAACTGATATTGAGCGGTACCCCGGTAGAAAACTCGGTTAATGACCTGTGGACACAAATGTCGTTCATCAACCCCGGGTTGTTAGGGGCGCAACAGTTTTTCCAGAACGAGTTTGTAACACCTATAGAAAAAAAGAAGGACGAGGATAAAGCCCGTAAGCTGCAGGCCATTATTAAGCCGTTTGTACTGAGGCGCACCAAAGAACAGGTTGCAACAGAACTCCCTCCAAAAACCGAGAACCTTTTTTATTGCAAGATGAGCGAAGAACAGGCCGAGGTGTACGACAAAGTAAAATCCGAATATCGCAACGAACTGCTGCGCAGTATTGAGGACGGCACCTACGCTAAAACACAGATACAGGTATTGCAGGGGCTTATAAAACTGCGCCAGATAGCAAACCACCCATGTATGATAGACGCTGAATACGAGGGCGACAGCGGCAAATTCGAAAATGTTGTACACACACTTGCCAACGTACTTGACGGCGGACACAAAGTGCTTATTTTTTCGCAGTTTGTAAAACAGCTTAGCATCTACCGCAATTATTTTGACAGGGAAGATATTTCCTATGTTTACCTTGACGGCAGTACGCAAAACCGCGGCGATGTGGTTAAGCAATTTCAGGAGGACGCCAAAACAAGGGTCTTCCTGATATCAATAAAGGCGGGCGGCGTAGGGCTGAACTTAACGGAGGCTGATTACGTTTTCATCCTCGACCCATGGTGGAACCCCGCGGTTGAGCAGCAGGCCATTGACCGCACGCACCGCATCGGCCAAACCAAAAATGTGTTCATTTATAAATTCATCACCAAAGATACGGTGGAAGAGAAGATACTGGCTTTGCAGCAGCGCAAGCTAAGCGTAGCCCGCGCCCTCATCACTACCGAAGACAGCTTTATTAAATCGCTTACCGCCGAGGATATTAAGGAGATCCTGGGATAGCGCGGTCCGGCCAATCTGAAGCTTAACTCCCTGCAAAGTGTTCACGTTCGGCGCACGTGAACACCGTGAACAAACGTGAACGCCTCATAATCAGCTGGTTAAAAAAATGCATGGTGACACCATTCTGTCACCACTGCGTGTTTAAATAATTAAAACTATTTAGTGGTTTACCGGCCATATTTCAACCAAAACGTGATGAAACATCAGCCGTTTTGGTTATTTCTTAGCTATTCTGTACAGTTTCCCGCTATCAGTTAATCCGTAAAGGGCACCATCCTTACCGGTTACAAGAGCGCGCCAGCGTTCATTTCTATCGCGCAGCAGGCGTTCTTCGCCAACAACTTTGTTGTTTTTTATCACCAGCCTGGCAATGTGCGAACCGCTTAACCCCCCTACAAACAAGTTATTCTTCCACTCGGCAATATTGCCTGTATAAAAGGTAATGCCCCCGGGCGATATGGTAGGGTCCCAGTAGTAAATTGGCTGGGTTACACCCTCTTTTTGCTGTATGCCGTCGCCAACCTTTTCGCCGCTGTACTCAATCCCGTAAGTAACTACCGGCCAGCCAAAATTGCGCCCGGGTTTGATAATGTTGATCTCGTCGCCGCCGCGTGGGCCAAACTCAGCCTCCCAAAGTTCGCCGGTTACCGGGTTCCATGCCAATCCATCCGGGTTGCGTATACCATACGCGTACACCTCGGGCAGCGCGTTAGCTTTACCGGCAAACGGCCCGCCCGGCACAGCCTTGCCCGCCTTTGTGATGTGGATGATCTTGCCGATGGCCGCGCTAAGATCCTGCGCCTTCATGCGGATATCGTTGCCGCTTCGCTCACCCGTGCTTATAAACAGGTTGCCTTGTTTGTCAAATACTATACGCGCGCCGTATTGCAGGGTGCCCTTATACGCAGGGGTTGCCCGGTATATCACGGTTACACCTTCAAGCCCGGTTTCATCTGCCGATAATTTACCTTTGGCGATGGCCAGCAGCGATCCGCCCTCGGCCTGCTCTGCAAATGCCCAATAGATCATGTGGTTTTTTGCAAAGTCGGGGTCAATAGTAACATCCAATAACCCGCCCTGTCCGCGAAAAAGCACCGCCGGGAAACCGGTGATCTGTTTGTCAAATTCGCCGCTGGCTTTTAATATACGCATCGAGCCTGCTTTTTCTGTTACAAGGAAACGCCCGTCAGGCAGTACATGTATGCCCCATGGGTTTTTAAGGCTGCTGTTTATAACGGTGATTGTAACCGGTGTTTTGGTTTTTACACCGCCAATGCGGGTTTGCCCTTTAAACGCTGGTTTGTAATTGGTGTTGGGGCTTTGCGTTTCCACCGCCGGCAGGGTGTCCCGCTGCGCGGGTTCGGCCGCGTTACAGGCGGTGGCAGCTATAGCAATACCTATGGCCAGTAACAAGATGTTTTTAGGTGTTATCATGATGATGTATTTGAGTTTAGAAATATCGTAGTTTTAGAAGCAAACAAGTTGTATTGTAACATACAAAATATTTATTGGGCACGGTTATACAAATATAGAGCCTTTTCTGTCCTAAAACTTTCTTTATCAAACAAAAGCACAGCAATATTGTAATTAGCTTAATCAAACAAAACAGCTATCACATTTGTGGGCAACACTAAAATATACGCAGAAAGCCTTATTGCTCCCGGCTTTTAACTTGCTTTTTGTAACATTGCACAAATTTTAAGATTGACAGCCGCGGCCAAAAAAATATTCTCGTACCTTCTTAAAGCAGGCATCCTTGTTTTAGCCTTTCTTTTTATATACAATAAGTTTTTAACCAAGAACGATAGCCTTAAACAGTTTGAAGCACTAACTGCTGTTATTAGCCGCAATCAGGTGATATTTACCCTGTCGGCTGTTGTTTTGCTGATGATTTTGAACTGGTTTTTAGAAAGCCTTAAATGGCAATACCTGGCTAAAAAGCTTACCAATATATCTGTGTGGGTTGCTATTGAGGCTGTTTTTTGCGGCCTCACCTGGGCCGTTTTTACGCCAAACCGCATTGGCGAGTACGGCGGGCGCGTAATGTTTTTGCCAAACCGTAAAAGGGTGCATGGCGTTTTCGCTATGGCGGTGGGTGCTTTTGCTCAAAACGTGATCACCAATACGGTTGGCATACTGGCTTCGTTATGGTTTATTTATTATTTCCTTAACTTAAACTTTTGGCTGTACCTGGGCATAACGGCACTGTCACTGGCTTTTTTAGGGTTATTGCTGGTATTCTATTTAAATATAAAATGGCTGGTGGCCCTGCTTGACCGTATCAGGTTCCTAAAAAAGTATCACCGGTTTTTTGAGATCATGGGCCGTTATAACAGGGATGAGTTACTTGTTGTTATTGGTTATAGCCTTGCCCGGTTTTTTGTGTTCTCGTTTCAGTATTATCTCGTAATAGATCTTCTACTGCCCGATATCGCCTTTTTCAGCATGATGATGACAGTGTTTGTTTTTATCTTTATCCAGTCGGCCCTGCCATCGCTCGATCTTTTAGACATTGGTGTACGCAGTGTTACGGCGATGCATTTATTTTTATATGTAACCAACCAGCAAATAGCTATAATTGCAGCGGTATCATCCATCTGGCTGGTCAACCTTATTATCCCTGCCATTATCGGTTCAGTATTTGTTTTTAAACTTAAGTTTTTTGATCGCACTGCATAGTACCATTTCGTTATTGCTAACAGGCTTATATCTGCTGGTGGTTGCCTATTTAATAAAAGGTTGGGCAGCGTTAAAGCCCCCGGGCATTGGCGCAGCGCCATCAATCACAAAAGTAACCGTGTTGATAGCCGCCCGAAATGAGGCCGGACGCATACGCTACACCATTGATGATATCTTAGCGCAGGATTATCCCAAACACCTGACAGAAATAATAATTGTAGACGACCACTCTACTGACGATACTGCCGCCATTATAAGTAGCTACGCGGTACACGGCGTAAAGCTTTTGCAACTAAACGAAGATAAGCCGTTAAACTCATATAAAAAGAAAGCCATTGCCGAGGCTATTAATTTATCAACCGGCGAGCTAATGGTTTGTACCGATGCAGACTGCCGCATGGGAAGCGGGTGGCTTTCGTCAATTGTGGGTTATTATGAAACGCACGGCCCGGTAATGATATCATCGCCGGTTACCTATTTTGAGGAACGATCGTTATTTGAGCGGCTGCAAACGCTTGAATTCTCGTACCTGATAGGTATTGGTGCAGCCTTTATTGGCAATGGCAGGGCTTCAACCTGTAACGGGGCAAATTTTGCTTATCGTAAAGATGTTTTTTATGAGGTGGGAGGGTTTAAGGGGATAGATGACCTGGCATCGGGCGATGACGAGCTGCTGCTGCAAAAAGTTGCCGAGATTTACCCGCATAAAATAGGCTTTTTTAAAAACCGGGACGCGGTAGTATTTACCCACGCCAAGCATACCCTGCAGGAGTTTTTGCAACAGCGCAGGCGCTGGGCGTCAAAATCTACCCGGTATAAAGATAAAAAGGTAGTGGCGCTTGCGGTTTGTATATGGCTGTTTAATCTTTCGCTGTTGGTAAACGCAGGGTTGGGTTTTTATAATATTTTTTATCTTAAACTTTTTCTGGTTCAGTTTCTGTTAAAGTATCTGATAGAAGTGGCCTTTTTATTACCTATAACCACCTTTTTTAAGCGCGCAAATTTGGTAGGCCTGTTAATAGTGCTTGCTCCTATACATATTATTTACTTTGTGTATGTTGGTTTGATAGGGAATACCCGCAAATATGCGTGGAAGGGCCGTATTGTGAGGTAAGTAAGCTATAAATACTGTCCGCTAAAAAAAGAGCAGTTCGCTGACGTTAAAAAAGAATATTTAGTTACTTTAGGCTACCTAAATATAAATGCAAAATAACAACGATAGTTCTGGTGAAGATGAATTAATCAGGCTGTTACTTAAAAGGCAGTCGGAGTTAAACTCGTTATTGGAAGTTACAAGGGCTATCAATAAAAACACTCCAACCCCCACATTGATACAAATGCTGGAGGTGATCCTAAAAAATTATTTACAGGTTGGTAAATTCCGTTTCCTGATCGAAAAGGATGGCGCATATAACTGTATCTCGAAATACGGCGGGGATATGGAAACAGCGGCCACACTCAATCAAACATGGTCGCACTTAAACAAATTACGATCGCCGGCTGATCTTACAGGCCATGCCGACGACACGCTTAGCCGTTACAATTATTTTATACCCATCTACCATAAAAACAAGGCCCTTGCATTCGCGCTCATCGGCGACTTCAACACCTCGGGCGACATGCTAAACAACGACCTGAATTTTATTCAGACGCTGATAAATGTTATAGTAGTGGCTTTAGAGAACAAAAAACTTTTCCGGGAGCGGTTACAGGCCGAGCGGTTTCAGCGGGAAATGGAACTGGCCGTTGAAGTGCAGAACATGCTGATCCCGCTAAGGGAACACAAGGAAGAGGGGGTGGAGATCGGGGCCAAATACCTGCCGCATCAGGATATCGGAGGTGATTATTTCGATTTCTTCCGGCTGAACGAAAACGAGTTTTTATGGTGCATAGCTGATGTATCGGGCAAAGGGATCTCTGCAGCGTTGCTGATGGCAAACTTCCAGGCCAGCCTGCACGGTTTAGCCGCCATAGAAGACGAGCTAACGACCGTTGTGGAGCGACTTAATAAAATTGTGATAGATAATACCAAAGGGGAGCGTTTTATTACCTTGTTTTTGGCCAAGTACAACGAAAAAACCCGGAAGCTTAATTATATAAACGCCGGACACAACCCCAGTATACTCTATTCTGAAGGGGAGGCTGTGCCGCTTAAACTTGGCACAACCATGATTGGCGCCTTTGAAGAATTGCCTTTTTTAAACGAGGGAGAAATAGATGTAGAACCAGGAAGCCTGATAGTTAATTACACAGACGGCTTAATGGATTACGATGCGCAAAATATCAAAGCATGGGACGAGGATAAGTTGCTGGAATTTGTGGCCCATAATGGTGAACAAAGTCCTGACGGCTTTAACGAGGCGCTGATGAACTACATTAACCAGGTGGTTAAAGGCAAACCCATTGACGATATAACCCTGCTTACGTTGAGGATATCATAGCCTTAACCAAACAGCAACCCAAATACCTCTTCAATACGCCCCACAACTTTCACATCAATCGTATAGCGGGAAAGGTCGAGCCGCTTTTTGTCCTTGGCGGCAGTGGGCATATTGTATTTAGAAATAAATATCTGGTCGAACCCCAATTTCTGTGCCTCGGCTATACGCTGCTCTACTCTATTTACCGCCCTTATTTCGCCGGACAGGCCAATCTCGCCGGCAAAGCAGGTTTTAGCCGGGATAGGAATATCCTCATGCGATGATATAATAGCAGCGGCCAGGCCCAGGTCAATGGCCGGGTCTTCCACCCGGATACCCCCGGTAATATTCAGGAAAACATCCTGTGCGCCAAGCTTGAACCCGCAACGTTTTTCCAGCACTGCCAGGAGCATGCTCATCCGTTTGGTATCAAAGCCCGTTGCGGTGCGTTGTGGCGTGCCGTATGCCGATGTGCTTACCAACGCCTGGGTTTCTATCAGCATGGGCCTCATGCCCTCTAAAGTGGCCGATATGGTGACGCCGCTTAAAGGCTCGTCGCGTTGTGATAATAAGATCTCGGACGGGTTTGATACTTCGCGCAGCCCTTCGCCCAGCATTTCGTAAATGCCCAGTTCGGATGAGGAGCCAAATCGGTTCTTGATAGTGCGCAAAATGCGGTATACGTGGTGGCGGTCGCCCTCAAACTGCAGCACAGTATCTACCATGTGTTCCAATATTTTTGGCCCGGCTATCATCCCATCTTTGGTGATGTGGCCAATTAAAAAAACCGGGGTAGATGTTTCCTTAGCAAAACGCAGCAGTTCTGCCGTACATTCCCGCACCTGCGATACGCTTCCGGGTGTCGACTCCACATGCGATGAATGCAGCGTCTGGATAGAATCGATCACCAAAATATCCGGCTGCAGTTCTTCTATCTGCTTAAATATGTTTTGGGTGGATGTTTCAGTAAGGATGTAGCAGCCCTTGTTTATTTCGTCCCGATGGCTATCGGGATTCGGACTTCGGATTTCGGATTTTTCACTGGCGAGACGCTCCGCCCGCATTTTTATCTGGTGGTCGCTTTCCTCGCCCGATACATACAGCACCTTCACGTTTGGCATGTTCAGGGCAAGCTGCAGCATCAGCGTCGATTTACCAATGCCCGGCTCGCCGCCTATCAGCACCAGCGAACCCGCAACAATGCCGCCGCCCAAAACCCGGTTAAACTCCTTATCGGGCGTTAGCAGGCGATGCTCTTCCTTAAAGGTGATATCAGTCACTTCAACCGGCTTATTAGCCCGCTGCGACGAGGCGGGGCTGCTTTTCCAGTTTGGCACCGATGCGCTCGATTTCTCTAAGATTTCTTCAACAAAAGTATTCCATTGCTGGCAGCTTGGGCATTTACCCAGCCATTTAGGCGATTCGTAGCCACAGCTCTGGCAAAAATATGCGATCTTGGTTTTAGCCATTGTTTGTTGATGTGCAGATATGAGTAGTGCAAATATGCGGATAATTTGCCAATAATATTAGCATTTGGGCGTCGTAAGATATTTATAGCTTTAGCGTCCCGCTTTAGCTAATTCATTTATTTTTCCAAAAGTAAACACATTGCCAAATATCCCTATTCCTACCACGCTTGATTCACCTTGCCAAGTGGCTTTGGTGAGCGAAAAAACCAGATAATTATCGCTACTTACTATTGTATCTATCACACGTTCTAAAAATGCAGTGCCAATCATCAAGCTAAGCGCACCCTCATTACGGACATTTTTCTGAATGTATTCGTTAAGCTTTTGTTTAATAGCGTCCCTGTGCTGTGATTGATTTGGGTTGGTAAATACTGCGGCAATAAATACCAGGATAATAACAATAAAAATAATTTGGCCTCTTTTCATATGGATTTAGGTTTAATGCTGTAAACTATAAAATATTTTTCAAACAAAAAGAGCGGAAGTAATTCAACATCCGCTCTTTTCTTATCTGCAAATTTAAAATCTGCACCTACAATTTTATCTCCTCATCCTTACTCGAGAAAAACCTGAACTCGGTTATCTGGTAGGCGGGGTTACTTTTAACCTTTATCCACTGGCCATATTTAAAGTACCATTTCATCTGGCGGTTAAACACCCCTTTTTTGATGTAAGCTTCGATGTACGGGTGTACACAAAGTGTAATATTTTTCTCGTTTTGCTCGGTAAGGATGTAATTGAAGTTTGTTTCAATATCATCTATCAGCAATACGGTTGGCCTGATGGTACCTGTGCCGCCGCAAGCGGGGCAAACCTCGCTGGTAACAATATTCATCTCGGGCCTTACACGCTGGCGTGTAATTTGTATCAGCCCAAATTTACTTGGCGGTAATATGGTGTGCTTGGCACGGTCGTCGGCCATTTGTGCCTTCAGGTAATCAAAAAGCTCTTTACGGTTGGTAGGCTTGTGCATATCGATAAAATCGACAACCACTATACCGCCCATATCGCGCAGGCGCAGCTGGCGGGCTATCTCTTTAGCCGCCTCTTTATTTACCTGGTAGGCGTTCTCTTCCTGGTTCTCTTTATTAGCCGTACGATTACCGCTGTTTACGTCAATAACGTGCAGGGCCTCGGTATGTTCAATAACCAGGTAAGCGCCGCCGGCAAGATTAACCGTTTTGCCGAAGGTCGATTTTATCTGCTTCTCGACACCGTGATGCTCAAAAATAGGCTCCTTGTGCTTATGAAGGCGTACAATGCCTTCCAGGTCTGGAGATATCTCGTGTATATACGACCGCACTTCCTCATACATACTCTGCTCGTTCACATAAATATGCTGAAAATCGGGGTTAAGGATATCCCGCAGGATAGTTGATGTACGGCCAATTTCGCCCAGCACCTTTTTAGATGGCTCGGTACCGTGAAGCTTGGTTACAAAGGTTTCCCATTTAGATATCAGGTCCAACAGGTCCTTCTGCAATTCCTGCACCCCTTTACCTTCAGATACGGTACGTATAATAACGCCGAAATGCTTTGGCTTAATGCTTTCAACCACCTTACGCAGGCGGTTGCGTTCGGTATTGCTCTTTATTTTTTTTGAGATAGATATTACCTCAGAAAAAGGCACCAAAACAACATACCGCCCCGCTATCGACAGGTCGGAACTTAAGCGTGGGCCTTTTGTAGAAATCGGCTCCTTGGCAATTTGTACGGGTACAAGCAAGCTTTTTGATAAAACATCCGAGATCTTGCCCCCTTTGTTTATATCAGCTTCCGGCTTAAAATTATCTAAAAGTTTCGATTGGTATCCACCGCTACGTACTTGTTTGGTAAGCTTAAGCAGGCTTTGCACCTGCGGCCCCAAATCAAGATAATGCAAAAAGGCATCCTTCTCGTAACCAACATCCACAAAGGCAGCATTAAGGCTGGGCATAATTTTTTTAATGCGGCCCAGGTAAATATCGCCAACAGTATAATTGTTAGTGATCTGCTCTTTATGGAGTTCTACAAGTTGTTTGTCCTGTAATAGTGCAATAGTAGCCCCGTTGGGGGATGAATCGATAATTAATTCTTTTATCAACTGCTACTCCATTTCTTAAAACGGCGCATAATTGCGCCGCAAGTTAATAAGTGGGTAAAATACACACATAAAAACCCCGCTAAGCGGGGTATAACCTGCTTTACAGCAGCTTATTTTTTCTTATGTCTGTTTTTTCTTAAACGCTTTTTGCGTTTGTGGGTAGCCATTTTATGTCTCTTACGTTTTTTACCGCTTGGCATAGTAATAATTTTTAAATGTGATTAATTTATTTCTTTAATTCCTTTATATACTCGTCTATGCGCTGGCCCGCAACCGGGTCGCCCATTAAATCTTTGCATTTTTGGTAAGCTGCAATTGCTTCCTGTTTTTTGCCTAACTGTTTATAGCTTTCCGCCAAATAAAAATAAGGCTCAACTTCTTCTTTTTGCGCTATAAGGGTTTTAAACCTGTCAACCGCTTTTTCATACTGCCCGCTTTTCATAGCAAACATGCCCAGGTTTAGCACGGCATCATGATTTTTGGGGTCTTTTTTAACCACCTCAAGCAAAAGCGCTATCCCCTGCATTGGCATTGCGCCGCCATTTACATAAGCAACACCAAGGCCCGTTTTTGCCTCAAGGCTGGCCGGCTGTAATTTGGTAGCGTGGTCAAAGGCCTCAACAGCGTTTGCTACGTAAGCGGCCTGTGCCGCCGTATCTGTTGATACCCTGTAAGCCGCGTTAAAACGGTTACCCGCGTTTAACCAATCTTGCATTTGGTTGCTGCTATGCGCAACATCCAGGTAATAGAAGGCAGCCGGTGCGGGCTGTGTAGCGCTGTCCCAAGCTTGGGCTAATTGCCTTTCCAGAGTAACTTTATCGGCCTGGCCGGCGGTTTTTAGCTTGCCCTCAAGCGTGGTGATCTCCTGCGACAGGGCAGCGTCGATATTGGGTTTAGCCAGTGCCGACACCGAAGCCGCGTTTATATTAGCATTGGCTTTTGCCATTGGCGCAGCGCCTGCGGCAGCATTGCCCCGGGTTGCCTCTGCCTGTTTGGTTAAACCCTTAACCGGTAACGAATACAAATAGCCCATAATAGCAATTACTGCTACGCCTACAACTATTTGTTTAACTTTCATACTTATTATTTGCTTGTTTTAGCTGCTTTGTTACCGCTTCGTACTTTTTCAACAAAAGTTTTAGCCGGTTTAAAGCTTGGCACAAAGTGCTCGGGGATAATGATGGCAGTATTTTTTGAGATGTTACGGGCTGTTTTTTTTGCTCTCTTTTTTACAACAAAGCTTCCGAAACCTCTAACATAAACGTTTTCGCCGCCAACCATCGAGGTTTTAACCACTTTGAAAAACGCCTCAACAGTTTCCTGCACGTCCACTTTTTCTATTCCTGTTTTAGATGAGATTTCAGCTATTATTTCTGCCTTGGTCATATCCTGTTTTCTTTTATTTAAATGTATAAATACTTAACTGTTTTGGGGTTGCAAAAGTATCGCTTTATAATTAAAGAATAAAATAAATAGAAGATTTTTTTTGCAGGGGCGCTGCAACCGCATTTTTTGCCGGAAATTATGATACAGAGATGATATGGTGTTACTTTGCAATTAATGGATATTTCGGCGCAACTAATAGCCTGGTACAACGATAATAAACGCGACCTGCCATGGCGCAAAACAACGGATGCTTATATTATCTGGCTATCCGAAATTATACTTCAGCAAACCCGAGTAGAACAGGGCTTGCCCTATTTTTACCGTTTTGTTGAAAAGTACCCAACCGTAACAGCCTTTGCAGCAGCGCACGAAGATGAGATATTAAAGTTATGGCAGGGTCTCGGTTACTACTCGCGTGGCCGCAATATGTTAAAAACCGCTCAATTGGTACAGCAGCAGCACAACGGCATATTCCCGGTTAGATACGAAGAACTGATAAAGTTAAAAGGGATAGGTGAATATACCGCGGCAGCTATATCATCGTTTTCGAGCAATGAGGCGAGGGCCGTGGTTGATGGTAATGTATACCGTGTGCTGGCGCGATATTTTGGGATTGACGAGCCAATAAATTCACCAAAGGGAAAGAAGATGTTTCAGCAAATAGCCGATGATGTGCTTGATAAGGCCCGCCCCGCGCTGCATAACCAGGCCATGATGGAATTTGGAGCGATGCTTTGCAAGCCCCGCAACCCCGCTTGCGGCGTGTGCCCGGTTAGGTTAGGCTGCGTTGCTTTTAAAACAAATGCAACCGTGTATTTGCCGGTAAAACTCAAAACAGTTAAAGTACGCACGCGATATTTTAACTATTTGTTAATAACCGATGGGAAGGTTATCCTGATGAATAAGCGCGACGAACGCGATATATGGGCAAATATGTATGATCTGCCGCTTATTGAAACCGCCGGGTTATTGGACCCGCTTGAATTGCTGCGCCTGCCCCAGGCAAAAGTTTTTGGTGATAATATTATTTTAAAGGATAATTCGGCTATAATCAAACACGTTTTAACACACCAACAATTATTTATCCGGTTTTTGGTTTTAGAGAAATTTCCTGATAAATTGGAAAAGGGCTGGTTTTATACCGATGTAGATAACATTAAAAATTTAGCGCTCCCGAAAGCTATTTTTATATTTATAAAATATTTTTTTAATTTCTAAATAATTCTCCGTTAATTTAGGCCATGTCTGGAATTAACAAAGTAATACTGGTAGGGCATTTAGGAAAAGACCCCGAAGTACGGCATTTAGAAGGCGGCGTTGCTGTAGCAAGTTTCCCATTAGCAACTTCGGAAACATTTAACAAGGATGGCCGCAAAGTAGAGCAAACCGAATGGCACAATATAGTTATGTGGCGGGGCCTTGCCGACGTGGCCGCTAAGTTTTTACAAAAAGGCAAACTGGTTTATATTGAAGGAAAATTGCGTACCCGGTCGTTCGAGGATAAAGAGGGGATCAAAAAGTACACTACCGAGGTAGTTGCTGAAAATTTTACCATGCTGGGCCGCAAAACCGATTTTGAAAGCGAGAATGCTCAGCGCCCGGTTTTAAAAACAGCCGACACCGACGGCTACCGCAACAACGATGCAGACGACCTTCCATTTTAACCAATTATAAATTTGATTTAATATAAAAGCCCCGCCAGTGTAACCGCGGGGCTTTTCCTTTTGCCTCACCCAAACCCTCTCCAAAGGAGAGGGCTTTAAGAGGCCGTTTTATCTCCCTCTCCTTTGGAGAGGGCCGGGGAGAGGCCTTACCGTGCTCCCGGAGCGCAGTGTTCCCTTAAATAATTGGTGTACAGTGTGCGTAAATGCATCCCGGTACCCGGCCCCTCTGATATGCTGTGGGTACGGTTTGGATACAGCATCAGCTGAAATTGCTTGTTGTATTTTACCAGTTCGTTAATCAACAGTTCGGCGTTCTGATAATGAACGTTGTCGTCCCCGGTGCCGTGGATGTACAATAAATTACCTTTTAGGTTTTTGGCATAGGTAATAGGCGATCCTTTTAAATAAGCCGCCCGTCCTTCGGCATCAACAGGTACGCCTGTATAGCGTTCCTGGTAAATATTGTCGTATGATAACTGGTTACCTACTGCAGCAATAGCAATGCCTGTTTTAAAAATTTCGGGATATTGGAACATCAGGTTCAGGGTTGATGATCCGCCGCCGCTCCATCCCCAAACCGCCACCCGCGAAGTATCGAGATATGAGCGCTCTTTCAGCAACTGCTTGGTGCCCATTGCCAGGTCGCGGATGTTTAGCGTGCCGATGCCTTTGTAGATAGATTTACGCCACTCGCGCCCCTTTGGTACAGGTGTGCCGCGGTTATCTATCGACATGTAGATGTAACCATCCTTAGCCATATTGCCGGTATACATAAAGTTATAGCTGCTACCGTTTTCGTCCTTTACATTCTGGCCCCAGGGCTCACCGTATACGTATAAAACCACCGGGTACTTTTTAGTGGCATCAAAGTTATCAGGCTTTACCATCCAGCCGTCCATCTCAACACCATCTTCTGTTTTTACCTTAAAAAACTCAACGTTCGATTGTGCTTTGTTAGCAGCCGATGCGGCTACAGCTTTTGCTGCTTTTTCAGATCCGTCAAAAGTTTTATGCTCCGGCAGCGAAACCACTTCGTTAACGGCCTCGGTGTAGTAGTTAGAGAAGCTATGGGTAGCCGCCTTCCCGTTGGGCGATACATCATAATCGTGGGTGCCCGGCTGGTTCATGGGCGTTAAACGCTCGGCCTTACCACTGCCATCAAGTTTGGTACGATATAGGTATTTCTGCGTAGCATTATCCGGCGAAGACGAAAAATATACATACCCCGATTTTTCATCAATTGCGTTTATCTGCATTACGTCGTAGTTGCCCTTGGTAACCAGGGTTTCCTTCTTACCATCGTGGCTTATGCGGTATAAATGTCTCCAACCGTCTTTTTCGCTTGCCCATAAAAAGTCGGCGCCGTTTTTAAACCAGTCCCAACCGCCATAGTAATAGTGCTCTTCCCACTCGGGTAAAATATCTATCCATGCCGCATCTTTCTCCTGGTAAATGGTTTTTGATTTGCCACTTGGTACGTTACACAGCATTACCTCTGTTTGGTTTTGCGCTCTGTTAAGGTGCTGAATGATCAGTTCTGTATTGTTAGCGGCCCACTCCATCCGCGGAACGTACGATTGCAAAACAGGGTCGGTGGGAATATCCATCCATTTGGTTGCGCCGCCGGCAACGCTTACCACCCCTATTTTGAAAGGTGATGGCGGCTCGCCGGCTACCGGGTACTCAACCGGTTTTACATAGGGGTATATCGAATCGGTTGTGTTTAGCATCAGGTAATTCTTTGTTTTACTGGCGTCTATCTGCCAGTAAGCTATCTGGTTACCATCCGGGCTCCAGCGAAAGCCATCGCGGCAAAAAAACTCTTCCTCGTAAGCCCAGTCAAACGTGCCGTTGATCAATTTTTCGGTACCATCCGTAGTTAATTGTTTAACATTACCATCGGCAAGGGTTTCCACATAAATATTGTGCCCGCTTACATAAGCAACCTTACTTGCATCGGCCGAAAATTTGGCAAACATCAGCGATGACGCCGGCAGGTCTGAGCCCAGTTTAGTTAGTTTTTTGACGGCGAAGTCATATACCCAGTAATCGCCGCGGGTAGCATAACGCCATACTTTTTTAGCGTTAGTGTACAGTAAAACCTTTTGCCCGTCGTTTGACAGATAGAAGTTACGTACCGCGATGGGCTTTTGCCCTTGCGGGGTAAGCATCTCTTTGTTTACCAAAACGGATTTTTTGTTGGCGTCGCGTGCATCAAGCACAACAATTTCGCCGCTTTGAACTTTATAATACTGGTAGCCATCTTTTGCCCAGTGGGTTGATGGTATTTGTGCCATAACGGCGGTTTGTGCCAGCGTACAAAGCATAAACGCAATGGCAAACAACCCAGAACGGTAATATTTACTCATGAATAATTTGATTTGATTATTGTCCTCTTAATTTATTAAATAAATAATGCTGCTGTAAATTTTGCGTTAAATTAGCATTTTAAAGCCCTTGATATAACATCCTATGAAAAAATTATACATCCTGCTTATATGCCTGATGGTAGTTGTGACCGCTAATGCACAAACTGTTGACAGGAGTAAGTTTATTACGGACAGCCTTGATAATTATATAAATAAGGCGCTTACCAATTGGCGTATTCCGGGCGCGGCCGTTTGTATTGTTAAGGATGGCAAAATTGTGCTGATGAAGGGCTATGGCGTGAAAGAACTTGGCCTGCCCAACAAGGTAGATGTAAACACGCTGTTTATGATAGGCAGTAATACCAAGGCCTTTACCGCCACTGCCCTGGCTATGCTGCAGGCCGAAAAAAAACTATCACTTGATGAAAAGGTAACCAAATACATACCCGAATTTAAGCTGGAAAATAAGGCCGCGGGCGATATGGCTATTGTAAAAGACCTGCTTTGCCACCGGCTGGGCTTCCGTACGTTTCAGGGCGATTTTACTTTTTATAACACCAACTTAAGCCGCCACGAGGTAATAGAAAAACTGGGTAAGATGAAAGCCACCTATCCCTTTCGTACTACGTGGGGGTATACCAACTCAGCATTTTTAACGGCGGGGGAAATCATCCCGCGGGTTACCGGCAACCAATGGGAGGTGTTTTTAAAAGACAATATTTTTACCCCCCTGGGCATGACAAACACCCTGGCCTTAACAGCTGATATGCCCAAAGCGCTAAACCGCACGGCGCCACACACGCTTGTTGACGGCCGCCTTACCGCCATCCCATACTGTAATACCGACGGATTGGCACCGGCAGCCAGCATCTGTTCGTCTGTAAATGATATGAGCCAATGGGTAATGGCTTTGCTGAATAACGGCAAGGCTGGCAATAAGCAGGTGATACCTGCATCGGCCATAGCGGCAACGAGACAGCCGCAGGATGTAGTAGGCAATGTTAACCATTTGAACGGCGATAGCGGCTTTCAGCTTTACGGGCTGGGATGGTTTATACAGGACTATGCCGGGCGCCGTATAATTATGCACGATGGAGGCGTAAGCGGGTATGTATCATCGGTAACGCTGGTACCTAAAGAGAACCTGGGCATTATCATCCTGACCAATACGGACCAGAACGCCCTTTACGAAGCCCTGCGCTGGGATATTATGGACGCATACTTTAAAAACAATGATTACCATTATAACGATGTGTACCTGGCCAGTAACAAACGCAATACCGACGCGGAACTGGCGGCCGATAAAAAACTGCGAGACAGCACGCTCTTAAACCTCAAGCCGGCGTTATCGGCAAATAAATATACCGGCAAGTACGTAAACGATTTTTACGGCAGCCTTGAAATAACCCGCGGCGAAAACGGCAACGACCTGGAGATACGCTTTGAGCACCACCCCAAAATGTACGCTAAGCTACAGCCGCTTGGCGGCAACCGTTTTTACGTAACCTTTTCCGATCCTGTGTTTGGCAAAGCCATATTCACTTTTACAGTTAGGGAAGGTAAGGTAACGGGGCTACGGGTGAAGGTAGCCGACTTTGTGGAGTACAACGCTTACGATTTCAGGAAGGTGGAGCGGTAAGTTGTGTTAACGGCTTTCTCGTTTAACACATCTGAACGCCAAACGGGCTATGTTACGCCTGTATATATTATAGCCATTCGCCCAGTGCAGCGTTTAACATCTCAATAAGCTCGGGGTCATTAAAGCGATAGTCGTCAGGTATGTTTAACACAACAAGCTGTTTGCTATTGGAGGCAAATCGCTGCTTTACCAGGTCGCGGTGTTTATTTTCCATCACAAATACCACATCCGCCCAGTCCATTAACTTTTGGTTGAGCCGGATACGTGCTTTGTCGCTTGTGCCGGCGCTGCGGGCGCTATGTAACTGGTGGCCCTTAAAGAGCAACTCCGCCGTGGGGCTGCGCCACTGGTTTTTACTGCAGATTAGTAGTAGGGTGGGAAAGGGAAGAAAACTTTTCGTAATTAATGAGTTTTTTTATTATGTCAAATTTCTCTGGGTTAAATTTCGGCACTTCAATATTAATTGGCCATTCCAAGACTTCGTTAGATAAAAAATCAATAATTGATTTAGCAAATACTATTAAGGAGTTTACGTCTTGATACTGAATTTCAATTTCTTCTGAATGTTTTCTATTTAAATCTGTATGCGCGTAAACTTTATCTCTATAATATTTCAATAATTGAATTTGCCCTTTATACTCTGCAAATGTAATTTCCCATTCTTGAATTTTTTCAGTCATCTTTGCATTTTCCCCAAAATCACCGCTTTTCATTTGAAAAATCAATGTTGTGAAATCTTTTAACTCATTATTCGACTTTTTCGGCGGAATTGTCTTATTAATATTGATATTGCCTTCGATTTTCGGTTTAAAAATCTTTGCTAATTCTACACAAGTTTCTTTCCATAATGCTATTTTAAATAAATCAAACACATGCGAATTGCTCAGATAAAGACGTTCATCTTCTGTCGCGGGGTATTCAAGATACCTTGAATAGTCAAATGTTTCTTCTATTAACGCAACATGATTATATAAAAATTTCAAATGGCTATGTAAACTTACTTTGTCTGAATACTCTATAAACTATTTGCCCCTCCCGTTCATATAATCCAACGTTAAATTACACAGCGCTTTAACACCGAGGGTAAAGCCGCTTTCATCCAGGTAAAAATCGGGCGTATGGTGCGATGGCGCTGTTATGCTATTGCCGCCTTTTGGCATGCCGCCCAAAAAAAAGAATATACCGGGCACTTTTTGCTGGTAAAAGCTAAAATCTTCGGCCCCGGTTACCGGCGGGCGCAGCAATACATTCTCTTTGCCGGCGGTAGCTTCCAGCGTGGGCAGCATTTTGGCAGTAAGGGCGACGTCATTAAAGGTAACGGGATATTTATTACTGAACGGGATCAGCACCTCGGCAGTTGCGCCGTATGCTTCGGCCGTTTTGGTGGCTATGCGTTTTACATTTTCGGTTATCAGTTTTTCATCCGCTTCGGTAAAATAGCGTACGGTGCCCTGCATCTTCACGCTTTCGGGAATAATATTGAAGCGGGAGCCGCCATTGATCAAGCCGATGGTTACCACTGCGGGGTTTTCGGTAACGTTTATGTTCCGGCTTACGATGCTTTGCAAACTACTGATAATTTGTGCCGAAACCACTATCGGGTCAACGCTGCTCCAGGGATAGGCCCCGTGTGCCGAGCGGCCTTTTACGGTTATTTGAAGGTCTTTTACACCGGCCATGGTGCCGCCCGGGCGGTAAACAATCTTTCCAACCTCGGTTTGCGAATTGATATGCAGGCCAAAAATCACATCAACCTTTGGGTTTTCCATCACCCCTTGCTTTACCATTTCTTCGGCACCTCCCTTTTCGCCAACCGGGGCACCCTCTTCGGCCGGCTGAAAAATGAATTTTACGGTGCCGTGCAAGTCCTTCTTCATCGAAGACAGCACTTCGGCTACCCCCATCAATATCGCCATGTGCGAATCGTGGCCGCAGGCATGCATTACGCCAACTTCCTGCCCGTTATACTGTGCTTTTACTTTTGAAGCGAAGGGCTGGTTTACACGCTCGGTAACCGGCAGCCCGTCCATATCTGCACGCAATGCAACCACGGGGCCCGGCAGGTCGCCTTTTAAAACACCTACCACACCGGTAGTGGCAATACCGGTTTGTACCGCTATGCCTAACGATTGCAGGTGTTTGGCAATAATAGCCGATGTGCGCACTTCACGGTTGCCCAATTCCGGGTGTTCGTGAAAGTCGCGCCGCCAGGCTATTACTTTATCCTGCAAGGCATCGGCTTTAGCACTTACTGCTTTTTTTAACGTAGGATTTTGTGCTGCACCTGATAAAACGGACAGGCAAAAAAGAAGGGTTAAAAGCTTTTTCATTACTGCGGTTTAGTGCAGTAAGATAAGCTTTTAACCCTAAAATTTAAAGGATAGTATTTTTATATAGGATCAACAGATGGGGTATGACCATCCACCGATTTTATAGTAATTGTAAATACTAAAACCGTATTGGCTGGAAGCGGACCGTTAGCATACGGGCCATAACCCAGGGCAGAAGGAATGATCAATAATATCTTACCGCCGTTTTTTATTTTAGGGACACCGATCTTCCAACCCGCAATAATGTTTTGAGAAAGCTTGAGCGAGAAATCATCGCGGGCGTCAAATGTGGCACCGCTAAGGGTTTTACCGGTATAGCTTACCACAAGCTGAGAGTTTTCGGTTATCGGATCGCCCGAACCTTCTGCCAATACCTGATAATAAAGTTCAGGGTGATTAAGGTCTTTAACAGCGGTGATATCGGTATGCGCGCTTAAGTAGGCAACAATAGCATCATCATCGGTTTTTGCCTGCACCGCCGGGTCAACTATAGGCTCGGGTTCGCTGTTTTTTGAGCACGAGGCTAATCCTATAACCAACACGCTTAGTATAAAGAAATATTTTTTCATAATTATTAAAGTTAACGATTAAATTTCAAATATATTACTAACTAATTCCCAGAATATCAATGGTAAATACTAACACCGAATTTGCAGGGATCTTTACACCAGACGCCTTATTGCCATACGCAAGCGCCGAGGGCACAATAAGCAAAATGCGCCCGCCTGCCTTTGCATGCAATAACCCGAGTTTCCAACCCTTGATAATGTTGCCGCTTAAATCTACCGATAAGCCGGTGCCCGTGTCAAATTGGGTGCCATCTAATAATTTACCAAAGTAATTTACAGTAACAGTACTTGTAGCTGTGGCAGTTGGGCCTGTGCCTTCGGTAATTACCTGGTAGTATATGCCGTTGGCATCTTTGGTGGCATTAATGTCGGGGTGTGCGGTTAAATAAGCTTGTATCGCCGTTTCATCCTTAGCGGCTTGCGCGTTGGCATCAAACGCCGCCTCGTCCTTTTTGCACGATGCAAAAGCAAGCAGAACCAAGCTTAGTATCAGGAAATGTTTTTTCATAATATAGATACGTGTAAAGTTACGACGGCGATACAGTCGTTTTGATTTTTAATTCGCTCAGTTGCGCATCGGCAATGGTTGATGGCGAATCGATCATCACATCGCGGCCAGAATTGTTTTTAGGGAAAGCGATAACGTCGCGGATCGAATCTAATCCTGCGAAGATAGACGTAAGCCTGTCGAACCCAAAAGCGATACCACCGTGTGGAGGTGCACCATATTCAAAGGCATCCATTAAAAAGCCAAATTGTTTTTGCGCTTCCTCGGGCGAAAAGCCAAGGCGTTTAAACATCAGCGATTGCAATTCCCTGTCGTGGATACGGATAGAACCGCCACCAATTTCAGTGCCGTTGATAACCAGGTCGTATGCGTTGGCGCGTACGTTCTTAGGGTCGGTATCCAGCAATGCAATATCCTCGGGTTTTGGCGAAGTGAACGGGTGGTGCATGGCGTGGTAGCGCTCTGTTTCCTCATCCCACTCCAGCAGCGGAAAATCAAGCACCCAAAGCGGCGCGAACTTATTTTTATCGCGCAGACCTAAACGTCCGCCAACCTCAAGGCGTAATTCGTTCAACTGTTTACGCACTTTATCGGTTTCGCCGGCTAAAATTAAGATCAGGTCACCCGTCTCGGTTTCAAAAGCGGCGCTCCATTTGGCCAGTTCTTCTTCGTTGTAAAATTTATCTACCGATGATTTAAGCGTGCCGTCTTCATTATGGCGGGCATATATCAAGCCTGTAGCGCCAATTTGCGGGCGTTTCATCCACTCGGTAAGCTCGTCGATCTGTTTACGCGTGTAGTTAGCACAGCCTTTGGCGTTGATACCCACAACCAGCTCAGCATTATCAAAAATGCTGAAACCTTTGCCTTTAACCACATCGTTCAGTTCCACAAACTGCATCCCAAAGCGGGTATCCGGTTTATCAGAACCATACAAACGCATGGCATCGGCATATTGCATGCGCGGGAAATCCCCAAGCTCCAAGCCTTTAACAGTGCGGAACAGGTGGCGGGTAAGTCCTTCAAATATATTCAGGATATCTTCCTGGGTGATGAACGACATCTCGCAGTCTATCTGTGTAAACTCCGGCTGCCGGTCGGCACGCAGGTCCTCGTCCCTAAAGCACTTTACGATCTGGAAGTAACGGTCGAAACCGCTCACCATCAGCAATTGCTTAAAGGTTTGTGGCGATTGCGGCAGGGCGTAAAACTCGCCCGGGTTCATGCGGCTTGGCACCACAAAATCGCGTGCCCCTTCGGGGGTGGATTTAATCAGTACCGGGGTTTCCACCTCAATAAAATCCAGCCCGTCTAAATATTTGCGTATCTCCTGCGCCATTTTATGGCGAAGGACCAGGTTGTTACGAATAGGGTTGCGGCGCAGATCAAGGTAACGGTATTTGGCGCGTAATTCTTCGCCGCCATCAGTTTCATCCTCTATCAAAAACGGCGGGATCTTGGCCGCGTTCAAAATTTCAAGCGCGGTAACGGCGATCTCAATTTCGCCGGTTGGTATTTTTGTATTTTTATTAGAACGCTCCAGTACGGTGCCTGTTACTTTTATAACAAACTCGCGGCCCAGTTGCTTACCGGCTTCACGCAGGCTGGCATCGGTATCGGTATTTAAAACCAGTTGGGTTAAACCATAACGGTCGCGCACATCTATAAATGTGGTGCCCCCCAGGTCGCGCGATTTTTGCACCCAGCCGCACAGGGTTACCGTTTCGCTTAAATTGCTGATATTTAATTGCCCGCAGGTGTGTGTTCTAAGCATAGTTCCTTCTGTTAAAAGGTTGCAAAAGTACTGTTTTGAGGCGAAAGGTAAAAGCACGTGATATAACTATCTTCTACGTTAAAAATCTACACATTCCACAAAGAGCATAGTGCCAGTATAAAAATTTTAATATTGTTAATTATAGCTGTCAATTTATCTTAATACAACGAACAGAGAAGCCTGCCATACCTCCCTTATTGGCGCTTCCGCCGGCTAGTTCAGTATCAAAACTTAAAACAGCGGTATACGACGATGTAGCGTCTGACCAAAAAATTGTAGTTGAACCTATGCCGTAATAGACCCCAGAGCGGTATCCGGCTGGCAAGCCCGTAAAGCCGCTACTGTTGGTTGCGCCTGTATTTGGCGACCTCCAATGCGCTGTTCCAGCTTCTTTCATTTTACCGCCAGAAATATTTGTTGTGCCCAAGTATTGATAAAGCGCTTTCCAATCGGCATCTGTTGGCACGCGCCAGCCAACCGGACAAATATTTCTGGTATCTTTTACAGCATTAAAATTATATAGGCGTCCATAAATTTCAGCGAGACTATTATTATTATCATAGTTACAGTAAGCCCCTTGATTGGTTTGCGGCCAGTCATTATCATCCGTAATATTAGGGATAGCATCCCCATTTCTGTAGTGAGTAACTTTTAAATTTGTCACAAGCCATACCTGATTTCCAATATTTACAGTTTTGTATATGTTACCATCAATGTCAATTACATCTGTTACTACCTTTACTTCGTCACTATATGAAATACCGGCAGCGTTGATAGCATAAGCACGTATATAATAGGTGGTATTGGGAGTCAGATTTTTAAAGGTATAGTTCATAGGATCTGTGTCGAGGGACTCTATGCTTTTTATATCGTTAATTGTGGGGATTGGTGTTTTTGCCAGGCAAAATCCCTTACTAATTATATCATTCCCTTCTTTTGATTCTACACTCCCTTTTACGGTTATCTCATTGGTTGTACTACTAACAAGCGGGTCAATTGAAACTGTTGCATGGGCAAGCGTAGTAAATGACACCCGCTGGCCATATGATACCCCGGAGGCATTCATAGCATAAGCTCTTACATAATAGGTGGTGTTTTCTTTTAAGCCTGTAAGCTGGCTATTAAAGCTGCTTGCGCCACTCCCTTCAGACTTCTTACTATCTGAAATAGTAGGTAGCCCCGATTCGGCCCAACAAATACCTTTGTCAGAAACTTCAGAGGGCCCACTTTTTATATTTTCAGCGCCGGATATAGCTGTAGAAGTAGTTACAGATGTTACTTCTTTTGTTGTTAAGGTAGGTGTAGGCTTTTTATCACCATCCTTTTTACACGCATTGGCAAATAACACAAGCGCAATTGCAGATACAAGGGATAATGTTTGGTATATATGTTTCATGCTGCATAGATACAAAATATAAGCAACCAGATTAACTATCCTCACTTCAAAATATAATAATTTTACACGCGCTATGATGTGGTAATACGCTTTAAATCCAGCTCGCTAAAGCGCACTTCATTACATTATTATTACCGTCGCAAACAATTATTTATCATATTTTCAAACCAAATCCTATATTTGCCACATAATTCTCAAGGGGTGCCTTGCTTTGAGCAATCAAAACTGAAAGACAGGCTGAGATCAAACCCATTATTTGAGTACAAAGTCTAAAGCTTTAAGTCTTAAGTCGAAAAATCGGCTTCGGACTAAGAACTTACGACTAACGACTTAAATATGCACCTGATCCGGGTAATGCCGGCGTAGGGAGAGGTAACAAGTTAAGTGTACTGCCATTGTACCCTGGTGAGCAGATGGTTTAACTAATTTATTGTTCAACAAATTGAAAAACTTATTTGCGGCGCTGAGCGCCCTGCTGCTGCCTGTCCTGGCATCGGCCCAATTTTCCATCAGCGGAAAAGTAACCAATCAAGCCGGCGAAGCTTTGCCCGGCGCAACCGTAACCATTACCAGCCCGGCCATTAACACACAAGCCGATGTAAAAGGTAATTATCAGATTGCTGATCTTTCAAATGGCACCTACACCATTAAGGCCACTTATGTCGGCTATCAAACCACCACGCAAACTATTACTTTAAACGGCAGCCGGATAATTAACTTCGCTCTTACCAACACTACGTTTAGCGCCGAAGAGGTTACGGTAACGGCCACCCGCGCGGGCAAAAACTCGCCAACGGCTTTTACCAACCTCAGCAAAAAAGACCTGCAGAAAAACAATTTCGGGCAGGACCTGCCGTACATGCTTGCCCAAACACCCTCGGTAGTGGTAAGCTCTGATGGCGGCACGGGCATTGGCTACACCGGCATCCGCATCCGCGGCAGCGACGGTACACGGGTGAACGTCACCATTAATGGTATTCCGTTAAACGATGCCGAAAGCCAGGGCTCGTTCTTTGTGAACCTGCCCGATCTTACGTCATCAGTAAACAACATACAGGTGCAACGCGGCGTGGGTACATCAACCAACGGCGCGGGTGCTTTCGGCGGCAGCATCAATATACAAACCGCTACCCGCCGCGATACCGGCTATGCGGATATCGGCACAACCGTCGGGTCGTATAATACCATGAAAAACACGGTAAGCCTGGGCACAGGTTTATTGGGCGGGCATTTTAGTGTGGATGGCCGCTTGTCGAGGATCAAGTCTGACGGGTATATCGACAGGGCGTCGTCAAGCCTGCGGTCGTTTTTCCTGACCGGGGCTTACTATGGCAAAAACAGCACGTTAAGGCTTAACGTGTTCTCGGGTATCGAGCGCACCTACCAGGCGTGGAACGGTGTGCCCGATTATATTATCGGCGATGATACCCGCAAAGATAACCGCACCTATAACGAACTGGGTTTGATGACCGACGGTACTTTTTATAAAGACCAGGTAGACAACTATCAGCAAAACCACTACCAGTTACTGTACGATCAAAAACTGTCGGACAAGCTATCCTTTAGCGGTGCCCTGCATTATACAAAAGGGTTTGGTTATTACGAGGAATATAAGAATGATGCTGATGTTGCCGACTATAATCTGACGCCTATGATTATCGGAGGCACAGCCATTACCAGTACCGACCTGGTGCGCCGCCTTTGGCTGAATAATGATTTTTATGGCATAACCTATGCCTTAAAATACCAGGCACAAAGCAACCTCAATTTTACTTTGGGCGGCGCTTATAACCGTTATAGCGGCGCGCACTACGGCAATATTATTTATACCAAACAAAGCGCGGGCATACCGCCAAATTACGAGTATTACCGCGATGATGCCGATAAGAACGACTTCAACATTTTTGGTCGCGGCGAATATAAAGTGGGCAACACAACCCTCTTTGCCGATATGCAGTACCGCAGGGTTTACTATTCCTTTTTAGGGTTCGACAGGAACCTGAACAACGTGCAGCAGAATGCCACGCTGAACTTTTTTAACCCCAAGGCCGGCATCACTTACGAGTTTGATGAACATAACAATATTTATGCTTCCATAGCGGTGGGTAACCATGAACCAAACCGTAACGACTATACCGAAAGCACCCCCGCAAGTAGGCCCAAAGCCGAAAATCTGAAGGATTTTGAGGCCGGTTACCGCACCAGTGGCGATGTATTTAAAGGCGGTATCAACCTGTTTTACATGCTGTATAAAAACCAGCTGATATTAACCGGGGCTTTAAACGACGTTGGCGGAGCCACACGCATTAACGTTGATAACAGCTACCGAGCGGGTATCGAGCTCGACGGACGACTAAACATTACCCGACAATTAAGCTGGGCGGCTAATGCCACCCTGAGCACCAATAAAATTAAAGATCTGGATATTGCCCTGGCCAGCTACGATGACGACTATAACCCGCTTGCCCCGGTTACGCAATCATTTAAAAAAACAGATATCGCCTACTCGCCCTCGTTGATCGTGGGGAGCGAGATCGCTTATTCGCCGGTAAAAAATGGCAGCATTGCCTTTATCAGCAAATACGTAAGCAAGCAATACCTGGATAATACCGGGAATATTAACCCGGTGGGTTACAGCACCTCGCCCGATGTTGCCAATAACCCATACGCGGTTAACCGGTTGCTAAAAGCGTACTTTGTAAATGATGTAAGGCTAAGCTACAACATTCATACACAGGCTATCAAAAACATAAACCTCGGCTTGCTTGTAAACAACGTTTTCAGCAAGAAATACGAGGCTAACGGCGCTACCTACCCCGAAGTGGATAGCGGGACACTGGTTAACTATAATTACTTTTTCCCGCAGGCAACGCGCAATTTCCTGGCATCGGTAACTTTTAGTTTTTAGGCCGATGCAGCACTGGATAGACCTGTTGCTGGAGCAGATAAAAGCGACAACCTGGCTGGAATGGACCGCGGTGATTTTGGGTGTGGCCGAAGTGATACTGGCAAAGGCAAACAAAGTGTGGCTGTACCCAACGGGTATAGCCGCCACTTTAATTTCTATTTACCTGCTACTGAATGCTACCCTGTATGCCGAATGCCTTTTGAGCGGCTATTATGTGGTAATGAGCGTTTACGGCTGGTACCACTGGATAAAAAAACGGGACCAGCCCCCCGTAAAGGTAAGCTACGCCACACGGCACGAATGGATAACAACGCTGCTTATTGTATTTGTTGGGTGGGGCATATTATCCCTGGTGCTGGTTAACTTTACCCCTTCGACCGTACCTGTCTGGGATTCGTGGGTATCATCAACAGCATGGGCGGGTATGTGGCTTTTGGCCAGGCGCAAGGTGGAAAATTGGATATTGCTAAACATAAGCAACCTGTTTGCTATACCACTGTTGTATCATAAAAATCTGGCCATGTTCGCGCTGCTTACGATTATCCTGTTCATAGTAGCGGTATTTGGTTATTTTGATTGGCGAAAGATGGCGCAACCCCCTAAACCCCTGAAGGGGGAAGAGAATTTAACAACTTTAAAAACCGCGCCGCCAACTGGTGGAGGTTGGGAGGCTTAGTATGGAACATCCATCGACGTTATTAAAAACAGACTGGGTTAAAATCATCCGGCAGTATGCACCGGAGGCAGAACGGTTGGGCAAGTTGCATCCGGCACAATTGCAGCTTATTTATGAGCAGCAGTGGTTTAACTTGTTGGCACCACACCGGTATGGTGGCGCGGAAACACCGTTGCCGCAACTCGTCAAAATGGAAGAAGCGTTGGCCTGGGCCGATGGCAGCCTGGGTTGGGTGATAACCCTTTGCTGCGGTGCAGGCTGGTTCGGCGGATTTATGGAGCCGGCCATCGCGCGACAGATCTATAGCGATAAACGCGTGTGCCTGGCGGGTAGTGGGGCGGCCACTGGCACCGCCACCATTACCGGCGACGGGTACATTATAAACGGCAGCTGGAAATATGCCAGCGGCGTGCACCATGCCACCTATATTACGGTTAATTGTGATATTTTGAATGACGGTAGCCCCGTGCTGAATAAAGACGGGACACCTTTGATATTACCATTTGTACTGGATAGGAAAGATGTAACGCTACAGCCCCGCTGGAAATATATGGGCATGATTGCTACGGGCAGCGACGCTTATATGGTAAATGATTTACGGGTTGATAAAGCCCGTTGTTTTAAAATAGACCCAGAAGCCACTGTAATAGATGCCCCATTGTATACTTACCCGTTTTTGCAACTGGCCGAAGCTACGCTGGCGGCAAATCTTTCGGGCATGGCCATTCATTTTATGGATCTGTGTGCTTCTGCTTTTGAAAGCCGGATCAACAATATCCGCAGGATAAAACCGGAAAATGTGGCGGTAATGAATGAGATGATGCGATATGCGATAGGATTGCACGACCAGGCGCGCGCCACATTTTTTTCAGCCGTTGAAAATTCCTGGAACGACCCAAAAAATGAAGAAAACATGGCTGCTGTAAGCAGCACAAGCCGCGTTCTGGCTAACATATCCCGTAAATGTGTGGATGAATTATATCCTTACTGCGGGCTGCAGGCGGCATCGGCCGATAGCGAGATAAACCGGGCCTGGCGGGACCTGCACACTGCCAGCCAACACAGTTTACTCACTTTTCTTAATTAATTTTAGCTTTGCTTTTTAATTAAGTAACATAAATATCACATGGTTTAAATACTGCAATGGTGATATTTGCCCATTAAACTCATCTGTTATGAAGATAAAAATACTGCTTACCTTAACGTTATCCGCCGCCGTTTTTGGTGTGTGGGGGCAAAACAAAAAACATCATACCAATGCGGCAAAATCGCCGGTAATTGCAAATAGTATGCTGCCCCGCCCTAAGCTGATGGTGGGTATTGTGGTTGACCAAATGCGATGGGATTACCTTTATCGTTTTTACGACAGGTACCAGACCGGTGGGTTTAAACGCATGCTCAACGAAGGTTTTACTTGCGAAAACACGCTGATACCTTATATACCAACAGTTACTGCCATTGGGCATAGCTCTATTTACACAGGTTCGGTCCCGGCTATACACGGCATAGCCGGTAATGATTTTATTGTACAGGCCACCGGCAAATCAATGTACTGCACAGATGATAGTACGGCACGATCAGTCGGCAGCGATTCAAAGGCGGGCAGGATGTCGCCACGCAATTTGTTGGTAAGCACCGTTACCGATGAACTAAGGTTAGCTACTAACTTCCGTTCAAAAGTTATCGGCATAGCATTAAAAGACCGTGGTGGTATTTTGCCGGCAGGCCACGCGGCAAATGCGGCTTATTGGTTTGACGATGCTAACGGGGCGTGGATAAGCAGCACGTATTATATGACCGACCTGCCTTCCTGGGTAAAAACTTTTAACGCCGGCAAGCCGGCTGAAAGATATTTAAAACAGGATTGGAACACACTTTATCCGATAGATACCTATGTGCAAAGCGCGCCCGATAACAGCCCAAAATATGAGGGTAAGTTTTCAGGCGCTGCGGCCCCTGTATTTCCTATAAAAACATCAGAACTGTACAAGGGTAAGGCCGGGATGATCCGCTCTACACCTTACGGCAATAGTATGACACTCGATTTGGCCAAAGCCGCTATCGAAAATGAAAAGCTGGGCGCAGGCACGGTTACCGACTTCCTGGCGGTAAGTCTTTCGTCAACAGATTACGTTGGGCACCAATTTGGCCCAAACTCCGTGGAAGTTGAAGATACCTACCTGCGCCTGGATAAAGACCTGGCCGCTTTTTTTACTTATTTAGATGGCAAATTGGGTAAAGGAAACTATACCGTTTTTTTGAGTGCTGACCATGGCGCTGCTCATAACCCTAATT
This sequence comes from Mucilaginibacter sp. AK015, assembly GCF_014200785.1. Lineage (NCBI taxonomy): Bacteria > Pseudomonadati > Bacteroidota > Sphingobacteriia > Sphingobacteriales > Sphingobacteriaceae > Mucilaginibacter > Mucilaginibacter sp. AK015. Next base: position 380,258 of record NZ_JACHCV010000004.1, read on the forward strand.
TTTTAACGGACCATAATATCCCGGCAGGAGTTTGGAACGGCAACGACCTGCAAACGCGCTTAAACAAAATGTTAGAGGATAAATATAAAGTTAAAGGCGTAATACTAAACCTGGGCAATTACCAGGTGAATTTTAACAATACAATTGTCAAGACAGAAAAGTTGAATACGGATGCTCTAAAGTTCGACTGTATTCAGTTTTTGCAACAGGAGCCACAAATTGCTCACGCCATAGATATGGAGCGCGTACAGACCGCTACCATACCCGATGAACTTAGAACACGCATCCAAAACGGGTATAATTCTGAGCGCAGCGGATCTATTCAGATCATTTTGAAACCCGGATGGTTCAGCGGCGGGCAAACAGGTACAACCCATGGTTCCTGGAACCCGTATGATGCGCATATACCATTAGTATTTATGGGCTGGGGAATTAAACATGGCAGCCTCACGCGCGAAACGCATATGACAGATATTGCGCCAACCGTTGCCCAGCTATTACATATACAGGCACCCGACGGAAATGTAGGTACCGCTATTGGAGAGGTGTTAAAGTAAGATAATAAATTGCCCGGCCGATATTAACTATCCCCGGGCAATTATAAATACAGTTAAAACTAAAGCACAGCTAAAATATCTTTTACAGCTGCGCGCTTGCTGTAGTCCTTATCAAAATGCACGAATGCTATTTTACCCGCGCTGTTTATTACATAGGTTGCGGGTACGGGCAACACATTGTCGGCATTGCCATTAGCCTTGGTCATGTCTAAACCGTAACCCTTGTATTTGGCAACTGTGGCTTCGTCCATTACATAATTTACGCCATAGCTTTTCATAATGGCATAACCTTTATCTTGTACGATAGAATAAGCCGCCTTTGTTTTTGCCACAGTTTTGGTGATATTCTCGGAGGTTTCGGGCGTTACACCAATTACATAAGCTTTTTTATCGGTTAATAGCTGCAACGAATCCTGGATGTGCTGCATTTGCTTGTTGCAATACGGGCACCACTGCCCGCGGTAAAAAAATAACACCACCGACTTGTGCGATCTGAGCAATTCTTTCAGATCAACCGTTTTACCCGAATTATCTTTTGCTGAAAAGTTGGGGGCTGTATCGCCGATTTTTAACCCGGCTTGCGCCATTATCTGCACCGAGAACATAAGCCCCAGGGCTGCTAAAATATATTTCTTCATTATTTCAAAAATTGACAGTTTTAAAAAAACGAGGGTTGGCACCCCCTCGTTTTTAACAAAAAATTCGCTCGTTAATTACATTTTGCTATCCGCTTTTTCAGCTTCCATTTTAGACTTCTCCGTGCCAGCCGATTTCTTTTTCTTCATTTTTATATCCTTCTTTTTCATTTTATCCATCTTTTGCATTTTGCCGGTATCGCTAACGGCGGTAAGTGATGGTAAAGAATGATTGATGGTGCCTGCGTGAAGATTAAGGCTAAAACATAAGGCGATGGCCGCCGCTAATACGGTGCCTTTTAAAATTGATCTGTGGTACGTTTTCATTGTTATGGTTTTTTAATTTGCCGGCTTTGTCGCAGGTAATTACTAAACCTTACAAGCGGGGTTAACTTTTATTCAGTTCATTGTCTATCCGCAGTTTCAACTCTCTTTTAAAATTATCATCCAGGCGAATATTTGACGGCGGCGGGCTTTTGAGTAATTGCTTAACCATTATATCTATCTTCCGGCTTTGCTTGATATATAGCCGGCACACGCCGCAGGTAATTAAGTGCAGGCGCAGTTCAAAATTTTCCTGAAAGCTAAGCGGCTGTTCCATCCTTTTTTCGATCATGAAAGTGGCTTTGCGGCAGTTGTAAAGTATTTTTGTCAGCTTATTCATTTTATACCCAGTTTTTTTGAAGACAAGCCCTCAGGTTTAATTTAGCGCGGTGGATGATCACCCAAAAATTAGACGCGCTTATTTTCAATTCGGCACAAATTACGTCGGTTGTTTGGTCATCCATATGTTTCATGGTAAATACAGATAGCCAAAGCGACGGCAACTTATGCATGCATTTTTGCAGTATGTGGTTAAATTCTTTGGTAAGCATCGGGTCTGTATCATCTATGCCAAATGGTGCCGGCCAGTGCTCCTGGTGCCAGTGTCCTTCCTGGTCCCAAAAAAATTCGGTTTCGCCGGCGCCTGTATCATTTATACTAAGTGTTTTAAGCCCCTTTGTTTTTTTTCGATAGGTGTCGATGATCTTGTTGCGCAATATGGCAGTAAGCCAGGTCCGTTCCGAGCTTTTTCCTTCAAATTTGTCTATGCCTTCCAGCGCGGCTAAAAAGGTTTCCTGCACCAGGTCGCGGGCTTGTTCTTCGTTGTTCACGCGCGTAATGGTATAGGCGTATAAATAATCAGCATGGGCGCTAACCCACTCCCGGGGTTTAAGCGGCGCGGCTTCGGCAATTAGTTCTATATTATCCATAGTTAACGCGTGTTAGTCGTGAAAATCTCAGCATCCTTACAACTTATTTCATCTATGCTCTTATTCCGGTTCATCACCTAACCGTAACATTTAGTATATTTATTAAATCCCATTTAAATTTAAATATTTATTGTAAGGATTAAGGCCGGCAACCGACTACGCAAAAAAACATTAATGAAACCCAACAAAATATATGCGGTTATCTTATGCCTTGCCATTGCAGTGCTTGTATTGGCATTCGTAAATAAGAACACGGGTAAACCGGCTATCATCAGCAACAGCCAGGGGTTTGCGGTAGTCGAGCTATTCACCTCTGAAGGTTGCTCAAGCTGTCCCCCGGCCGACGAATTGCTTGCTAAGATACGGAAGGAGAGCACCGGTAAACCGGTTTACCTTTTAGCTTACCATGTTGATTATTGGAATCGTTTAGGCTGGAAAGACGTGTTCAGCAAGGCTGAATACAGCCGGAGACAAAGCGCTTATGCAAAATGGCTGAACCTACGCGGCGTGTATACCCCCCAAGTCGTTGTTAACGGAAAAATCGAATTTGTTGGATCGGCGCAAGGCTCGTTGCGAAATGCCATACAGGCCGGTCTTTTAACAGATACAAAAACCCACGTAACTTTAAGCGGCGTATCTGTTAATGGTTATAGCGCCACCCTGCAATATAAAACAGCGGGAGTAATTGATGATGGCTTGCTGCAAGTGGCCCTTGTTCAAAATCAAGCGCAAACTACTGTAAAAAGCGGAGAGAACGGCGGGCGTGTTTTATCGCACGTGCAAATAGTAAATAATTTTAAGAGCGTCCGGTTAGGTAAAAAACCTGAGGGTACAATAATGATGGAGCTTCCGGCTAATTTTGTGCCTAGTGGATACGAACTGATAGCTTTTACACAAAACGCTAAGACTGGAGAAATAACAGCCGCTACGCGCGCGCCGTTCCCGGGCACCGCTGTGGCAAATAATTGATGAGAATGAAATCGATAAAAGAGAAACACTCATTAGCAATGCGGTGGTGCCATTGGGTAAACTTCCCAATACTTACCGTTATGATATGGAGCGGAATGCTTATTTACTGGGCCAGCGACACTTACTCCATTACGCTTTTTGGACATACCTATATCAAGTTTTTCCCGAACTGGTTTTACACTACTTTTAATATCCCGCGTCGCTTGGCCGAGGGTATGGCTTTCCACTTTTTATTTATGTGGTTTTTTACCATCAACGGCGCATTATATGTATTGTACACGCTCTTTTCGGGAGAATGGCGCCAGCTGGTGCCCAAACGCAACTCGTTTAAAGAAGCCTGGCAGGTGATACTGCACGATCTGCATATCCGTAAGATTGCGCCGCCGCAAAATAAGTACAATGCCGCGCAGCGCATTTCGTACACGGCTATTATCATCATGGGGTTTGGCTCGCTCATTACCGGCCTTGCTATTTATAAGCCCGTGCAATTTAATACGCTTACCTGGCTTTGCGGCGGTTACCATGCCGCGCGCATTGAACATTTTGTTTTAACCATTGGCTATGTATTGTTCTTTTTAGTGCACGTTATACAGGTAATACTTGCCGGCTGGGGAAACTTTCAATCAGTGATCACCGGCTTCGAAGTTATTAACCAAAAACCAAAGCATATAAATACACCCGCGGCCGATGAAAAATAAGAAACCCAAAAAGCCGCTCACCATCGAGCAGAAAATAAACCGCCGAACCTTTGTTTCGTTCGGTACATTCGCCCTGCTATCCGGAGCTGCATACGGGGGTTGGGCCTGGCTAAAAAATTCGCCTAAAGAAATGCGCACGGTAACCGCCGGAGCAAAGGCCCCGCTGCGCAGGGCGCTTAATAAAACCGAGCTTTTCTTCAGAAACTTTTTCAGCAATAATAACCTGGTTAAAACCTACCCTAAACATATGGCAGCAAAAGTGGTGCGCCATAATAGCGATATAGGGTCGGCCGGACAGCCCGACCTGCAGAACTGGAAACTGGTTGTTAAAAAACAATCCGGTGAAATACTAAATATCACGTTGGATGATCTCAAATCGTTACCCAAGACCGAGATAGTTTTCGATTTTAAATGTGTAGAGGGTTGGGATCAGATATCGTACTGGGGCGGGGTGAAGTTCACAGACTTTATTAAACACTTTAATCTTGAAGATCAAACCCAACTGGCGTATGTTGGCCTGGCTACGCCTGATAAAAAATACTATGTTGGCCTTGACATGCCCAGCGCCATGCACCCGCAAACCCTTTTGGCTTACGAAGTAAACGCCCGGCCGCTGCCACCTAAACACGGGCAGCCATTGCGGTTGATCATCCCTGTAAAATATGGAATAAAAAACCTGAAACGGATTGGCAGCATCACCTTCAGCGACCAGCGCCCACCCGATTACTGGGCCGAACAGGGGTATGATTATTATTCGGGATTATAAAGTTACTTACAAACAGTGCTTATAAACCGCTCAACCAGGTAGGTTGAAAGTTGCCCGGCCGGGCCGTTGATACTATAATCAAAACCATGCGTTGCCCAGGGCAGTTTAAGATAATAATGTTTAATACCATTATCCCTCAATTTTTTATTGAGTTTTTGGCTATGAACGGGCGATACCAGTACATCGTTATCGCCATGAATAATCAAGGTTGGCACAGATTGCCTGTTTACGAACTCGATAGGCGAGCTGGCAAAATATTTATCCGGAACTGTCTTATAAGTGCCACCCAGATAGCGCTCCATAACCGCGCGCGAATCCATAATCAGTTTACTGGCCGGCACCGAGTACCCCCAAACCATATCGGCTGGGCCATAAAAATCTATCACACCTTTTAATCCGTTTTGAGGGTACTTATATGCGGATAGCAGTGCTATTTGTGCTCCCGCCGAGCGGCCCAATAACACAAAGTTATTGGTGTCTATGCTCAGCGTGCCGGCATTTTTACGCAGGTAAATAAACGCCTGTTCAACATCAGCAATAGCTAAGGGCGCCTGAAATTTTGGCGCCAGGCGATAATTGATTGAGGCTACATTGTAACCCGCATGTGCAAGTAAACTGTTTAATTCGGGCAGTTGCTTACTGTCGCCGCTGCTCCACGATCCGCCATGTACTACAATAATACAGGGCCTTTTACCTGCAACGCGGGAAGGGTAAAAATCAAGTGTTTGGGTAGAGCCGCCACCGTAAGCAAATGTCTTGTAATCACCCGGTTTTATGCCGTACGTTTTAAATAGCCCGGAAAAGCTGAACACCGGCTGGCTCTTATCGCCAGTGAAACGGGTATTGCCTAACCCAAAAGCAGCGTTAAACTCCGTTCTTATAACCTTAGAAACCAAACAAGCACGCATAACCGGCGAACAAAAAAATATTAAGGCCAATACACCTATAATTGTTGAAATAACACGGTATTTTTTTATCCAGAACAGGCTGGCTAATAAAATGCATGTAACGCCTATAAAAAGTAATGGAAACCCGGTTACCAATACGGCAAGTAACCACAAATAATAGGCAGGTGCCCCAAACACGGTAAGTAACGATACAAGCAACAATATAATCAGCAGTGTAAGCACTATTTTGCTTTTAGTTTTCAGTGCAGGCTTCATATATTATTTTTCAAGTTTTTATTTGGTATAAACATATATAATAAAAATTGGGCTGGCGTTAATTTATTAAACGTGTTAACTTTATATCCATGTTCGATCAGCTACATTACGACGATATAACCTTTGATAAAACTATCTTAAACGACGCCTTTATAAACCGCAAAGAGTTTCAAAGCTGTACGTTTCGCAATTGCGATTTCAGCAACAGCAACTTCGCTCATAATAAATTTCTTGATTGTGTATTTGAAGAGTGCAATCTGTCGATGATCAAGTTTGATGCATCGACCCTTAATGATGTTTTTTTTAAAGGCTGCAAAATTTTGGCTGTAAATTTCAGCCTTTGCCAAGATTTTTTATTTAGTGTAAACTTCGATGCGTGCATACTGGATTATGCTTCCTTTGCAGGTAAGAAGATGGTGAAAACACGTTTCAAAAAGTCATCGTTAAAAGAGGTAAGTTTTACCGAAACCAATTTAGCCGGGTCAGTATTTGATGAAAGCGACCTGCTGGATGCCGTATTTAATCGCACCGATCTTTCGGCCGTAAATTTTACTACTGCCTACAATTTCATCCTCGACCCGGAATTGAATGTGCTTAAAAAGGCAATGTTTTCAACATCGGGCTTAGAGGGCTTGCTAGCTAAGTATGGACTAAAGGTTGTTTAAATAAGAATTTCCCTGGCTTCAGGGGGCAGGCGCGTTAAACGCATTCCAACCCTGAGCTTTCAACTCATGCAGGTTGCCTGATTTTGTTATCAAACTGCACCCTTCATTTGGCTCGGTTATGTAGCCAATAATAGAGAAGTCCATTTTATGCTTTATTTTATCATAATCGGCTTGTTTTACCGTGAAAAGTAACTCGTAATCTTCGCCTCCGCTTAGCGCACACACGGTTGGGTCAAGGCCAAATTCCCGGGCGGTTTCATAGGTCATCGGGTCGATAGGTATCTTTTCTTCGTAAAGTTTACAACCTTTATTACTCTGTTTGCAAATATGCAATATCTCTGATGCCAAACCGTCTGATACATCTATCATCGAAGTAGGTTTAACCTTCAATTCTTTTAGCAGATCAATGATGTCTTTACGCGCTTCGGGTTTTAACTGGCGTTCTACAATATAGTCCTTTCCTTCCAGGTCAGGCTGGATATTTGGATTTTCTATATATACCAGTTTCTCACGTTCTAACAATTGTAAACCAATGTAAGCACCGCCCAAGTCGCCCGATACACATATCAGATCGCCTTCCTCGGCAGTATTACGGTAAACAATCTCGTTTTCTTCAGCATAACCAATAGCGGTAACACTAATGACCAAACCTTGTTTAGATGCCGAAGTGTCGCCGCCCACAATATCCACGTTATAATTTCCACAGGCAAGGTAAATACCTTCGTATAGTTCTTCTATAGCCTCTAAAGGAAATTTGCTACTCATACCTATAGAAACTGTTACCTGACTGGCTGTACCATTCATGGCATAAATATCGCTCAGGTTAACCTGTATGGCTTTGTAACCTAAATGTTTAAGCGGCGTATAGGCCAGATCGAAATGGATACCCTCCAAAAGCATATCGGTTGATATGAGTGTTTTCTTACCTCCAAAATCAAGCACCGCGGCATCGTCGCCCACACCTTTTACGGTGCTCTTTTGGGTAAGCGTTATATTTTTTGTAAGGTGGTTTATCAATCCAAACTCACCTAAGCTTTCTATATTGGTTTTTTCTTCGTTCTCGAACATGATTATCTTTTATTTATAAAATCGTCATTGCGAGGTACGAAGCAATCTCCATTTAAGCATAAATGGTAAGTATAGTTCAGAGATTGCTTCGTACCTCGCAATGACGCAGTGGAATCACCTACAACCCCAATCTTGCCGATATCTCCAGCATGCGCTCAATAGGTTTTACCGCCTTTTCAATGATGTGGGCAGGCACTTCTATTTCGGGCGTTTCATTTTTTAAACACAGGTACAGTTTTTCAAGCGTATTGCGCTTCATGTGCGGGCAATCGTTGCAGGCACATGTATTATTGGGCGGCGCCGGAATAAATATTTTATCCGGGTTGTCCTTTTGCATCTGGTGTAATATACCTGACTCAGTTGCTACAATAAACTCTTTTTCGCTACTTTGTGTAGCATATTTTAAAATACCGGTGGTAGATCCTATGTAATCGGCCAGTTGTAATATAACTTCCTCGCATTCAGGGTGTGCCAGTATTTTTGCGTTGGGGTAACGTTCCTTTAGCCTGGTTATCTTTTCACGGCTGAATATCTCGTGTACCATACAGGCACCATTCCAAAGTACCAGTTCCCTACCGGTTTTTTTTGCTACCCATGCACCTAAGTTCCTGTCCGGCCCAAATATTATCTTTTGCTCTGGCGGCAGGCTCTCTACTATCTGTACCGCATTGCTCGATGTGCAAACAATATCGCTTAAAGCTTTTAACTCTGCCGTACAATTTACATAGGTGATCACCAAATGGTCAGGATAATTCTCCTTAAATTTTTTAAACAAATGCGGTGGACAGCTGTCGGCCAACGAGCAGCCGGCTTTCAGATCCGGTAAAAGAACTTTTTTGTTGGGCGATAATATTTTAGCTGTTTCGGCCATGAAGTGCACTCCGGCAAACACAATAATGCTGGCATCTGTTTTTGCTGCCTGCTGAGATAGGCCCAGGCTATCGCCAATATAATCGGCAACATCCTGTATATCTCCTTCCTGGTAATAATGGGCCAGTATAACAGCATTTTTTTCCTTTTTAAGTCTTTCTATTTCGGCAAACAGATCAAGCGACGGATCAATATATTCGTCAGCAAAACCTTTCGCTTTTATTTCTTCGAAGATATCCATTCAACAAATCAATTAATAATAACTTCTTTTTATATATAAAATAAAACTATTGTTATTATGGTGTTAGTTATGTTTAAAAGTTGTAATACGTTTTAAGGTAAATGTTGTTTTTCACTGTTTACTAACATTTAACAATTCAATTTTATTTTTTATTTAATTGATTATAAGATTGCTATGCCAAACAAGTTTTAATTTAAATACTTATTTGTTAATAATTAGCTGCTCAATAAAATGTTAGTTATCTCTCAAAATCGTCTTACAAATTGCTCAAAAGTAACTGTCAAAATAGTCAGTTTTAAGAGTTATCAACCATCTGAATATTTGTTAGAAAATTACTTACACAAAGTTAACATGTTTTGCGCCCCTTATTAACATAAAGGCTAATTTTACACAATACATATATTAAAGATGACCAGAACTGTTGATTTCCTTGTTGTAGGATCGGGTATCGCCGGATTAAGTTTTGCACTAAAGGCCGCGAAGCATGGTAAGGTACTGATAGTTACAAAAGCTAACGAAGATGAAAGTAACACTAAGTATGCCCAGGGCGGTGTAGCTGTGGTTGTTGATAAAAAAGAAGATTCTTTTGAAAAACATATAAATGATACGCTGATAGCCGGCGATGGGCTGTGTGATAAGGAAGTTGTGGAGGCTGTGGTTAAAGAAGGACCGGAGCGTATTCGTGAAATAATTGACTACGGAACAAACTTTGATAAAACCAACGAAGGTATTTATGACCTGGCAAAAGAGGGTGGGCACAGCGAATTCAGGGTACTGCATTACAAGGATATTACCGGGTTTGAAATTGAACGGTCGTTGTTAGAAGAGATACACCGCGAACCCAATATCGAAATACTGACCCATTACTTCGCGGTCGACTTGATCACACAGCATCACCTCGGGGAGTTTGTTGATAAATCATCAAATAATATAAAGTGTTATGGTATTTATGCCTTTAATACCGAAGATAACCAGGTAGAAAGGATAGAATCAAAAATTACTGTTATGGCGTCTGGCGGGGCCGGGCATATTTATTCGGTAACTACCAACCCCGTTATAGCTACCGGTGACGGTGTAGCTATGGTATATCGTGCAAAAGGTAAAGTGCGTAATATGGAGTTTATCCAGTTTCATCCAACTGCATTATATAACCCCGGAGAGTATCCGTCTTTTTTAATATCAGAAGCCGTACGCGGATTCGGCGGAATATTACGACGTACCAATGGAGAGGAGTTTATGCAGGAATATGATCCGCGTAAATCATTGGCGCCGCGGGATATTGTTGCACGCGCTATTGATGCAGAGATAAAGAAATCGGGCGAGGATTTCGTTTACCTGGATGTCCGCCACAAAAAGAAGAAGGATATTTTAGCGCATTTCCCCAATATATACGCTAAATGTTTAGATATAGGTATTGATATGACCCGCGACATGATACCTGTAGCACCTGCCTGCCACTATATGTGCGGGGGAATAATGGTTAATCACCAGGGGCGCTCATCTATTAACCGCCTTTATGCTTGCGGCGAATGCTCGTCAACAGGTTTGCATGGGGCTAACCGTTTGGCCTCTAATTCCTTATTAGAAGCATTAGTGTTCGCCCATCGTATTTATAAAGATGCCATCGTCGGTTTTAACGAACTGGAGATACCAGTTAATATACCCGACTGGGATGAACACGGCGTAAAATTATTGAATGAAGATATTTTGGTTACCCACAACATACGCGAGATGCAAAAGCTGATGAATGACTATGTGGGGATCGTTCGTTCTGATTTCCGTTTGGAAAGGGCTATGCGCCGTTTGCGGTTATTATATGAAGAAACTGAAGATTTTTATAAAAAAACAAAGCTTTCTGTGAAACTTTGCGAGTTACGGAACTTAATTCAGGTGAGCTACCTGGTCGTAAAATCGGCCATGGCCAGGCACGAAAGCAGGGGTTTGCATTATACCACTGATTATCCGGAACATCAGGAGGTTTTGGAGGATACGGTGTTTTAACGGAAGAACGCCATAGCGGGTAAAGCAATGACAGTTGGATATTTTAAAGAGCGGAAAACGGGATTCGAACCCGCGGCCTTCAGTTTGGGAAACTGATGCTCTACCAGCTGAGCTATTTCCGCTTATATAGCCCCCAAACATAACAATTTTTGAGATAAGTTTTCAAAAGCTTTTACCTTTATCCTTTCACCTTTTAGCTCAAATAAACATGCCTGTTATACTACCCGTAAAAGATAAATCGCCTCAGTGGGGTACCCACTGTTTTATTGCCGAGAACGCCACCATTGTTGGTGATGTAGTAATGGGTAATAACTGCTCGGTATGGTTTAACGCGGTTATCAGGGGTGATGTGCATTATATTAGAATAGGAGATAATACCAACATCCAGGATGGAGCGGTTATACATGCTACATATTTGAAAGCGCCAACTAACATCGGTAACAACGTATCTATTGGCCATAATGCCATTGTACACGGCTGTACACTTAAAGATAATGTTTTAATCGGTATGGGCGCCATTGTTATGGATGATGCCGTGGTGGAAGACTATGTGGTTATTGGGGCAGGATCTGTAGTTTTGGAAAGGACCATCTGCGAATCGGGATACCTGTATGCGGGCACGCCCGCTAAAAAAATAAAGCCCCTTACTGATGAGCAAAAGGCTTTATTGAACAAGTTACCTCAAAACTATATCATGTACTCGGGTTGGTTTATGGATTAGCCTGCTCCCTCGGGATACTTACAGGCTCTTCAGCTTCCCAGTTTGGGCGTAAAGTTATTTCCTTTTCGTACAACCAAATATTTTCGGGCTGGGCCTTTAACCGTACATTCCCACTATCCCAGCGGCCGTTCCTGTTGGCATCATATATCACCCTTACCCGGTATTTACCGGTCAAAAAGTTTTTATATACAACAGAAGTATTACCGCGTACAGGGTCGCTGCGCATTACGGTCTTTTGCTCGTTCAGCAGCTCTACCACATAGCGCTTACTGGTATCAGGTACCGTTATTTTAAGGGTGAGCTGGCTATAATTTTCCGGCTTATCGCCTTCAAAGTTGGCCCCTGTACGTTTATTTTTGTCTCCGTAGATGTCGGTAAATGCCGATTCATTTAAAAGCAGCTGATATTTACTACCGGGTCTGAAGCGGTACTTTAGCAGAACACTGCGGGCATCTGCGGTATCTTTTTGAATTGTAAAGTTGGTAATGTTAACCGAATCTTGTGTTAAGACTATAAGGCCCTGGTCGAACGTTTCTAAAGGCAAATTAGCTGTAATACGCAGGTCTGCGTTAGGCCTTAATTTGTTATCCCGGTTTATGTTATATTTAAAAGTGACGTTACGTGCAAATTTTTCCTTGAGCCCTTTAAGCTGGTAAATTGTATCTATAGGTTTATTATTATCATATATAGCCACACGTAACGAGTCAAACTCCATATTACGCATAAAAACCAGCGCGGTATCTTTAGTTTTGCTGATATCAACAATCTTTTGATTATCAAGCGCCGGCGGGTAAATTATTTTTAGTGAAGGGTTGTCTAAGCGCTTATTAAATATTAGCGAAAGGATACCATCATTCGTAAACTTCTTTTCCGTGAGCCGGAATTTTTCGGGTATTTGCTGGAACAATGATAGCTTTATGTTGGCGCTGTCTTTAGTAAGGTTTATGGTTTTGTTTGAAAAGGCGATCAGCTCTTTATCGTTATCAAATATTTTATTGGGGCTTTGTTCTTTTAGCGCGTAAATTTTGTACTCGCCGTCGTGAAGGTTATTCAAAGAAAAGTTACCGGACGAATCGGTTGTTGTAAAAATGCTTGGTTTCTTTTTGCCAAATATCAACGAATCCTGACTTACCGGGAATATCATTACTGTTGCGTCCTTTTCCTTTTCCTGGGTTGTGCTGTTTATAACGGTTCCCGACATGCTTAACGAATCGATGTGGGGGCCTGTTGAGAAAACGTAAGTAAAGTTGGTGAGCACATTACTTTCATTTACATCCTGTATAGCTTTACCAAAGTTGATAACGTAGGTTGTATTTTTTTCAAGCGAGTCTTTAAAGTCAATGGTCAGGGTTTTCCGGTTTCCTTTATACTCGGCCGGTTTTTCCTGTGCTGGGCTAATGCTTATTTCCTGGTAAGCGTTGCTCAATTTAATAAACTCGTCAAACTCTAATATAATTTCTTTCGCCTTAAAATTACGGGTCATGTTTTCGGGCGTGGCCTTTATTAATTTTGGCGGGGTGAGATCGCGTGGGCCACCCATTGGTTTTTGGATGCTTGCACAACCAACAAACGTTAACACCGCCAGTATGAAAATGAAATTTTTGCTGAAAATAACCGATTTTGGATTTAACATTGTTTTTATGCCCTATAAACGATTTTTATGTTTTGATGAATTGTGATATTAAAAATCTGAAAAAATGCATTGTAGCCAATATTTTATAATTATTTGATTTACAACGTGTTATATATTATCTGGACACATGGACCATTAAAACCGATACATCAGACGGCGAAACGCCCGAAATGCGTGATGCCTGCCCTAATGTTCGGGGTTTTATCCGCATCAGCTTTTCACGCGCTTCTTTTGAAAGCGAAACAAGCTGTTGATAATTAAAATCCGGATTTATTTCCCGGTCTTCCATTTTTTTCATCCGGTCCACAATTTCCCTTTCTTTAATAAAGTAACTCTCGTACTTGATTTTTATTTCAGCTTGCTCAATAGTTTCTTTATCATGAAGCGATAACTTATCTTGCAATGAGGCATCTACCCGCTTTAACTCATTAAAGCCAATCTGCGGCCGGGTTAATAAGTTGAATAATTTGGCGCTTTGATTAATAGGAGAGGTGCCATTTTCTTCTAACAAGCCATTAACTTCGGCAGGGTTAATACTCTTGATCTTTGTATACGCAACTATCTCGTCAGAATTTTTGACCTTTCGGCTTACCTTGTCCAGTCGTTCGTCGCTTATCAAACCAAGTTCGTGTCCCAGTGGGCTAAGCCGTATATCAGCGTTATCCTGGCGAAGCAGCAGTCGGTGCTCGGCTCTTGAAGTGAACATACGATAGGGTTCTTCTGTTCCCTTTGTTACCAGGTCATCTATAAGTACACCAATATATGACTCCGACCTTTTTAATATTAATTCGTGTTTATCGTTGATTTTTTGATGGGCATTAATGCCTGCGATAAAACCCTGCGAGGCAGCTTCCTCGTAACCGGTAGTACCGTTAATTTGTCCGGCAAAATATAAGTTGCTTATCAATTTAGTCTCCAAGGTTAAATTTAACTGGGTAGGCGGGAAGAAATCATACTCGATCGCATAGCCGGGCCTGAACATTTTTGCAGCCTCAAAGCCGGGTATTTGTGTCAGCGCTTTGTACTGTACATCCTCGGGCAGCGAAGTTGAAAAGCCATTTACATATATTTCTACAGTGTTCCAACCTTCAGGCTCAACAAATATCTGGTGGCGGTCGCGCTCTGCAAAACGGTTTATTTTGTCTTCTATAGACGGACAGTAGCGTGGGCCTAAACCTTTAATGCGACCGGTAAACATGGGCGATCTTTCGAATCCTTCTTTTAATGTTTCGTGTACGTGGGTGTTTGTATAGGTGATCCAACAGCAGCGCTGGTCGGTTGCTAATGGTACGTCGGTATATGAGAAACGGCCGCGTTCTTTGTCGCCCCATTGCTCTTCCATTAACGAGTAGTTAAGGCTTCGGCCATCCACGCGGGGTGGGGTACCGGTCTTCATCCTGCCCGATTCAAAGCCCAGGGTTAGTAATTGCTCGGTCAAGCCCGTTGCGGCTTTTTCGCCCGTACGGCCGCCGCCAAACTTCTTTTCACCTATATGAATAACGCCGTTTAAGAATGTGCCATTTGTAAGTACTACCGAATCTGCCTCAATTTCTATACCTATTGATGTTTTTACACCAACCACAGTATTGCCTTTAACCAATAGGGAGGTAACGGTATCCTGCCAGAAATCGACATTTGGGGTTTTCTCTAAGGCTATCCGCCATTCTTCTGCAAAACGCATACGGTCGCTTTGTGCCCGTGGGCTCCACATAGCAGGGCCCTTGCTCGAATTCAACATCCTGAATTGTAGCGAGGTCTTGTCGGTAATGATTCCTGAATAACCTCCTAACGCGTCTATTTCTCTAACAATTTGTCCCTTGGCTACGCCACCCATAGCAGGGTTGCAGCTCATCTGTGCTATTGTCCCCATATTCATGGTGATAAGTAAAACAGACGAGCCTAAATTTGCAGCGGCAGCAGCAGCTTCACAGCCGGCGTGCCCCGCGCCAACAACTATTACATTATATTTTTTAAACATATAACCTCCATGTTCCACGTGGAACATTATGTATTTTCTTATTTAGATGTTCCACGTGGAACATTTATAAACGAGTATAAAGCAAATAAGCCCCAAATGCCCTCTAATACCACAAATGGGTAAAAATCGATCAAAAATGACGCAAAACAGCATGTCCCGGCACCAATAAAGTTCATGCCTGTATATAAACGACTTTGTGCCGAAGTTTTCTTAAACATATTTAACAGAAATGCGATCAATAAAATAATAACGCCAACTGATGCTATGATGTCTGATTCTTTCATGATCAAGCCCCTTTTAATTCTCCCAATTCCATCCACCGGGCAGTTTTGCTATCGAGTTGTTTATTTAAATAAGCGATCTTGTCGGTAAGCTTATTCAACTCCTTCGGGTCGATGTTTATTGTATTCAATGCATCGGCCGTTTCTTTCAATTTCGCTTCAATGTCTTCTATCTCTTTTTCAAGCCCCTCAAATTCTTTTTCTTCTTTAAAACTCAACTTAACTTTTTGTGCCGGCTGTGGCGATGCAACCATAGCGGGGGCGATAGGTTTCTTGTTTTGTTGCTTGGTTTCCTCAAGTTCTAACCGGTACGAAGTATAATTACCGTTATAAATTAAAACCTTTCCCTGGCCTTCCATAATAAATAACTGATCGGTTAACTTGTCAAGTAAATACCTGTCGTGCGATACCATGATCAAAATTCCAGGGAAATTTGTCAAAAACTCCTCCAGCACATTTAAAGTATCAATGTCAAGATCGTTAGTTGGCTCATCCAGTATCAGAAAATTTGGGTTTTTAATCAGGATGCTCATCAAGTGCAGCCGTTTCTTTTCTCCACCACTTAATTTTGAAACCATGCCGTACTGCTTGGCAGGAGGGAACAGGAACAAGGTTAGCAACGCCGAAGCTGATATTAGCTTGCCATCGGCCATCGTAATAAATTCAGCTACATTTTTTACGATATCAATTACGCGTTCATCCTCTTTAAAACTTAAACCGGCCTGGTTAAAATAACCGATAACAGTTGTTTCTCCCTTTACGATCTCCCCGCTATCCGGCGGTAACCCCCCAGTGATCAGGTTCAATAACGTCGACTTGCCGCTTCCGTTTTTACCGGCTAAACCTATGCGATCGCCCTTTTTAAATACATAACTAAAATCTTCTATATAGGTGGTGCCATTAAAGCCTTTGCTGATATGGTGCATTTCCATTATCTTATTGCCCTGGCGCGCTGTTTTTACACTTAGTTCAACATTTTGTTTAGGCCCGTTGTTCTTCGTCTTCGATTCCAGGTCATAAAAAGCATCTATCCTTGATTTTGATTTGGTGCCACGTGCTTTAGGCTGCCTGCGCATCCATTCCAGCTCTTTGCGTAATAAATTGGCGTTTTTTTGGAATGTTGCTTCGTCCACTGCTTCGCGTTCGGCTTTTTTTTCTAAAAAATAGCCGTAGTTGCCTACATAGGGGATGATCTTGCCCCGGTCTATCTCCAGTATCTCGTTACAAACGTTATCCAGGAAATACCTGTCGTGCGTAACCATCAAAATGGTCTTGCTGCCTTCTGTCAATAGTTTTTCCAGCCACTCAATAGTGTCAATATCAAGGTGATTGGTAGGCTCATCTAAAATGTAGATCTCCGGATCCTCAATTAATAGTTTAGCTAAAGCCAAACGTTTCTTCTGACCGCCTGAAAGCGTGCTAATGTGCTGATTAAGATGATGTATATCAAGCCGGCCTAAAATAGTCTTGATCTTATATTCATATTCCCAGGCATCTATCTCGCTCATTGCTTCCATCACCTTATCCATTTCCCTCATGTTTTCGGGGTCGTTTTCTAACAACTCCTCGTACCGGCGTATCAGCTGTTGCTGTATGTTATCGGCGTGAAAAATGTAATCGCTTATGGTTACCGCCCCTTTAAAATGCGGGTCCTGCTCCAGGTAGCCAACATTAAGGTCTTTACTTTGCGCAACATTACCCTCAGTTGGTTTTAACGAACCTGAGAGGATCTTTAACAGGGTAGACTTGCCTGCACCGTTAATGCCTACAAGCGCAACCCTTCGGCCCCTGTTTATACCGATGGTAAGGTTTTTAAATAACCAGTTATCATGAAAAGAGTGGCCTAAATTTTCGGCCGATATATAAGTGCTCACTAAATCTTATTTATTTTATCAGATGTATATGTAAAAATGCCCGCAGCGTCTTCTAATGATTTTTTATACATGGCATGGGCAAGCGTAGCGCCGTTAACGCTGCGGTATTTTTTTAATCGCCCAAGCAGTAGCGGGTCTATTATTTTAAACAGGCCGCCGATAAGCTTTTCTGCCGGCCGGGGTTTATCCCGGTGGCCTGTTAACATTGAAGGCTGGTAAATATGAAGGCTTTTTAAGCCCACCTGCTTCAAATCGTCTTCAAGTTCTCCCTTTAGTTTTGTGTAAAAAAACACCGACGTTTTATCGGCCCCTATAGCCGATACCACATGAAACTGATCAACCTGGTTTTGCTGTGCAAATTTAGCCAGCAGCAGCGGGTAGTCGTGATCTATCTGCCGATATCTTTTTTCGTCAGGAGTTTGACTTTTGGTAGTACCCAGGCAACAGAACACGGCGTGGCCGGCTATTGCTGCGTGATACTTTTCTAACTCGTCAAAGTTTATTACCAATTGAGTCAACTTTTTATGCTGAATTGGCAGTTGGCGCCGTACGAGCACCAAAACTTCGCTATACCGGGGCGCCTCCAGTAATATATTTAGTAAATTACTGCCAATAAGGCCGCTTGCGCCTGCTATAATTGCTCTATATGCCATTAATGGTCAGTTTTACGCACAAAAATACGCATAATTAAATTGTGGAATAAATATTGTATGTTTAAACATGTATTTAATTACATAACGTTTATTTATATAGCCAACAAGATAAAAAAATGAAAACAGTATTTCATCCCGCAAACGAAAGAGGCCACAATGATATTGGCTGGTTAAAGGCAAATTTTTCATTCAGTTTTGGTCCTTACCATAACCCCGACAAAGTTCACTTTGGTGCGCTTAGGGTATTAAATGATGATACCATTGCCCAGGGGATGGGCTTTGGCAGCCACCCGCACGACAATATGGAGATAACTACTATAGTGTTGGAAGGCGCGGTTGAGCATAAAGACAGTATGGGTAACAAAGGTATTATAAAACCGGGCGATGTGCAGGTAATGTCAGCCGGCACAGGAGTGGTGCATTCAGAATATAACCCATCGCAAACCGAGCCTGCTAAAGCATTACAGATATGGGTATTCCCTAAACTGCGCAATATACAACCCCGGTACGACCAAAAAAACTTTAGCGATGTAATGGTTCAGAACCAGTTTACCACCATGATATCGCCTGTAAAAAGCGAGGAAACGCTTTGGTTGAACCAGGATACTACCTTCTCGCAGGGGAAATTCGATGCGGGGCAAAAGGTGGATTATACGATGAAAACAGCCGGGAACGGCGCTTATGTATTCTTGATTGACGGTAACGCCACAATTGCCGGTAGTGTTTTAAACAAAAGAGATGCTATTGGTGTTTATGACACAAATACTTTCACAATAGAAACAAATAGTGAAAGCCGGATTTTGATCATAGAAGTACCGATGCTGTAAGCTGCATCAAAATAAAATTCGGGTAGCCAAAAACAATTTGGCGATGATTTGTTTATAACTGGCAAGTAATAAGAAACTTATGGCAGAACAGGCAATTCCCGGATATAAAAGATGGCTTGAAGGCATAGGAGAACAAGGCGTTTTCTTCAAAGGCTTTTTCCGCAATATTTTCAGGGGCGGTTTTGAATGGTCGGAGTTTGTGCGCCAGTGTTACGAAATAGGTTATCGCTCAATGATGCTGGTGGGCATCACCTCGTTTATCATGGGGTTGGTGCTCATCCTGCAGCTCAGGCCGTCTATGTTAGAAATGGGGGCCGAAAGCATTTTGCCAAAAACGCTGGCGGTAGCCTTTGTGCGCGAAATAGGGCCGGTTATCATCGCCATAATTTGCGCGGGTAAAATAGCATCGGGCATTGGTGCCGAGCTTGGCAGCATGAAGGTTACCGAGCAGATAGATGCCATGGAAGTATCAGGAGCAAACCCATTGCAGTACCTGGTAGTGACCCGCATTATTTCAACCAGCCTGATGATTCCCTTATTAACACTTATTGGCGACGCGATAGGGCTTTTCGGCGGCTATTTAGCGTTAAACTTTACCGATGACGTTAGTTTTCCGCTTTATTTTCATAAATGCATCTCATCACTTGAATTCTATGATTTTTTCCCAGCGCTTATCAAAACCGTGTTCTTTGGTTTCGCCATTGGATTTGTGGGCTGCTATAAAGGATATAATTCTAACAAAGGCACCGAAAGTGTGGGCATCGCCGCAAACTCGGCCGTGGTAACCGCATCCCTGTGGATATTTGTTATCGACGCGGTTGCCGTACAGATCACCAGCATATTATTTTACAGGTAAACCATGGAAAAGATAAAACAAACTAATCCAGACATGGCCGAAACTGCAAACGAGGTAGTGGTGGATATCGATCATATTTCCAAATCGTTCGGCGATAAGGAAGTGCTTAAGGATATAAACCTGAAGGTTAAACGCGGCGAAAATGTAGTGGTGCTCGGTAAATCCGGCCAGGGCAAATCCGTTACTATACAATGTATTGTTGGCCTGCTTACGCCCGATAGCGGTACTGTGAAGGTTTTTGGCGATGATGTGGCCCTGATGAACGATGATGAGTTGAAAAACCTGCGTACTAAGGTGGGCTTCCTGTTCCAAAGCGGGGCGCTGTATGATTCTATGACCGTGAGGGATAACCTTGAGTTTCCGCTTACCCGAATCCTTAAGATCACGGATCAGGCCGAATTAGATAAGCGGGTAGAAGAAGCACTGGATGGTGTGGGCCTCCTGGATGCTATAGATAAGCTGCCATCAGACCTTTCGGGCGGGATGCGCAAACGTGCGGGGCTGGCCAGAACAATGATCGTACGGCCCGAAATTATGCTCTACGACGAACCTACGACCGGACTTGATCCGATCACCTCGCGCGAAATAAGCGAGCTTATCCTGAAAATTCAAAAAAAGTACAAAACATCCTCTATCATCATCACCCACGACATGGAATGCGCCAAAATTACGGCCGACCGCGTAGTGATCATGAACGAAGGGACATATATAGCCGAAGGCTTGTTTGATGAGCTAAAAAACTCGGACGACGAATTGGTAAGATCATTTTTTAACGAAACAACATGAAAACCACATCATCACAAAAAATAAGAATAGGCGCGTTCACCGTAGTGGGGATGCTGGTACTATTTCTTGCTGTATTTTACATCGGCAACCAAAAAAGCATGTTCAGCTCTACCTTTAGAGTTTACGGAACGTTTAAAAACGTTAACGGCCTTACCGTAGGCAACAATGTGCGCTTTGCCGGTATAAATGTAGGCGTGGTAGAATCAATAAACATTGTAACAGATAGCTCGGTACGGGTTGACCTTACGTTAAACAACTCAGTTAAAAAGTTTATCAAAACCGATTCGAAAATGAGTATTGGCAGCGACGGTTTAATGGGTGATAAGCTTGTTGTTATAGCACCGGGAGGCGTTAAAAGCAACACCGAGGTTCAGGAGGGCAACCAACTGGAATCGGTGAACCCGGTTGATGTGGATAAGATAGTAACCAAGCTGACTAAGGTGGCGGATAACGCCGAAAGCCTGTCAGGCGACCTTGCGGATATTGTAGCCAAAATTAATAACGGAAAAGGCAGTATTGGGCGCCTGCTGAATAGTGAACAAATGGCTAAGGACCTGGAAGGGACTGTAAAGCAGGCTAAAACCACAATTAAGGGTGTGCATGCTACCACCCAAACATTGAACGAGGATTTAAAAGCCGCACAGAATAACTTTTTGCTTAAGGGATTTTTTAAGAAAAAAGAAAAGGCCAAACAAGATTCGCTAAAAAAGATAAAAGAAGCCAAAGAAAAGGCAGCAAAAGAAGCCGCGAAGAAGAAAAAGAATAATTAATAAAAAGATCAGCACACAACACCATTTTTTTTGACAATGATGCTGTATAAGTAAACAAAAAAGGAGGCGAAAGCCTCCTTTTTTGTTATAATGCACTGGTAATATCCTCAGATAAAGGCTTAACGTTTGAGCGGTAGCGGTGTATCAGCTTACCATTTTCATCGATAAGGAATTTTTCGAAATTCCATTTTATCTCACCTGTAAAATCAGGATTGGCCGTAGTGGTCAGGTAAGCAAATAACGGGTCGATGTCGTCGCCTTTAACACTTACTTTTGAGCTGAGCGGGAAAGTAACCCCATAGTTTTTTTGGCAAAATTCTTTTACCTCGCTATTGGTGCCGGGCTCCTGTCCGCCAAAGTTGTTTGCCGGAAAGCCAACAACAACAACTTTGTCTTTGTATCGATCTGCCAACTTTTGCAGTTCGGCGTATTGCGGAGTGTAACCACACTTAGACGCCGTGTTAACGATAAGAAGCTTTTTGCCTTTGTATTTGGCAAGCGAAAAATCCTTACCATCGATGGTTTTCAGCTTAAATGTATAAACTGATGATGGGGCCGATGTAATAAACATCATGGCGCATATTAATGTCAATAATTTCATGTTTTTAAATTGGTAACGAGTGATTTACGCAGATAGTTGCTTTACAGATGTAAAGTTAATTATTAAAAACTTCTTTTTTCCAAATAGAAATCTTCTTTAGATGTCATTTTTTTCTTATCCGCCGGCGATTTGTCTTTGTACCCAACCAAATGCAGGGCTCCGTGTATCAAAACGCGATGCAACTCCTGGGCTTCGGTAACATTAAATTTAGCGGCATTATCACGTATGCGTTCAATCGAAATAAATATATCACCGGCAATAAAGCCTTCCTGATCCGAATTGTCAAACGTGATGATATCCGTATAAGTATCGTGATTAAGATATTGGCGATTTATTTGCAGCAGATATTCGTCGGTACAAAAAATGTAGGTAAGCTCGCGCAGCTTGTAACCTTCGGTAACAATGGCGTCGGTTATCCACTTGCGTACGGCTGTTTTATTTTTTAATTTATACGTTATGTCTTCTTCGTGGAAGGTAATTGCGGGCATTATATTTTAAAATGTAGTTCAACCTCGTTACCGGTAGCATTAAATATACATTGGTCAGCCAGGTGTTTTAAAATGAATACTCCCCGCCCGGTTAATTCTTCCAGGCGGTCGGGTGCGGTTGGGTCAGCCAGGTTGTTATAGTCAAATCCGGCGCCTTCGTCGGTCACCGTCCATACAATGCGTTTAGCATCAACGTCTACATTAACAAACACGGTTTTTTCCGGATCTAATTTATTACCGTGGATTATAGCGTTCATCACCGCTTCGTTAAGGCAGGTCATCATGTTGGCAAATGTATCCTCACTCACCTGGTATCTATCCGCTACTTCTTCTATCAAAGCTTCAAGCAAGGTTATGCTTTCGTGCTTCGACGGAAGTTGCAGTGTATAAAGCTGAGCTGTTTGAACATTTGCCTGTTCCATATCATTTTCCATTAAGTTGATCAAAGTAGTGTTTAATTTTTTGCCTGTAGTACAAGTTAAGTGCTGGCGGTACGGTTTTTATCTGTTCCGTTTGCTTTGTCTTAACCCTCTCGTAATCCTGCAAAGCTTTAATATACCCCGGCGGCATATCATTTGCCGCCCGGCTTTCTCTCTTTTGGTCCTGCTCTCTTTCCTGTTCCGCTTTTTCAGCCTCCAGCAATCGCGATTGTATTTGCTGTTGCCGTTTCAACGCCTCGTTTGTAATTCTCTTGTTTACGAGATCGTTCTCAGTTTGTTCCATTTCTTTTGCAATTTTATCCAAATTTCCCAAACTGTTTGTTCCGTCTTTATTGTTTTCCTGGTTTAGCTGTTGTAACGATTGCCTGATCATTTGCTGCTCGCGGGCCATTTTAGCAAATTGCTCGCTGATGCCTTGTTTGCCGTTTTTGCCCTGCTGCGGGTTACCCATTTTTTGCATTTCATCGCGTGCTTTTTGCATGTTCTTATTTAACTGCTCCTGCATTTTGCTTAACTGCGATAGCGACGGCTGCTTCCCCTTTCCCTTTCCGCTTTTATTTTGCTGCTTTTGCAATTGATCAAGCGCTTCGCTCAATAGCAATGCCAAATTATTCATACTGGTCATGGCAAACTGCTGGTTGCGCATAGCCTCGGGTGTTTTCCGTTCGCCTAAATTCTCCAGCGCCTGGTCTATCTGCTCGTTAACGCCGCTAATTTCTTTGTTAACTGTCGATTGTATCTGGGGTATACGCCGGCTTAATGCGTATAGGCTGTCCTCGGCTGTTTTTAAGTTATCTTTGATATCCTTTTGCTTTTGTGCCAAGGCTGTATATCCAGGGTCGGCAGGGTTGATTTGCCGTAGCATTTGCATGATCTTTTCCTGTGTAAACGAGCTGTTAACAAGCGACTTCAGTAACTCACGCAACTGGCGTGCATCAACCGCGTTATCGCTTTCCCGGCCTTCGGCTTCATCGTTTTGCAATTTAGCGGCAAGCTGTTTCATTTGTTTTGCGGCTTGCTGTTGCGCTTTTGATGCCTGCTGGCGGTTGTTGTTTTTTAACGCGTTTTCGCTTTGCTTCATCTGCTCGTCAATTGCCTGCTTTTCAGCCTCTGGGTTTTTAAAGTCCTGCTTGTTTCCGTTTTGCTCATTCTCTTTTTGCAGTTCGTCCAGCGATTTTTTAACGTTCTCAAAATCCTGATTGAGCTTTTGTTGCTGCTGCAGGGCATTGTTATTATTACCGGACCGTTGGTTCTCATCGGCCAGTTTTTTTTGATCTTCGGCTAATTGATTCAGTTGGTTTATGTTTTGATTAAGCTTTTGTTCAAAGCCAAGTTTTTTGTAAAGCTCCAGGATGCGGTCAAGTTCTTTTTTTAGCGATTTATTGTCCATCTGCATTTTTGACAGTTCATCGCGGGTGCCGTCCTTCTGGTTTTCCTGAAGTAATTGTTGCAGTTTTTGAAGCAATTCCTTGGTTTTTTCGTCGAGCACGTTATTAAACAGGTTTTCTATCTGTTTTTGCATCTCTATCAGTTCCTGCGTTTGCTGCTGATTTTCCTGACGGTTGTAGAGGTTCTTTTTATTTTCGGCCTGTATATCTTTTACCAGGTCATTCAGGTCCTTGCGCTTTTGCAGCAATTCTTCAACTTGTTTTTTCTCGTCGAACGACAGGCTGTTTTTATCAAGCAAAGCCTGGTTTAGCTTCTGCGCGCTTTTCTCGAGTTGCCCGGCCAGCTTTACGGCCGATTGCATTTTTTGTTTAACCGCCAGGGTGCCCGCATTTAACTGTTCTGCCAGTTGGGCGGCGTCAGGGATATTTAATGTACGCTCGGGCGTGCGTACGGTTTTGGGGCCGGCAACACCGTCGTTATCGGCTACCTCGAAATAATAAGTAATGGCGTCACCAGCTTTTATGCCCAGATCTTTCAAGTTCCAGAGGTAAAAGAACCCTGATTCGGTAGCGGATAAGTCAACTTTAACCGGCTTGCTGACGGAACGCCCAACACCCGTGCCGGCTGTTTTGTAATGAAAGGTTAAGGATGAAAAACCATGGTCGTCCTGTACCCTGCCGGTAAAATAAATAGCTTTCATACTTACCGAATCGGGTTTTTCCTGTACTTCAATGGCCGGCGCCTCATCTGCTATAACATTGATGCGGTAGCCTGCCGAATCGGGGCGCGTAACGGCGTTGTTTAACGGACTAACATTGTAAATAGCGTTCTTTAAAATCCGCTCGCGGTGCTCAAAAACATTGTCGTCCGATGGCAGGAGGGTTTCGCTTGCACCATTTATTTTGAATAACAGCGACGATGTGTTTTGAGTATGAAATTTCCAGTTAACGGTTGTGCCGGCGGGCAGGGTAAGGTCGCCGGCATTGGCTAAAATCTCGTTCTTTTTATGAAGATATGCGGGGTAAATTAATTCGGCATCAAAGCTCAGCAATACAGGTTTTGGGTTGACCTTTATTTCGTACGGCGCCGATCTAAAACCGTTACCAAGCAACCGGAAAGCGGTGTTTTTTTGAAGGTTGGTGAACAGGTAATGGAACTTGCTGATATTGTCTTTATCGAGTTTAAACGTAGCATTGGCCGTTTCTACATAAATATCCGCAGGCAGCTTATCGCCGGTTAATTTAAGTTCAAGTTTATAATCCTCGCCCTGTACCGCCGAAAGATCTTTGTTAAGCACCAAAAACTGAAAAGGGGCAACCGGAGCAAAGTACTCATTGTGGCGTATAAGCCGCCGGGTACTTTCTGTTAATACCGATGGGGCAGCAAATGCGATGATACAGATAACGGCCGCAGGCGGAATAACCCACTTCAAGTATTTGCTATTCTCGCGGATATTAACCGCCGAAGGAAAGCTAACCGGATTTAACGTTTTTATTTTTTGATTGATACTGGCCTCTATCAGGTCGCGGTGGGCCGCGTTTTCGTCAGCCTGCTTTTTTAGCTGAAGGGTGTTTAGCAGTTTATCGTTAATATCGTTAAAGTGGCGGCCAATAATTTCTGCTGCCTGGTCATGTGTTAAGGTGCTGCCTAATTTTAACCGGGCCAAAAGCGGGGGTAATACCAGCCATACCAGCAACCCCAAATTTAAAAGTATAAAAAAATAGAACAGTATGGTGCGCAGTGTAGTGTCGAAATTGCCAAAGTACTCGCTAAGGGTTATCAATACATAGGCCGAAAACAAACCCGCGCCCAAAAATATCAGCCCGCGCAGCAGGTTGTTATAATGGTACTTGCGAATAAAAAAGTCGATCTTCTGAATCAGCAGATCATAGTTTTCGGAGGAGCTCATATTAACGTTAAGCTAACAACATAGCAATAAACGAAATTAAAACATTAATTAATATGCAAGGCGGTCTATTTTAGGATAATATGAGCAAAATTCTGATGCATCAGTAACTAATGCCACGCTACCGTAATTAAATTATTACAACAGCCCAAAGAAACAATTAAGGGCTGATTCTTGTCGTTGGTTTTATATACGCATGAACATCAGTACTTTTAAAGCTTTCCAGAGCCGTAATTACCGTTTATACTTCGCCGGACAATCAGTTTCCCTCATTGGCACCTGGATGCAAAAAACCGCAGTAAGCTGGGTGATTTATACGCTTACGCATTCAACCTTTATGCTTGGGCTTACCCTTTTTGCCAGCCAGTTTCCCTCTTTTCTATTATCGCTTTTTGGCGGTGTAGTGTCAGACAGGTACAATCGCTACCGGGTGCTGCTAACCACGCAGGTTGCATCAATGATACAGGCAACGCTTTTAGCGGTAATTATATTAATGAAGCACTACGCCGTTTGGGAAATTTTGGCACTAAGCGTTTTACTTGGCGTTATCAACGCCTTTGATGTGCCTGCAAGGCAATCGCTTGTTTATGAAATGATATCCGATAAAAAGGACCTGCCCAATGCGCTTGCGCTGAATTCATCAATGGTTAATCTTTCGCGACTGATAGGGCCGGGAATTGCGGGCTTTATATTGGAGTACTGGGGCGATGGCGTTTGCTTTGCGCTAAACGCCGCGAGCTTTATAGCTGTAATAGGGTCGTTGTTAATGATGCGCTTGCCGAAATATGTCAGAACCATTCATGCAAAAAATGTATTTGGCGAATTGAAGGAGGGCTTTAGTTACCTTAAGGCTACACCATCCATTTCCTTTGTAATAATAATGCTTGGACTGATCAGTTTATTAGTGCTTCCGTTTAGCACCCTGATTCCATATTATGCCCGCGAGGTATTTAAGGGCAACGCCACTACCTTCGGGGTGGTAGATAGCGTAATTGGCCTTGGCGCCTTTAGCGGGGCTATATTTTTGGCATCGTTAAAAGCAGGCAGTAACCTTAAAAAGATATTGAGCATCAACACGCTCATATTTGGGGTTGGGTTGGTGCTGTTCTCGCACGAGGGGTCTTATCCGCTTGCGCTTATATTTGCCACTATAGCGGGTTTTGGGATGATGTCGCAAATTACCATTAGCAATACCCTTATACAAACAACTGTTGAACCGGGCATGCGCGGCCGGGTTATCAGCTTTTACGCCATGGCTTTTTTTGGGTTGCAGCCCATAGGCGGGCTGTTAGTTGGGGCCGTATCAAAGTGGATAGGAGCCCCAAATACCATTTTGCTGGAGGGGATAGCAGCGTTAGTTATTGGCTTACTTCACTTCCGCTTTTTGCGTAAAGAGAAACTTAAACAGCAACAAAATGTAATGGCGGTTACCGAGCAACACTTGCAGGCGGTTTAACCCGGTGCAAAACCGTGAAATAACGGGTTGCATTAAGTTGGCAAACGCTTATTTTAGAGCATGCTAAATAAAACACGCGTACCTAAGCAACTATTACCACAAATTGAAGAATATGCCGACGCATTTGATTCCCTTCCATGTACGGTTATTATACATGACCTTCGCGACTGGTCGGTTATTTATATGTCTCACAGGGGCTTAGCACTATTGCAGTCTACTAAAGAAGAGATCACAGAACTTTCGTCGGGCGAATACTACAAATTATACTTTAACCAAGAGGACGCCGAAGACTACGTACCTAAAATATTGTCGTTGCTTGAAAGAAACAATGACGAAGAGATGGTTACTTATTTTCAGCAAGTGCGTTTCCCCGGTAAGGAAGATTGGAACTGGCATATGTCGAGCACTAAAATATTTATGCGGGATGACAATGGTAACCCCGCAACAACTATAACTATTTCGGTACCGCTTGATGCCATGCACCATATGACAGCCAAGGCAGAGCGCTTGTTGCAGGAAAACAATTTTTTAAGAAAAAATTACGAGAAGTTCTCCGCATTGACCCGTCGGGAAAAAGAAGTGCTTACGCATGTGGCTTTAGGTAAAAGCGCCGGCGAAATTGCCGCAGAACTATTCATATCTGTTGCCACGGCCGAAACCCACCGCAAAAATATAAAGCAAAAGCTTAATGCGAGCACTTACGATTTGATGCAGTATGCCCGCGCCTTCGATCTGGTGTAAGGCGAATAACTTTTATTACAACAATTCGCTAAAAAACAGGAAAGTTTTAACAAATTATTATATTTGAAGCTCAATTTTCGGGATGTAGCGTAGCCCGGTATCGCGCCAGCATGGGGTGCTGGAGGTCGTGGGTTCGAATCCCGCCATCCCGACTGTTTCAAAGAGCATATTCAAAAGGTTATCAGGCCTGCGGATATGCTCTTCTTCTGTATTTACGGTCCAGATAGAATTGAAAGATGGTCAGATTTTACAATCAGCACAGGCTTTTGAAAGCTCCTTCTCTATCAGGTCTGCAAAATGTTCGTAGGTGCGGGCTCCCATAGTTAGCTGGCCGTTTATCACGATGGCGGGAGTGCCCTCCAGGCCGGCAAGCTTTGCTTCTGCAATATCTTTCTCGATTTTGCTTGTGTATTTATGATCAATGATACAGCCCTTAAATCTGGCGGTATCCAGCTTATTGGTACTGGCCCATTGGTCAATAAGCGGGGTGCTAAGCATGCTTTGATTTTTAAACAGGTAATCGTGCAGGGCCCAAAACTTCCCCTGTTCATTTGCGCATGCTGAAGCTTCGGCCGCCATCAGCGCGTTTTTATGAAACGCCAGGGGCAGGTGCCTGAAGTTTACTTTTATCAAGCCTTTGTCTACATACTTGCTTTTAAGCTCCGGAAAAATTTCGGTAGCGAACACCTTGCAAAAGCTGCACTCGAAATCCGAGAAGATAGTCATGGTTACGGCGGCATCGTCGGGGCCAAGTACGGGCGATTGCTTGTCCGGGTTGATAACGACCCTATCAGGTGTTTTTTTACCGGCAGTTGTAATGCCCGCCAGCTTTTTATTAATGCGGCTAAGCTGCGTATTTAAATTAAGCACATAACCGATCAGGAAAATAATAAGGACAAGTTGTATGGTTCCGATGAGCTGGCTAAGGCCGGTTTCGGATAGTTTACTTAACTTCAAGCGATAAGGGAATTAAGCCGGGCATACGCCCGGCTATTATAAATTATTTACAAAAGCCGCAGGCAGGCACTCCCGGCTCTTTCAAATCGTCGTACTGGGCGCAAACTGCCTGTACCTGGTTATTTGACAGCGGCTTGCCGTCAAGACACCTGTAAGCGTATGCCGCGCCGCAAAAAGCATCCAGTTGCGCATCACTTAAGTGAGTGTAGCCATCGGCGCAAACCCCGTCAAGTTCTTCGGTTAAGTCCTCTTCGTCGTCTTCTTTTACGCAGGCAACAAAGGTGGTTGTAGCGGCCAGCAAGGCTGTCAGAAATAGTAATTTTAATCGCATAGTGTTTGTATTAAGTTAGTTATTTCTCAAAAGTATCTTAACAAAGCAGGCTACACAATACCCAAAAGTAGGTAAGTTTTTAAATAGTGAAAGAAGTATTCAGAAAGGGAACTGCCGCTACAAATCTCAGCATCGCCGGGGCTAAAACAAAAACAGCCCGCTCAATTGAGCGGGCTGCTACATAATAAACTAATTTATTGTTTGGCCGGCGCTGTTTCGGGCGCTTTGCCTATCAGGTCCATAAACTGATCGAGTTTTGGCGTAATGATAATTTGGGTACGCCTGTTTTGAGCCTTGCCCGAAGGTGTGCTGTTATCGGCAATAGGGTTATATTCGCCACGGCCCCCTGCTGTTAAACGTTTAGGGTCAACCTGGTAATTGTTTTGCAGCGCCTGCACTACAGATGATGCCCTTAAGGCACTCAAATCCCAGTTGTTACGTATATTCTTTTGCGAGATAGGCACATTATCGGTATTACCTTCAATCAGCACATCGTAATTGCTGTAGTCTTTAATGATCTTGGCGATCTTACTAAGGGTTTCGCCTGCACGGTCAGATATTTCGTAACTGCCCGACTTATAAAGCATATTGTCAGCCAGCGAAACGTAAACCACGCCTTTTAATACTTTAACATCCACATCCTTCATCTCTGATTGACTTAACGAGCGTGTAAGGTTGTTGGTTAACACCATGTTAAGCGAGTCGCTCTTGTTCTTGGCGTTTACCAGTTGCTGTATGTATCTGTTTGAGCTGTTTATCTCGTCAACCAGTTTAGAGATGTTTACATTTCCCTGGCCGCTTGAGGTTAAACACTTATCGAGCGCCGACTGTAATTGTTTATTATTTGCCCGTTCAGAAGCTATTTGCTCATCAAGGCTTGTCAATTTTTGGTTGGCCAGATCAAGGTTGCGTTGGGTAAGCAGGTATCTGCCTTTTACTTCCCTCGTGTTACTGTCCAGTTTGTCGTAGCTGGCTTGCAATTCTTTGTATTTTTTATTGCTTACACAACTCGAGGCCCCGATAGCTACGATAAACAGCATCGGCATAAATATTCTGAGTTTCATAATATAAAAATTAGTTAAAAATTTAATTAACAATCTTTAAACCAATTTAATGCAAAAAAGTTTTTGCCCGGCCGTTATACCTCTGAGTTGTTTCCCCCGTTAAATAAAAAGTGCATATTTGCCATTTACCATAAAACTACTAATATGAAAAAAACACTATCTGTTATTCTGGCCTCGGCAATGCTTATGTTAGGCGCATGCACAAAAGAGGGCAGTACCCCGTCTATACCCAACAACAGTTGGACATTAAACGGGACCGAGCACCTTGTTAAAAGCAGTAATCGTACAACAAACGGCGCCAACGCCGAAGCTGCAATATCATATAAGGACAGTACAAACAAAGTAGCGGTAGCTGTTGGGTTTAAAGTATTACCTACGGCTGGCGGCACCTATCAGCTTGTAGCTTCAGACGGAGGTGTACTTACCGATAACCAATGCCATTTAAGTATTATAGACGATAATGGAAAGCAGCTTTCATTTAAAGGCGAGCCTACACCTGTTGAAGTAATATTGCTGCAAAATAACAAGCTGCTTTTCAAGATACCTACGATAAATGTAGCCACGGAAGTGCAAGGAACTACTTATAAATTTAAAGCGGCGCTATACGAACTTCGAAATTAATTCGTCCAGTTATCCGTTCTAAAGGGCTCCATTGGCAAACCTGCATTATTTTGCAGGTTTGTTAATGGATAATTGGTAAAAGCATACCGCACCGCAACTACGGGCGACGGTGTACCATTGGGTACGATAAGCATAATTTTATCGCCGCTGATGCTTGCTAACGCAAGCCGGAAAACCCGGTCGGCACCGG
Source organism: Mucilaginibacter sp. AK015 (assembly GCF_014200785.1). NCBI lineage: Bacteria > Pseudomonadati > Bacteroidota > Sphingobacteriia > Sphingobacteriales > Sphingobacteriaceae > Mucilaginibacter > Mucilaginibacter sp. AK015. The sequence continues at coordinate 411,707 of NZ_JACHCV010000004.1, forward strand.
CTACAAAAAAGTATTGTTTTAAGGGTTTATTGCCCATGGTGGTTAAGCCAGTTGCCGTACTATTCACAAAGTTTATCGTTATTGTATTTCCGCTTTGCGAAAACGAAGCGTACTGAGGGCCTATACATTGCACATTTTTTAAATAGGTTCGGTTTAGTGCAAGCAGCGCAAGGCGGTCGCCAACCTGTTTTTTATATCGGGGGTGATGGTTATCTTTTTCGCCTGCATCTATTGTAATTGCCATGCCGGTACCGCCTATCCCTTCGCGCACTTTCATTTGCGTTTCGCGGAATTTGGCCAGGTAATTTTCTGTCTCATCCCCTCTTGCATCATCATCAAAAGGAGTTATCTGCACATAATAAAAGGGGAGTTCACCTTGCGCAAAAACCGATCGCCAGCCGTTTATCAATGCGATATTCAACTTTGTATAATCAGTAACAGGGATCATTTTTTGATTGTTTTCGCCCTGGTACCATGTAAATCCCTTAACGGATAATTTGCTTAACGGGGCTATCATGCCATTAAAAAGCATCGAACTTTGATGCTGTCCGGTATAGCTGCTTAAAGGGCCTTGCAGGGCGGCGTTATTTGCCCAGGTTTCGCACCAGCTGCCGTTAACGGCCGAAACAATGATGCCGATAGGTACATTTAATTCAGTATGTAATTTCCTTGCAAAAAAATAAGCCGTAGCGCTTAACCCGCCTACGGTTGCAGGTGCGCAAATTGTCCATCCCGATGGATTTGTAAATTGGTCTATGGGTGCGCTCTGGTAATCTTCTTTTACAGTTAAGGATCGTATTTGCGGGTAATTGGCGTCAGCTATCTCGACCTCATAATTTTCCACGCCACCAAACGAGGGTGGTAAAGGGCCTACCGGCATAACCATATTTGACTGCCCGGCGCAAACCCACACATCGCCAATTAAAATATCAGTCAGTGTTATAGTGGTTTCGCCGGGCGTGCTAACCGAAACAGTTTGGGCAATGGCGTTGGCCGGTGCCGCGGCAAGATTAACTTCCCATTCGCCGTGGCTGTTTATGGTTGCTGTAAGCGGGCCATTAGACCAGCTTGCAATTACCGTAACAACGCCCGACGCTTTTCCGTACCCCCAAATTCTGGCGGGCTTATCGCGCTGTATAACCATATTACTTTGCAGCACATTGGCTACAGCAAAAGGTTTGTTCACCGGCGTTTCAACCGGTGGGTCAACATCGGGAAGGAAAGGCTTGTCTTTTTTACACCCGGTAATTATTACGGCGCACAAAAGGCACAACAGTAAACGTGTTTTCACGGTTTAAAAATAACATAAAATATTAACCCGGAGCCGACACCATAAGGGCTATGCGCATATATACCCGTAATTGCATTAACAAGCGATACATACCCCAAACAATGTTAAACTAAGCGCATCGACATTAATTTCCTGATCAAAACCCAACAGGAGTTAGGTCCACCATGAACCGCCCCGGGGGGTAACATTATCGCTAATAATTTGTGTTTAAACAGGCCTTGTTAATACTTTAGCGTTTTATTACCCAACTATGCCTGATATAACCGCCTCAGACCAAGGGTCGCTATTAGTAAACTTAAAATGCCCCCAATGCGGAGCGGAATACAATGCATCAGCAATTCAAAATTTCTGTAAAGCTCCGGGTTGTGCAAGCACCTTGTTTGCGCAGTACGATCTGAGACGTCCTCTCGATAGGTCTATACTGAAAGATCGCCCCGCGAATATGTGGCGGTATCGCGAACTGCTGCCGGTTATTGACCCTGAAAACATTGTTACCATGGGCGAAGGCTTTAGCCCTATACTGCCGATAGTAAGCCTAAAGCCTTTTACCGAAGGCAATAATGTGTTTTGGAAAAATGAAGCAGGCAACCCTACCGGTTCTTTTAAGGCGCGGGGTATTGGGATGGCGGTATCAAAAGCGAAAGAACTGGGGATAAAAACGATTGCAACACCAACTGCGGGCAATGCCGGCGGTGCATTGGCGGCTTATGCAGCGCGCGCGGGTATTAAAGCAGTTGTTTATATGCCTATGCAAACACCCCGGATGTTTAAGGACGAGTGCAGGCTTTATGGCGCCGAACTGGTAGAAGTGGATGGTAACATTAGTGATTGCGGCAAGCTTGTGAACGAACATGCAGGGCCAAACGGGTGGTTTCAGATATCAACCTTGAAGGAGCCTTATCGGTTGGAAGGCAAAAAGACGATGGGTTATGAGATTGCCGAACAGTTTAACTGGCAGGTCCCCGACGTGATATTATACCCAACCGGTGGCGGCACCGGCCTCATTGGTATATGGAAAGCTTTTGACGAACTGGAACAGCTGGGCTGGATAGACAGCAAACGCCCCCGTATGGTTGCCGTACAAGCTGAAAGTTGCAATGGGATAGTAACTGCATTTAACGCCGGGAGCCATACCGCCGAGTTTGTGGACGGCGGGTTTACCATGGCCAACGGTTTGCGCGTACCAAAATCGTATGCGGATAAAGTTATACTAAAAGTGCTGCGCGATAGCAACGGAGCCGCTCTTGCAGTAAGCGACACGGACATGAATGAGGCTGTGAAAGAAATAGCCCGTAACGAAGGCATGCTGATAGCCCCGGAAGGCGCTGCTTTATGGCAGGCCTATAAAAACCTTAAGGCTTCGGGATGGATACAGCCCGGCGAAACCGTGGTAATGGTTAATACCGGTACCGGATACAAATATTTGGAAAACATCAAACTTTAAGTTTCTTCGCTTTTTGGTAAATAACAGGTAGGTGTCGTGAATCGACGCCTATCTTGTCGCGTTTACGCCCTTCTTTATCAGTTTATTGGCCGCAAATTTGTATTTGTAATATCAACAGTACATTTAATCCAATTATCATGTTAAAAGATTCAAAAGCGTTCAGCGGCTTTTCGGTAAACGATATCGATAAAGCGAAAGAGTTTTATGGCGAAGTATTAGGCCTTCGGGTTGATAAGACCGAAGATATGGGTGGTATGCTCAACATTCATATCAATGGCAACAGCAACAGCATACTGGTATATCCAAAGTCAAACCACCAGCCGGCTACCTACACCATTCTTAATTTTCCGGTAAAGGATGTGGAAGCGACGGTGACCGAACTAACTGCCCGGGGCGTAAAGTTCGAGATATATGATAGTGAGTATTTAAAAACCGACGAGCGCGGCGTATCAAAGGGCAACGGCGGCCCAACCATTGCATGGTTTAAAGATCCGGCGGGCAATTTTTTGTCAGTGATCGAGACCGACCGGTAGCGAGCCCTTTAATTGCTAGGTAAATTTTTTTCAAAACCATTTGTTGTGAATGCCTGTTTACATGTAAACTAATTATAAAACGTTATGGACAGTAAACAAAATGTAGGCAGCCCTGACAGGGACAGGATAAACGTAAACGAAGATTACGAACTGCAATACTGGAGCGAAAAATTTAATATCAGCCGCGATGAACTTAAAGAGGCGGTGAAGGCAGCAGGGACATCTGTTAAGGCAGTGCAAGCATATTTGAACAAATAACCTGTACAGCCATGAGCCTGGAAAAATACGTCGAAAAGAGGGATTTTACTAAAACCTCGGAGCCTAAAGCCGGCAGAAGCAAGGATAAGGATAAGCTGATGTTCGTGATACAAAAACACGATGCGTCGCGCCTGCACTACGACTTCAGGCTGGAGATGGACGGCGTATTAAAAAGCTGGGCAGTGCCAAAGGGGCCCTCAACCGACCCAAAGAACAAGCGCCTGGCTATGATGGTAGAAGACCACCCCTTTGATTACCGCAACTTTGAAGGCATTATCCCGAAGGGCGAGTATGGGGGCGGTACCGTTATTGTTTGGGATGAGGGCACCTATGAGCCTATAGAAGAAATAAAGGGCGGAAAAAAAGCGCAGGAAAAGCACCTGCTTAAACAGCTTGAAGCCGGTTCGCTGAAGATAAAGTTACACGGCGAAAAGCTTAAAGGGGAGTACGCCCTGGTGAAAACCCATGGCATGGGCGAGAATGGGTGGCTGCTGATAAAGCACAAGGACGATTTTGCATCATCTGCGGATATCACTAAAAAGGATAAATCGGTTTTATCGGGCAAAACCATTGAAAAAATGGAAAAGACGAGCGAAAAGGTATGGAAGGATGGCGTCGAGCAGGATGTAGAAAAAGAAAAGCCCAAAAAGGCGTCAAAAAAAAAACTTCCTGAACCGGCTGACGAATTAGCTGACGAGGCAAAAGAAACCGGTCCCGAAGAAAAGCTTGATACTGCTGCTATCCTGAAAAAGGCGCCTAAAAGCAAGATTCCTACCGGCATAAAACCGATGCTGGCCACGCTGGTAAACGCACCATTTGACGACCCTGATTGGGTGTATGAAGTAAAATGGGATGGGTACCGCACCCTGGGCTTTATCAATAAAGGCGAAGTGCAGCTGCTGTCGCGCAATAACAAGGATTTTAATGAGAAGTACTACCCGCTTAAGAAAGTGCTGGAAGGCTGGACCCTTAATGCCGTGATTGATGGCGAAATACTGGTGCTGAACGATAAGGGGGTATCAAACTTTGGCGCCCTGCAAAATTGGCGCAGCGAGGCGGATGGCGAGTTGGTGCTTTACATTTTCGATATACTTTGGTACGAGGGTAAAAACCTGATGGATTTACCGCTTACAGATAGGCAGGCTATCCTGAAAGACGTTATCCCGACCGATGACGACCGCGTGCGGATCAGCCAAACTTTTAAGGGAAGCGGGATAGAATTTTTTGAGGCGGCAAGTAAAATTGGCCTGGAAGGTATTATGGCAAAAAAAGCCAGCAGCACTTATATACCCGACAACCGTTCTAAAGATTGGCTTAAGGTTAAAATAAATAAAAGGCAGGAAGTTGTTATAGGAGGCTTCACCAAAAACGAAGGCACAGCCAAGCAGTTCAGTTCGCTATTGCTGGGCGTGTACGAGGGCGGGCGATTTCAGTATGTAGGGAAGGTGGGTACGGGCTTTTCAGATAAGCTGCAGAAAGAGATGATGGCTATGTTTAAGCCGTTGATCACCGATAAGGTGCCCTTCACCAGCGAGCCGGACGTAAACAAACCGTCGCGTTTTCGCCCAAACCCACCAAAAGCGAAAGCCACCTGGCTTAAACCCGAACTGGTATGCGAAGTAAGCTTTGCCGAGGTAACAAGCGACGGCGTGTTCCGTCACCCGTCTTTCGAAGGGATGCGCGTGGATAAAAAGGCCAGAGATGTAGTACGCGAAGTTGAAGCAGAAACAACAGAAATTGTAGAAGAGGAACACCAAACTGAAAAAAAGCAGGAAAAACACAAGCTCGTAAGCGCGCCTAAAGAGTCGGTCAAGCGCACCCTGTTAAACCCCAAAGAAGAAACACAGGTAAAAAAGATATGCGGGCACGACCTTAAGTTTACCCATCTTAGTAAAGTTTACTGGCCAGAGGACGGTATCACCAAGCGGGATATGTTCAATTATTACTATCAGGTTGCCGAATATATTTTGCCCTATCTTAAAGACAGGCCGCAATCATTGAACCGTTTTCCTAACGGGATACACGGGCCGAGCTTTTACCAGAAAGATGTACGCGGCAAATCGCCCGATTGGGTGAAGAAATTCCCCTATACTACCAGCGAGGGCGAGGACAAAGATTATTTGGTTGGCCATGACGAAGCCACCCTGCTTTGGATGGCATCGTTAGGATGTATAGAGATGAACCCCTGGTTTAGCCGTATACAATCGCCGGATAACCCGGATTATTGCGTGATTGACCTTGACCCGGATAAAAACACCTTTGACCAGGTAATAGAAGCCGCGCAGGAAGTAAAAAAGGTGATGGATGCTATTGATGTGCCCAGCTACTGTAAAACATCGGGCTCAACCGGTATGCACATTTACATTCCGCTGGGGGCAAAGTACGATTATGATCAATCGCAGATGTTTGCCCGCCTGATAGTAAATATCGTACACCAGCAGATACCCGATTATACTTCGCTTGAGCGTATGGTAAAAAACCGTAACGGCAAAATGTACCTCGACTTTTTGCAGAACCGGCCCGGCGCAACAATTGCCGGCCCGTATTCGCTGCGGCCAAAGCCCGGCGCCACCGTATCTATGCCACTGCATTGGGACGAGGTAAAACCCGGATTGACCATGAAACATTTTACCATCCACAACTCCATAGCCCGCCTGAAAAAAGAAGGCGACCTGTTTAAAGGCGTTTTGGATAAAGGGATAGACCTGGAAAAAACCATCAAAAAAGCGCAGAGCATATTTCAATAAGTGTTCACGTTCGGCGCACGTGAACACCGTGAACACGCATGAACGCCTGATTATCAGGCGTATTCAAATTTGGCTCCTGACACAACAGCGCCACCATTTCGTAAAATATATTATTATGCTGCCCCGGGTTACCCAACTTAACTCGTGGCAGCAATATTACCCTAAACATCCTGAAATAAAGAAATTCGGCGAACCTTCGTCTCGATTCGCCCGGTGTCGGAGAGAGCCTCTCCACCATTCATCGTTCATTCCTAGTTAAATTATCTATCTCATAATCAAATAGTTGTAAATTATTAAGCGTAAATACTAATCAATTAGTTGCAATACTAATTGATTAGTATTAAACTTGTTTTATAATTAGAATTTTATGCAAAAACTGGCTAAGCGCGAAGAACAAATAATGCAGGTGTTTTGGAAACTGGGAAAAGCTTTTATCAAAGAGATCATCCCCGAAATGCCCGACCCCAAGCCGCATTATAACTCGGTAGCAACCATGGTGAAGATATTGGAAGAGAAAGGTTTCCTGGATCATGAAACCATCGGTAACATATACAACTACTATCCTAAAGTTACCCGCGAGGAGTACCAGAAACATGCCATGAAGGACATCGTGAGCCAGTATTTTGACGATTCGTACCCCAGTATGCTGGCCTTTTTTGCTAAAGAGCAAAAAATATCTGAACAGGAGCTGGAAGAGATATTAAACCTGATTAAAACCAATAAAAAATGATACCATACGTATTGCATGTAGCATTGCTGATAGGCGTTTGTCTTTTGTTTTACAAAGCATTGCTGCAAAAAGAAACCTTTTATCATTTAAACCGCTGGGTACTGCTGGCATGCCTGGCGGTAACCTTTTTATTGCCACTGGTACGTGTACCGCAACATTGGGCGTTAAGGGGCAGTACAGCGCCTGCGGTAACAGTAGCCGTACCGGCGGCCGCAACCAATCCGGTTGTGCAGGCAAAGCAGGTAGCTACACCGGTGCAAACGCCGCAAAACATAACTACTGCAGTTGTTACCGATACAACGCCATTGCTTCCAAAACTGTTAAGTTGGGCGCTTTGGCTTTACTGGTGCGGCGTTGCCGCCTTCGGCCTTAACTTTTTGCTACAGGTAATTGTATTGGTGCGCCAGGCATATAAAAACCAGTTTATACAGGATGGGCAGTTCAGGATAGTAGAACTGGATACTGATAAGGCGCCATGTTCTTTCGGCAATTACATTTTTATAAACCCGGCAAAATACGATTGGGAAACATATAGCCAGATACTGCTGCACGAAAAGATCCACGTAAAGCAGGGACACAGTTTAGACTTACTGCTGGCCGAACTGATGCTGGTTTTTCAATGGTTTAACCCGTTTGCGTGGCTTTACCGCAAAGAACTGGAAAACAACCTGGAATTTTTAACCGATAACGATGTACTAAACAACAACGGGGCAGAGCGGGAAATATACCAGATGAGCTTACTAAAAGTATCGGTACCCAACCTGTCTATGCGAATAACAACCAACTATAATCAATCACTTTTAAAAAAACGAATTGTTATGATGAACGCAAAACGATCAAATATCCACACCACCTGGAAATACCTATTCCTGCTGCCGCTGATGGCGTTTTTGATGTGTGCCTTTAACGAACCAGCTGCCAGTCGCCGCCCGGTAACGCTGCGTACAGAAACGGCAAATGATACATCTTTTGACCAACGTGAGGGCGTTTGGAAAGGAACTATCACCGGTAACAAGATAAGAATGGAGTTCAGGAGCGAAGACGAGAATCACAATAGCATGAACAGCAACGACTACACCGTAGACGAGTTCACCACCCTGCCAAAAGGCGCCCCTGGGGATTTTAAGCTGATACGGCAGGCCGGTACCATGAGCCTGAGCGGCAAATTTGAGGGCAATACCGGCAGCGGCAAGTACAAGTTTACCGGCAACCCCGAATATTATACATATATGGCAAGCGAAGGGATAACAGGAATAGACAAAAACGACGAACTGGCTTTTTTTATGATAAACATAAAAAAGGACTATGTTACCATGCTGCACCGCAATGGCTATAAGAATGTCTCTAAAAATGACCTTATCGCCCTGGCGGCATTAGGTGTAGATGAAGCATATATTGCGTCGTTAAAGAAGAATGGCTTTCCGCATGCATCGGCTAACGACCTGATAACCGGTAAAGCTATGGGGGTCAACGGCGCGTTCATCAGCGAGATACGTAAGGCCGGTTACCCTAATGTAAGTTTTGATAAACTGGTAAGCTTTAAAGCGCAGGGCATAAACGGGCAATATATTACTAAATTCAAAAACTTAAAAGCGGCAGCCGGTAAAGGAAAAACAGCCGCCAAAGCCAAAAACAGTGTAAGTGCCGATGATATGATAGCCTACAAGGCCTTAAATGTTGATGAAGCATTTGTAAACGGGTTTAAAAAGGCCGGCTATACCAATATAAGCACAGGCGACCTGATAGCCATGAAATCTCTTGGCGTTACGCCGGAGTTTATCAAGAGCTTTAAAGATGCGGGTTATTCTAACATATCGCAAAGTGATGCAATAGCCATGAAATCGCTCGGCATAACCCCCGAATACCTTAACGGCTTTAAAAACGCCGGCTTTACAAACATAAACCCCGATAAGGCAGCCGGGTTAAAATCGCTTGGTGTTACGCCCGAGTTTATTAAGAGTTTCAAAAGCGCGGGTTTTGATAATGTTTCGTTAGATAACGCTACCGCGCTTAAAGCACTGGGTATTACCCCCGAGTATATAAACGAAATGCGCGAAAAGGGCTTTAAATCTGACGATATCAATAAATATATTACTTTAAAGAGCGCATTTTAACTGAAGGCAATTTATAAGGAAGCCGGGTCGCGTTAAGCGGTCCGGCTTTTTACTGAAATATTATATTGCGCGTTACATCATAAAAAAGGCCCCGAACGGAGCCTTTAAATATAAGTTTTGAACGCTTGTTGTTAAGCTTTTTCTTCTTCTAAAGCCATTAATTCATCAACCAGGATACGTCCGCAATGCTCGCAAACGATGATCTTTTTACGCTGGCGGATATCAGACTGGCGCTGAGGCGGGATCTGGTTAAAGCAGCCAGAGCACGAATCGCGCTGAATGGTTACCACGGCAAGGCCATTCTTGGCGTTTTTACGCAAACGGTTGTAAGCAATAAGCAGGCGCTCGTCAATGTTTCCGGTGGCCTTTTCTGCCTGGGCGGTTAATTCCGTTTCGTCTTTTTCGGTTTCGGCGGTAATGGTGCCTAACTCATCTTTTTTGGCGTCAAGGTCTGCGCGGCGTGCTTCCAGATCAGCAAGTGCCTTTTCGTAAATAGCGGTTTTTGAGGTGATCTCGAAACCGTACTCCCGAATCTTTTTCTCGCTTACTTGTATATCCAGGCCTTGTATCTCAATCTCTTTCGAGATGGCGTCGTATTCGCGGTTATTTTTAACCTCGTTAAGCTGTGTTTCGTATTTTTTTATGTTCGATTGAGCGTCTTTTATCAGGTTCTTGCGGGTTACAATTTCATCCTCAAGATCGTCAAGCTCATTTTTTATCTTTTGTATACGGGTTTCAAGGCCGGCAACATCATCCTCCAGATCTGCAACTTCCATAGGCAATTCACCTCTTACCTGGCGTATCTTGTCAATTTTGGTGTGGATGGTTTGCAGGTCGTATAAAGCTTTAAGCTTCTGTTCTATGGTTTGTTCCATTAAATAAAATATTTGACGGGGTTTGTATTCACTTTTGTTAAACGGATGGCAAAGTTAACAAATTTTTTCTGAATAATTTCGCACAATAATTGCTGCGTAAATTGCTCACTTTCAAAATGTCCGATGTCGGCAATGAGTATTTTTCCCTCGGCATCAAAAAACTCGTGGTATTTATAATCGGCCGTTACAAAAACATCGGCCCCGGCCGCTGTGGCATGCTTCAATAAAAAGCCGCCCGAACCACCACAAACCGCCACTTTTTTAACTTGTTTGCCGGTAAAGGCCGTATGCCGTATCACAGCGCAATCCATCGCCGCTTTTACCTCGGCTAAAAATTCGGCCTCGTCCATTGGTGCATCCAGTTCGCCTATCATACCGCTGCCAATTTCCTGGTGCTGGTTGGTAAGGTTATACAGGTCGTAGGCCACTTCTTCGTAAGGGTGCGCCAGTACCAGCGCCATAATAATTTTGCTTTCCAGGTTTGCGGGGTAAACGGTCTCAATCCGCATCTCGTCCTCGTGGTGGCGTATGCCCGGTTCGCCAACGTATGGGTCGCTGTTTTCACCGCCTTTAAAGGTGCCGGTGCCTTCGGCGCTAAAGCTGCACTCGCTGTAATTGCCAATGTGCCCTGCCCCGGCATGGAATAAAGCCTTACGTACCTGCTCGGCCTGAGCAACCGGTACATAGGTAACCAGCTTTTTAAGCAGGTTATGTTTAGGCGCTAAAATGCGGGTGTTGATTAGCCCAAGGGTGTCGCATATACGCGCATTAACCCCTGCCATCACATTATCCAGGTTGGTGTGGATGGCATACAGGGCTATGTTATTGCGAATGGCTTTTTCTACCACCCGCTCTACGTATGTATTGCCGTTGAATTTTTTCAACCCTTTAAAAACAATAGGATGATGCGATATAATTACCTGGCAGCCCGTGGCAATGGCCTCGTCAACCACGGCTTCGGTGCAATCCAGGGATATCAGGGCCTGGGTTACCTCTGCGTCAGGGCGGCCAACAATCAGGCCGCTGTTATCATAGTCCTCCTGGTAAGCCAGCGGGGCAAGGGTTTCCAGGTAAGCGGTTAGCTGTGCTAATTTCATAATTTTACTAAGGTAGTAAGGGTGGTTGAGGTTTGGAAGGAATTTTTAAAGCCTTAGTTATTTACTCACCCCGACTATGCTACGCTGGTCTACCCTCTCTGCTGCGCAAAGAGGGTAGAGAAGACGATGCAGCTTATCCTCTTTGCGCGTAGCGAAGAGGGGTGTCCGGGTGAAGCGATGGCCGGGTGAGTAAAGCTGATCGCCAATGGGAAGTGCTTTTATCAGGACACAAAAAAAATCAAAACGTGCAGGTAATATTTTCTTTGGCGCCGGTTATTATTAACCTTCCAACTCTTACCTCGTTTTGATTCTTTGTGGTTACAGTGGCCTTAGGCCCTAACGTACTGTAGCTTACGTGCTTTAACAAGCTTAAGGTCGGTTAATAAAATATTCATCAGCTCTTTATCAAAGCGCGATACTAATTTATTTACAACTGAGTTTTTCTGAGTTTTCATTGTGATATATATAAAGCTGTTAATACTTAATTACAAGCCCATTTTAGCTATGTTGAAGCTTTCGTAGGCCATTTTTTGGTTATACTCATTAGCTATCGACTGGTGGTTTATCAGGTCGACAATGGTGCCGATAAGGCAAAAGCCGCCGGTGAATAAATAAAGCAGGCCCATTACAGTTTGGCCAACCATAAAGCGCTGTACGCCGGCAACCAAAACAAATCCTATCAGGGTATATAGCAAGATATCCTGCGGGCTTTTCCTTTTACTGGAATATATCATGTAAAAGCTTTGTTTTTGGGTATCGGTAAGGCTGCTTGTTGCCTGGTGCAATACTGCCAATTCCTCTGTTGTAATGCCTGGCAGCGACATATAAGGATTGTAAGTGTTCATGTTTTTTAGTTTTATATTGTGATTGATGATGTAAAACTAATATCGGGATAAAAATTCACCTACAACTAATAGGCGGCCTGTAATAAACCATCGGTAAGCGTGGTTATTTATTCGGCGAAAAAGGGGAGTGTTTGTTTTACCGACTGTGGTCCGTAAAAATGTATTTTTTGGGGAATAGCAATGTGTAAATGCGGTATAGCAGCACAGCAAATACCGGTATACCCAGCCAGTGCGCACGAAAAGAGTTTATTATATCGCCCCGGAAAAGATAGGATATGGCATGGCCTAAGCCGCAGCCCGGGCACCAGGTTAGCCCCAGGGCCTTTAAAGGGCACAAACTAAAATGGCTTTGGCCGGCCGGGTTGGTAAACGCCAGGCAGGCTAAAGCCACAATCCAAAAGGTTAATTCAAAGTACCGGTTAAATATCTTCCTAATCGACACGGTTTGATTTGGTGGTGAGCAATAAAGATACTGCAAAAGCCTCTATTACACCAACAAGCAATGCGCCGAATATGCGGCCGCTAAAACTCTGGAAGGTAGTATCGGTGCTTTGTTCGCCGCCCCAGTTTATGAATATAATGCCGGCAAAAACGGCCAGGACGCCGCCAACCAAAAGTATTTTAAAGCTTTGTATCAGGGCCTCTAAAAAGCCCATATTGCCTTTAAGTTCGCCATCCCGAAAGTTCCTGACGCCAAAATAAAGGCCGATCAGCGGGATGATTATCGAAACATATTCAATAGGAGATGCCTGGCTGTCAGTTAAGTTATACCCGCTGGAGCGCATAATAAATAACCAAATCAGGCTTAAAACACCTATCACAAGTCCGAATATTACTGAGTTCTTCATATCGTATAAAGGTTGGTAAACTATAGTGTAGTTGAAATATCATTTAAAAGTAAACATAAGCTTAAATTGTTTGCTATTATTTTATGTTAAATATTAAAGGCCTTCAAAAAAGGGGCTTTTTACCTATATTCGCAACGTTTTGAACATCCGTGATATATTAGAGCGATACAAGGCCGACGAACGGATAAAGGCATTGGCGCAAGCTTTAAATGCCGGTAAAAATCCAAGGGTACAGCTTAGGGGTCTGGTCGGGTCGGGTGATGCGGCCATGGCGGCAGCATTGTATTTTTTGCAGCACAGGCACATGATATTTGTGTTGCCCGAGCGCGAAGAGGCCGCCTACTTTTTAGCCGACCTGGAAAACCTGACCGGCAAGGATGTGTTGCTTTTTCCATCATCGTACCGCAAACCGTTTGAATTTACGCAGCCCGACAGCAGTAATGTACTGGCCCGCGCCGAGGTATTGAACGAGCTTAACCACTCCACAGAATACGGCCAGCTGATAGTAACCTACCCCGAGGCCCTCGCCGAAAAGGTGATAGACCGTTCGTCGCTGGAGAAGAACACACTTGAGATATCGGTTAATAATAAACTCAGCATCGATTTTATTACCGAGTTTTTGGTAGAGTATGATTTTGACCGGGTTGACTTTGTGTACGAGCCGGGGCAGTTCTCGGTACGGGGGGGTATTGTGGATATCTTCTCGTTCTCACACGATCTGCCTTACCGCGTGGAATTCTTTGGAGACCTGATAGAATCTATCCGCACGTTTGAGATCGAGAGCCAGTTATCGGTTGAGCAGGTGAAAAACATCACCATTGTACCTAACGTGCAGTCAAAATTCCTGACCGAGAATAACATCTCCCTGCTGGAATATGTAGAGCCTGATACGCAGGTTTGGGTAAAAGATGTACAGTTTACCCTGGATATCATCCAAACCGGGCATAAAAAAGCCACACAGCTTTGGAAAGCCCTGTCGGCAGACGAAAAGAACCAGAACCCGGATTGGATAGACCCCAAATTCAGCTTTACCGACGAAAAACTCATTGCCGACCAGCTGCATGATTTTGCCCTTGTGGAATTTGGCAAACAATTCTTTTATAACGATGCCGCGCAGATAAGCTTTGATATGCGGCCACAGCCATCGTTCAATAAAGATTTTAGCCTGCTGATACATAATTTTAAAAACAACGAGGCCGAAAAGATAGAGAACTACATCCTTACCGATTCGGCGCGGCAGGTAGAGCGTCTTTACGCGATACTGGAAGACCTGGATAAAACCGTAAAGTTTACGCCTATCAGCGTTAGTATCCGCGAAGGTTTTATTGACCGCGAACAAAAGCTGGCCTGTTATACAGACCACCAGATATTCGACCGTTATTACAAATACAAGCTAAAAAAGGGTTACCAGCGCTCGCAGGCGATTACACTCAAAGAACTGCGCGATCTTAAGCCCGGCGACTTTGTAACCCACATTGACCACGGTATTGGCAAATACGCCGGACTGGAAAAAGTGGAGGTAAACGGCAAGGTGCAGGAGATGATCCGTTTGGTATATGCCGATAACGACCTGCTTTACGTAAACATCAACTCGCTTAACCGCATCAGTAAATACAGCGGCAAAGAGGGCACAGAGCCTCGGATGAACAAGCTGGGCACCGATACCTGGGAGCGCCTTAAAAAAACCACAAAAAAAAAAGTTAAGGATATCGCCCGCGACCTGATCAAACTTTACGCCCTGCGTAAGGCGCAGGACGGCAACGCCTTTTCGCCGGATAGCTATCTTCAAACGGAGTTGGAGGCTTCCTTCCTTTACGAGGACACCCCCGACCAGGAAAAGGCTACCGTTGATTTTAAGAAAGATATGGAATCGCCGCACCCTATGGACAGGCTGATATGCGGGGATGTGGGTTTTGGTAAAACAGAGATCGCTGTTCGTGCAGCATTCAAAGCCGTAGCCGATAGCAAGCAGGTGGCCATATTGGTGCCTACAACTATTTTAGCCGCCCAGCATTACAAAACTTTCAGCGACAGGTTAAAAGGGTTCCCCGTAAATATCGATTACGTCAACCGCTTTAAAACCACCAAACAGATCAAAGATACCCTTGCCGGACTTAAAGAAGGCAAGGTGGATATCATCATTGGCACACACCGCCTCGTAAGCAAGGATGTAAAGTTTAAGGATTTGGGGCTGATGATCATTGACGAGGAGCAAAAGTTCGGCGTATCTACCAAAGAAAAGTTAAAGCAAATGCGCGCCAATGTAGATACGCTCACGCTCACGGCAACACCTATCCCGCGCACCTTGCATTTTTCGCTTATGGGCGCGCGCGATCTTTCCATCATATCCACCCCGCCGCCAAACCGCCAGCCGGTGGTTACCGAGCTGCATGTGTTTAATGATAAACTGATTAAAGAAGCGGTAGAACACGAGATTGAGCGCGACGGGCAGGTGTTTTTTATCCATAACCGGGTGGCCGACTTGCCGCAGCTTGGCGGCATGATCCATAAGCTGGTGCCAAAAGCCCGGGTGGGTATTGCCCACGGCCAGTTAGAGGGCGACGCGCTGGAAGATGTGATGCTGAAGTTTGTGAACCATGAGTATGATGTACTGGTGGCCACCACCATTATCGAGGCCGGGCTGGATATCCCGAATGCCAATACCATCATCATCAATCATGCGCACATGTTTGGCCTGAGCGACCTGCACCAGATGCGCGGCCGCGTGGGGCGAAGCAATAAAAAAGCCTATTGCTATTTGTTGAGTCCGCCTTTAAGCACCTTAACCAACGAGGCGCGCAAACGCCTGAGCGCTATAGAAGAGTTCAGCGACCTGGGCAGCGGCTTTAACGTGGCTATGCGCGATCTTGACATCCGCGGCAGCGGTAACCTGTTAGGTGCCGAGCAAAGCGGCTTTATCGCCGAAATAGGTTTTGACATGTACCATAAGATACTGGACGAGGCTATTCAGGAACTAAAAGAAGATGAGTTTAAAGGCGTGTTCCCCGAAGAAAAGCCAAAGCCCTTTATCAGCTTTACACAAATAGATACCGACCAGGAGATACTGATACCCGACGAGTATGTCACCAGTATAGCCGAGCGCTATAACCTGTACACCGAGCTAAGTAAACTGGAGAACGAAACCGAGCTGCTGGCCTTCAAGCAGCAACTGCACGACAGGTTTGGGCCCATCCCGGACCAGGTGAACGACTTGCTGAACTCCATGCGCCTGCAATGGCTGGGCAAGGCAATCGGGTTCGAAAAAGTATCGCTGAAAAAGAATGTGCTGCGCGGATATTTTATAGCCAATCAGCAATCTGCCTATTTTGAAACCGAAGCCTTTAAAGAAGTGCTTGATTTTGTGCAGCGCAACCCCCGCCGCACCAACCTTAAAGAAGTAAAGAACACCCTGCGCCTAAGCGTTGACCGCGTAGCAAATATTGATGAAGCGCTTGAGATTTTGAGCGAGATGACGGTGGTTGAGGTTTAAGAGAAGCGGCGATAGACCTAATATCTTATGTTTATGGTGTGGCCAGGAATGATGAAGTATTGAATATTAAATAGTGGCGGCCTTTAAGATTACCAAATCAGTCTTATCATATCTTTATATAAAGTGAACTTTTCATCTCCGGATATAATGACTGCATTTTCTTCCATAGCTGTAGCAATTAATAACCTATCGAATGGATCCCGATGATTATCAAAAAGCGGCACTTCTGAATATCTTTGAATATGATTATTTTGAATGGGTTCAAAAATAAACCCGTCGGTTTTGCCCTGGCTATAAACATCTTCTGTTGAAACTATAAATTCGGGAATCTTGCCCAACGTTTGTTTGATAACAAGTTCAAATAAACTTACCTGACTAAACAATATAATATTGTCAGGGTCCTCAATAATCGATAAAGCGTGTTTTGAAAGTTGAGGATTGTTTTTCTGGAACCAGATCAAACAATGCGTATCCAACAGATACTTATTCAGAGCCATTACATATAATCTTTAAGATCATCTAACGGCTCGTTAAAATCATCAGGCAATTCCGCCTTGCCCTTTAACCCACCCGGCACCCTTTTGGCTGGTTTTTGCTGAACATCGTCGGTCAAAAAGGTGACCATCACATCCGTTTTTGAATGTACCGGTGCATCTTCTGTCAGGATGATATGCCCTTCTTCGTAATATCCTTTTATGGTGGTAAGCATGATTGTAACAAATATACAAAAATGTCAATTCTATATTACAAACAATAAGCCAGTAATTTTTACCCTATCTTCTTATAAATCCCCTTTAAGTTTCTGCCAAACTCTTTATAGTCCAGGCCGTAGCCTACTACAAACTGATTGGGTATCTGGAAGGCCACGTACTTTAGTTCTTCGATGCTGTGCTCAACGGTTTCGGGTTTAAAAAGCAGGCTGCACACGGTAATAGAAGCCGGGTTGCGGGTCTGCAGTTTTTCTATCAGGTATTTTATTGTGTTGCCGGTATCAATAATATCTTCCACTAAAATTACGTCCTTGCCGGTTATCTTTACGTGCAGGTCAAAGTCATCGCGGATAGTGCGCGTGCTCGACAGGCCGCCGAGGTACGATGCCAGCTTGGTAAAGGTAACCTCGCAGGGTACCACAATTTCTTTAACCAGGTCGGCAGCAAACATAAAGCTGCCATTCAGTATCCCTACAAATATGGGCTGGCGGCCTTCAAAGTCGTTATTTATCTGCTGCGCCACCTCGGCCACACGCTGCTGGATGGTTTCGGGTGAGAACAATGGTTCAAATTCAAGGTCGTCTATTTGTAATTTCATAATGTAAACATAAGCATTGCCAAACGAATGGCGAGTTTAAACGCTATCTTTGAACCTTTTATGACAGACCATCAGATACATACCTTATCAAACGGTATCAAAATACTCTTTAAGCATTCGCCCTCACCAATTACCCATTGCTGCTTTTTACTAAACGCAGGCTCGCGCGATGAATTGCCCGGCAAAGAGGGCCTGGCCCATTTTATTGAGCATTTGCTGTTTAAGGAAACCGAAAGGCGCAGCACACCACAGATATTGAACCGGCTGGAAGTTGTAGGTGCGGACCTGAACGCCTATACCACTAAAGAATATACCTGCATACATGCATCGTTGCTAAAACAGCATTTAGAGCGTGCTATCGACCTGTTCGAAGATATCCTGTTTCATTCTACCTTCCCCGGGGAGGAGATGGAAAAAGAACGCGGCGTGATACTGGACGAGATATCATCGTACCTTGACCAGCCTGAAGAAGCCATACAGGATGATTTTGAAGAGTATCTTTTTAAGGGGCACCCCATTGGCAATAATATTTTAGGTACGCCAAAAAGTGTTGCTGCACTTAATATCGACGATATTAAGCAGTTTATATCGGCTAATAATAATACCCACCAAATGGTTTTCGCGGTTTACGGCGATTACGACTTTAACAAACTGGTGAAGCTTAGTGAAAAGTATTTTGGTGCTGTGCCCGAAAACACGAGTCAGAAGAACAGGGTGACACCGGATGCTATAAGCCATGGCATTTATGCTTTGCAAAAGCCTATCTCGCAAACGCATTGTATTATAGGGGGCAGGGCGTACCCATCGGCGCATAAAAATAAGTATGGTTTGCTGCTGCTTAACAATGTTTTGGGCGGAATGGGCATGAGTAACCGGCTTAACCTGGAGATACGCGAGAAGCAGGGTATTGCTTACACTATCGAATCTAACTACACCTCGTTAACCGACACAGGAATATTCTCTATTTACTTTGGTACCGATGCCGGTAAAGCAGACAAAGCGCTTAAGCTGGTACATAAGGAGTTAAAAAAACTGCGTGATAACAAGCTGGGGGCGGTACAGCTAAAACAGGCTAAAGAAAAATTTATAGGGCAGATAGCCCTGGCCGAAGAAAACCGCATGAGCCTGATCATATCCATGGCAAAAAGCCTGCTTGATTTTAACCATATTGATACGCTGGAAGATATTTTTGCAAAGATAAATGCCGTTAAGGCCGAAGACCTACTGGAGATAAGCAACGAAATATTTGATAATGACCGTATGATAACCTTATTATTTGAGCCTAAGTAATAAAACTTCTACCTTTGTACCATGAAATATCCTATAATAGCGTACGGCGACCCTGTTTTAAGGAAAAAGGCCACATCTATTGAACCTGAAGAGTACCCGCATATCAAAGAACTGGTAGATAACATGTTCGAAACGATGTATGGTGCCCGCGGCGTTGGGCTGGCTGCTCCGCAGGTGGGGATGTCTATGCGATTGTTTGTAGTTGATGTTACTCCTTTTGATGACGAAGAACCCGAGCTGAAGGATTTTAAAAAAGTATTCATCAATGCCTGCATGCTTGAGGAAAGCGGTGAGGAATGGGCCTTTAACGAGGGCTGTTTAAGTATCCCGGACATCAGGGAAGATGTAATCCGTAAATCGACCATCAAAATATCATACTACGACGAGAACTGGAAACACCACGAAGAAACGTTTAGCGGAATGGCCGCCCGTGTTATACAGCACGAGTACGACCATATTGAAGGCAAACTATTTACCGATAAGCTGAGCCCGTTGCGCAAGCGCCTGATAGAAAAAAAGCTTAACGATATTTCAAAAGGCTCCGTGGATGTTGACTACCGCATGAAATTCCCGGCCGCCAAGAAGGGGAGATAGAGTCAAGAGGTCGAGATATAAGAATCAAGACCGGAGAAATATATATAACAAAAAAGGGTTACGGTAATTCGTAACCCTTTTTTGTTGTATGCTTTGTTTTTGTCTTGATTCCTGACTCTGAAATTCTTGCCTCTCTTACTTCCCGTCCCCGTCTGTTATCGATTTGATTAAGCTTCCCCAGGCAAGCGGGTTAAGCAATGGGTTGGTGCGCGAGTGCTGGTTAACAATATCCTGGTGCATGCTTTGGGCGTTGGCCGATTGTATTTCCTGGCCATCCCGGGGCAGCGAATTGGTTAAGGCCACTATTGATGTACGGCTGATGTTCTTACGCGCGATCTCCAGGTCGTCGTCGGCTATTTTAGCATTGACGAAATCCTTCCTGAACTCATCTGTGGTGGCCCAGGGAAATACCCGCACCATTGGCAAATTGGTAATTTGCGGTTTGATCAGCACCTGGGTGGTAAAGCTCCTGTTTTTTAAATTTGACGGTATCACAACGGTGACCGGCGCGTAACCGATGGCCGTAAACTGAAGCGAATCCTGCTCGTGCACCACGAACGAGAAGTAGCCCTTATAATTGGTGATCACAAGTGAGTTATGATTGCTTTTATTGGTAACACTTACGTAAGGGACGATGATATTGGTACTATCGGCATTGTATACCACACCTGTAAACTGTATCAGCGGGCTCTCTTTTTGCTGCGAGAACGCCGATAAGGATGTGAGTAAGAACAATATGCCAATTAGTTTTTTCATTTAGCTTGTTGCTACAAAAAGTCCTGCCCGTGTATGTTTGTTTTAAACAGGCCGGTAAAAATACATTTTTGCAAAACAGCAATAAACGCATTTAACACTTCTTAACACTATCTTAAGTTTTCCGGGAGCACGGCATTGGGGTCGTCAATGTCGGTAAGGTTTACTGCTTCTATGCCGGTTATTTCCGGTACTGCCTTTAAAATGGCCTGCTCGATCCCCGCCTTTAGCGTCATGATGCTCATGGGGCACGACCCGCATGAACCCAGCAGCTTTAACCTCACCACTTTTTCAGGAGTAATTTCTTCAACAGAAACGTTACCTCCATCGGCCTCTAAATAAGGCCGTATGGTATTCAACGCCGCTTCCACCTGATCTGTTAAACTCATTATATTAAATTATAAAGTAAAGTTATTAATTATTTACCACATTTAAGTTATCAGCCTTTTGAGCGTTGCATATAGAAACCTGCTGGGCAACGCGCCGTGCCATTTCCATAAATGCGGTCGTCATTACACCATCATCATCTAAAACTATTGGCCTGCCGGCATCGCCCGAATCGCTTATGCCTTTTATCAGCGGTATCTCGCCTAAAAAGGGCACATCCAGTTGCTGTGCAAGCCGCTGGCCGCCGCCTTGTCCAAAAATGTAGTATTTGTTGTTGGGCAGTTCTTCGGGTGTAAAATAGGCCATATTTTCCACTATGCCCATTACCGGTACATTTATAGCTTCCATCATAAACATGCCGATACCTTTCTTAGCGTCGGCCAGGGCTACATTTTGCGGTGTGGTAACAATTACCGCCCCTGTAACCGGGAAGCTTTGGGTAACGGTGATGTGTATATCGCCGGTGCCAGGCGGCAGGTCAATCACCAAATAGTCAAGCTCGCCCCAGTCGGCATCGTTAAACAGTTGTTTTACCGCGCTCGATACCATTGGCCCGCGCCACGGCACAGGTTGGTTTGGATCGGTAAAAAAGCCGATGGATAGCAACTTTATGCCATACTTTTCAATCGGTTCTATGCGTGTTTTGCCATCAACCTGGCTGGCTTTAGGCCGCTCGCCCTCCAGGCCAAACATGATTGGGATGGACGGCCCGTAGATATCTGCATCTATCAAACCCACTTTGGCGCCCGTTTTGGCCAAAGCCAAAGCCAGGTTAACCGACACGGTTGATTTGCCTACACCGCCCTTGCCCGATGCCACCGCTATAATGTTTTTCACACCCGGCACGCCCGTATTTTTTTGCGAAGTAACCCGCGATGTCATGTTTACGGTTACCTCGATATCCTTGCTGATGAAATGGCCGATGGCATTGCGGCAGGCATTTTCAATTAAGGCCTTTAAGGGGCACGCGGGTGTAGTTAAGACCACCGAAAAGCTTAGCTTATTGCCGTCAATATGTATGTCCTGTATCATGTTTAAGGTTACCAGATCTTTTTTAAGATCGGGCTCCTCAACATTTCCAAGTGCTTGTAAAACTTGTTCTTTAGTAAATTCCATTTTATTTTGGTATAAAAATACGAAAACAGGTAGCAGCATGCGTTGTTATAAAAAACAATTTGCAGTTTGCAGCCGTTTGCACCAAATTGTAATTGTTTTAGTTTTGAAGCAAAATTCCCATATGCCGCGCATCAACCCCAAATATATCCGCATTGCAGGTATAACTGTTCTAATTATAGTAGTTATTATGCTTATAGGCGGATATGTTGCCTATTCTAAACGCGAGGTATTACTTCAAAAAGCTATTTACAAAGCTAAATCAAAAGCAAAAAGGGATTATAATTTAGATGTAAAAATAGGGTCGGCGCGTTTTACGGGGCTTAGCACTGTTGATTTTTCTGACATCAGCGTCGTCCCTTATCAGCGTGACAGCCTGCTTGCAGTCAAGAAATTTGTGGTGAGCGTCAAGATCTTCCCGCTGATATTTGGCAACATTAAACTGGCTGATGTGGTTTTGCAGGACGGCCGTCTTAATTTAACCAGCATCAAGGGGGTTAAGAACTTTGATTTCCTGTTTAAAAAGAAAAAGGATACTACCAACACCGGCAACCGGGTAGACCTGGCCGAATTATCAAACAACCTGATTAACGAAGTGCTTTACAAAATACCGGACAACCTGTCGTTGCATAACTTTTTAACAAGCTATACTGATGACAGCACCCGCGTAAAAATGCTTACGCAAACCGCCATTATTAAGGATGGTAAGCTGGCATCCACCATAAAAGTTGATGATGGCGCGGCCACCTGGCATGTTGACGGCATTATGCAACCATCAGACAAGCAGATAGATGTGCACCTGTACGCCGAAGGTAAAAAGGTGGAGCTGCCCTTTATCGAGAAAAAGTATAAGCTGAAGCTAAATTTCGATACCATTAGCACCAGGCTAAGCAACGTTAAGCACAGCGATGGCGAAACAAAAATATATGGTTCGTGGAGTGTGCGCAACCTTTTATTGAACCATCCCGGTTTATCGGTAAGCGATATCATCGTACCAAACGGATCAATTGACGCCAATGTATTTGTGGGCAAAAATTACATATCGCTTGATAGCTCCTCGGTTATCCACCTAAAAAAACTTACGGCTAACCCCTACGCCAAATACACGCTTAACCCGGTTAAGATATACGAGCTAAAGGTTAAAACAGGCTGGCAAAACGCGCAGGATGTATTTGATTCGTTCCCTACCGGGATGTTCGAGTCGCTGGAAGGCATAAAGGTAACAGGGAAGTTAAATTATAACCTTAACTTGTTTTTGAACTGGGCGCATATTGATGATATGGTTTTTAATTCGGGCCTGCAAAAGGATAAGGATTTCAGGATACTTAAATATGGCAAGGCCGACCTGGGCAAGCTGAATAAAACATTTGTTTATACCCCATACGAAAACGGCAAGCCAATGCCGCCGCACACCATTGGCCCGGGCAGCCCGGATTTTGTTCCCTTGCAGCAGATATCGCCAAACCTGCGCAACGCCGTAATGACTGCCGAAGACCCGTCATTTTATACTAACCGGGGCTTTGTCGACGAGTCTATCCGCAAGTCGTTTATTACCGATATCAAAGAAAAGAAGTTTAAGCGCGGAGGCAGCACCATATCCATGCAGCTTATCAAAAATTCATTCTTAAGCCGCAATAAAACACTGTCGCGCAAGATCGAGGAAATACTGATCGTGTGGTTGATAGAGAACAACCGCATTATGAGCAAGAACCGCATGCTCGAGGTTTACTTCAATATTATTGAGTGGGGGCGCGGTATTTATGGTATACGCGAGGCTGCCAGGTATTATTTTGGCAAATCGCCGTCAGAGCTTACTATTGGCGAAAGTATTTACCTGGCCAGCATAGTGCCAAACCCCAAAGCAGGGCTATACGCGTTTCAGCCAGATGGTACTTTACGGCAGGGACTGCATGGATATTTTAACCTGATAGGCCGGCTGATGGCGGGGCGCGGCTATATACAGCGCGATACCAATGCTTATGGCTTTTACAATGTGCGGTTGCGCGAAGGCTTGCGCAGGGAAGCGCCGGCAGATACCCTGGTGGCCGATAGCCTGATACAGCAAACCGGCGACGATGATGCCACCATAGGCGTGGCCCCTGTATTTGAAGAGCCTAAGCATCCGAACTTTTTTCAGCGTCTTTTTGGTAAGAAGGACACCGCCGCTGCCAAAATGGAAAAGAAAATTGAAGAAACAAACGACGCTATTAAAGCGCGCCTTAAGCTGGAGATTGAAAAGGTAAAAGCCGATTATAAAAACCGTATAGCTAACGTAGACACGGCCGGCAAAACCAAAAAGGAAATTAAAGCGGAGAAAAAGCGCCTGAAGGACGAAGGCAAGGAAAAGGAACGCGAACTAAAAGACCGGATGCCTTAGCATGCACGAACAGTTTACCATCGATCTCTCCGGCCGGTTTTCCCTTCCGGAAACTGAGGGAGACCTGATGGAGATGCTTGGTTATCTTTTTGCCCCTGCGCAAAGTGCGCTAACCGATTTTATATCGGCTTTGCAGTACGAAAATAAAACCAAATTTGGGCCATCACAAATAAGCAACCTGCGCTTTTACCCCGTGATGTATGAGCCGGCCACGGTAACAGGGCGCATTCGTGTAGTTTACGATATGCAACTAACCTTTGGCTGCGAAGACGCTGTTAAAGACCATCTTAACCAACATTCTTACTATAATTTCAAATTTAACCCCTCAAAATCCTGCCTTCATTTTGAAAGCGATGTGCCGGAAGCCCCTTCTGCCGCAGAAGAGTTTTGACCACGAAACCCTACTTGTTCAGTAGTATTTACACGGCAGTGACCAATTTAAATGTTTAAACATGTATGTTTGTACTTGTAATATTTAAATGAGAAGACCATGTCATTAGTAGATAAATTAAACTGGCGTTATGCCACAAAAAAATTCGACAGCTCAAAAAAACTAGCCGCCGATAAATTGCAAAATATATTAGATGCTGTACAATTAGCACCGTCATCAATAGGGCTGCAGCATTACCGTGTATTGGTAGTTGAGGACGCGAGCATCCGCGAAAAATTAAAATTAGCAGGCTATGGGCAATCGCAAATAACAGATGCATCACAGGTAATTGTTTTTGCTGCCGAAACCAATATCGATGAAGCATTCGGTAGAAAATATATTGATAACGTAGCCACAACGCGCGGGGTGCCGCGCGAAACGCTGGCCGGTTTTGAAAGTATGGTATTAAATACTATTAACGCCCGCACACCGGCGGAGCTGTTGGTTTGGGCTCAAAAACAAGCTTATATTGCCCTGGGCGTATTGGTTACCGCTGCTGCCGAACAGGATATTGACGTGTGCCCAATGGAAGGTTTTGACCCGGCCGGTTTTGACGAGGTGCTGGGGCTTAAAGAAAAAGGGCTTACCGCCACCGTTATAGCAACTATTGGTTACCGTGCCCAGGATGATAAGATGAGTAATGCAGCCAAGGTACGCAGGCCCGCAGAAGAGTTTTTTATACACATCTGAGCTTAAGGGCCGGGCGTGTTGATGGTACAGGCACAGGGGCACTCCTTGTGCCTTTTTTAATTTTGCTTAAAACTTAATTTAAAATTTTTAACCAATTGTTAATTTCGGCATAGCCTTTGTATAAACCTCTGAAACAAATGGCCATGCCTAAGAAAATATTGATAGTTGACGATAATGAACTGATAGTTGAGGTGATGAGCTACATATTGATCAATAATGGTTATGATGTAATGTCGTTGAACGATGGCGATCATTTGATTGAAAAAGTAAAAAGTATTCATCCCGACCTGTTGATATTGGATGCTATTATGCCGGGGATGGATGGCCGCGAAATATGTAAGATGTTAAAGGATAATTTGGAAACCAAAAGCCTGCCTGTTATCATTTGTTCGGCCGAAGACGGTATTGAGGAAGTACTTAAACAAAACGGCGCGCCAAATGACATTTTACATAAGCCGTTTGATATGGCCGCGTTGATAGATAAAGTAGGGTACCAACTGGCCGCATGACCCTGAATAGTTTTAAATTTTCAAATAAAAGTTAATAATTCCCGTTATGAATTATCTTTACCACCCGGAAAAAGATAAGAGATATGGGATTACCGCTACGAATAACTTTTAACGACCAGGACTACATTTACCAGATAGTAAACAGTAACCTGATCAATCAGAATACTGTGGAACTTGAACTGCTGCTCAACGGCGAAAAACTGCAGCTGATTAAAGAAAAAACCATCTGGATACAAAAGGAAGGCGACCAAACCCTCGATCCCCAGCTGATACAGGCGCTTGGCCGCTCGGTATCATTACGGCTGCGGATGTAATAATGCAATTTACACTCCAACCCTGATCCCGGCAGATTCCAACCCGTCATTGCGAGCGATAGCGTGGCAATCTCGACAATCCTCGACACGCAAGTCACCAGCCTTTTCTATCGCAGATTGCTGCGCACCTCGCAAAGACGGATCGGCCAACTCTCCAACCGTCATTGCGAGCGATAGCGTGGCAATCTTCGACATGCAAGTCGGCTACCGTTTTATCGAAGATTGCTTCGTACCTCGCAAAGACGGGGTAGGCCACACTTAACCGTCATTGCGAGCGAAGCGTGGCAATCCTCGACATGCAAGTCGCCGGCCTTTCTATCGCAGAATGCTTCGTGCCTCGCAATGACGAGCCCCAAGTTTACTATCTATATACAAGTCGCCTGAATTCTTTATTTTGCAACATGATCATGCAAAGAGGTGGCTGTGTATATATAATTACAAACAAAGAGCATTCTGTGTTTTATACCGGAGTGACTTCGGATCTCATCTGCCGTGTCTGGGAACATAAAAACAAAAGATATCCAAACAGCTTTTCAGCTAAATACAATTGTAATAAGTTGGTTTATTATTTACCCTACCTACATATAGAGGAGGCAATAGCGGCAGAAAAACAAATTAAAAGCGGAAGCAGACAAGCTAAAATCAATTTGATAAATGCATTAAACCCTCAATGGCGTGATTTACACGATGATTTGTTAAAAGAGGGAAATTAACCGTCATTGCGAGCGATAGCGTCGCAATCTTCGACATGCAAGTCGGCTACCGTTCTATGGAAGATTGCTTCGTGCCTCGCAAAGACGGATCGGCCAACTCTCCAACCGTCATTGCGAGTGATAGCATGGCAATCCTCGACACGCAAGCCGGCTACCTTTTATCGAAGATTGCTTCGTACCTCGCAATGACGGTAGAATTAAATCCCACACTAAAACATACTCGTTTGCTTCCCGCCCTTTGGGGTGAACAACGAATAGTCGTAAGGCGGCATTTCGCGGCCCGCCATAAAGCGGACGCAGGCCATGCGGTACAGTTGATGTATCGATTGCGCAACGTGCCCCTCGCCGCTCATACGGCGGCCAAAATCGCTGTCGTTCAGCCGGCCGTCGTGGCAGGCCTTGATCATATTCAATACCTTCTCGGCCCGGTCAGGGAACGCTTTGTATACCCAGTCAGTAAATATCTCGGCAATTGAGCCGTTAAGGCGTACAATGGTAAACCCGGCCGATACCGCACCCCTATCGGCAGCCGCTTTAATAATGTCGGGTATCTCGTTACTGTTTAAACCGGGGATAATCGGGGCCACCATCACCCTGCAGGGGATGCCCTTTTCGGTCAGCTTTTGAATAACCGCCAGCCTGCTCATCCCTGTTACAGTGCGCGGCTCCAGTTTTTGGCGTAGCGATTCATTTAACGTTGTGATAGATACGTTTACATGGGCCAGGTTCATGCGGGCCAACTCGCTTAACAGGTCTATGTCCCGCAGGATAACATTGTTTTTGGTAATAATGCTTACCGGGTTGCGGTAGCGTAAAAAAATCTCCAACATCGCGCGGGTAATTTTAAGTTTCCGCTCGATGGGCTGATAGCAATCCGTGTTTCCTGATAACATAATGCACACCGGTTCATAACCCTTTTTGTTCAGGTATTTTTCCAGCAGTTCGGGCGCGTTTCGCTTTACAATGATCTTCCTTTCAAAATCGAGCCCGGCGCTAAAGCCATAATATTCGTGGCTGTTGCGGGCGTAGCAATATATGCAGCCATGCTCGCATCCCTGGTAAGGGTTAATGGAGTACATGTTACTTAGGTCGGGGCTGTTTGATGCGCTTACTATCTTTTTGGGGTTCTCTTCAAAAAGCTGGGTATGGGTGTTCTCAAGCAATTGTTCATCAAGCCCCTCAATATGCTCCAGCACATACTTGTTTTTTAAAAACTTGTTGTGGGTGTTTACCTGCGCCCCGCGCCCCTTAAAAAACTCAGGATTATCCTCATGCGACATGGAAACAAATTTGCTAATAATTTTAGCAAATTACAATTCAATCATGTTGTTTTTAATAGCGTAAAGTACCAGGCCAACACGGCTTTTTATTTGTAGTTTTTCAAAAAGCTGGTCACGGTAACCGTCAACCGTACGGGCGCTGATGCACATCTGGTCGGCAATTTCTTTGTAGGTGAGCTCGGTGCTGGCAAGCTTTAAAAATTCAATTTCCCGGCTGTTAAGCTTAACCTGTTCGGTTTGTTTATTAAAGGTTTGCACCAGGTGGCGGGTCACAAAGTCGGGGTAATAAATTTCGCCCTGCGATACTTTTTTAAGGGCCTGCTCAAACTCGTGGGGTTCCGCATCTTTAAGCAGGTATCCTTTAACCCCCATTTTAACCATGGCCAGCACCTTTTCGGCATCCTCAAACATCGATAAAATGATCACGCATATATCCGGAAAAGTATCCCGCAGCCATTGCGCGGTACTAATGCCATCCATAACAGGCATATTAATATCCAGCAAAATAATATCGGGCTTAAACTTTGGTGATATTTTACGCGTCAGCTCTTCGCCGTTACCGGCTTCAAAAAGTATTTTATAACCGGTAAAGCTGTTAATTAACGATACAATCCCGCTCCTGAAAAGGCGGTGATCATCAACCAGCGCTATGGTAGTCTCCGTTGGCATGTGTATGTTGTGTAAGGGGGTCAATGCTAATTTTAATACAACAACCCTTGCCTGGTGCGCTGTCAATAACAGCAGCGGCACCAATTAAGGCAGCCCTGTTCACAATGTTTTTAAGCCCCGAGCCGCCGTTTGGCAGTTCTGCGGCTAAAAACCCCACGCCGTTGTCCTGAATGGTTAAGTTAAACAAATGGTCAAAATAATCCAAACTGATCTTTAACTGTTTCGCGCCCGAGTGTTTAAGGGCGTTATTTAATGCTTCCTGAAAAATGCGGAACAACACCAGCTCGCGCTGTTCGCCAAGGCCTTGCGCGTTACCGCCAATAGCCAGGTCAATTTTAATAATGCCGCTTTTATTGATGCGGCCGGCCTCTATCTCGATTGTTTTTACCAGGCCCAGCTGCACAATATGGTCATAGCTAAGGCTTTTTGACAGGTCGCGCAGGTCGTTTATTACCTGGGCTATCAGGTTACGGCTTTCATCTATCTTTACACTTACCTGCTCGTGTGTAGCTTTTGCGGGCATGGCCAGGTTAAGCTTTACAAACGATAGCACCTGGGTAACGTTATCATGTATCTCGCGACTGATGTAATTAAGCGTTTGCTCCTGCATTTCCACCTGCGTTTTTAATAACTCCTGCTGAAAACGTGATTCGAGCAGCGCTTTTTCTTCAATATGCTTTTTTTTGCGTTGGTTATACAAGTTTACATATAGCACTAAAAAAGTGGGTGCCAGTAAAAATATAATGGTAGCAATAAGTATTATCTCTTTGATATCGGCGTTTGCCATTTTTTACAGATAAAAGAATAACTCCAGCAGCTATATAGTATAATATTAAGTGCGAAATAAATATAGGTAGTTAAATAAACCTTGGAGGTTATTAAAATAACCGATAATTTATAATAAAACAAGCTACATATAATGCTGCCAAAACTGAAGAACAATATTCCGGTAACCCACCAAAAACCCGCCGAATATCTTAAATTGACATAGGTATCGTCCCTTAATAAATTATAATAATAATACAGGCTAAATGTTATAAATTGTATTGATAAAACCATGTTAGTCAATGTGTTGTATTCATAAAGCCCATGATTAAACAACTCGTAAAAATACAGCAGGGTTGTCAAAGCAAGCCCGCTGTAAATGAGGGGCTTGCTTTTAATGTAATTACCTATCAGATATTTAAAATGAAGGCTGATAAATAGCGCCTGAAAAATCAAAAGCAAATTGTATAACCAAGAGTTAGGCAAATTGTGCTCCCTATCTTGCATATATATCATCTTTAAATATTTCCCACCTATCTCTGTAAGGCAAATAATAAAAAGAAACGGTATCATGCTTAACCAGGGCCTGCCAGCCTTTTTGTTTAACGAAAACAGCGCAATTATCAGGCACAGCACTTCTACTGTGATGTTAACGGTAATGTATTTAAACATAACGCTATTCTGGTTTCGGCCAGGTTACACCGTTACAATTTGTTGGGCATTGTTCGCCATTGTCAAGGTCTCTGAAGCGCGAACTGCAAGTATAGTAATCCTCATGGATGCCGCTATTGCTGCCTGATGTTTTGGTTGTTGTTATTACAAAACCGTGCGTGTTTTTTCTGGGGTTTGTATTACGCGCATAATAAATACGTATGCCGTCGGCGCCGTCGGTACTATCCAGTTCCTTACATAAGTTATCAAGCAGCCCAATATCAAACCATTCGCTGGTAGTTACAAACTTATCATTAGTAAAATTTTTAACCCTGGCGGCCGCTTCGCTGCAGCTTAAGTAATGGTCATAGCTGGCATTGCAATTATCATTGATTGGGCAATTTGGGCTACGGTCGTATAAAGTAGCGCCATTCCCGGTTGTGTAATTTACAACCCCGATCGCGTCTGGTGTTTTTAAAAACGGATCTGAGTGTTCAAAATAATCTTGGTGGGTAGTCCCTATTTCCCGTGTGGAAACAATCGCTATATTATGGCCATTTGAATGTTTTGCAAAATAGATCCGTATACCATCAGCTCCTTCTTTCTCGAGCATCTTTTTAATGGTATTAACATAAGCTTTGCTAAACCAAATGCTTGTGGCGCTTTTATATACACTGGGATTATTGATAAAATCGCTTACGTAAACATCGGCTTTTGTTAATGATAAGCCGTTTAAAGTTATTAGTTCCGGCAATGCAATGGCCCGGCTTCGTATGTGTGTCGAGTCGGCATCCATGGCGGTTTGTGCTTGTAAGGTACTGTCTGTCGGGGTTTTACTGCTGTTGCTGTTACATGCTGTCAGCATTAGAGGAACACAGCTTAATAATAATAGTTTTTTCATTGTTAAATTGCTTAAGATGAGTATATCAATTAGGGTTTGAGATATTTAATTGACCGCTGAAGGTGGGCATAATAATGTAGCCCCAATACTACAGCATGGTGAAGGAGGGGGACATAATTCCCCTTTATTAACAGGATCCGTGAAAAAGGTATAGGCGCTACCATTTGATTCGTTTGTGCTAAATGAATCAAGATGATTACTGGTTTTTACTCCAGTTGAATTTGTAACCACTGATTCTTTACTGCCTACAAGAATAATAGTGTTGTGGTAAGAATAGTCGTCTTCCAAACCAGCCTTAAATGTTTTTTCATCAGCGACATTATCACCATATTTAGCAAAATATATACTGACTCCATCGGCGCTTTCACGCTTTAACTTATTGATAAGTAAATCTAACTTATTTATGTCAAGCCATATGGCGCCAGTATTTGGAATATTTGTCATCCGTTGCTCATTCGCTTCATAATTTTTAACTAACTTTTCTGCTAAATTTACAGGAATAGGTCTCAGCCCAGACATCCCTGACAGGGAGGGGAAAAATGCAAGAGGGTTGCCGCCATTGAAATAATCCCTGTGGTAGTGTAGTTCTAAATCATTCGCCCCATTAACCAAGGAATCCTTTGTGCCGGTAAGAACAATGGTATTTTGATGAGAATATGATTTTTCCAACCCAACTTTGTAGCTTTCTTCATCAATTAAATTATCGCCAAATGTGGCGAAGTACAGCCGTATTCCATCCGCATGGTCATTTTTTAAACGAGAGATAACAACCTCAAGCTTATTCAAGCTAACCCGGATAACGGTGTAGCCTGTGTTGTCTAATACGAACTTTCCATTGTTTGATGCATCAGCACGACCTAAATAATTGCTAATCATTTTTTTTGCCAGATCTAAAGGGATAGGGTCTGGACCCGCTTTTGAAAGTGAGTTAGGATTTTTCCTGGTAACTGGTGTCTTTACGAAAGTGTCTTTACATGAGAAAAACACACATGATAAGATCAAAAGAGCAAGTAATTTTTTCATTGTTTTAAGATTATGGTTGCCCTAAGGTACGTTCTATCAGGGTGTTTTTACATCAGAAGTGATTATTTTTTAAAATAGGCTGTCGAGATTTCTCCGTCATCATTACTTGACATCACCAGTTCGCTGCCGGTCAATTTTTCAACCGTGGCTATATTGGGCTCGCCATCTACAATAAATGTTATCTTATTTCCGGATACGCTCCACTGCGCATAATCGTCATCTACACTATCGTAGGCGGTACCATCTGCTTTAAATTCGAAGTACTCTCCGTCGTTAAAGGTTTCGGTATCGCCACCTTCAACAAATTTTACATACAACCATTTGCCAACAAGCTTATTCTTTGATACCGAAGAGGGCTGGTCGCCGCCGTCGTCGGTTTTTTTACTGCACCCGGTAAAAGCTACCGAGCTGCCAACCAACAATAGTGCAATAAGTAATAGTTTTTTCATCGCTGTCATGATTAATAATTTAAGGGTGATTTGTTGAGTGCTAAGTTATTTCGGCCCTGGTACCGGCCGCCCCGTGTTTTCACGGTATTTACACAGCATAAACACAGTGCAGGTTGGGTGTTATGCGCGTTGATGCGCGATGGATGCGAACGGAGATTTGTATTCAAGCAATTGCATTGATTGTGGCCGGTAAAGCCGAAAACGGAACAGAGTAGGCAACACTAATTAATAACATGAAAAACCTTAACTTTTCAAAACTCTTGTTTATCCCCCTTGTATGTATGGGCATCAGCGCAAGCGCGCAAAACACCCTTACAGGTGCCGGTGATGTTGCAGTGGCTGCAAATGCGCCGGTTACACAAACTGCCGCTAAGGGGCCGCTTGCTGCCTCAAAATTATTTGAACCGGCAGCCGCATTTAAAAACGTTACCGCTGCCGATGGCTCTGCCTCAACCTTCTCAATTGGTTTAGAGCCTGAGGCTATCCTACCGATCGGCGATTTCAAAACTTTTGTGTCAGCGGGTGCCGGCCTCAACTTAAAAGGCCTTTATCATTTAAGCGACGCAGGCGCAGTAACCGCTACCGTTGGCTACAATTACTTTTTGCCTAAAGAAGACGCAGACTTTAAATACTCGGGCATCCCTGTAAAGATCGGCTACCTGGCTAAGCTTGGCGATATGTTTTTTGTTGAGCCGCAGGTGGGGCTTTACAGCATGCGCGTATCTGACGATGACGACAACTCTGCAAGCAACACCAATTTACTGTTAGCGGCCAAAGTAGGCCTTAACGTTGGCGAAAAATCGCACCTGGGGGTTGGTTACAACTACATAAAGGCAGACGGCGGCTCAACTTCTTTTATAAACCTCAGCTACCTGTTCACTTTCTAATAAATAATCATATTAACTAAATAAATCAAACCATGAAACTCTTCAAAAGAAACATTTTTATTAAAAGCCTGCTGCTTGTATTGGTGGTTGCGTTTTTAGGCAGCTGTAAAAAAGACGATGGCGGCACCGGCGACATCGCCAGCGCCAGCGGTAAGTTCAGCGTTAAAGGAACCGAATACAGCGGCCCATGCCAGGCTATCCCCGCAACAAGCGGCGTATCGGGAAATTTAGATGCCATTATCGCTTCAAGCACCGGCGCATCGTTCATTGTTTACAATATACCAACCGGCAGCAGTGGCACAAGCAATGTTGTCGAGATCGATTCGGACGTGCCGTTTTCATCACAATTGTATGCTATATGCACGGTTAACAGCAGTACCATATATTCATCAACAGGCGGTACGGTAACCAAAACCGGCTCAAACTCCTACAAGTTTTCAGTAAACATGGTAGACCTTACAACCAACGAAACAGTTACCGTTACCGGTTCGGGCAAGTATTGAAATTTAACCTTATCACACAATTTGCAACGGCGCATGTTTACCATAACATGCGCCGTTTTTTTCAATGCTTACTTTATAAACCGGTATCATACCTGGCCAACAGGTTCTCGTCAAGACCCAATAAAACGAGGGTAAACAAAGCGCTTAGCGCCCTTTATAAAAACATCATTGATAACCCCGGCAAAAAAGGGTTGGTAATACCGTTTGATGTATCAACGGATAAGTTCATTCTCCTGTCTGACCAGCATAAAGGGGCAAGGGATGGCGCCGACATGTTCGCCAGATCTGCCGGGAATTACCTGGCAGCGCTTGACCATTACTTTGCCGAAAATTTTATTTATATAAACCTGGGCGATAGCGAAGAACTTTGGGAGAATTTGTTTGTGACCGTTAAGCGCCACAATAAAGCCACCTTTGAAAAGGAAAAGCTATTTATTGAGGACGACCGCTTTGTAAAGATCTTTGGAAACCATGATCTGTACTGGGGTAACGACCCTTTGGCACCCGTAAGCCTGATGCAGATATATGGCCGGGCTATACGTGTTTATGAAGGCGCGTTGCTGCAAACCACGGTTAACAATAAGCCATTAGAAATATTTATGACCCACGGGCACCAGGGCGATCTGCAAAGCGATGGCAACTGGTTTAGCAAGTGGTTTGTATCAGATGTTTGGGGGCCTTTGCAAGGGTTTATGCGGATAAACCCCAATACCCCCGCCTTTAACAACCAATTAAAAACCGACCATAACCGTATCATGTACGAATGGAGCAGCCAGCGCAATAACATGCTGCTGATTACAGGGCATACCCATCAGCCGGTTTTCAGGTCATTAACCGAGCTGGAAAATCTCTACATTCGCCTTGATAGCGCTAAGCAGACGAATGACACAGCTAAGATTATTGAACTTGAACGAAAGATCACCGGCCTGCATCTGCAGGGCAACACCCCGCCCGATTTTAACGGCTACCTTGATACCTATTTCAATACCGGCTGCTGCTGCTTTAACGACGGCGATATCACCGGGATAGAGATAGCCGATGGCTTCATCCGGCTTATTAAATGGACAAGCCACAAAAAGATAAGCCAACGGGTTGTGTTGGAAGAGTGCCGGTTAGATGAGTTAAAGGCAGGAGGATAGACCACGTGTCATGGTGAGCCTGTCGAACCATTATCAAGGCGTACAGGTCTTCGACAGGCTCAGACTGACAATCCCATACGTGTCATAATGAAATTGTCGAACCATTAACAAGGCGTACAGGTCTTCGACAGGCTCAGACTGACAAGCTCCGCGTGTCATAGTGATCTTGTCGAACAATTAGCAAGTCGTACAGGTCTTCGACAGGCTCAGACTGACAATCCACACGGATCACCGTGATCTTGTAAAACCATCAACAGGTCGTACAGGTCTTCGACAGGCTCAGACTGACATGCCCAGTACGTGTCATGGTGAGCTTGTCGAACCATTATCAAGGCGTACAGTCTTCGACAGGCTCAGGCTGACAAGCTCCGCGTGTCATAGTGAAATTGTCGAACCATTAGCAATTCGCACAAGTCTTCGACAGGCTCAGACTGACATGCCCCGTGTCATGGTGAGCTTGTCGAACCATTAGCCGACTTTGCTAATTCAGGAAGAAGTTCCCATTTTCCTTTTATAATGGCCTCTTTTTTGGCTCTTCGCCATCCCTTAACTTGTTTTTCAAATGCGATCGCCTGATTAATATCGGGAAAGACTTCGTTAAACACCAATTTAAGGGGTCGACGTTTAAAAGTATAACAGGTTGGATTCTCTCCCGCATCATGCTCAATCAGCCTTCGTTCAATGTTATTGGTTACCCCGGTATAATAAGAGCCATCTCTGCATAGTAGAATATAAACATGGTAATGATTCATCATTTATATGTGAAATAGGTAGAGATTCAACCCCGCATGCCATGGTGAGCCTGTCGAACCCTTAACAATTCGTACAGGTCTTCAATAAGTTCAAACCGCTAACGAATTTATTACCCGTCCAACAAAAAAACAAACAACTCTTTAGGGCCGTGGGCGCCAAGTACCAATGTTTTTTCGATGTCGGCAGTGCGGCTTGGGCCGGTAACGTGGGTAATCATGGATGGTATACGGGGGCCGTACTTTTCTTTAAGCAGTTTAAACCCGTCCTTCAGATCGAGCACCAGCTGAGAGGTATAAGCGAGTACAATATGCACCGGAGGGTAAATACTTAAACGCCTGCCCGCGGCGTTGGCGTTTGACAGCAATATGGTGCCATTACGGGCTATTAATGCCTCGCAAAGGGTAAAGCCAACTTCAGCCTGTTCAAAATCCTTATCGGTTTCAAAAAAAGGGTATTCGTAGGTGCTAAGCACCTGCTGAAGCGCGGGTTCCCAGCAGTATATTTTGTGCCATTTGCGCTCTTCGGCAAGCTCTAATAAATTTTCAATGAATTGTACCTCGTCCTCGCAATACACAAACTGACCGCTTATAGCGGTAAATTCTTCAGCAAAAAGAACTTCCAGCATCTCCTCGTTGGCCGGATACATGGGTAGCTCTTCCAGGTTTGGGTAGGGGTTATCACGTTTTTCTAAAAGCGCCTTGCGCACTTTTTTCAGCAGCTTTTCTTTAGATGTGGTAATATCCCTCATGTTAAGTCAAAAGTAACAAGTATAAAGTAAAAAGTCGCAAGCCTCTTCAGACTTACGACCTTTTACTTCGAACTTAAATGATTATTCTTTAGTTGTGTCCGTTTCTTCGGGATTCCTGTCAAAGGTGCCTGAATGGTCACCAACCCCTTCGTGAACCAGGTTTTGCGCAACCGGGTCCTGGTTTGATTCGGGCCCGTTCACAAATTCATCATAAGTGGTACGGTTATCAAAAGGCCGTTTGCCCAATATCTCTTCCAGGTCCGACTGAAACAGTATTTCCTTTTCTATCAGCTTGTTGGCCAGTTTTTCAAGGCCGTCGCGCTTTTCGGTCAGTAAACGTTTGGTGCTCAGGTAAACATCGTTTATTAGCGTACGCACCTCGTTATCTATCAGTTCAGATGTTTTTTCTGAATATGGTTTGTTAAACTGGTACTCGCCCTGGGTGTCGTTGAACGATACATTGCCCACCTTCTCGTTCATGCCGTAAATGGTAACCATGGCGTAGGCCAGTTTGGTGATCCGTTCCAGGTCGTTTTGCGCGCCGGTAGATATTTTACCAAAGGTGATGTCCTCGGCAACGCGGCCGCCCATGGTCATGCTCATGCCATCAAGCAACTGCTCGGTAGTGTACAGAAACTGCTCTTTAGGCAGGTACTGCGCGTAACCAAGTGCAGCAACCCCACGCGGTACTATGGATACCTTCACCAACGGGTCGGCATGCTCCAGGAACCAGCCTGCAATGGCATGGCCTGCCTCGTGGTAAGCCACAATGCGTTTTTCTTCGGGCGATATGATCTTGTTTTTCTTTTCCAGGCCGCCAATAACACGGTCAATAGCATCCTGAAAATCCTGCATGTCAACAGCCTCTTTGTTTTTACGGGCGGCTATTAAAGCGGCCTCGTTACAAACGTTGGCAATTTCGGCACCGGCAAAGCCCGGTGTTTGTGCCGATAGTTTTTTAGCGTCAACACCCTCGGCAACCTTAATAGGTTTTAAGTGTACTTTAAATATTTGCTCGCGGCCAATCAGGTCGGGTTTATCAATAGATACCTGTCTGTCAAAACGGCCCGGGCGCATCAAGGCGCTGTCCAGTACATCAGGGCGGTTAGTAGCTGCCAGGATGATGATACCGCTATCGGTACCAAAGCCATCCATCTCAACCAGCAACTGGTTAAGCGTGTTCTCGCGCTCATCGTTACCGCCAACTATGTTGTTTTTGCCACGGGCACGGCCTATAGCATCAATCTCATCAATGAATATGATACAGGGTGCTTTATCCTTTGCCTGGCGGAACAGGTCGCGAACACGCGATGCACCCACACCCACAAACATCTCCACAAAATCAGAACCCGACAGCGAGAAGAAAGGTACCTGGGCCTCGCCGGCAACGGCTTTGGCCAATAAGGTTTTACCTGTACCCGGCGAGCCGACCAGCAAAGCGCCTTTTGGTATTTTACCACCAAGGTTGGTGTATTTTTTAGGGTTTTTAAGGAAATCTACAATCTCCATAACCTCTTGCTTGGCTTCTTCAAGTCCGGCCACATCGTTAAATGTTACCGATACCTGTGCTTCTTTATCAAACAAGGTGGCTTTTGATTTGCCGATATTGAATATCTGGCCCCCCGCGCCACCACCTGCACCACCGCCCATACGGCGCATAATAAATAACCATACGCCAACAAGCAGTATCGCCATTATTACACATTGTACCAGCCAGTTGCTCAACAGGTTCTCTTTACCCTGCTGATATTCGATCGGTATCTTTTGCGCATCCGGAAAGTCCTTCTGCACAGCCGCAACCGATTGTTTCAGGCTCTCATACGATGCATCGGTAAAGTTGTACTGCGGTTCGTTGGCCGCCGTGCCAAACCCGCGCTGACCCTTATTGGCATCAGCGTATTGAGGTTTAACAAGGCTGTCTTTTTTTATATAAACCTCGGCGGTTACCAGGTCGCCGTTTTTATAGGCAACAATTTTTTCAACGTCGTGGGCGCGCAGCATCTGGTTGCTAAAGCGCTGAAAATCTATCTGCTTGCCAATGCTTCCGCTCATTAGCGTAGGCACAACCAATATACCAATAATGGCAATGGCGTAAAGCCACATCAGGTTAAACTTGGGTGGCTTTGGGGTGATTTTTTTATTCGGAACCTTGCGTAAAGGTTTTTGGGAATCTGACTTCTTATCTTTAATTTCCATGTTTTTACAAGCTCAGCTTATCAATAATAATTTAAAAAGGGGATCTGGTTTTTCTTTTTTGAGCTTTGTTTAAGCGCTTTTGTAGCTTTTAATTTCAGCATCACCCCATAGGTCTTCAACACCGTAAAATTCGCGTTTGTCGGTCCTGAAGATGTGTATCACAACATCTATATAATCCAGCAGTATCCATTCGCCATATTCAAGCCCCTCTTTGCGCCAGGGGTCTTGCTGTAAAGCCTTATAAATTTCTTCCTCAACACTATTTGCAATTGCTTTTACCTGTGTGGCCGAATCGGCATGGCAAATTACAAAGTAATCTGCTACCGAACTGTTTACATTACGAAGATCGAGCCTTACAAGATCATTCCCCTTTTTTTCCTGCATGCCGTGTATAGCAAGCTCAGAAATATAGGCGGATTCATTTATCACTTTACTTTTTACCATTAAAAAGATTTAGTTTTGAACGATTTTGGGTTTAATAATATTATACGTTGCAAAATAACATATTTTCAGGATTATTTGTTGGACAAAATTTAGTGACACTAAAAGAAGTTGACTCAACAAATACATTCCTCAAGAATATACTGTCAAATTCCAAGCCAGTACCCGATGGAACAGTCATTATGGCAGAACACCAGTATGCGGGGCGCGGCCAGCGCGAAAACACCTGGCATGCAGAGCCGGGCAAAAATTTAACTTTCAGCATTCTTTTAAACCCCACCTTTTTATCGGCGCAACAGCAATTTGACCTTACCCGCGCCGTTAGTATGGGTGTATATGACGCTTTATACCCCCTGCTGCGTGACAACCTTAAGATAAAATGGCCAAATGATATTTATTACGGTGATAAAAAAATAGGCGGCATGCTGATAGAGAACATATTACAAGGCACACAGATAAAGCACTCGATTATAGGCATTGGCCTTAATGTAAACCAGGAAAATTTTGCGGCAGGCACAGGTAATGCTACTTCTATAAAGAAGATATTACAGAAGGATTATGAATTAAAAAATATATTAGCAGAAATTTGCAGCAATATTGAGGCCTATTACCTTCAACTAAAGGCCGGGCGGTTTGAATTTGTAAGGAATTTATATTTAAGCCGACTATATTGGTTAAACGAACGGCGGAAGTTTAAGTCGAACGGACACGTTTTCGAAGGCAGTATCAAAAACGTAAAGGATAATGGCTTGCTGGTGATTGAAAAAGAAACAGGCGAGCAAACATATAATTTAAAGGAAATAGAATTTTTAAACCGGTAAAATGAAGAAAGTATTTTTAGCAGTAGTTGCATTGATGATAACTTTTGGCGCTAAGGCGCAGATCGAATCGCACGTAAGGTGGTCATACGCGGCCAAAAAAACCAGCGCTACCGAAGCCGTTGTTTTAATAAAGGCCACGATGGACGAAGGCTGGCATATTTATTCGCAAAACGTTAAAGAAGGCGGGCCGGTAAAAACCAGCTTTACTTTCGCTCCTTCAAAAGACTACGCCCTGGTAGGTAAACCTGTTGAGCCAAAACCTATAACCCGTTACGAAAAAGTATTTGGCATGAATGTAGGATTCTTTGAGAACTCTGTTATATTTCAGCAAAAAATAAAACTTAAGTCGGCAAAAGCCACCACTGTTAAGGGCAAGCTGGAGTTTATGACCTGTAACGATTCTAAGTGCCTTCCGCCTGATGAGGTTGAATTTTCTGTGCCGTTAGCCAAGTAAGCATGAAGGGAATTAAATTGGCCGCAGGCCCAA
Organism: Mucilaginibacter sp. AK015; assembly: GCF_014200785.1. Taxonomy (NCBI): domain Bacteria; kingdom Pseudomonadati; phylum Bacteroidota; class Sphingobacteriia; order Sphingobacteriales; family Sphingobacteriaceae; genus Mucilaginibacter; species Mucilaginibacter sp. AK015. The sequence goes on from NZ_JACHCV010000004.1 coordinate 452,170, forward strand.
TCCTGCGTTTATTGTTGCTAACCGTTTTGGTTTTAGTGGTATCGGGGCCTCAGCAGCTTAGGGCGCAAGACACAGTTTCGACAAATGATGTTGAGTTTACAGACATTGCTACGCCAACAGACCAGCTGATCGCCAACAAAAAGAAGGCTGATTCCATTGCCAAAGCCGATTCGGTAAAAAAAGCGCAGGCCGATCAAAGCAAAACAGTAATAAAACCCAAAGAGGAACCAAAAACTTTATGGGGGATTTTTATTGCGGGGCTTATAGGGGGTTTTACAGCAGTATTAATGCCGTGTATTTACCCGTTGCTGCCACTAACCGTAAGTTTTTTTACAAAAAAGAGCGGCTCAAGAAGTAAGGGGATATTCCAATCAGTTATTTACGGGCTGTCAATAATTGTGATATACGTATCGCTCGGATTGCTTATATCAATAATTTTCGGGTCGAGCGCGTTGAACGAACTGGCCTCAAACGGCATCTTCAATATCTTCTTCTTTTTATTGCTCATTATATTCGGGATCTCCTTTTTAGGCGCGTTCGAAATAACGCTGCCAAGCTCCCTCGGGAATAAGTTGGATCAAAACGCCGACAAGGGCGGTTTGGCAGGCATATTTTTTATGGCGGCTACCTTAGTAGTAGTGTCGTTTTCATGCACCGGGCCAATTATCGGCACATTATTGGTTGATGCTGCTGCCAAAGGCGACAGGTTAGCCCCTGCCATTGGTATGTTTGGGTTTTCGCTGGCATTGGCAATCCCGTTCACGGTGTTCGCTTTATTCCCTTCGGCATTAAAGAGCCTGCCAAAATCAGGTGGTTGGTTGAACAGTGTAAAGGTTGTTCTGGGTTTTCTGGAGTTGGCCTTTGCCCTCAAGTTCCTTTCGAACGTTGACCTGGCCTACCACTGGAATTTATTTGACCGGGAGATCTTTCTTTCCTTATGGATCGCGATCGGGTTATTGCTTGGCCTGTATCTCATCGGAAAGATTAGGTTTTCGCACGACAGCGCCCTCCCGCACCTGTCCATCCCGCGTATATTTTTTGCTATCATCGTATTCGCTTTCACCATTTACATGGTTCCGGGGCTGTGGGGCGCACCGTTAAAATCTATAAGCGCGTTTTTACCGCCCGAGGCTACCCAGGATTTTAACCTGTCGCCTATACCTGGCGGGGAAAGCACAACGGCAACTTCGGCTGCACCTGTAACATCCATCAAAACAAAGAAATATGCTGAAAACTACGATCGGATTAAAACCAGGGGCCTGGATGCCTGGTACGATTACGAGCAGGCATTGCAGGCATCAAAAGAACTGCATAAACCGGTTTTTATAGATTTTACAGGGTTTGTTTGCGTTAATTGCCGTAAAATGGAGGCCGATGTATGGTCGGACCCGCGGGTGTTCAACAAACTTAAAAACGATTTTGTAATGCTGCAGCTGGTTGTTGACGATAAAGCAAAACTGCCGGCAGCCGAGCAGTACACTTCAAAATATACCGGCAAAAAAATTACGCAAATAGGCCAGAAATGGAGCGAGCTGCAGGCGTTTACCTTTAACTCCAACTCGCAGCCATTTTATGTTATCCTTGATAGCAATGGCAACCAACTGGTACCGCCTACCGGTGCCGACTATAATGTTGAAAATTACCTTAAGTTTTTGGATAGCGGTATTGCAGCGTACAAAAAATAAGCAGGTAAAAAAAAATTAACGTAAATTCGCGGCGACTTACGAAAACGGTGTAGCTACAAGCCGCATGTTTGTAAGTCGTTTCTGTTTACACCATACAAAGCGACAGCGCCCTTTTAATAATGACGCAGATCAAAAATATAGGACTTTTTACTTCGGGCGGCGATGCGCCCGGCATGAACGCCGCAATCCGCGCGGTTGTTCGTTCGGCAACGTACTACGGCTTAGAGGTAACCGGTATCCGCAGGGGATACGAGGGGATGATCAATGGGGAGCTTTTTGCCATGGACCGAAAATCTGTTGCTAATATTATTCAGCGCGGGGGCACCATCTTAAAAACCGCCCGCAGCGAACAGTTTAAAACACCCGAAGGCCGTAAGCTGGCATACCAGCAATTAAAAACACATAATGTTGATGCGCTTGTGGCCATTGGCGGCGACGGTACCTTTACCGGCGCGCGTATTTTTGGGAACGAATTTGACATACCCGTTGTTGGTTTGCCGGGTACCATTGATAACGACCTTTTAGGCACCGATTTTACAATTGGTTACGATACCGCCATCAATACGGTAATAGACGCGGTGGATAAGATCCGCGACACGGCGGAATCGCATGACAGGGTGTTCATCGTAGAAGTTATGGGGCGCGATAGCGGGCTTATTGCCCTGCGCACCGGTATAGCATCGGGCGCCGAAGCTATTGTGATACCCGAAAGCAAAACCAACATCAACGCCCTTTGCGATCGTTTAGAGCACGGACGTAAGGATAAACTGTCAAAAATAGTAATAGTGGCCGAAGGCGACGATGCCGGCGGCGCTTTTGAAATTGGCCGCCATGTAAAAGAGCGTTTCCCGCATTACGATACCCGGGTATCTATCCTGGGGCATATCCAGCGCGGTGGTCGCCCTTCATGCCAGGACAGGGTGCTTGCCAGCCGGGTAGGCGTGGCCGCGGTTGAGGCTTTACTTGGTGGGCGCCGTAACGAAATGATCGGCATCATTCACAACGAAATATCGTACACCCCGTTTGAGCACGCCTGCAAACACAATGTTGAGATCAACCCCGACTTTTTAAAAATAGTAGAGATACTTTCGATATAATCCACCAGAAAAAGCCGGAAAAAACTTGAAAATTTTCGAGTTTTTTCCGGCTTTTTTTAATTTTTAAGGCGGCGATTACGCCTGCGGCTCCTGCGCTTTTGCCTCACCTTCGCGCTGTAATTTTTTGAGCATTTCTGAGCCAATCAGGGCGTCTATCATGCCGTTGCCGCCACCGTTTTGCCCGCTCACCAAAATTTCGGGAACCAGTTTAATACCATTGCTTGCTAAAGCCTCGGCTACACGCACTATTGCATATTGCTCGGTACCCATGGCCTCGGTTTTTTGTTTGGTAACCTCGGCTTCGGCTAAACCTATGGCCTTTATTTTACCGGCATCTGCACTGCCATTTACCTCGGTAGCATTGGCATCTGCCTTAGCGTTAATGGTTTTAGCTTCGGCATCGGCTCTGGCTATAATGGTCTTATTTTCAGCATCCGCCTTAGCGTTGATCACCCTCGATTCCGCATCGCCCTTTGCTGCGGCCACTTTGGAAGCCGCCATTTGGGTGTTTATTTCTACCTGCCGGGTTGATTTTACCACTTCGGGCTGCATATCGGCACCGGCTTTGGCGCTTTCAAATTCCTTACGCTCTATCTGCGCGCTTTTTTGTATCTCGTAAGTAACACGCTCTTGTTCGGCTATTTTACGGTCGGTAAGGGTTTTCATCAGGGCTTCGGGCGGCACAATGTCGCCTATCAGGGTATCTACACCTTCTACGTTATATTCGTTCAGCACCTTCGTGATCTGCGCGCGTGCGTCTTCCTGCCGCTGTGACCGGTTGGTCAAAAACTCGATAACGCCACTTTTTTGAGCCGAGTTACGGAAGTAGTTGGCAATAGTAGGCTCCAGCACCTGCGATACCAGGTTTTTAGTGTTACCAAAACGGGCTATTACTTTCGGCGCTTCGTTTCGCGGAATGTGAATGATCTGCGAAACATCCAGGTTAAAAGTAAACCCATCTGATGAACGTACACTGATTGTACACAGGTTCTTATCAAGTTCATGGCTTTCGGTACGGCTATTTGCCCAGTTAAGCACAATGTTGGTAGTAGGTACAATCTCTACCGTATGTGTGTAGATATTTACCGGGTGCTTGCCTGGGTCGAGCGGCTCGTCCCAAACACCTTTTTGGTATTTTTTTACGATGTTACCGTGTGTAAAGCCCACGCCGCTGGTGTCCTTACCTTCGGGGCCTACAAAGGAGTTTACTACACCCACAAAACCGATGTGGATATGCACCATCTCTACCTGTTCTACAATTGCGAACCAGGGGTTTAAATAATAGGTACCCGCCAGTATAACGTCCTCCTGCAAACCTTTTTTACCGCCGGCCTTGATAAAGGCCATTGGATCCTGGTAGTTACGGTGGCCAGCGACGGAACCGCCGGCTATTTCGCCTTTTTCTAACGGCTCGCCATCTAACGTGGTTACTATGCCCACCTTATTTTCGTGGATGCTGGTGGTAGGCACCATAATTATTTCGAACAAAAAAGTGTTGATACGATAACTACCAGGCGTTAAAAACGCCGCCTGCGGGCCTTTTTGCCCGTTGTTTTCCAGGAAGGCTTGCGAGTCCTGGAACTTATCGCAATCTACAGGTTTGCCCAGTACACGGCCAATATCCATTGGCGCGCCGTCCTTAGCCTTTACCAGGCCCAGTTTATCCTGCGGGATAATGGTGAATTGCTCCATGGTAATTACATATTGCCACGGCCACATGCGCCAGTACAATCCCGGGGCAAGCGGTTTTGCCTGCATACCCGCTTCGCCGTTAATAGCGATGATACGGCCATCGGGCAGCCGCTTGTTCCCATAAAGGGTAAATTTTTTAACAACCAAACCGATACGGTCATCAGGAACGATGATCATACCACATAAAACGCGCAATACAAATTTGTAAAGCACCAGAGCGCCAACCAGCAGGAACACCCACCAGAGTTGAATAATTGTTTCAGACATTTGTTTTTTGATTTATTTAACGGGGCCCTTAAGGTGCGGGCCCCTCACAATAACTTATAGCTTTATAAGACCTTGGCTATATAGCGATATTATGATAGCCATACTCTTCCCTTGTTACGGCTTCTAATGAAATGTTTTTAGAGCTTTTGGGAATATATGGAACTTGATTAGGGTAGGAGATAATATGATTTAAAGGCATCAGACCTCACAAAATTATCCCGCGATTGGTAACCGTTGATCAATAAACCACGCGGCAGTGAAAAGGACGGCCGTTACTATTTAATTATAAGCCTTTTATATATAAATATTAATTCATACTTTTGCATCCCCGCAGAAAGAACTCCGGGGATAATGTTGAATACATAAAAACTAAAGAATGGCAACTAAGATCAGACTGCAAAGACACGGTAAAAAAGGCAAACCCTTTTATTACATCGTAGTAGCAGATGCCCGTGCTCCAAGAGACGGTCGTTTTATTGAGCGTGTAGGCTCATACAACCCTAACACTAACCCGGCTACAATCGACATCAATTTCGAAAAAACGCTTGAGTGGGTTAACAATGGCGCACAGCCAACAGACACCTGCCGTGCAATACTGTCATATAAAGGCGTATTATACAAAAAACACTTACAAGGCGGTGTAAAAAAAGGTGCTTTAACCGAAGAGCAGGCAGAAACTAAATTTGCTGAGTGGTTAGACCAAAAAGACAGCAAAATAACAGGTAAAAAATCAAATCTTAACGCTGCAAAAGACGAAGCCCGCAAACTGGCTTTGATTGCTGAAGCTAAAAAGAAAGAAGATAAAGCTGCAGCAATTGCTGCTAAGAACGCTCCTGTAGCTGAAGAAGTAGAAGAAGAAGCTGTAGCTGAAACAGAAGCACCTGCTGAAGGAGAAGCCGCTGCTGCCGATACCGAAACTGAAGCAGAAAGCGCAGAGTAATTATTTGGACGTAAGTTCTAAAGAAAATGGCGAAGCAACCCAACGGTTCTTCGCCATTGTTATTTAAAGTTATTATATGAAAACCGAGGATTGTTTCAGGCTGGGCAGCATTTTAAAAACCAAGGGCCTTAAGGGCGAAATGCAGGTATACATTGATTTTGACGGTGCCGATAATATCAAGATCAAATCGTTGTTTGTGGATATTGCCGGCAAACTGGTGCCGTACTTTGTAAGCTCGATAAAGTTTTTGCAAAAAAACCAGGCCTACCTGAACCTTGAGGACGTTGATACCATTGAAAAAGCCGCGATGCTGGTAAAAAAGGATATTTACCTGCCCAATAAGGTAAAGCCTAAGAAGAAAAAAGAAGAATTTACCCTTAAAGACGTAAAGGGCTTTATTGCCGTTGACGAAACCCACGGCGAACTGGGCGAGATACTGGATGTGGTTGAATACCCGCAGCAACTCATCGCATCGGTTAACTTTAAAAATAAAGAAGTACTGTTTCCGCTTAATGTAGAGATCATTAAAGGCATCGATGTGGAAGGCGGCGAAATATACATCGACCTGCCGGAAGGACTGTTGGATGTTTATTTAGAAGGATCGGCGCCCTCTCCGGATTATTAAAAAATAAAAATGTCAAATATATTTGACATTTGTAAAGTTTGTTTTACATTTGGTAAATCAAACTTTACAATCATGAAACCTCGATTCTTATTCCCTCATTATTTCCGAAAAATAGGGTACGGCTGTTTTATAGCGGTTATCCTGTTCGCTATCCTTTTTAAAATATTGCACCCGCACGGTTTTGCGCAAGAACTGCATCACGACCCAGAACCCGGCATGAAGCTCTCTCATGACATTACCGCATTACTCCTGCTTTTCGGGCTATTGTTCATCGCCTTTTCAAAAGAAAGAACAGAGGACGAGCATATATCGCTTATCAGGCTGGAGTCGTTACAATGGGCGGTTTATTTAAATTATTTTTTACTGGCTGTTGCGGTTATATTTACCAACACCATGGAGCTGATGCACATAATTTTAATGTCGGTTTGGGCGCCGCTTGCATTTTTCATAATCCGTTTTCGCTGGATGATCTATCGCCTGAACCAGGACGCCGGGAAAGAAAACGACCTATCATAATTAAAACCTTAATACCATGAGACCGAACTTATTATTTCCACATAGATTAAGGGCCATAGGATGGCTTTTAACTATTCCGGGCCTGGTGCTGGGTTACTTAACAGTATACAACGATTATAAGATACCTGATTTTGGCATGCAGCTCAGAAAAAGCAGCGAGCTTTTTTTGCCGGCCTACGAAAACTTTACCAACGAACTGGCGCTTGCCCTGGTAATTACCGGTTTACTATTTATTGCTTTTAGCAAGCAAAAACATGAGGACGAGCTAACGGCCAAAATACGGCTTAATGCCCTGTATTGGGGTATATTGGTTAACTATGCCTGTTATGCCTTATTTATGGCACTTAGTTTATTAAACGCGTACATCAATATAAAAGGAGTAGAAGACGTGGTTGACCTATTTAGCGATAAGTTTGCGTTTATGATATACAACTTGTTTACACCGCTTATAATTTTTATAGGCCGCTTTTATTACTTGCTTTTTAAAAGTAAAAATGAATATACTGTAAGTGCTGTAAGGTTTTTACCCAATAAGCCCTACCGGTTACTGGGTAAAATTTTAACGGTCGTATTAATTTTGATAGTGGCCATATCGGCAATAACCAATAGTAACGATGACCTGAGTGGGGATATCCTGTACGTGCTGCCATTTGCAATGCTGTTATGGGTGTATTCAAAAGAAAAGCAGGAAGACGAATACATTAGCAGCGTGCGGTTAAGTGCCATGCAAATCGCGGTATATGCTAATTACATTATTTTAATCGTTAGCAGTGTGCTTGTTTATGGCCCCGATTTTATTTTGGTAATGCTGATAAACCTATCAACCATTCCCGCCATATTTTTACTGGTATTTAATTACAGGTTATATAAGATCAAGCAGGAGGATGGGCATGAGCAAAAAAACAATTTAACGCTTGGCATTTTATAACCCGCGCAAATCATGAAAAATACACTGCGCGTAGAACGCGCCATAAAAAATATAACACAAGCCGATTTGGCCGATGCCATTGGGGTATCGCGCCAAACCATTAATACCATCGAGAGCAACAAATACGTGCCATCAACAGTATTGGCCTTGAAAATTGCCCGGGTATTTGATAAACCTGTAGAGGCTATCTTTGAACTGGAAGATGGCGATTAAAACTATTGTATAAATTAGCGTATGGCAACACAAGTAGCATTTGCACCCATGCTGATCATCCCAAATGGCATAACCGATGTAAGCTTTTACACCCGTGCCTTTGGCGCCGAAGAACTGCGGCGCTTCAGCAATGATGACGGCAGTATCCACGTGGTTGAGTTTTCTATAAACGGGGTCATCTTTCATCTGCACGAGCAATGGGAAACCGGGCTGATAAGTCCGCAAAAAGCCGGTGCCAGCACGGTATCGGTAAATATTTTTGTAGATGATGTGGATTCGGTTGTAGGACAGGCGGTAGCTGCCGGGGCCAAAATAACCTCGCCAGTGCAGGACTTTGATTATGGGTTACGCCAGGGCGATATCATCGATCCGTTTGGGCATTGCTGGCAAATACAGAAGGAGATTTAAGAGAGTCAAGAAGCAAGAGTCAGGATTCAAGAATCCAGATCAAAACTAATCTCTATTCTCCAATCACTAATCACTAAATTTGCCCCATGCGTTTCGATATCATAACTGTTTTGCCGGGCTTGCTGGAAAGCCCTTTTGCCCACTCCATTTTACAGCGCGCCCAAAAAAAAGGCGTTGCCGAAATTGTGGTGCATAACCTGCGCGACTATGCTACAGGCAAGCAAAAAAGTGTTGACGATTACCCTTACGGCGGCGGCAGTGGTATGGTGATGACCATACAGCCATTTGCGGCCTGCATTGATAAGCTGAAAAGCGAACGCGAGTACGACGAGATTATTTTTATGAGCCCTGATGGCGAAACGCTGAACCAGGGGATAGCCAATCAACTATCCATTAAACAAAATATCATGATTTTGTGCGGCCACTATAAAGGGATAGACCAGCGTATCCGCGACATTTACGTTACCCGCGAGATCTCGATAGGCGATTATGTACTATCGGGCGGCGAGCTGCCTGCAGCGGTACTGGTTGATGCCGTAGTTAGGTTGATACCGGGCGTACTGAGCGATGAAACTTCGGCCCTGTCAGATTCTTTCCAGGATGACATGCTCGATGCCCCGGTTTACACCCGGCCGGCCGACTGGAACGGGCACAAGGTACCGGCAGTATTATTAAGCGGCAACACCCCCGAGGTAGAAAAATGGCGTTTTGAACAAGCTTTGGAGCGGACTAAACAACGCCGGCCCGATCTGTTGGAGTAAATCAGGGAGGAGTTGATTGGTTAAATGGTGAATAGTAGCATGATTTAAACTACCCTTATAATCAACTAAATTACCCAAAAATCAACGCATCTTGTGGACAAAACACAAATTGTGGAAATTTTTAAAATAGGTTTTCAAAATTCAAATAATATCCTTATTATTGCACTCCGATTTTTACGGGTTAAAAATCGCTTTAAGAGCTAAAAATCATGGATTTAGTAAAATTTGTAGAAGAGCAATCAGTAGTTAAGAATACCTTCCCGTCGTTTAAGGCCGGTGATACTGTTAGCGTGCATTATAAAATCAGAGAAGGTAATAAAGAGCGTATACAGGTTTACCAGGGTGTTGTGTTACAACGTAACAGCGTTGGTAACAGCGAAACCTTCACCGTACGTAAAGTTTCTAACGGCATAGGTGTTGAGCGTATCTTCCCTTACAACTCTCCAAATATCGATAAAGTTGAAGTTAACAGCGTTGGTAAAGTACGTCGCGCTAAACTTTACTACCTGCGTGCCCTTACCGGTAAGGCAGCCCGTATCAAATCAAAAAGGGTTTAATTATCTTTCGCCGCAAGGCGGATACATATACAATATTAAAACCTGCACATTTCAGTGCGGGTTTTTTTGTTTTGAAGAGTGCCGCTCGCTGCGCCTGCAATTACGAGGTGGCAATACGCTGCACAAAAAAGCCCCTGCACAAACGTGCAGGGGCTTTTCTATGCAAGGCGGCTTATTTCTTTTTTGCCTCGTCTGCGCATTTTTTTGCACATTTGGCTTTGGCGGCAGCGCTCATGTTTTTCATGTCTTTGCAGCATTCTTTTCCGGCTTTGCATTTTTCTTTTTTGCCCTTGTCTTTATCAGCTGCAAATGAATTTACAGTGGCTACAGAAAAAACGAAGGCGAGCATTAAAGTTAATTTTTTCATTATTTTTTAGGTTTTGTTGGTTTAATTGTACTTTCTTTTTTTGTCGCGGGTTTTTTTACCGGCGCTACGGGCTTGGCTGCTACAGGCTTTTTTGCAGCGGCGGCCTGCTCTTTCTCCAGATCGTGTTCTATCACCAGGGTCTCTACGCCATGCTCGTCAGATAAGGGTTTATCAACTTCAGGGATGTGCGCCGTTTCCATCACATCCGATGTTTCATCGGGCAGGGCGACATTATTTGTTAGTTCGGCCAATACTGTACGCCCGCCTTTTACTACCTGGTTAAGCTCCACGTTGATGCGGGTACCCAACGGAAGGAAAATATCCACCCTTGACCCGAATTTTATAAAGCCGAATTGCTGGCCTTGCTCAACTACGTCGCCTTCTTTAACGTACCATACAATACGGCGGGCAAGCGCCCCGGCTATCTGTCTAAACAATATCTGCGTGCCTTCGCTGTTCTCGGTCACTACGGTAGTGCGTTCATTCTCGGTTGACGATTTGGGGTGCCAGGCTACCAGGTATTTGCCCGGGTGATATTTGAAATATTTAATCACCCCGCTTATGGGGTTGCGGTTTACATGCACATTAACCGGCGACATAAACACTGATAGCTGGATGCGCCTGTCCTTAAAAAACTCAGTTTCTTCGGTTTCTTCAATCACCACCACCTTGCCATCTGCAGGACAAAGCACTTGCGATTCTTCGGCCTTGATGTGTAATATAGGGCTGCGGAAAAACTGTACGATGGTTGCAAACAGTAAAAACGACAGGATATAAACTATCCATTTTACAACGTGTGCCTCGGGTAAATAAAACGATACCAGAAAATTCAGCACAAATATAAACAGTACCGTAATGGCAAGTGATGTATATCCTTCTTTATGAAAAGTCATTATATAATGTAATAAGTATTTACAAAATTAAAAATTTAAAGCAAAGTATAAGTAAGTATATACAACCGGGGCTGCCAGCAGTAACCCGTCGAACCTGTCGAGCAAACCACCATGCCCCGGCAATATGGTGCCCGAGTCTTTGATGTTGATGCTGCGCTTGAACATAGATTCTACCAGGTCGCCCAGTGTGCCAAAACACGAGATCAGTATCCCTACAGATACCCAGTGTTTCCAGCTAAGCTCCGGATAATACAGGCTGATAATATTGCCAACCCCGGCGCTTATAACCACGCCGCCGATAAAGCCTTCCCACGTTTTTTTTGGTGAGTGCCGCTCAAATAGCTTTGTACGGCCAATGCTCATGCCCACCAGGTAAGCCCCTGTATCGTTGCTCCAAAGCATAAGTAAAAATGCCATTGGTATATGAAAGTTGTAATCGTGATTGATATAAGCCAGCGCATGAAAAAAGGTAAAGGGCATAATAACAAAGGCCATGCCCATTAAGGTGTAGGCGATGTTGGCAAACGGCGCTACGGATATTTTAAACAGCTCGCGTATAAAAACCAGGCCTATGCTCAACACAAATATAAAAAGCAAGCCGTAGGCTAAATGAAGGCCTTTTAAGGCGGGCTGGCCAAACATGCCTGCATGGTTAAGCAAAGCAAACGCGCAATAAAGAATAGCGCCGCTCAGTATCCCTGCCGGAATGTTTGGGGTTGCCGTATCCTTTTTAATAAGCGAATAAAACTCGTACAGGCAAAAGCAGCTAAGCGCTAAATAAAAGGCCGCGAATACATGGTTTCCCAGTAAAAACGACCCAAGCATAACCATAATAAAAAAAAAGCCCGTTATGGCGCGTGTTTTCATAAATTAATTTGGTTCAATATCATGATCTCGATAGCGCGGCTAAAATCTTCCTGGTGTATATACACCTCGATATCGCCAAAAGCCTGGTGCGATGACGCCTGCTTGTTAAGCAGCACCGCATCTATCTGGTATCCGGTAAGCACTTGTTTGATGATCTCTGACCGGTAAAAGTTTTGAGATGTATAAATTTTAACCCAGTTCTTTTCCATGTAGTGCAGGGTTAACTTTTTTCTCCAATGCTATCTTTTTATAAACTAACAGCAAAATTATAATAATTAACCCGCTAAATATATAAGCCGGATAACTAAATACATGCGTATCGTCGGGGTTTACGTTAATATGCCTTTTTTGATAAAGGTATGTTGCAAGCACCGCGGTGCCATTGTTTAAAAAATGACCCCAAACTGCCGGCCATATGCTGCCGCTGTAAGCGGTAAAATAACCAAACAGCGCGCCCAGCAACAAGCGGGGCAAAAAGCCGTAAAACTCCATGTGGAAGGCGCTGAAAATAGCGGCGGTTACCCAAATGGCTACATGGGTGTTTTTTGTCCATTTGGTAAAAATGGTTTGCAGGCCTCCCCTAAACATAAATTCTTCGGCAACGGCAGTTAAAAAACCAATAAGGATGATGTTTTTGATGCAATCCCAAACGGTATTCATTTTTAGTATGGCAACGGTGATCTGGCGGGCGCTTTCCTCGCTGCTCTTCATCCATTGCTCAAGGCCGTGCAGCCACCTGGGCAGCGCCATTTGCTGGTTCAGGTTGCCCAAAAATTCAATTAAAGGCGATGATATCAGCATCACCAAAAAAGTTATAACAAAAAGCATCCAGGGGAGACGGAAGCTTGGTTTTATATACTCGCGCGGGTTTTTCATTACCCAGTATGCAAAAAGCATTGGCGCCGCAAAAATAGGGATAGTAGTAGTAACTATTTGTAAAATGTATAGCGCTGTAATGCTTTGCGGGTTGCTAAAGTTTAAGCGGGCTATATCCATTACCAGGCTTAAGCCGTAAGTTGCCGCAATAATGGCAATGCCCAGTAAATTCCCAACTATAAATACCGCCCCAAAAACTGCCACGAAAAGCAGGAATTGCTTTGCCGGAGATATTTGATTCACAGCGCTTTTTACCATATAGTTAAATTTCGTAAATTTGCACGAATATAACCCATGTCTGTACAAATAGGAAATATTGATTTAGGAGAATTCCCGCTGCTGCTGGCGCCGATGGAAGATGTGAGCGATCCGCCTTTCCGTTACGTATGCAAGCAAAACGGCGCGGATATGATGTACACCGAGTTTATCTCATCGGAAGGGTTGATACGCGATGCCGCTAAAAGCCGGCAAAAGCTCGATATTTTTGAGTATGAACGCCCGATAGGCATCCAGATCTTCGGCAGCGATATCGACCACATGCGCGAGGCTACCGAAATTGCCACCCAGGCTGGCCCCGACCTGATGGATATTAATTACGGCTGCCCCGTAAAACAGGTGGCGTGCCGTGGCGCGGGTGCAAGCCTTTTACAGGACATTGATAAAATGGTAGCCATGACCAAAGCGGTTGTTAACGCTACGCATTTGCCTGTTACTGTGAAAACGCGCTTAGGTTGGGATGACAACACAAAAAATGTTTATGAAGTTGCCGAGCGCCTGCAGGATGTTGGCATAAAGGCCTTAACCATACATGGCCGCACCCGGTCGCAGATGTATAAGGGAGTTGCCGACTGGACCCTGATAAGCAAGATAAAAAAGAACCCCAGGATACATATCCCGATTTTTGGGAACGGCGATATCGATTCGCCCGAGAAAGCGGCAAACTGGCGCATGGAATACGGTGTGGATGGTATGATGATTGGCCGGGCGGCTATTGGCTACCCGTGGATATTCCGAGAGGTAAAACACTACTTTAAAACCGGCCGGCATTTGGATAAACCAACCATTGCCGAGCGTATAGAAGTTTGCAAAACCCACCTGCAGAAATCTATCGAATGGAAGGGCCTCAGGACGGGCATTTTTGAAATGCGCCGCCACTACAGCAATTATTTTAAAGGCGTTCCTGATTTTAAAGAGCATCGTATGCAATTGGTTACCGCCGGTACCATTGAGGAAATAATGGATATTTTAGCACAGGTAGAAAAAAAATATGCTTTTGAAATGGCGTAATATTTGTTGTTATGCTATATATTTGAAGTAAGAGATAATAAAAAATGGCCACTACCATAACTGAAGGTGTTAAGGTTTCAGTTGAAACAATTTACCAGCCCGAGTATTCGAACCCCATGAATGACCACTTTATGTTTGCCTATAAGGTGAATATCGAGAACATGGGTAACTATGCCGTGCGTTTGGTAAGCAGGCATTGGTACATTTTTGATTCTAACGGCGCTAAGCGCGAAGTAGAGGGAGAAGGTGTTGTAGGCCTGCAGCCGGTGATTGAACCGGGCAACTCGCACGAGTATGTAAGCGGCTGTAACCTTAAAACAGATATGGGCAGCATGAAGGGCGAATACCAGATGGAGCGCTTGCTGGACAATTCGGTTTTTAATGTCCAGATCCCGGAATTTTATTTGATAGCGCCGTACAGGTTAAATTAAATGGGCCTTCGCCAATTTTTGGAAGAAGATAAAAATATATACGCCCCGGCAGAGATGCCGGGGCTTTTTTATGCCAAAAAATAAAAGGCTGCCCTAAGGCAGCCTTCCTAAACAACGATCAAACTAAAGACCATTCTGCCTTTAAAGAAGCTGGCCGGCTATCTCAGAGAGGCATATGCGGTACGTAGTAAAGCAAGATCAATAGGCGATCAAATTCATTACGCAGGCGATAGCGTAAACGCTACACTAAGGCCAATAATTAATTTACAATAAAGCAGAACCGCAAAATTTACAGAAAGACGCATCCCCGTCATGCCCTTCCCGCCCGCAGGTTGGGCACGATTCCGGTAGCTCTTTTTTCTGGCGCGCGGCAATCGCCAGGTCGTGGGTTAGGATACCCGTTGGCACCGCTATAATGGCATAACCTATCAGCATTACAATTGATGCCACAAACTTGCCTGTAGGTGTAACAGGCGAAATATCGCCGTAGCCAACAGTGGTAATAGTAACTATTGCCCAATAAATACTTTCGGGGATGTTAGAGAAGCCGTTCTCGCGCCTTTCTACCAGGTACATTACCGACCCTAATATTACCGTTAGCGATAATACGGTGAGCAGGAATATGCTGATCTTACGCAGGCTTCCTTTTAAGGCAACCGTTAAAAAATTTATCTCCGTTAAAAAGCGGCTCAACTTAAATATCCTGAAAACACGCAGCAGCCGCAGCGCCCTGAATACGAGGAGTGATTGGGCCCCTATAAAAAATATACTCAAATAAGACGGTATCAGCGCAATAAGGTCAATAATACCAAGCGGACTAAATACATATTTCCAGGGTTTTTTAATGCTGATGAGCCTGAGCGTATATTCTATTGTAAACAGTATAGTATAGACCCACTCAATGTATTTAAAAATGTGGCCATACCGGCCATGAATGCTTTGCACACTATCCAGCATCACCACAATAATGCTGGTAAAAATGGCTATCAACAGGCCAACATCAAAAGCTTTACCTGCCCGCGTGTTACTTTCGTAAATAACCTCGTGCAACTTAAAACGCCAGTCTTTTTGGTCCTCGGTTGATGCCATGATTAAACATAACATTAATGTTTTGGATTTTGTGTTATCTGTGCCCTTGCACTACGGGTAAAAAAAAGGCCGCCCTACAAGGCGGCCTTAACACTAAACTAATTAAACTAAAAAAAACTATTTTTCGCCGGCGATGATATCCCCGCCCGGAATTTTGCTATATGCGTACTCACTCACTATTATTTCGTTGCTTACAATATCGTGGCTGATCTTTAGCCAACCAAAATGAGGTTCGCCATTCATCTTTAAAGCAAACCCCAGGTATTTGTCTGATTTGTTTGCCCACAGGCCCTCTGCCTGGGTTTTAGCCCCGGTTGAAATGATACTCAGGATAGATGCCTTTTGCTGCGGTGAGGTAAACTTAACTTCATTGGCTGCTGTTGGCTCAATAACCTCATCTTTGTTAAAAGGATATGCCCATAAGCCGCCATTGACCAATTCTTCGCCTTTTTTTACAAAAAGCTTATTTCCCCCGGTGGTTTTGCCATATGCCGAAAGGTACAAATGCTGCTTGCCATCGTGCATAATGAGAACGCCCGAAAAGCTGATATCTATTATGCCATCGGCATTGGCGTCTAAAAAAATATTTTTATGATAACCTACCTTCATGTCAAGCGTGCGGTACACAATACCTGCTGATGAAGGCTTCGTGTCGCCGGTTACCGGCGCGGTTTCTACCGGGTTTGGCGGTATTATAATGCCCCCATCGTTTTTGTCTTTTTTGCAGCCCGACAGCGCCAACGCTATCACAAGGCTTACCCATACATACGGTTTCATAACATATGCATGACGGCGCAGCAAAGTAAAGCGTTACAATAACCCATAAAAAAAGTCGCCCCCGGTAATTGAGGGCGACTTTTTTATCTTGATTCTTAAATCCAATTATCTTGCGTCTCTACCTAATCCCTCCGGTTAAACAGGAACGATGCATAGTAAACCAATGTTGTCAGCGAACCAAGAGCAGCTACAACATAAGTCATGGCGGCCCACCAAAGAGCGTCTTTGGCCTGCTCGTGCTCATCGCGGGTTTGCATTACGGTATAATTGTTATTTAGCCAGGCCAATGCGCGTCGGCTGGCGTCAAACTCTACGGGTAGTGTAATAAAGCTAAACAGGGTTACTAAGGCTAACGCAACAACCCCGATAGCCAGCACATAGGGGCTATGTGTAAAGAACAGCAGCATAATGCCAATCATCAGTGTCCATTGGATCAGGGTCGATGCTACGTTAACTACCGGTACCATTGCCGAGCGGAAACCAAGCCAGCTATAAGCTTTGGCATGCTGTACGGCGTGGCCGCATTCGTGCGCGGCAACCGACGCAGCCGCCACGCTGCGGCTGTGGTATACATCAGGGCTTAGGTTAACGGTTTTATTTTCGGGGTTGTAATGGTCTGTTAACTGGCCTTCAACAGAAATTACCTGTACATCGTAAATGCCGTTATCTTTCAGCATACGTTCGGCCACGTCCTTGCCCGAAAGTCCGGATAATAAAGGCATTTCAGAATATTGCTTGAATTTGTTTTTAAAACGCCACTGCACAATAAAGCTTACCAAAGCAATTACTATCATAAGCAGCCAGGCAGAATTATACGATACAAATAGTAGGTTTATCATTTCTCAATAGTTTTATAAATAACGCAATTCAAAAAGTATTCCATATTAATAATTCAAAAAAATGAGTTGGGCAATAACGCTGTTTTGCATTTTTACTTTTGATTTAATGTCAAACAACTTCTCGTACTGGGAGCGTACCGCGTTTATTGATAATGCCGATGTGATCATCATCGGCAGCGGCATTGTGGGCCTTAGCGCCGCGCTGCATTTAAAAGAGGAGCACCCGGGTTTAAAGGTGCTTGTTTTGGAACGCGGCTTTTTACCCAGCGGCGCCAGTACTAAAAATGCCGGTTTTGCCTGCTTTGGCACGGTTTCAGAACAATTGGAGGCGCTTAAGCATTCCTCAGAAGAGGAAGTTGCGCGGCTGGCCAATTATAAATGGCGCGGCCTGCAACGCCTGCGGCAAAACCTTGGAGATGAAAATATAAATTATCACCAGCATGGTGGGTATGAACTTTTTATGCCTGGTGAAGAAGCCAATGCACAGGAAGCAATGGATAGCATAGGTAGGTTGAATATAATGTTAAAACCTGCGATAGATAAGCATGACATTTATGCAGTTGCGGATGCTAAAATTGCAGACTTTGGGTTTAAAGGCGTAAATAGGATGATCTACAATCCTTATGAGGGACAGATACATACCGGTAAAATGATGCGTACCCTGCTGAATAAATGTTACCAGAAAGATGTATTGGTTTTAAATGGGTGCGAGATATCGGCCATTCGCAACGAGGGTTCGCTTATTAGGTTAACATCCCTGCAGGGGTGTTTTACAGCCAAAAAGGTTATTATGGCTACCAATGCCTTTACCAGGCAACTTTACCCCGATTTGCAGGTAACGCCCGGCCGCGGACAAGTGTTGGTGACCAAAGCAGTTGCAGGTTTAAAACTAAAGAGCACTTACCATTTTAACCAGGGATATTATTACTTCCGCAATATTGATGGCCGGGTGCTTTTCGGCGGCGGCCGTAACCTTGACTTTGCCGCGGAAGAAACCCCGGAATTTGGACACACCGAAGTAGTTAAACAAAAACTGATCGATTACCTGCATCATGTTATCCTGCCCGGTCAAAACACGGAGATAGACTATTGGTGGAGCGGCATTATGGGTTTCGGCGATGAGATAGCACCCATAGTAAAACAGGTTGAGCCTGGTGTTTTCTCCGCCGTGCGCTGTAACGGTATGGGTGTAGCGATGGGTAGTTTAGTTGGAGAAGAAGTGGCGCAGCTGGCGATGAAAGCATAATTTGCAGGCAAAGCTAAAACAACTCCACCAATCGCTCAAGCGCCATTCCGCGCGACCCTTTGATCAGGATAGTGGCATTTGTTATCGGATTTTGTTTTATGCCAATGATAGCGTCCTCGGCTGTAAGATAGAAGCTGGTGTTTAGCAGATTGCTGTTTTGCACTTCCGACTGCTGGCTCGAAAAATCCTTTCCAATAAATATCCGCTCATCAACATGCGCGCCCATTGCTTTTCGGATAACCGAGGTATGTTCCGCAGCCGATTCCAGGCCCATTTCAAACATGTCGCCCAGTATCATCACTTTACGCTCAGCCTTCACTTTATCCAGGTTGTCAATAGCCACAAACATACTGCTTGGGTTTGCGTTGTAAAAATCGCAAATAAGGGTGTTGGTAGCTGTTTGCATGATCTGCGAGCGGTTGTTTTTAGGCTGGTAGCCTTCTATCCCCTGGTTGATCTCATCAGAATTTAAACCAAAAAAAGACCCTATACAAATGGCCGCCAATATATTATCAAGGTTGTACGAGCCTGTTAATTGCGACTTTACGTTGTATGATAAGCTGTTCTTATTGTGCCATTTTAAACTCAGGAAAGGAGCGTTATCCAGGAGCTTACCGCTTATCAAATTATGCGGATCGCTGTTTTTGCCATAGTAAACCACGTTGTTTAAGCCTCGTGCCTCCTGCATCTCCCGCAAAACCCTATCGTCGCTATTTATAAAAGCCACTTTCTCACTTTCGGACTTAGCTAAATAATCATATAATTCTCCCTTGCCTTTTTTTACCCCCTCAACACCGCCAAAGCCTTCCAGGTGGGCCTTGCCAACATTGGTTATCAGGCCGTGCGTGGGCTGCGCTATAGTGCAAAGCAGCGCGATTTCCTTTTGGTGATTGGCGCCCATTTCTATCACAGCCATTTCGTGCGAGCTATCAACAGTAAGGATGGTAAGCGGTACGCCGATATGGTTATTAAGGTTGCCCTGTGTTGCCAGCGTTTTAAAACGCTGCGCCAGCACAGCATTGATCAACTCCTTGGTGGTGGTTTTGCCGTTAGTGCCGGTAAGTCCTATAACGGGGATATTTAATTGGCGCCGGTGGTGCCTTGCAAGATCCTGTAAGGCAGTTAACACGTCTTCAACCAGTAAAAACCTTTCGCCTGCCGCATAGTCCGGGTTGTCAATAACCGCGTATGCCGCACCCGCCTCAATTGCTTTTTGGGCAAATGTGTTGGCATCAAACTTATCACCTTTTAATGCAAAAAATAAACTGCCCGGCGTTATTTTACGGGTATCGGTACTAATAACCGGGTGCTGCAGGTATAGTTGATACAAGTGTTCGATGGTGATCATATAAAACAAATATAATATATATGCTTTTAGCCTTTGGCTTTCTGCTTAAAATCCATCCAGGCAATAACGGCCTTTATTTCGCCGTAGGTATAAGCTTCGCCCAATATTTCTTTTAAGGGCGAAAGCATTTCGCTGCCGTAACTGTCAACCGCGTCTTTTATGGCAGGGATCTTGGTTTCATTAACAAATTCGCGCACATCCAGTTCTCCGGTTTGTACAAAACGGCTTAAATGACCTTCGATGGTGGTGGGCGATAAGCCCCGTTCGCCGGCGATTTCTGCAACGGTTTTGCCTGACTTGTACAATTCAAAGGTTACCTTAAAAGTGTCGGACGGTTTGCCAGGCTTCGTTTTAGACTTGCGCTCGCGTTTAACTGCTTTTTGAGCTATGCGCGATTTTAAACCCTTCTCCCGGCTATAACTATTGACTATAGCCAAAAAATCGCGGCCGTATTTCGCCAGCTTTACATCCCCGAAACCGGATATCAGCCGTAGCTCATCCATTTTCTGCGGCAGGTAGGTGGCTACTTCCAACAGGGTAGCATCTGATAAAATAATATATGCCGGCAGGTTTTCACCAAGGGCAATCTCCTGGCGCTTTTTACGCAGGTTGGCAAGCAGTTCGGCTTCGTAGCTTATTGCCTCCTGTTCCTGTTCGGTAGTAGTTTCTGACGCTATCAGTTCAACTGTCAAATCCCCCTTTAGCACGGCCTCACTTTTTGGCGTAAGCTGTATGGCCGAATACCCATCCTCGCTGATGCGTAAAAACCCTTGCGCTATCAGTTCGCGCAGGTAGCGCTGCCAGTCGGCTTTGCTAATATCGGCGCCGGCGCCATAAGTTTTTAGCGCCTTATGATCTGGCCAGATCTTTTCACTCCTCGAGCCACGCAGAAAATCTATCAGGTAGTTGGCCCCAAACCGCTCCTTTAACCGCGCCACTGCCGATAGCGCCTTTTGAGCTATAAGCGTGCCGTCGAACTTTACAAACTCACTCAAACAAAAATCGCATGCGCCGCAGTTATCCGCGAACGGTTCATCAAAATAATGCATTAAAAACTGCCGACGGCAGGCATGCAACTGGCAATAGTTGACCATATCGTCCAGCTTTTTTAGCATGATTGCGCTTTGCTGAGGGTTATTGTCTACGGTGGCAAACCCGCGAAGTTTAATGGCATCGCCGGGCGAGTACAGCAGCAGCGCGTCTGACGGTAAACCATCCCTGCCTGCGCGGCCGGTTTCCTGGTAGTAGCCTTCTATGTTTTTGGGCAGGTCCATATGCACTACGTAGCGCACATTGCTTTTATTAATGCCCATGCCAAAGGCGATAGTTGCTACAATTATCTTTATTTCATCCTTCAAAAAAGCTTCCTGATTGCGGGCCTTTACCTCGTTGCTTAACCCCGCATGGTACGCTTCTGCAGCATAACCTTCTTCTTTCAGGTCATCGGCCAGCGATTCTGTCGATTTTCGCGACAGGCAATAAATAATACCTGAATCTTCTTTCCGCTCATTCAAAAAAGCAAGCAGTTGGTTAAAGCTTCTCTTTTTAGGTTTCACACGGTACGTAATATTCTCGCGGTTAAACGATGAGATGAAGACCGAGGGTTGATGCAGGTTAAGTTTTTCCAGTATATCCTTTTGGGTAAGTTTATCGGCGGTAGCGGTAAGGGCTATCACCGGCACGCCGGCGAATTCGGTTTTTAACCCGGCCAGCATCAGGTACTCGGGGCGGAAATCGTGCCCCCATTGCGAAATACAATGCGCCTCGTCAATGGCTATCTGTACCACATTAAGCGTTTTCAGGAAAGCCATCATGCGGTTATCGGAACCAAATAAACGTTCGGGGGATACATACAGAAGCCTAAGCTGACTGTTTTTTAACTGGTTGGCAACGTCCTTTTGCTCCTCGGGGCTTTGGCTATAATTTAAAAAGGCCGCCGGTATGCCTGTAAGGTTTAGGCTATCTACCTGATCCTTCATCAAGGCGATGAGCGGCGATATCACTATGGTCAGGCCATCCAGCAATACGGCGGGCAGCTGATAGCAAAGCGATTTACCGCCACCGGTTGGCATCAGCACTAAAGTGTCCTGCTTGCTTAAAACATTGTTTATAATAGCTTCCTGCGAAAGCCTGAACTGGTTGTATCCGAAATATTTTTGAAGGGCCTGTATGGGTGTCATTACGCTGTATTGCAAAAGTGCAGATTTGAATTAATAGCCTGATGATGAAACGTCAAAAAAATATATTTAGATTAGCCTTTACTGATCTAAGCATTTTATCCATGTTAAAAAGGCTATTCTTTATAGTAATTATCGCGCTTTGCTGGCAAAGCGTTTCGGCACAGCATATACAATCCCCTGCCGAGTTTTTGGGCTACAGGGCCGGCGAAAAATTTACACCCCATTACCGGGTGGTAGAATATTTTAAATACGTTGCGGGCGTTGCCGGTAATGTGAAGCTACAGCAATTTGGCACAACCAACGAGGGCCGGCCCCTTATAGCCATGTTCATCGCATCTGATGATAATATTAAGCGGCTGGAAGAGATACGCCAGAACAACCTGCGCCTTGCCGGGATGGAAAACGGGGCTATCATGCCCAACCAACCCGCGATAACCTGGCTAAGCTATAATGTGCACGGTAATGAGCCGGCATCAAGCGAAGCCGCCATGTGGACTTTGTTTGACCTTGTTGACCCCGCCAACACCGCAACTAAAGAGTGGTTAAAAAACAGCGTGGTGGTTATTGATCCGTGCCTTAATCCCGACGGGCGCGACCGTTACACCAACTTTTATAACTCGGTGCGCGGTATGTTGCCCGATGCCAGCCCCACCTCGCGCGAGCACCTGGAACCCTGGCCCGGCGGGCGCGTTAACCATTATTATTTTGACCTTAACCGCGACTGGGCATGGCAGGCACAAAAGGAAACACAGGCGCGCGTAGCCCTGTTTAACCAGTGGCTGCCCCAGGTGCATGTTGACTTTCATGAGCAGGGATATAATAACCCGTATTACTTTGCACCCGCAGCCGAGCCTTATCATAAGGATATAACCCAGTGGCAGCGAGATTTTCAGGTGACCATTGGAAAAAACAATGCCAGGCATTTTGATGAAAACGGGTGGATGTATTTCACCAAACAGGAGTTTGACCTGCTTTATCCATCGTATGGGGATACCTATCCGTTATACAGCGGTTCGATAGGGATGACTTACGAACAGGGGGGTATAGGCGCCGGCCTGGCTGTTGTTACCCGTAATGGCGATACACTTACCCTGGCGCAGCGTATAGCACACCACCGCACTACCGGGTTAAGTACGGTTGAAATAGTGTCGCAAAACGCAACAAAGGTGGTAGATGAGTTCAAAAAGTTTTACGATAACAGCCGCCAAAACCCGCCGGGCGTATATAAAACCTACGTAATTAAAAACGACAATAACGAGAAGGTGAACGAGCTGGCTAAAATGTTTGCCCGCAATGGGATACAGTATGGTTATGGTTTAACCAATAAGTCAATAACCGGGTATAATTATTTTACCGGCGCAACTGAGCAGTATACGGTAAACCCCAACGATTTGGTGGTGAACGCCTATCAGCCAAAATCGGTATTGCTGCATGTGCTGTTGGAGCCTAAAACCTTTATCCCCGATTCGGCTACTTACGATATTACCGCATGGGCGCTGCCTTATGCCTATGGGTTGAAAGCCTACGGTATAAAAGAATCGTATAAGCCGTTGGCAAGCAGCTGGAGTGTACCCAAACCGCAACCGCTTACCAACACCAGGGCGTATGCTTATGTTTCGGCATGGCAATCAATTGCCGACGTAAGGTTCCTTTCGGCACTGCTAAAGAAAAAAATTAAGGTTCGCTACGCCGAAATGCCTTTTGAGGCCGAGGGCAAAAAATTTACGGCCGGGTCGTTATTAATAACCCGTGCAGGCAACGAGAAGATTGATTTTGACCGGGTGGTTACCCAGACAGCCGCTGATATGGGCCACGAAATTACGCCGTTATCGTCGGGCTTTGTTGATAAAGGGTCGGATATTGGGTCGGATGATGTGCGCTTTATACGCCAGCCGCGCGTAGCGCTGGTTACCGGCGATGGCATCAACTCTGAAGCGATGGGCGAGGTATGGCACTTTTTTGAGCAGCAAATAGGTTATCCGGTTAGCCTGATCAGGTACCAGGACATCAACCGCACAAAACTTAACGATTTTGATGTGATCATTATGCCCGACGGAAGGTATAACGACCTGTCTTCAGACAATTTGCAGAGCTGGATACGGGATGGCGGCAAACTAATAGCTATAGAAAACGCCGTTGCTGCCTTGGTTGATAAAAAGGGATTTAACATCAAGAAGAAAGAAAACAAAAAAGACGATAAGGCGGATGCGAAATCCAAACCGGTCATTAAAATATATGCTGACCGTAACCGGGATGCCATCCGCTCGAGCATTCCGGGCGCTATATTTAAGCTAAATATGGATAATACACACCCGCTTGCATTTGGTTTCCCCAATTATTACTACTCATTGAAGCTTAGCGATGATATTTACGAGCTGCTTGGCGAAGACGACTGGAACGTTGGCACAATCGAAAAAAACAGTTACGTGGCCGGGTTTGCCGGGGTGCAATCTAAACAAAAGCTAAACAGCGGCCTGTTGCTTGGTGTGCAATCTTTAGGTCGTGGTTCGGTTGTTTATCTTGTGGACGACCCCTTGTTCCGCAGTTTCTGGGAAAATGGTAAATTATTGTTCAGTAATGCCGTGTTTATGGTAGGGCAGTAAGAAAGGGAGGCAAGAACATTAGAATCAGGAATCAAGACTATAAAGCGTTAAAAAAGCCACCTTATTATGAGGTGGCTTTTTTGGTCTTGACTCTTATGTCTTGATTTCGTGAATCTTTAATTACCGCTTTTCACCCTGCCTTTTTCGTCTTCGGCACCGGTTCTGTGCTGGCGGGCTTTTATTTTGCTGTTGCCAAAGTTATAGGTAAAGGTTATTCGCGCCAGGCGGGTTTCATTCTTTTGTAACAGGTTAAGGTTTGTACTGGTATAATTAGTGGCTACCCTGTTTTTGCGTGTATCAAATATATCTGATACGGCTAATTTGATGTTCATTTTCTTTTTATAGAAAGAATGGCTTACCCCGGCATCAACGGAGTATTGCGGTTTGATCTTAAATATACTATAGCTTAACGCTGATTGATAAAAGGCTGATACCTCAAATTTGTATCCGGGGAGAATGAACGTTTGGGTGGTACGGCCCTGAAAAGCGGCCTGCCCATTGTTAAGCGTGCCGCCAAACAACCCTGCCGACTTAAACTTTTGATAAAATCCGGTAACATCTACGTTTCCTGTCCACCATTTTGCAATGGTATAAGGGGTGTTGATATTGATGTTATAGTTGTTTTGTGTCTGCAGGTTTTCGTTTGTCTGGAAAGTCGCCTTTTTTACTGTATCGGTGTATAATACATCCACGCTCGCGTCAGTAGTGTGGCTATAGCCCAAAGTAACGTTAATAGTTTTATTGTAGGTGTAATTAAGCTCGAAAGAGTTGGTGTATTGCGGCTTAAGGAATGGATTTCCTTTTTCATAGGTGTACTGGTCAAGGTAGTACACAAACGGGTTCAGGTTGTCATAGTTCGGTCTGTCTATACGCCTGCTGAAGTTAAACCCTAATTCGTGTTTGGCCGACAGCGTTTGATTAACGAATAAGCTGGGGAAGAAATCGAGGTATGACCGATGCACTACCTGGCTATTGGTTATCAGGTTACCTGTTGATACAGTATTTTCTGCACGTAAACCTACCTGCACAGATGTGTTCTTAAACGTTTGCCCCAGGTTTACATAGGCCGCGCTCACCCTTTCGTCATAAATAAAGCGGTTAGTGCGCGAAACATCGTTTATAAATGCACCACCCTTCTCAATTTCGGCACGCAGGTCGTTATCGGTTTTTACCGAGCTTGCCTTCACCCCGGCTTCCAGTTTTAGGTTTTTATTAATAGGATAGGTATAATCGGCCTTGCCGGTATATATGGTGATGTTTGAAGGTGTTTGATTACGTAAAAATAAAGCCGGGTGCTGTACGCTGCCATCGGGCAGGAAAAAGTATGTATCGTTATTGGCAAATGAGTTGTTTTTGAATTTTGAGTAATCCAGGTCTATACTCAATTCCTGGCCGTTAGTATCTATAACCAGTTTGTCATTCAGGTTTACAGCAATGTTACGGTAGGTTTGGTTAATGGTTGAGGGCGTATGTTGTACCGAATCTAAAACAACCGGTGTTGACCCGATATTTGTAACGCTTTTGTTGTTATTATATTCATTAGTGTAATCGCCGCTTACAACAAAACCTAAGGTGTTTTTAGCCGAAGTGGTGTAATCGGCCCCCACACGGTAATTATTATAGTGTACCGTTCTTTTCATAAGTGTGTTTTGCATAAAATAAGTTGTGGTTGGCCCGCTCACCACGGTGCGGTTAATGTCAATTACGTTCTGCCGGGTCACATCACCACGGCTAAGCGTACTAAATACATTCAGGTTGCCAACTTTATGGTTCAGGTTAAGACTGGTATTATCTCTAAAGTTTTTGCCATATGCAGCGCCGGCCGTTATACTGCCGTTTGTGCCGCTTTGCTTGTTCTTTTTTAACTTGATGTTGATGATACCCGAATTACCCGAAGCATCGTATTTTGCAGAAGGGTTGGTGATGATCTCTATAGATTGTATCGTGGTGCCATCGGTAGACCGCAGTAAGGCCGCCAATTGTGTTGACGACAGGTAAGTAAGCTTATCGTTTATCATCACGGTAACGCCTTGTTTGCCTTTAAGGGTTATGTTGTCGTCTTTATCGATAGTAACTCCAGGGGCGCGTTCCAATATCTCTAAGGCAGAGTTACCCGCGGCAAGCACACTGTTCTCTACGTTCATCACCGTGCGGTCGAGCTTGCGCTCGATAAGGGGTTTTGATGAAGTTACGGTTACACCTTGCAGGCTACGGCTGTTTTGCTCCATTTTTAGTAAAGGCGCACTAACCTGCGTTTGGTCGGCCGTTACCTCGAATGCCGGGCTAAAAGCCGGGTGGTAGCCAACGTTTGTTGCCTTAACAATATACTTGCCCGGCACGATATGGTCTATTACATAGTTACCGGCATCGTTTGTAAGCGTGCCTTTAACTACCACTGAATCTTTGGCCCTTAACAAGGTTATTGTAGCGTAATCAACAGGTTTTGCCTGCTCGTTCTGTAACGAGCCCGCTACGCTGGCGGTTGGCCTGGCTTGTTGTGCATTTACGGTAGCGGCAGATAATAGCAGGAGCAGGAGATATAGTATTTTAATAGTTTGTTGTTTCATGAATAAAAAATTTAGGCAATAAAAGCCCCGCGAAGGATATGCCTTCGTTTTTTGGGTTGAATAAAAATTAGTTTGTGTGGCGGTTATCCGCGCAGATTAGATGGTAGCTGGTGTAAGTATTTGCATAGGTATATGGTTTATGTGGTATGCCGGCCGTGTAACAGGCATGTGATTTTTCGTTTTATATTAAGATGGCAAACTGCAGTAAAAGGTTACACAAAATTTTTAATTTGTGATATTGGGGAAAAGCATCTCCGCAATATCCTTATATATAAAGTATTGCGTTGTAACACTATCGGCCTGGCTCGAGCTATGCTTATTTAATGCAGCTTTAGTTTTGCCCGGTGCGATGGCATTTTGATGCCGCGTTGAATTATAAAAGGGTAATATAAGCCCGCTGAATAATAGCAGGCTTATATATTTTATAATGGGTTTCATTATTGTACGGTATCCACAGCTGCACTATCGGCGGCAGCTTTTTGTTTGTTTTGCGGTAGTACCAGGGTGTCAACTTTGCATTGCAGCCCATTATCTGTCATGATAAACTTAACATCAGAGGCGTTGTCCTTTTTGTTTACCTGTTTGCATTGCCAAACATCCACATCCCTAACAAAGCGGTCTATCTGTTCGTCTATAACTACTTTTGAATTAAGTGGTATTTTAAGTGTAAGATGTAATCGCTGGGCCCTCCACAGCTTGTCGGCCTGTTTTTCGAGGCGGCGGTTAAACTTTAGCACGTTGCCTTCTTGTTTAAACTGGTAGCTTGTGCCGCGTGCATTTGAAAGCGCCTCTTCATAATCGCTGCCACGTGCACTGAACGATTCGACCAATACAGGCTGCGGCACATCGCTTTTTTCGATAAAAATATCGATATTCTTGTCGGGCATATCCATGTCATTATCTTCATCATCGTCTAAAATAACCCGGCCGCTAAAATCTTCTTTAACCTTAAGGCGAATGCTGTCTTCCCTGGTCAGGTATTTAATATCGTTCAGCTTCAGGTAATAAGTGCTGTCGGCCGATGGCTTTATATTTATGGTTTGGCTAAAGCTGGCATATTCTTTAAAGTTTGACGATGTTTTGGCAACGTAGTAAATAACAATGCTTAATGCTACTATCCAGGTCATTAGCAACGCAGAGCCTGCAGTGCGGTTTATCACATTGCCTTTAAACACTACATTTATAAGTGTTAATATTATGGCCAGCAACGGGATAATGCCCATAAGTACAGCGCACACTATAAATATGTTGTTAACATGCTCGCTGGTAATGTTAAAAGGGAATATATGGTAAATACCAATATTATGGTTGCCATAAACAAACGCCGATATCAATAATATAATAAGCGCGACTATCCCGGCAAAGCAGCTTGCTATCAATGCGATTGCTACCAGCTTACCTATAACTTTACCTGCGCCACCCAAAAAGTTGCCAAAATGGCCAAATACATCGCCTGCAAAATCACGGGTTCTGTATATAAGGGGGCGCGCCTCATGATGCATGTTTGCTATATTGTTGCGTAATCCGCTTATCTCTTCTTCAAAATTGTTTTTAAAGCCCTGCAGGTCCAGCTTTTGACCTTTCATGGCCATCCGATCAGCGCGTGTAACGGCCTTAGGCACAACAATCCATAGTATTACATATAGTAGAAAACCAGTTCCGAAGAATATGAGCGAAAGGACGAACAATAAGCGCACCCAAACTGGGTTGAAATCAAAATAGTTGGCAATGCCCGAGCAAACGCCTGCCACCAGGTGGTCATCCGGGTCGCGGAACAGGCGGCGAGGTTCGGTGCCGTAACCAAACGCGGGTTGTGCATGTGGTTTTGCGCCTTCTTCTTCCATTTCAAAGTCCTCAACCGATCCCATTTGTTGTACAACAGTTTTCACATCCTGCAAAACAATAACCTGTTTACCTTCTCTCAGCAGTATTTCGTTAAACATTTCTGCTATGCGGTTCTCGATATCAGTAGTGATCTCGAGGCTGTCGGCCGAGTTCAAAAAGTGCCGCTGTACATCGGTCATGTAGTTTTTAAGTATCTCGTAAGCATCTTCTTCTATATGAAAAACGATGCCGTTTATATTTATGATGATAGTTTTATTCATGATGGGTGATATTATTGGTTATTGTTATGTCTGTCGCCTATGGCGGTTTGTACGGCAAAAGCAAGTTCGTGCCAGGTTCCGTCAAGCTGTTCAAGCACTTTGCGCCCTTCTTCGCTAAGCACATAATACTTACGCGGGGGCCCCGAGGTGGATTCCACCCAGTTGTATGCAAGCAGGCCATTATTTTTTAAACGGGTAAGCAGAGGGTATAACGTACCCTCAACTACAAGCAGCCGGGCCTTCTTTAACTCGGATATGATATCCGAGGCATAGATCTCACCCTTTGCTATAATGGAAAGTATGCAGTACTCCAGTATGCCTTTCCTCATTTGGGTTTGTGTGTTTTCAACAATCATAATACAAAGATATATGTTTTAAAATGTATTATGCAATACATAGTACTGTATTTTTTATCTTTTTTTCATTTTTTTCAAATTATTTCAATAAAAAGTATCTTTTTTCATTTTTTAATTTGATTTATTGATAGCGTAACACTACTTTTATGATTAATTAACTATTAACTGATCTTATTATTAACAAACATGAAAAAACTTCTACTAGTAAGTTTGTGTTTCCTGATGTTATGCATAACACAGGTATATGCACAAAATCGTACAATTACTGGTACAGTTACTTCAAAGGATGACGGTCTTCCGTTACCAGGGGTAAGTGTTACAGTAACCGGAACTTCAGTTGGAACTCAAACCAATGCTTCCGGTAAATTCTCATTAAGCGTGCCTGCTACGGCAAAATCATTAAGCTTCTCTTTCATTGGTTTCCAAAGGCAGGAAGTTAACATTGGTGCCGGCAGTAACATGAACGTAGTGCTTTCTGCTACCGCAAACCAACTGAGCGAGGTTATCGTACAGTCTGCGGGTGGTTTGGCTGTAAAACGCCGCGAGCAGGGTTATGCCTCAACTACTGTTAAAGCAAGAGAGCTTACTCAGGGTAAAGCCACCAACGTTGGTGCGGCCTTATCTGGTAAAGTAGCCGGTTTGCAGGTTAACACGGTAGGTTCGGGTGTTAACCCAACTGTTCGTTTGGTACTGCGTGGTAACCGTTCGTTACTTGGTAACAACCAGGCCCTGGTGGTTATTGATAACGTTATTGTTCCAAGCAGTATTTTAGGTAACATTAACCCTGAGGATATCGAAGATATCCAGGTGTTAAATGGTGCCGGTGCTGCCGCGCTTTACGGTTCGGATGCATCAAACGGTGCGTTACTGATCACTACCAAAAAAGGTAGAAAAGGCGAAACCAGCATTAGGGTGTCAAACTCAACCAGCTTTGAACACGTGAGCTACAATCCAAAAACTCAAACTGAGTTTGGTTCTGGTTCAAACACTGATGTTCAGTTGTACATACCTTTCGAAAACCAGCAATACGGCCCAAGGTTTGACGGGTCAATTGTTGAAATCGGTCGCCCGCTGCCTGACGGTACTATCCAAAAAGTACGTTATTCAGCTAATGATGGTAAAAATCAGTTCTGGAACACTGGTGTGTTAAACCAAACTGACATTGCGTTATCTTCGGGTAGCGAAAGCTCAACTTTTTACCTGTCTGGCCAGTATGTAACTCAAAAAGGTACTACTCCTCATGATGCATACAACCGCGCTTCTATCCGTGCTAACGGTACACGTAAGATCAACGATCGTATAAACGTTACCTACAGCGCTAACTACGTACAAAACAGGTACAACACTACCACCCAAACCGGTAGCGTTTATGATCAATTGTTACAAACTCCACCGCACATCAATATAACTGATTATAAGGATTGGCAGAATAACATTTGGGCTAACCCTAACAACTATTACAACGAGTACTATCCAAACCCTTATTTCACTATCGACAACAACCGTCAGAACATAAGGAACGATTACTTTGTTGGTCAAACTGAGTTAAAGTGGAACCCGATCAGCTGGTTAACATTTACCGGCCGTGTTGGTATCACTGCTTCTAATCAGTCATACAAAAGCTATACTAACAAATTTGTGTTAGATGCTTACACAAAATCTATTGCGACTGCTTCTGTGAAAAGGAATGACATTCCCGGTAGCGTTGAGAACGGCAGTAATTTTGCCACCCAGTTAGTATCTGATTTCCTTGCCACATTTGATAAACGTTACAATAAATTAAATGTAACCTTTACTGCAGGTGCAGGTATCCGCGATAACAACGGGCAGACTCAAACAATCAACGCGTCTGGTTTGATACAGCGCGACCTGTTAAACGTTAATCAACGTTACACCGCTAATACTGGAGGTACACAATTTGACGCACGTCGTCGTCAGCAGTCAATATACGGTGACTTAAAGTTATCGTATGAAGATTACCTGACTTTGCACGTTACCGGCCGTAACGACTGGTTATCAGTATTAGCTCCTGAAAACCGTTCGTTCTTTTACCCTGCAGCGGACGTTGCGTTTACGCCGACTAACTTGATCGAGTCGTTAAAAGGCAGCAATATACTTAATGCCTTAAAAATAAGGGCTGGTGTATCTAAAGTTGGTCAGGCCAATATCGATCCGTATGCGCTTAACACTACTTTCTCACAATCTAATGGTTACCCATACAGCACTGGCCCGGGTTATGGTTTCTCTGGTCGTGTAGTATCAAATTCATTAAGGCCCGAGATCACGAAAGGTTATGAGTTTGGTTTTGATGCCGATTTGATCGATAACCGTGTAACGGCAAGTGCTACGTACTACTCAACGCAAACAACTAACCAAACGGTTCCTGCAGGTTTGTCAACAGCATCTGGTTTCTCAAGCTACCTGGTAAATACCGGTCGTGTTGACAATAACGGTATTGAAACTGCCTTATTTATCACTCCATTAAGAACAGCAAGTGGCTGGACTTTGACCTTAGGTGCTAACTATACCCACGTTACAAACAAAGTAGCGTACATTTCTGATCAAATAGAAAAACTTGCATTATCATCAGGCGGTAACGCACAGGTTTACGCTATTAAAGGCCAGCCTTACCCAATGTTATTAGGATCTGACTACCTTCGTGATGATCAAGGCCGTGTTATTGTTGATGCTACTACCGGATATCCTTCAGCTAATCCTGTACAGGTTCAGCTTGGTAACACTCAGCCAAAAGACCGCTTAGGTTTAAATGTGGAGCTTCGTTACAAATCGTTCCGTTTTGCAGCATTAGCCGAGTATCGTGGTGGCTTTGTTATCTTCAACAGCTCGGGTAGCTTTGACTTCTCAGGTGCCGGTTTAAGAACAGTTTATTACGATCGCGAGCGTTTCGTATTCCCTAACTCTTCTTACCTTGATCCTGCTACAAACCAATACGTTGCCAACACCAACATTACTGTTGCTGACGGTGCTAACGGTTTCTTCGCAGATAACAACCGTAACTTGAATATCGCTTCGAACTATGTAACAAGCGCTGCTTCCTGGAAACTGCGCGAAGTATCATTACAATACGATCTGCCAAAATCATTGTTCGGTAACGGTAAATACATCAAAGGCGCTACTGTAGGTTTGCAAGGCCGTAACCTATTCTTATGGTTACCGAAATCAAACATCTACACAGACCCTGAGTATAGCTTTACTGATTCAAACGCTATTGGTATTAACACCCTGGGTCAAACGCCTCCAACAAGGTACTATGGTGCTACAGTATCAGTAAACTTTTAATTCTTAAGAAAACATGAAAAAATTATTTAAAATATTAATGGTGTGCGGACTCGTTGTGAGTGCCACATCATGTAACAAATATTTGGATATCAATGCGAATCCAAATGATCCGACGGCGGCTACGCCCGATTTGATCTTACCGCAAGCTATTGTTTCGTTTGCTGCATATCACGTTCAATTTAACAGCTTTGCCGGATACGCAAATGGTATGACAGCTAATGGTGGTGGTTACGGCGCGTTTGGTGCACAAACGACCTACAACTATGCAACTACCGATTATACCAACTTATTCAGTAACAGTTACGATAACATCAACGATTTGCAATACATCGTTGATAAGACAAGTGCTGATGGAAAAGATAGGTATTTTAACGCAGCCGCCCGAATTATGCGTGCGTTTGCTTACCAGCGTTTAGTTGATATCTACGGCGATGTGCCTTACACAGAAGCGGTAAAAGGTGCTGCTAATATTGCACCTAAATATGACAAAGCAGAAGATATCTATACAGACTTATTTGCTCAGCTGAACACCGCGATAGAAAGTATCGATATGTCAACTGCAGAGGTACCTACTCCTATTAAAACAGCGTCTGCCGGTAGCGTCGACGTTTTATTTGGTGGTGACATGCAATTATGGAAAAGATTTGCAAATACCATCAAATTGCGTATGCTTATTCGTATTCAGGATGTTACTTCTATGGCTTCTGTAATAAGCGCGGAAAAAGCTAAACTTGCTGGCGCCGCTTTTATCACAAAAGATGCCATCGTTCAGCCGGGCTACCAAGCGGGTAACGCGGGCAAGCAAAACCCAATGTGGAACACGTGGGCATACAATGAGACAGGTAGCCCTTCGGCCGCAGGTATTCAACAAGTGCCAACAGCATTTGCGGTAGGATTCTATGATGGCAAGAAAATATCTGACCCTGCACGCGGTGCGGTTACCTACAAAAGCTTAACCACCTATACCGGCCAATTGGGTAGCTCAACAAATCCTAACGCCCCTAATGGCTCTGCGTGGTATATCGGTACTGCAACAGGTACATCGGGTGATGCGGTTGGTATATTAAAAGGCCCTTCTATGGGTCAGCCAATAATGCTTGCTGCAGAAAGCTACTTTTTACAAGCAGAAGCAAATCTTGTTGGTTTAGTAGGATCTCCGGCCACAGCTCAGGATAATTTTAATGAAGGCATCAGAGCGTCTTTCAGATATTTGTATAAAGACAAAAGTAATGCTTATTCAGGCAGTTACTCAGAAAGCAAAGCTAATGATGATGCAAATGCATATATTTCGGCTAATTCTAAAAATTACTTGGTAAGGTATACTACTGTTACGGATATTGTAAACAATACAACTACTCCTACTACTGAGGCACAAAAATTAGAGGCTATTATAACGCAAAAATATATCGCGTTAAACCAGATCGATGCCAACGAAGCGTTTAATGAGTACCGTAGAACAGGTTACCCAAAATCGAATCCGACTGGCGATCCGGCACATAATGCTGCTTCAACAATTTCGGTTTCAACAGCTCCTGATAAATTACCTGTTAGAATACAATATCCAAGCAGCGAATATGCATTGAACAGTGCAAACGTTCCTCCAGCGGTAAATAACTTCACTTCGAAATTGTTTTGGGATCTTAATTAATATTTAATATATAAGAAAATGAAAAAATATTTAGGCATTTTATTATTGGCCATTAGCACAACAAGCTTAACATCTTGTTTAAAAGATGGCCCGGTTAACCTTCCGCCGGGCGGTTCACCACCAGTGATTGAATTTTCAACCAATTTGTTTGTAGCACCTACATCTGATGTAAACTCGCCTGTGGCGTTGTACACTAAATCGTATGACGTAGTACCGAGTGCCACTTTGGAACTAACAATTGGTTATACAGGAGGCGCTCCTGCTCCTGAAGACATTACTGTTAATCTTGATAACGAAGGAGCGGATAAAATCGCCGCATACAACGAGTACAAGGACGCACATTACGAAATGCTGCCAGCCGAATTCTTCTCTGGCATGCCGAGCTCGGTCGTAATTAAAAAAGGAGAGAATTTTGCCAAGTTTACTGTAACGGTAAAACCGGACCAGTTTGATTTTGCTAAGTCTTATGCATTGCCCTTTCATATTGCTTCCGTATCATCTGGAACTGTAAGCGGCAATTATGGTACTATATTAGTATCCGTTGGTGCCAAAAACAAATACGATGGTGTATATAAAGTGACTGGTGAATATCACGATTTAAGTTTCCCTGCTTATACAGGCTATTTCCCTTACACAGCGGATCTTGAAACCATCAGCGCAGGAACAGTTGATGTATTCAACGAAGATTTAGGTACTTATGGTTTCTTGTTCTATACAAATAATGCCAATGGCGATATAAGCTACTATGGCTCGTTTTCTCCAGAGTTTACATTTGACCCAGCAACCAACAAGATCATTAAAGTTGAGAACGCTTACGGACAGCAAGCTGGCGCAAACAAACGCTCGGCTGAACTAGACCCTACTGGCGTAAATGAGTATGACCCTGCAACCAAAACCTTTAAAGTAAAGTATTTTATGTATCAACTTGGTGCTAAAAGGTTAACGTTTGATGAAACCTATACTTATCAAGGCCCTCGCCCATAATTTGATATCAAATTAAATAATGAAAGCCCCGCTAACAATAGCGGGGCTTTTTTATGCAGTATATTTAAGTGTCAAAATTGTTTATAAAGCATTGATAATGTCGCCCATGTGTTTATTGAATGGCTTAGCATATATAATCGGATTCTGGCTCAAATAGTTGCTGTAGTCTTGAGCCGGATAAGATTTGCTTAGGGTTTGTAAGCAGTGTGCTAAAACAGTAAAGGAGGCATAAAAGCCTCCTTTACTCAATGTAAATGTGGTATATTCAAGTGTGTAATTGGATTAGGATGTATCGTCTCGCGCTCTGTTAACAGCATGACATGCATTATTAATTATCAAAGCGGTCTCTATTTTTTATCTACACTATACTTACCGGGCCCTACAAATATCAGCCCGGCAAATACGAAGGCCAGTTCAATGGCATGTGCTGCACCGTCCAGCCCGTCGCCTTTGCCTAAATGGGTTGCTGCTGCTACTACCAGGTTTAGCATTAAAAAAAGTGCGGCCGGCCTGAATGCAAGGCCTATCAGTATCAGGAAACCGCCAAGTGTTTCGGTAATTGCTGCCAAAAAACCCCACATTACCGGCCAAAAGTGTATGCCTACATATTGGGTTGAGCTGCCAAGGCCCGCCCACATTTCCGTACCTCCGGTCAGTTTTGGATATCCGTGAAAAATCATCATTGCGCCCAATCCAACCCTTAAAATGAGCAGGCCGGTGTTGCGGTAATTATTTAAGCTGTTTAAGTATGCCATAACCGTATTACAATTTATTAGGGATAATCGATATTAACAACATCTGTTTCAACCGCTAACCAAAGTGTTTTGCCCAATATCAGGCTGCAGTTATTTGAAATGTGGCCCGCCGGAAAATCAAAGCAGACCGGGTAATCATATTCGGCAACAACATCCATAACAATCTCGGGCAGCGTTTGCCCAAAGGGGATGTCGTTATCTTTCAAGTCGGTAAAGCCGCCTGCAATAAGGCCAGCAAGGTGTTTGAGCTTTCCAGCACGTTTAAGCGCGCGCAGCATACGGTCGATGGCGTAAAGGTATTCGCCAACGTCCTCAATAAACAATATCTTGCCGTTATAGTCAAGATCGCTTACAGAACCGGATACGGCCAATAATAATGAAAGATTGCCCCCAACCAATATGCCCTGGCATTCGCCGCGCCGGTTCAAAGGGTTCGGTTCAATACGGTAACTTATTGCTTCGCCAAATAAAGCTTTCCTTAGTGTTTCCAGCGAATAAGAAGAGGCATCAGGTATGTTCAGCGGCATTTGCCCGTGAATGCACGGCAAGTTATAGTTTGTTATAATATGCGAGTGCAACAGGGTAATATCACTAAAACCAACCAGCCATTTTGGGTTGCTTTGCAAGCGGTTAAAATTGACCATATCAACCATGCGAATGGTGCCATACCCACCCCGTGCGCAAATAATAGCTTTGATGCTGTCGTCGTCAATAAAACGCTGCAGGTCTGCCGCCCTGAAAGCGTCGTCGCCGGCAAACTGGTGGTACGATGCATTTACGGTTTTGCCCAGTACAACCTCAAGCCCCCACCCGGTCAGCAAATTAACGGCATCCGTCATGGGGATGGGCAGCTTTTTGGCCGGACAGGTTATAGCAACTTTGTCACCCTTTTTAAGGTATGGGATTGGAGTGTCCGAAAGTCCGAAAGCCGGCATAAGTTCCGAAAGATTAATGATGTGATTTTACGCTGATAACTTTCCGTCATCCGGTCTTGCGGACTTTCCGTCTTTCCCAACTTTCTGGCTTAAAAAAATTATCTTTGCAAATTAATAAACATCCCTCTTTAATGTCGCAACTTAATAAATATAAAAGATACACCATAACATCAGCACTGCCTTATGCAAACGGGCCGCTGCATATTGGCCATTTGGCGGGAGCATACCTGCCGGCAGATATTTTTGTGCGTTACCTGCGGCTTATGAAAAAGGATGTGGTGTACATTTGCGGCTCAGACGAGCACGGGGCTGCCATCACCATAAAGGCAAAAAAAGAGGGCACAACGCCCCAGGCCATTATTGATAAATATCACAACCAGATAAAAAGCAGCTTTGAGGAGTTCGGGATCTCGTTTGATATTTACCACCGTACATCGTCGGCCATACATCACGATCTTTCGCAGGAATTTTTTCTGAATTTGTACGAAAAAGGTGAATTTATTGAGAAATATTCTGAGCAATATTATGATGATGAATTTGACCAGTTCCTGGCCGACCGCTACATAACCGGGACCTGCCCGGTTTGCAGCTATGATAAGGCTTACGGCGATCAGTGCGAAAACTGTGGCACATCCTTAAATCCGACCGATCTGATCGACCCGATATCTACCCTTAGCAATAAAAAACCGGTTTTAAAGCCTACTAAGCACTGGTATTTACCATTAGATAAGTATCAGCCCTGGTTGGAGCAATGGATAGATGAGAAAGAAGGCGAGTGGAAGGTTAACGTATTTGGCCAATGCCGCTCGTGGTTAAAATCGGGTTTGCAGCCCCGCTCTATGACACGCGACCTGGATTGGGGTATCGACGTGCCGTTGGAAGAAGCTAAAGGCAAAAAGCTGTATGTGTGGATGGATGCGCCGATAGGCTATATATCGGCAACCAAACAATGGGCCATTGATAATGGGAAAGACTGGCAGCAGTACTGGAAAAAGCAGGTAAATACCGAAGACGATGCCTGCCTGATGCACTTTATTGGTAAGGATAATATTGTGTTTCACTGTATCATATTCCCTGCTATATTAAAAGCGCACGGCGATTATATATTACCGCAGAACGTGCCTGCTAACGAGTTTTTAAACCTGGAAGGCGATAAGCTATCCACATCGCGCAACCACGCGGTTTGGCTGCACGAATACCTGGAAGAGTTCCCCGGTAAGCAGGACGAATTGCGTTATGTGCTTACATCCATACTCCCCGAAACCAGCGACAGCGAATTTACCTGGAAAGATTACCAGGCACGTGTAAACAACGAGCTGGTTGCCATTTTAGGTAACTATGTTAACCGTGTAATGATATTAATGCATAAGTACTATGATGGCAAGGTAGAAAGCGATAGCGGCGCTATAAAGCTTACCGATGCTAAAGTAGACGCCGAGTTAGGCGGATATTACGATGAGTTAGGCAAAAACCTGGAGAGCTATCGTTTCCGCGCTGCTTTGCAGAGCGTTATGGATATGGCGCGCCTGGGCAACCGCTACCTTACCGAGCAGGAGCCATGGAAAACCATTAAAACTGACCCTGAAGCGGCTAAAAATGCCCTGCATAATAGCCTTATACTAATAGGCCACCTGGCTACCTGCCTGCAGCCGTTTTTACCGGCCACAGCCACAAAAATATTTGGCATGCTGAACAAGGATGCCATAACCTTTGACCAGGAAATGGCGTTTGAGAACGGCCATCAGTTAAACCCCGCTGCGCTATTGTTTGAGAAGGTAGAGGACGAGGTTATTGATAAGCAGATCCAAAAACTGGCAGATAAAAAAGCGGCATCGGCAGTGGCGCAAAAGCCTGTTATTGCCCCGGCAAAAGCCAATATTTCCTTTGATGATTTTGTGGGGATGGATATCCGCACAGGCACTATCTTAACTGCCGAAAAGGTGGCAAAAACCAAGAAATTGTTGAAGCTGACTATTGATACCGGGATAGATCAGCGCACCGTAGTATCGGGCATTGCCGAACATTACGAGCCGGAAGCTATTATTGGAAAGCAGGTAAGCATATTGGTGAACCTGGAACCGCGCGAAATAAAAGGTATCATGTCGCAAGGGATGATATTGATGGCCGAAAATGCTGAAGGTAAGCTAAGCTTTGTAGCCCCTGCCGATGAAATGCCAAATGGATCGGTAATAAGATAAGGTGCAGATGTGAAAATATGCGGATGTGCAGATTGAATTTTCAAGTATAATTTGCACCTTTGCATTTCTTAAAATACATGGTCCTGTAGTTCAACGGATAGAATAGAAGTTTCCTAAACTTTAGATATGAGTTCGATTCTCGTCAGGACCACATTAGTGCAAGCCTTTAGATTAATCTAAAGGCTTTTTATTTTACCCTTATCGGCACCCATATTTCCTCTTCCGATGCCGGGTCGTTGTTCTTATACTTTTCGCCTAATATTTCGAAATGCGGACGGTTATCAACTTCATAAGGCGATGCCGGTAGCCAGGTGTTAAATATGTAATTAAATGTTGGCCCATACGCAGCAGGATTACCCTTATACAAAAAAACCGCATACATGCCGCCGGGGATCGTGAAGGTCTCCATGCCCTTGGGTATGTCACTATAATCGGTAACCTCAACAGCGGCCCATTTTTGATGAGGGGTATCTATCGAAACATCGTTAAAATTTAAGTTAGGATCATACACCTGCATGCATATAATATCAGCGCCTACCATGTTTTGTATCTCGCTGCGGCACGGCATAAACCCTCTGAACAATTCACCGGTTTTGTTTTGGGTAAGGGTCATCAACACATGGTGGCCCACCAGTTTTTTTTCGGGTATGGTTTTGATCTGCGGCTGCATCATGGCTTTTATCCTGAATCACAAATATACTTTTTAACTTTGCCGGATATTATGGCAGACCAAGCAAATTCTCAGCAGGAAGAAAAAACCAACCTGCACCCGCGCAACGCTCACCGTAACCGGTATGATTTTAAGGCGCTTATAAAAACGCTGCCTGACCTAAAGCCCTTTGTGTTGCAGAACGAATTTGCCTACCTGGCTATTGATTTTACCGACCCAGAAGCTGTTAAAGCCCTTAATAAAGCTTTGCTAAAACAATATTATGGTGTAGATAACTGGGATATTCCGGAAGGCTTCCTTTGTCCGCCGATTCCGGGCAGGGCCGATTACATACACTATATAGCCGATGTATTGGCCGAAGGTAACAATAGGGTAGTACCAACCGGCAAAACCGTTAAAGTGCTGGATATAGGGGTTGGCGCCAATTGTATTTACCCGCTTTTAGGCCACAAAATATACGGCTGGGATTTTGTTGGCAGCGAAGGTGATTACATAGCCGCTGCCGCTGCAAAAAAGATAGTAGAAGACAATGGGTTGGCAGGTGCAATAGATATCCGCAAACAAACATCATATTCAAATATTTTTCAGGATGTGATAAAACCCGGCGAAAAGTTTGACATGACGATGTGCAACCCGCCGTTCCATTCGTCGTCAAAAGAGGTTAAAGAAAAATCGAGCCGCAAGTGGAAGAACCTGGGACAGGATAAAGGCGCAGCCCTCAACTTTGGCGGCCGCAATAACGAGCTTTGGTACGAGGGCGGCGAGCCCCGTTTCCTGAATAAGATGATCAGCGAAAGTGTGCAGTATGGCCGGCAGTGCAAATGGTTCTCATCGCTAATTTCTAAAAAAACCACGCTGGATGGCTGTTACAAATCGCTTGATTATTACAAAGCCGCGGATGTAAGAACCATCAGCATGTCGCAGGGACAAAAGACCAGCAGGATACTGGTTTGGCGCTTTTAGCACGCAAACATAACCACGCATCATTACAAGTGTTCACGTTCGGCGCACGTGAACGTCGTGAACACTTGTAAATAGCTAATAATCAGGTATCTCAAATTATTGGTGGCGCCATCGTGACACCAACTCCGACGAAATTAAGACCTATCCCAAAACGCGGGCGGCTCAATGCCCAGGGCTCGCAGGTAAACATACCCCTGGCCGCGGTGGTGTATCTCGTTATCTATAAAATAACGAATGCTATCGGTTATCGTGTTCTCGTACATTCCGAAAGCTTTATCTGTTTCGCTAAAACGACCGGCGGGTATCTGCGGCCACAAAATATCAATTTGTTCCGTTACCTCATCCCATGCCTCCAGCAGTTCGGCTTTGGTTTTTAATTGGGTGTCGCGGTTAAAATAATCAAGTTGGGGAGTGGTTTCCCATTTACCGGTAGCTACGCCATTTATACCTCCGCTGGCAAGGCCTATCATTTCGCCGGCCAGTAAATTGTAGGTGCGCATACCGCCTATAGAAAATTCAAAAAGCTCTTTTTCGGGGAAGGCGGCCAATACCTTGCGGCTAAGCCTGCGGTGCTCCTGCCAGTTGCTTAAAAGTTGCTGCGAGGTTATAACCGGTGTGTCGGTTGTTGCTGTTGTGTTTGTCATGGTTTTAAGTTTTAACGTTTATAACACAAAGAAACTTTAGATGAATGACAGCAGTATGTCAGCAGGGTTATAAGTTTCTTACAAAACGCAAAGATTTAGCATTATTGGTGTTATACACGCCGGGAAGGCATGCAAAGCAAGTAGTAACATTGTCTACAGAAACGTTAAGCCATAAATTCGTGATGATAAAAGCATAGTTAGTAGAATGCGAAGTAACCTTTTTCTTTGGCAAAGGCGTTGAAGTTAAAAACCAGGCACTTGTGGTTACCCATTCATTATATAGAGGATTTTCGATATAAAAACCTGCAGGGTACGCATTAAAACCAGATGAGTTAGTCCCACGATTCTCCTCTTGCCCGGTATTGTCCCAGCCATCTGTTGACATTAAAGCTTTAGCGACATTAATATCTCCCACAAAATTTCCATCCTTATCTTTGGCGCTGCTAAAGTGACCGATGAGTGTATTAAAATCGTCT
Source organism: Mucilaginibacter sp. AK015 (assembly GCF_014200785.1). NCBI lineage: Bacteria > Pseudomonadati > Bacteroidota > Sphingobacteriia > Sphingobacteriales > Sphingobacteriaceae > Mucilaginibacter > Mucilaginibacter sp. AK015. The sequence goes on from NZ_JACHCV010000004.1 coordinate 494,263, forward strand.
TTTGTTGGAACACGCCATCCGGAGGGTAACCGGATCTTAATGGCTTCCTCAACAGTATAAAACTTATTAAAGTTATCGTCGGGGCCGAAAAACTCTCCTTGTAAACCACCCGGGCCATTATAATTTACCGTTGTCCATTCCTGTCGGCCGATTACAACTGTAGGGTAAGAGGTACCGCTAATAGTGATTTTGCTTTTGTCGCCTGTTTCTTTTTTACAGCCTGATGTAAATACCGCTAAAAAAATTAAGAATGTGAGAAGTTTATTCATGGTTCTAAAGTAACTCGATGGAATATTACTGGTACGCAGCCGCATTTAATCCCATTGATTGGTATACCCACCAAATTTACAACTCCCGCGCCAAAAAATCGTTCACAATTGCCTAAAAGGTGGATGTCCTGCTTCCAGCTTTGGGGTTAAACGCCTACCCAATGCGATATGGTATTTGTCATGGCGTTAAGTTTTAGTGTTATGGTACCAGGAAGCTATAGGTGAATGACAGCAATATGCCGGTAAGCCCTGCGTAATTCAATATTATCATTTTGTTAATAACCCGTTTTGGGCACGCTCCTTGTTCGTGTAACTAAATGCATACTAACACTTTAGGAATAATAATAGTAATAATATTGGCCCTGGCTATATTGATATGGCTTGTAATGCGCAACCGAAAAGACGAAGAATCCTTCGAAAAGGATGCGTTGGATGATAAAGAATTTGTAGAACGGCACGACCCGGACAAGGAATGATACGTCCCGGTCCGGTTATTCTGTCAAATTATAACTCTCCCGCCAAAAACTCATTCACCATCGCTACAAACAGATCAGGAATTTTGCTTTCGGGTTTGGGGTCAAACGCTTCGCCGATATAACTACCGTGTGTGCCCGGCAGTATGGCTAAACGGCCATGTGGCAGGGTGCGTGCCATTTTGGCGGCGTGTTCGGGCGCGGGCAGGTCACGGTCGCCAATTATTACAAATGCCGGGGCTTGTATGCTTTTTAACTGCTCATCTGTCCAGCCTTTAAAGTTTAGCATGCGCTGCACATCTTTATTAAACATATTCATCAGCCCATGCTGTGTGCCTATCTTCAGGTATTCATCCTTATATATCTGCGGCATATGGCTAAAGTTGGGGTTTTCAAAGCCTTTCCAAAAACCTTCGGGCGCGGCATCGCGGGTATAAAATGCAGATGCTATAATAAGTTTGCCAACCTTACCGGCATGGCGCAGCCCCAGTTCTAAACACGTTTGCCCGCCGTTGCTAAAGCCTAAAAAGTCGGCTTTGGGTATGTTAAGCTGTTTTAATAGTTCGGCTATATCGTCGGCATCCTGTGTAAAAGTTTCGGGTGCGTTACGGTCGCCGGTGTGGCCGTGTGCCTGCAGCTCAACCGCTATTACTTTATGAGTTTTAGCCAGTTGAGGCATTATACGGCTAAAGTTGGTTTTGATAGTAGAGCCGCCGCCGTGTATCAAAACCAGCGGACTGCCCGCTCCCTGTACCTCGTAATACATTTTTATGCCGTTTACATTGGCATAATTGCCTGTGGTTTGCGCTTCAGATAGGGTAGTTGCCATAATTGTAATGCTGAAAATTAATAGTTTAATGTATTTCATATCTTGTGATCAAGTTTCGATGAACGGGCTTTTCTTTTTACCCTCGTTCGAGCGGCGGGGGCAAGGCTTTTTTTTATGCGGCCTTATCTTTATTATACTTGTTACGGTACTCTATCGGCGATAGCCCGGTTATCTTTTTAAAGATCATCCTAAAGGCTTTGGTATCGGTATAGCCCACATTATACATCACCTCGTTCACGTTTTCGCGGATGGTTTCCAGGCTCATTTTGGCGGCCTCGATGCGTACACGCTGCATATATTCTACCACGGTGTTTGATGTCGCCTTTTTAAAACGGCGCTCCAAGTGGCGGCGGCTAATGGCAAACATATCAGCCAGATGATCCACCGTAATTTTGTCCTGGTAGTTATGCTCAATAAACTCCTGCGCTTTTTTTATTACCTCGTCTTCGTGGTCTTTTTGACCTCTGAAAATGATGAACAACGACTGGCTGTTGCGTTCGATATCGATCTCGAATATCTTTGACGAATTAATAGCCATATCCCTGCCCGCAAATTTTTCTACAAGGTACAGTAACAGGTTTAATGAGGAGTAAGCGCCGCCGCTGGTGTATATGCCCCCTTCGTCGGTAATGATCTTGTACGGCATCAGGTTTACATCAGGAAACATTTTGCGGAACTCATCGGCCATCAGCCAATGCGTGGTGCAGCTGCGTCCCTTTAACAGCCCGGTAGACGCCAGTATAAAAGCCCCGATGCAAAGCGAAACCACCTCGGCGCCGGTTTTATATTGTTTTATTATCCAGGGGATAAAATCGCTGTTATCGCTTAACACCTTATTCACATCGCCATGCACGGCGGGAATAATGATCAGGTCGGTTTTGGCAACTTCATCAAAGGTCATATCGGGCTTAACAGTAAACAGGCCGTTGGTAAGGGCCGTTTCGCTGTTTAAACCAACCAGCTGTATTTTAAACAGCGGGGCTTTCTTCATCCTGTCAAGCGATTGGTTCACCATCGAGAACATCTTATAAGTTGCCTCTATGTTGCTCAGGCTGGTTTCGCCCTGCGGAATTAGGATCGATATGTGTTTCATAATGTCAAAGGTATAAGGTATCACCGTCGCAATCAACCCCTTAGATTGTCGTAATTACACCCTTTTAAATATAGCAAAGCCATGCACCTTTGTAATGCATCAACAAATTATTTATGATGATAGAGGTTTTTAAAACAAACGTTCAGGAAGGCGATAGGTCAAGGATGCTGATCAAGAAGCTATCAGAACACTTCCCGGCAAGCAAAATAAATTTTGACCTGGAAGACTGCGACAAAATATTGCGCGTGGAGGGCAATGACTTTTGCGCTCACCACATCATAGAACTTCTTAAATTAAACGGACATTATTGCGAGATACTTAGATAACCAGATTATTAACCATATAAATTAAACAAAGCCATGTCGAAAATAAGCGCTTACATCAATTTTAGCAACAACCAATGCGGCGAAGCCATGACCTTTTACCAAAGCATATTAGGCGGCGAGTTGAGCCTGATGCCTGTAAAAGGGTCGCCGATGCAGGATAGCTTCCCTGGCGAAGCACAAAACGGCATACTGCATGCCGACTTAACAGGCAGCGATTTCAGCATATTGGGTACTGATATGCCTAACCCCAATATCGAAGCTACAGTAGGCATCGTATCTTTAACCATAACCTGCGCCAACAAAGCTGAGGTGCACCAAAAGTTTGCCAGGTTGGCTGATGGCGGTAAAGTGGTACATGAAGTAATGACTTTTTTTGCCGGCACCATGGGCAACGTTGTTGATAAATACGGCATTGGCTGGGGTGTATTTACCGAAGAGCGATAATTAACTTAACACTAATGACACCAAAAACCATTAAGATAATTTACTGGGCGCTCACCATTATATTCGGCTTATTTATGCTGATGGATGGCGGTGCGGGCGTGGCCAAAGAAAAAACCGGGCAGGATGTAATGCGCCATTTGGGCTACCCCGTTTATATAATGGTTATAACGGGCGCCGCTAAAATATTAGGGGCCGTGGCCCTGCTGCAAAACAAGTTTAAAACCATTAAGGAGTGGGCGTTTGCAGGCTTTGCCTTTAATTTTATAGGGGCGTTTGCTTCAAGGGCATTTGTGGGCGACAGTGGTTTCCTATTAATTTTCCCGTTAATAATATTAATGGTTATGTTTATCTTGTATTACTTCTGGAAACGATACCTAACCATTAAAACCCAACAACAATGAACGATACCTTGATGACTATACTTGGCATTTTTGCGGGCATAATTGTAGTTGTGCTGGTGTTAGCCCTTATTGCCCCAAAGGCTTATACCGTACAGCGCAGTGTGATAATCAATAAGCCCCGCCGGCAGGTTTTTGATTATATTAAATACCTGCGCAATATGGACCATTATAGTAAATGGGTAATGACCGACCCTAACAAGCGCATGACCTATACCGGTACAGATGGCACCGAAGGGTTTAACGCCGCCTGGGACAGTGATATAAAGCAAGCAGGCAAAGGCCACCAAACAATTGAAAAGATAGTTGATGACGAGCGGATAGATATCCGCGTGGTATTTATAAAGCCCTTTGCCGGAGTGGCCGATACTTACATAGCTACACAGGCTGTAACCGAAGATAAAACCACGGTGAAATGGGCTTTTAACAGCAGGATGCAGTTCCCGATGAATGCAATGCTGTTATTTATAAACATGGAAAAAATGCTGGGAAACGATATGGAGATCAGCCTCAATAACCTGAAACAAATACTTGAAAAGGAATAACTAATACTCACACTAAACTGAAATCTTATGAAAATTGCAATGATCGTTGTACGTACGCTGATGGGGCTAATGTTTCTGTTCGCCTCAGTTGTAGTGCTTTTTAAAATTGATATGGGCAAACCACCCGAAATGAGCGAAGCCAACAAAACCTTTATGGCAGGGATAATGGCATCGGGCTATTTACTTACTTTTATAAAGGTAACCGAGCTGGCATGCGCTATTATGTTTTTAACAGGCCGTTTTGTTACGCTGGCTACGGTTATAATATTCCCTATCATCTTAAATATCTTGTTAACGCACATATTTGTGGCGCCTTCAGGTATCCCTACTGCGGTGGCGCTTTTAATTGGCGACCTGTTCCTGGCTTATTATTATCGCAAAAACTACGTAACGCTGTTCGCGATGAAATAAGCCTGCTTAAAATTTTACCCCGGCCCTGCTGATTGTATTAGCAGGGCTTTTGTGTTTTAGTATTTATATTAGCACATGCAAAAATTGGCTTTCTTTATTCTGTTTCTGTCGATAATAGGTACCGGCGATAAAAAGCAGGTACATTATACAAATGATGTCCCCGTCATATTCAAAGGCAATTTTGTTGACGACTACGGTATCCGCTACACCATTAACGATACGTTGTTCATACAACACCCGCACACCAAATACCATATCATTAAATGGAACATTAAAGACCAGTACATAGTAGCCCGCAACGACGAACAAAACCCCGGCGAAGGCAGCCTGTATACCCGTATAGATTATATGCAGTTCAGCAATATGGAGCCCTGGAAATGGGGCTTTTGCCTAAGCGTATATAATGCCAAAACCGACCGCGTAGCCGAAACCACCGCCAAAGCCGACAGGCAAAACCCAAAAAGGGGCTGTAACGGGTTCCCGTTTTCAAGAATGAAGCGGGTGGAGTAAGGTAAAAATAATAAATATGTCTTTTCGAACGAGCGATAGCAAGGAGAAATCTTGTTCGTGATGCAAGGCTCGCCGCCTGTTATTCGAACAGGAGTTCTCACTATCGTTCAAAAAGGCATATTTAATTGCTTGCCCTTGCAATGATATTAAACAAATAAAGCCGCACCATTTGGTGCGGCTTTATTACTATATGCAAACTGCAAACTTATCTTATCCTGCTTTTCAATTCGCTTATAGGCATTGATATCATACGGCCAACGGGTTGTTTGCCGCGGTAGGTAATTACCTTTAATTGTGTAGCATCAATTGGTACGGTAAGTACCCCGGTATATTTTGGATAGAACCTGTCCGGGTACGAATTATCAAAGCTGTAGTAAATGTCAAGCCCCGGTACCTCGGTGATTAAGGTTACATTTAGGGTACTGTCGGCGTTGCGGCCTACCTTAAAGTCAGGGTCGTAAACGCTTGGCGCATATTTTATCTCGGCCTGGTTAAACCTGTCGAAATGCTTTTCTACCTTGGTAAAAAACGTATTAAAGTTTTTCTTAGATGCCGGCGACCATACGCTCTCAGCCAGCGCAAAAGCACGGGGCCACGTCATATACTCTGCCTGGCGAATATTGTAAACCTGTTCGGTCCACAGGTTGGCTTGCCCGCCTTTTATCAATTTGGCGTCTACCCCCGCAGGTACCGGGTCAAATTCGTAAGTTTTGCTCAGGCGCAATGTAGCATACACATGCGGCTCCATCACACGGTCGCTCTGCATGTAATCCAGGTAAACAAAAGTAGTTGGGCTCATCACTACTTCGTGGCCAAGCTTGGCGGCCTCAATACCTCCTTTTATACCACGCCAGCTCATAACCGCAGCGTTAGGGCCAATACCACCTTCCAGTATCTCATCCCATCCAATAAATTTTTTCCCTTTAGATTCTACTATCTTTTCAAGGCGTTTTTCAAAATAGCTTTGTACCTCTTCCTGCGTTTTAAGGTTTTCTTTTGCCATTAAGGCCTTAACCTGGTCGCTTTGCTCCCAGAAATTTTTAGCGCACTCATCGCCTCCTACGTGGATGTAAGCAAATGGGAACAGTTCGGCAATTTCGCCCATCACTTTATCCAAAAATTGGTAGGTAAATTCGCCGGCAGGGTTTAAGGTATTGTCTACCAAAGCCGGGTGGCCGGGTTTAGACCAGTCCATTATCTTTTCGCCCGAGCGCACTACATACTTATCAGCGCCGGCAGTAGCCGATAGTTCCGGGTAGGATGCTACGGCTGCAAGGCTGTGGCCGGGTACATCTACTTCGGGCATAATATTTACAAAGCGGTCTTTTGCATATTGCACTACTTCGCGGATATCATCTTGGGTATAAAAGCCGCCGTAATTACGAGGCTCGTCAGGTTTTGGCGGAATAAAGTTGCCAAACTCGCCCTCGCGCTTTACATTAAATGCCCCAACGGTGGTAAGTTTAGGGAAGCTTTTTATCTCGATGCGCCAACCTTCATCATCAGTTAAGTGCCAGTGAAACAGGTTCAGCTTGTATTTGGCCATATTATCAATATAACTCATTACCTCTTTTTTGGTAAAGAAGTGGCGTGATACATCAAACATTAACCCCCTCCATTCAAAACGTGGGTAATCAGTTATATCAACCACAGGCACCGCCCAGGTTATGTTTTTTGCAATTTCCTTACCCTCTATCTGGTTAGGCAGCAACTGAAGCAAGGTTTGCACACCATAATATAGGCCCGCCGCGGTATTGGCACGTATAGTTATGCCTTTTGCCCTGGCCGACAGATAATAGCCCTCTTTGCCGATAACATTATCAGTGGTTTTGTTAAGTACAAGTTTAATAGCAGCGGCCGGGGCTATAGGTCTTACCCTGATAATTTTGCCGGTGGCCGTAGAAAACTTGTTTTTAATAAGGTTAAGCACAGGGGTCATTTCGGCCTCTGTGCCTGATTGCACCACTAACACTTTTGGCAGCACATACCGCCCGGTGTGTTGTGTAATTTTAACCGGTTCGGGGATAATGGCAATACTTGTGTTGGTTTGCTGGGCAAACGCCAATGCGCCAATAAGGCAGGAGCATACCAATAAGGATAACTTTTTCATGGATAATAACTGATGATTTATAATTGGGGTAACAACATGCAATTTATAACTTTTTAAATAATATTAAAAAGTTTTTTGTAGTTTAGAATTCGGTTTATTAACGGGTGCATATTAATATAAGAAAACTTTTGTTGCCGTAGCTTTTTATTAAATTGCGTTGATGAACCGCAAATTGCGCCTGCAATTTCTTTAACCAATTATTAAGCTTAACTAAATTAAAAACCATGTCAACCGACCGCAGAAAGTTTTTGAAGCACCTTGGCACGTCAGTTTTACTGACCTCGGCCTCGCTTACCAGCTTAGCAGCTAAAGAAGAAAATGAAGTAAGGATATTGCGCGCCCAAAAGCCGGTATCGCCAAACGACAAGATAAGGATAGCCACCATTGGCATGGGTATTATGGGCTTTAATGATACTAAAGCCGCTTTAACCGTACCGGGAGTTGAACTGGTTGGTGTATGCGACCTTTACAAAGGCCGCCTGGCACGTGCTAAAGAAGTTTATGGCAAAGACCTGTTCACTACTATGGATCACCGCGCGATACTTGACCGTAAGGATGTTGATGCGGTAATTATTGCCACCAGCGATAACTGGCACAGCCAGATAGCGATTGATGCTATGCACAAAGGGAAAGCTGTTTATAGCGAAAAGCCAATGGTACATTTAATAAGCCAGGGTTTAGAGGAGATAAGGGTGCAAAAAGAAACCGGGAGGGTTTTCCAGGTGGGCAGCCAAAGGGTAAGCAGCATTGCCTATCGCAAAGCAAAAGAGATGTACGAGGCAGGGGCCATAGGCAAGATCAACTCTATCGAAGCATCGTTTAACCGCCAAAGCGCTTTAGGGGCATGGCAGTACACCATACCAAGCGATGCTAATGTGCAAAATGTAGATTGGGCGCGGTACCAGGCAAACGCAAGCGTTAAGCACGATTTTGACCCGAACAGGTTTTTCCGCTGGAGAAACTACCGCGAATATGGCACCGGTGTTGCCGGCGACCTGTTTGTTCACCTGTTGAGCGGCATTCACTTTATTACCGGCTCAAAGGGGCCCGAGCGTATTTATTCTATCGGCGACCTTGCATACTGGAAAGATGGGCGCAATGTGCCTGATGTAATGAGCGCGGTTATCCATTATGGTGAAACAAAGGAACACCCTGCTTTCCAGGTTACCTTACGTGTAAACTTCATCAGTGGCGAGGGTGACCACGGCACTACCAAAATAGTAGGATCTGAAGGGGTGATAGACCTTGGCGGCGAAGGCGAAAGCTTTACCATCCGCAAAAACAAGATGCCCGTAGCCCCCGGTATTGGCGGGTGGGATTCGTTATTTACCTATACCGAAGCAGAGCAAAAGGCACTGATGGATGCTTACAATAAACGCTACTCGCAGGCCGACCAGCAAACACCATCCATTCCGGATATAACCTATCGTGCGCCGGACGATTACAATGCCTCGAACGACCACTTTGCCAACTTTATGGAATCGGTACGTACCGGTAAGCCGGTTGTTGAAGATGCCGTATTTGGTTTCAGGGCTGCTGCCCCATGCCTGGCTTGCAACGACAGCTATTTTCAAAACAAAGTGATCCATTGGGATGCCGAGAATATGAAAATAGTAGGGTAGGGCATAAAGACCGGAAGAATCAAGATACAAGACAGTTATACCTAATAGGAGGCCGCTTACTGAGCGGCTTCCTTGTTATCAACCTTATCAGTTTTAGCTTGCCAAAGACCTGCCGCTTCAACAGGCATGCCGGTAACGCAGCGTTTTATATTTGTAACAATTAAAGCATTAAAAATAGTAATATTACCTAAACTGTTAAATTGCATCGCTTTAACAGCAATTGTTTATGAAAAAGAGCCTTACCTTACTGTTCCTGTGCATTGGTTTTGGCGCTTCGGCGCAAAAACTTGAAGTGCTTACTGTTGAGAAAATAATGCGCGACCCAAAATGGATGGGTGTGTCGCCCGATAACATCCGCTGGAGCGACGACAGCAAAAAGATATACTTTACCTGGAACCCCGATAAGGCAGAGCGGGACGAATTGTTTTGCATAAGCCCTAATAATTTAAAGCCGCAAAAGGTAGCTTTGGAAGAACGCCGCGGCATGATACCCAGCGATGGCAAATGGAATAAAGCACGCACCCTTAAAGTGTACGAAAAGAATGGCGATATATTCATCTTAAACGTTGCTGCCGGTAAAAGCATACAACTAACCCATACCGCGGCGCACGAAATGAACCCTACATTTAGCGGGAACGAATCAAGTGTGATTTTTACCGATGATTACAACCTCTATGCTTTAAAGCTTGACCGCGGCGAGCTAACGCAGCTTACAAACTTTGTTAAAAAAGCAAGCGACGGAAAAAAGCCCGCGAAAGAGAATGAGCAATCACGCTGGTTAAAAACGCAGCAGTTAGAACTGTTTGATATAATTAGGGCGAACGAGAAAGACCGCCAGCTTGATTCGGCGGAGCGTAGTTTGTTTAAGGTATCCAAATTAAAAGAGATAGTATTGGGGGAAAAGCGCTTAAGCGGGGTGCAGTTAAGTCCGGATGGCAGGTATGTTACTTACCGCCTCATTCAGCCGGCCGAGGGTGAAAGGAACACTATTGTGCCCGATTATGTTACCTCTTCTGGCTACACCGAGGATATTCCTAACCGTACCAAGGTAGGTAGTCCGCAATCAACTTCTGAAAGCTTTATTTTTGACAGGCAGCGCGATACGGTCTACAGCATCAATACCGGTGATCTGCCAGGTATAAAGGATATACCCAAGTACATAAAAGAGTACCCTAAAGAACTGGAGGCGTATAAAAAGCGCGATGCCGATCGCCTGGTTGACGTTGCCACTCCATACTGGAGCCCCGACAGCAAATACGCCGTTGTGGACGTAGAAGCGAAGGACAATAAAGACCGCTGGCTGATGCAGCTTGACGCCGAAACCGGTAAATTAACGCTGCTTGACCGCCAGCACGACGATGCCTGGATAGGTGGCCCCGGCACAAGCGGGTTTTTTGCAAATGGCAGTATGGGCTGGGCGGATAACACTCACTTCTACTTCCAGAGCGAGGCCAGTGGTTACTCGCACGTATATATGGCAGATATGGTTAGCCGCCAGAAAAAGCAGCTTACCTCGGGCAAGTGGGAGGTACAAACCCTGCACTTATCCAATGATAAAAAAACCTTTTATTTTACCGCTAATATCGAGCATCCCGGTATAACGCATTTTTACCGCATACCTGTAACGGGCGGCGTACCGGTTAAAATAACAAGCATGAAAGGGGGCAACGAAGTAACGCTTTCGCCCGATGAAAAATGGCTGGCTATCCACTACTCCTATTCAAACAAACCATGGGAATTGTATGTGCAGCCTAACAAACCGGGCGCAAAGGCCATACAGGTAACCAACTCTGTTACCGAGGAATTTAAATCGTATCCATGGCGCGAGCCGGAGGTGGTCAGCTTTAAAAACCGTAACGGGAAAGATATTTACGCACGGTTGTATCTGCCGAAAAAGGCCGATCCTGCAAAACCTGCCGTAATATTTGTACACGGTGCGGGCTACCTGCAAAACGTGCATTACTGGTGGAGCACCTATTTCCGCGAGTATATGTTCAATAATATGCTGGCCGATAACGGATACACGGTAATGGATATCGATTATACCGCAAGCTCGGGCTATGGGCGCGACATCCGCACCGGAATATACCGCCATATGGGCGGCGCCGACCTTGCCGACCAGGTGGATGGGGTAAAGTTATTAGTAGAAAAATATGGTGTTAACCCCAAACATGTGGGTATGTACGGCGGTTCGTACGGGGGCTTTATGACCCTGATGGCATTGTTTACCCAGCCTGATGTTTTTGCCTCGGGCGCAGCTATACGCTCGGTTACCGATTGGGCGCATTACAACCACGGCTACACTTCAAACATCTTAAACGAGCCCTTTACCGACGAGAAAGCATATCGCCAAAGCTCGCCTATTTATTTCGCCGATGGCCTAAAGGGCAACCTGCTGATGCTGCATGGCATGGTGGACCAGAATGTAAACTTCCAGGATATTGTGCGCCTTACCCAAAAGCTGATAGAGCTGCATAAAGAAAACTGGTGGCTTGCGCCTTACCCGGTAGAGGATCACGGCTTTGTGCAACCCAGCAGCTGGACGGATGAGTATAAAAGAATATATAAATTGTTTGAGGAAACGCTGAAAGGAAAGTAAAATATACGGTAAATGATTAGTACAACAGCAGTTTATTTGTGATCAAATTACTATAATCATCTTACCGCCAAATAGCGCTAAGATGCTGCGCGAACACAAGTGCCATGGCAACATTTAAATCGCAAAGTCTGAACCAAGTTAGGCTACGGATGGTTTTTTCGAATTATGCAATAGGCTAGAAAGCCCTATATCTTGAAAAAGCTTGGAAATATAACGTTGTTGATTTTCAGAGCTTTTTCTTTCAATGATTTTTTTCATCATTAACTTATCATATTTGCTAAGTTGATTGATTTGGTTGTTTACGAATGTAATCATCATTAGATTCTCGAAATCCTCTTTAGAACGTTTATTGGATAAGTAGAATTGCGCTTTGTAATTTTTATCATTTATCATTTTTAGTAAATCAGCCTCATGCTTTTTTATAAGCTTTTCAAGCTTTTTTTCTGCTATTCTTTGCCTGTAGATATTAAATCCCAAGTATAAAAAGTTAATTCCAACCATTCCTATAGCAAGTACGCCAATTAAATCTTCCATAATGACTATTTTTTCGCTTCAAAAATTGTATAAAACCAACATATTTCGTTTTCGTTTATATGCCTATGATAACGTTCCCCCATAGCAGAAAGTACTAAGATATAAATTAAAACAGTGGGTAATGACGTCCAATCAACGACTAATTCGTTTTCAATTGAACCATACATAATTCCTGCCAAGAATGCTATGATTATGTTAAGAAGAGATATAATTCTAAATTTAGTGCTGAAAGCTAAGCTAAAGGCGTATGCACTTAGTGCAACTATAGCCGACCTTTCAGTAATATGATGAGGCTTAGAATAATAATACTCAAACATAAAGGGTATGAAAGGCAAAAATACATAGCATATGATGCTAGTTATTAAATTTGACAGTTTGTCTCTCAAGAGTTGTGATATTTGGTTAAGTTAGGACTAACCTAACCAAATTATTTTTCAAATCAAAGAATTGTAAGTAATTTAATATGGAATTGAATATATGCTTAAAATAATCCATGTGAGGTATTGGTACCTTGACATTTTAATCATTTTCTTATTCATCTTTGCCTGCACCCCAACAAAACACCCTGCCGGTGTGCGGCTATCATTAGTAAACAACCGGCAATCATTACAAATAAAAGGGCTTGATTACGCCGTAATGCAGGATATAGCGCGCGATACTGACAATACTGTATGGCAAAGCCTGGTGGCGGTTTACCGGATGCCGGCCGATACAGATCTGAAAAATTACCAGCCTGTGCAGCCGGGCCGTTACCTTTTAAAGGATAGCGTGGTGGTTTTTACACCCGATACCCCTTTTGTAAAAGGGCAGACTTACTTTATAAGAAATTATCGTCTTGGCGAAGGCGCCAGGCTCATAGATTACATTAAAGGCCGCTCGCAGCCTGGACGAACGCATTTTATTGATTTGATTTTTAAGGAATAAGCTTTGAAAAATGAAAAAAACATGCTATATTTGCATCTGAATTAAAAAAGAGGGGGCGTTTGTCCCCTCTTTTATTTTATCAATCAAATTATCAACCGCTCCATCACCTTCCGGGATGCCGGGAAAAACATACGATAATGAATATTGAAAAAAGAGTAACTGAACTGGTGGAGGAGAAGATTGCCGACATGCCAAACCTGTTTTTGGTGGATGTTAAAATGCATCCGAATGGTAAGCTGATAGTGCTGGTTGACGGGGACAGCGGGATAGGGATTGCCGACTGTGTTGCCATAAGCAGGCATGTAGGTTTTCACCTGGAAGAAGAGAATGTAATTGATACGCCTTACAATCTTGAGGTTTCATCGCCGGGGATTGATGCGCCGCTAACATTAAAAAGGCAATATGCTAAAAACACAGGCCGCACGTTAGCTATAAAAATGAACGATGGTGCTAAACGCGAGGGTGTATTGAAGGAGGTTGGCGACGACTTTATAGTAATTGAAGAAACAATAAAAGAAAAAGGGAAAAAGGCTGTAACTGTTGAAAGCACTATCCCGACAGATAAAATAACAGAAACAAAAGTTTTAATATCATTCAAGTAGAAGATGAGCAATATTAATTTAATTGATTCTTTTCAGGAATTTAAAGATTTCAAGAACATTGACCGCCCAACTATGATGAGCGTTCTGGAAGACGTTTTCAGAAGTATGATCAGGAAAAAGTACGGCACGGACGAAAACTGTGACGTAATTGTAAACACAGATAACGGCGACTTAGAGATATGGCGCACACGTGTTGTGGTTGAGGATGGCTTTAGCGAGGATGACGACCTGGAGATAGAATTGGCCGAAGCCAAAACAATTGATGCTGATCTTGAAGTGGGAGATGAACAAATTGAGCAGATAACCCTGGAAAGCTTTGGCCGCCGTGCAATACTTGCTGCGCGTCAAACTTTGGTATCTAAAATATTGGAACTGGAGAAAGACGAGATCTTTAAAAAATATAAAGACCGCGTTGGCGAAATTGTTACCGGCGAGGTTTACCAGGTTTGGAAAAAAGAGACCCTGGTGCTTGATGATGAAGGAAACGAGCTTTTATTGCCAAAAACCGAACAGATACCTGCCGATTACTTCAAAAAAGGGGATAGCGTTAGGGCGATTATCAGCAAGGTTGATATGCTGAACAGTAACCCTAAAATTATTATTTCGCGTACGGCTCCCGAGTTTTTACAGCGTTTGTTCGAGATGGAAGTTCCTGAGATATTTGACGGGCTGATAACTATCAAGAAAATAGTTCGCGAACCGGGTGAAAGGGCAAAGGTTGCTGTAGAATCGTACGATGACCGTATCGATCCGGTTGGCGCCTGCGTAGGTATGAAAGGGTCGCGTATCCATGGTATCGTTCGCGAATTGAAGAACGAGAACATCGACGTGATAAACTTTACGAACAATATTCAGTTATATATACAGCGCGCCTTATCACCGGCCAAGATCACGTCTATCAAATTAGATGACGAGAAAAAAACGGCAGCGGTTTACTTAAAGCCCGATCAGGTATCGTTAGCTATAGGCAGGGGCGGCCATAACATTAAACTGGCCGGTAAATTAACCGGATATGAAATTGATGTTTACCGCGAAGCCGACGAGCACGACGAGGATGTGGATATCGAAGAGTTCTCGGATGAGATCGATAGCTGGATAATTGACGAGTTTAAACGTATTGGCCTTGATACTGCTAAATCTGTACTGGCATTATCAGTAGGCGAACTGGTTAAACGCACTGATCTGGAAGAAGAAACAATAAAAGATGTTTTATCAATTTTGCAGGCAGAATTTGAATAAACAGAATAACAAAAATTAAAATCGTATTTTTGCGATAATTAGCAGAGAAAATTTAATAAATGTCAGAAGACAAATCCATAAAATTAATAAAAGCAGTAAAAGAACTGAACATTGGTATGGGTACCATTGTCGATTTCTTAGCTTCCAAAGGTTACAAGGTTGAAAAGCAACCCATGGCTAAGCTGGATAACGATATGTACACTACTTTGTTGAAGGAGTTTGCTGTTGATAAAATTATTAAGGAGGAGGCCAAACAGATCAAGATTGGCAACATCCGCAAGGAAGAAGGTGTTCAAACGCCAGAGCGCCCTGCAGAGCAGCCACGTCGTTCCCGGGATTTTGAGAACGAAGAGATATTGATAAAAAACACCGGCCATTTTACTTCGCCTCAGGCTGAAAAGCCTAAACCCGCCGAGCCTGTACAGGCTAAGGCTGAAGAGCGCAACGATGCGTTGCCTGGTGTAAAGGTAATTGGTAAAATAGACCTTAATAACCTTAATGCAAAACCGCCGGTTGAAGAGAAAGCCGCACCAGTTGCCGAAACTCCGAAGGCGGCTGAACCCGTTGCAGAAAAACCTGCACCCGTTGCTGAAGCGCCAAAAGCTGAACCCGTTGCAGAGAAACCTGCTCCTGTAGCCGAAGCGCCAAAAGCCGAGCCAGCAGCAGAGCGCCCTGCACCAGTTGCCGAAACACCCAAAGCCGCGCCGGTTGCCGAAAATGCCACCCCGGCATCAGACGCATCCGCAGTTGAAGGAGATACAGCTTCCGAAAGCGACGACGAAGTTATACGCGCGAGCGCTGAGCGGTTAAGCGGGCCAAAGATTATTGGCAAAATAACTTTGCCGGTAAACCAGCCAAAACGCGGCGGGCCGGTAGCCTCGTCATCAAATGCTGCAGGCAACGCTGCAGATCAAAAACGCAAACGCAAGCGCAAAGACCAGCAGGGCGGCAACGCCGGCCAGCAGGCACCGCCAAGCGGTACTATAAATCCTAACCGCCCTGATTTCAGGAACAGGCCGGCAGGCCCTCCGGGTGGCGGTAACCGCCCTGATTTTAGGGGAGGCAGAAATGCGCCTTTAGGGGGCCCTAAAGAAGAACCTACAGAAAAAGATATACAAGACCAGATAAAGGCTACACTGGCACGCTTAAGCGGGGCAGGTAAGTCGGGTAAGTTTGCGCAGCGCGCTAAGTTCCGCCGTCAAAAACGTGATGACGTTGCCGCAACTGCTGAAGAACTGGCAATGGAACAGGACGCAATGTCTAAAGTGATCAAGGTTACTGAGTTTGTTACGGCAAACGAACTGGCCTTGATGATGGATGTATCTGTAACGCAGATCATCTCGACATGTATGAGCCTCGGTATGTTTGTATCGATAAACCAGCGTCTGGATGCCGAAACCCTTAGCATTGTTGCCGAGGAGTTTGGATACCAGGTTGAGTTTGTGAAACCACAAGACGAAGAAGCCAACCTTGATCAGCCTGACGATCCGGCAGATCTGGTACCGCGCGCGCCGATTGTGACCATCATGGGCCACGTTGATCACGGTAAAACATCGTTACTGGATTTTATACGCAAAACAAATGTAATTGGCGGCGAGGCGGGTGGCATAACCCAGCACATCGGTGCATATGAGGTTACCCTGCCGGATAATAAAGGTAAGATCACCTTCCTGGATACGCCGGGTCACGAAGCGTTTACCGCTATGCGTGCAAGGGGTGCACAGGTAACGGATATTGTTATTATTGTTATTGCCGCTGATGATAGCGTGATGCCTCAAACAAAAGAGGCCATTAACCATGCACAAGCTGCAGGCGCACCAATTATATTCGCGTTTAACAAAATGGACAGGCCGGGTGCTAATGCTGATAAAATACGCGAGCAGTTATCAACCATGAACATTTTGGTTGAAGAGTGGGGCGGTAAATATCAAACCCAGGAAATATCGGCCAAGACCGGATTAAACGTTGATCTGCTGTTAGAAAAAGTATTGTTAGAAGCAGAGTTACTGGAGTTAAAAGCCAACCCTAACAAACGTGCCGTAGGTACGGTTATTGAGGCCGCTTTAGATAAAGGGCGTGGTATTGTTACTACAATATTAGTGCAGGCGGGCCGCCTTAAAGTAGGCGATCCGATACTTGCCGGTTGCTATAGCGGGCGCGTAAAAGCGTTGACCAACGAACGGGGCCAGCGGGTTGAATCTGCAGGGCCATCAACACCGGTACAGGTATTGGGTATGCAGGGCGCACCTACTGCTGGCGATAAGTTCAACGTGTTGGATACCGAGCCTGAAGCACGCGAAATTGCTAACAAACGTTTACAATTACAGCGCGAACAAGGGTTACGTACACAAAAACACATTACACTTGATGAAATTGGCCGCCGTTTAGCTGTTGGTAACTTCAAGGAGCTTAACATTATTGTTAAGGGTGACGTGGATGGTTCTATCGAAGCGTTATCCGATTCGTTGTTGAAGCTTTCTACCGAACAAATACAGGTTAACATCATATCCAAAGCCGTAGGCCAGATATCAGAATCTGACGTGTTGCTGGCTTCAGCATCAGATGCTATCATCATCGGTTTCCAGGTACGTCCATCAGGAAGTGCGCGGAAGCTGGCTGAGGCCGAGCAAATAGATATCAGGCTTTACTCGATCATCTATGACGCTATCAACGAGATAAAGGCCGCGATGGAAGGTATGCTTGCACCAACTTTTGAAGAGAAGATTGTAGCTAACGTAGAGATACGCGAAACCTTTAAGATCAGCAAAGTGGGTACTATTGCAGGTTGTATGGTGCTTGATGGTAAGATAAACCGTAACAGCAAGATCCGTATCATCAGGGATGGTGTGGTAATACATACAGGCGAACTGGCCTCACTTAAACGTTTTAAAGATGATGTGAAAGAGGTGGCTACCGGTTACGAATGCGGTTTAAATATTGCCAATTACAACAACATAGAGGTTGGCGATATTGTAGAAGCATACGAAAACGTAGAAGTAAAACGTAAATTGTAAAAGTAATTTTAACTATACTCAAAGGGACGGCCAATAGCCGCCCCTTTTTTGTTTATAAGGTTTTAAGGACCGGGAATACGTGGCGGCTTAGGAGCCTTGTGTGTCGACGGGTTACCACGTCGCTTCACTTCTCGCAACAGGTCTAGTGCCCGGTAAAGCGTCCACGCTTTACCGTTTTCACATTGTGAGCGTCCACGCTCACGAATTGATAAGTTTAATGTACATTTAAATACTTTGTTATAACATGCCTCGCACCGCGCCAACCAATGAACTTTACTTTGTTACGTTAACCGTTGTTGACTGGATAGATGTTTTCACGCGTCGCATTTATAATGACCTGATCATTGATAACCTTACCTATTGCCAAAAGCATAAAAAACTGCACATTTGTGAATATGTGCTGATGACTAACCACCTGCATATGATAGCCCGCGTAGAAGACGGGTCATTAGGAGATGTGCTGCGTGATTTCAAAACATTTACATCAAAGGCACTTATAAAGTTAATTGCCGGAAATTTACAGGAAAGCCGCCGCGACTGGATGCTGACCGCCTTTGAAAAGGCGGGTAAGGCAAATCATCTTAATGTTTATCATCAATTTTGGCAGAATGGAAATTATCCAGTATTACTATATTCTGCGGCGGTGATAGAACAGAAAACGAAATATATACATGATAATCCGGTTCGGGCCGGTTTTGTTGGCTCAGCACACGAATATTGGTATAGCAGTGCAAATCCTGAAAGCCCACTTATTGTAGACAGGTAACGGGAGCGTGGACGCTCCTGCCAGAATTCGGTAAAGCGTGGACGCTTTACCGGGCGCAGGGTGTTTATAAGGGTTTAAGGACCGGGAATACGTGGCGGCTTATGAGCCTTGTGTGTAGCCGGTTACTACGTCTCTTTCACTCCCAGCAATAACAGGTTTGTTTCTTAAAATCCTTTCTTTCTTGTCACCCCTGGCTTCCTGCTTTTGCCCGAAGGCCTGTCAGCCACTTCATCCGCGCCGTAACGTCGGGCCATTTTAGCTATCCGCTCCTCCATTGTTTCGGTGGTCAGGCGTTCACGGCCCAGGCTGTCAACTAATATAGGGAAGGCAAAAGGTGTTGGGCGTTCAATATTTTTAAGGATGATATTTTGCGTTTGGATGCGCTGCAAAGCTGCCCGCAGCCTAAACTCTTCCAGTTGAAACGCCAGTGCCTCGTTGTAAGCCTGGCGCACCAAAAGGTTGTCCGGCTCATATTCGTTAAACACTTCAAACAACAATGATGTGGATGCCTGCAAATGCTTGTTCTTTACCTGCTGACCAGGATATCCGGTAAATACCAGTCCGCCGATATGCGCTATGTCCCTGAATTTGCGGCGCGCCATTTCATTAGAGTTAAGGCTGTTTTGTATATCGCTGATAAGATTATTGATACTAAAGAAATCGGCATCTTCCAAAGCTTCCTCTATTGGAATGTCTTCATCTGTGAGCAGTTCAAAACCATAATCATTCATGGCTATCGAAAAGCTGGCAGGCTTTATCTTGGAGATGCGATAGGCCAGCAAACTTGCCATCCCTTCGTGCACCAGTCTTCCCTCAAAAGGATAAAATAACAAATGGTGCCCCTCGCGTGATCTGAACGACTCGATCAAAAACTCGTGCCGTTGTGGCAGATGGGATAACTGGGCTTGCAGATCAAATAAAGGTTTAAGGGCGCGTACTTCTATATCCGTTTCAATGCCGTTGGCTACCTCATCCAGTTTATCCCTGAATACAGCCGATAGTTGTGAAGACAAAGGCATCCTGCCGCCCGCCCAGCTTGGTATCAGGCCTTTTGTCTTGGTGGATTTTTTAACGTAGGCAGTCATTTCCTTTACCTTAACAAACTCAAGGCTCCGGCCTGCAAACCAAAAAGTATCGCCGGGTCTTAGCTTGGCTATAAAACCTTCTTCTAAGGTACCCAGGCTGCCGCCGCTTAGCCATTTAACACGGATACTGAGTTCACTGGTAATGGTACCGATGCTAAGGCGGTGGCGGAGGGCGACCCGCCGGCTATTGACCTTGAAAAGACCGTTATCTACCTCAACTTTTAAAAACTCATCGTACTGTGCAAGGGTTTTGCCACCGTTGGTAATAAAATCAAGTAGCTGGTTAAATTCATCCCGCCGCAGGTCCGCAAAGGCAAAAGTGGTCTTTATCTCCCGGAACAGCTGATCAGCCCTAAAGCCGTCAGATACGGCAAGCGTCACCATAAACTGTATCAGCACATCAAAGGTAAGCAGCATTGGGTCGCGGCTTTCAAATACACCTTTTTTAATGGCCCCTTTAAGCGCAGCGCCTTCCAATAGTTCAAGCGAATGGGTAGGTACAAAATATGCCTTTGATATAGCCCCGGGATGATGGCCGCTGCGCCCCGCGCGTTGCATAAAACGGGCTACCCCTTTGGGGCTGCCTACCTGCACGACCGTATCCACAGGGCGGAAATCTACCCCAAGATCAAGGCTTGATGTGCAAACCACAACCTTTAATGCTTCTGCATGCAGGGCTTGCTCTACCCAGTTACGCAATTCATTGTCAAGCGAGCCATGGTGCATGGCCATAATGCCCGCATATTCGGGATAGTTATCGATTATGGCGTGGTACCATATCTCGCTTTGCGACCGGGTATTGGTAAATATCAGTGTGGTTTTACTTTTAGCCACTATCTCCATCACCTGCGGCAACAGCTTTACACCAATATGCCCTGCCCAGCTGTAGTTTTCAATATTTTCGGGGATGACAGATTCTATCACCAGCCTTTTATCAATATTGGCGCGCACCATTTTTATCTGCTCCGGGGGGAAGTCGTTCCCAAGCAAAACCTCGGCCGCCTGTTCAAGGTTGCCGATGGTTGCGCTGATACCCCAAATTTTAAGTCGAGAGTCGGAAGCCTTAAGTCTTAGGTCATCCTTACTCTCAACATCAGACTTCAGGCTTAAGGCTTTCAATCTGCTCAAGCCCAACTCCACCTGTACACCGCGCTTGGTGCCGAGCAACTCGTGCCACTCATCGCAAACCATTACCCGGAGGCCTTTAAAAACCTTATCATACTCCTTTTGGGCCAGCATCAGGTGCAGGCTTTCGGGGGTGGTGAGCAATACCTCGGGTAGTTTCTTTTTCAGGGCGGCTTTTTCGGCGGCGGACGTATCGCCCGTGCGGGTCATGATGCGCCAGGGCAAGCCGATATCGTCGCATACTTCCTGCATGGCTTTGCGTATATCGTTGGTTAATGCGCGCAGCGGCGTTATCCATAACATCAGCAGGCCGTTGTTCTTTTGGGTGGTATAAGTATCAGGATGGTTGTTTATAAAGTCTGCCAAAAAGGGCAGGAACAATGCAAAGGTTTTACCGCTGCCGGTAGGCGCGTTCAGTAAGCCCGAATAACCTGAAAGATACGCGGCCTCCATCTCTTTTTGAAACGGGAACTGCTTCCACTGCTTTTGCCTGTACCATTGCTGTATTACGGTTTGTCCTTTTGTAAGCATTGTTTATGATAACAAAATACGCTAATATTGGTTATAGCTATCAACTGTAAATTAATTAAATTGTTACAACCATGATATCGTCGCGATACTTATTTATACCCTTACTTGCCATTATTGTAATATCATGCAAGCAAAAGCCAGGTTCAACGGCCGATAATAGCCAGGCCGAAGATACTACCGTAAATAAGGTTGATACTGCCGTTGTTGACCTTCCCGGCGATAAGCCCATACCACTTGCCCAGTTAGTTGTACCGGGAATAAGCCTTGGCCAAACAACCATAAACGAAAGCAGCGAAAATATCTATAAACGTTTAGGCAAACCCGATGCCGGAGATGCGGCTATGGGTAAAAGCATAGCTACCTGGTATGCTAACCACGATACCACCGGCTATGTTACCCAAATGTATTTTTCGCGCGATATGGGGAACGACGAAACCAGCCGCGTTAAACAGGTAAGGGTTACCTCACCAGCATTTAAAGTAACCAATAAGCTGCATACCGGCGCGCCTTTAAAAGATGCAATGGCCTTATATCACCTAAAAAAAGTAGCGACATTTACCGATAAAGGAAATAGCCGCAGCCTTTATGACGACGCCAAAGCAGGCATCGGTTTTGAAGCGGATAGTAAAGATATCATAACAGGTATTACAGTACATGAACCGGGTAAAGATGTAACCACTACTTACCTGCCCTTCTTCGCCGATCTAAAACCAGTTAAATAAAACCGATAAAGGGGATCTTATTTGTGCGCCGCCAGGTAATCGTGTACTTCCTGGTCAACATCAAGGATATCAATATTAGGTTTGATGATGCGCCAGTTGCCGTCGACTAAAAAGTAAGTGGGCACGGTGGTGATCTTCCAGTTGGCTACATTTGGCGAATTGTTGCCTTTAAAATCAGCCACCTGCGGCCAGGTCAGATTGTTTTGCTTAACTGCGCGTTTCCACACCTGGGGGTAAGCGTCTATTGAAACACTTACAACGGCAAAATGCTTTTTATCGCTATCAGTAATAATAAGGCCGTTAGCAATTTTAGCATGGTTAGTCTGGCAAAGCCAATTGCCCGATATCCAAAATTCCACCAGGGTTAATTTTCCTTTTAATGGTAGCCTGGTAAATTCTTTGCCATCGGGCATTACGCCAACAATATCCGGGGCTTCTGAGCCTGGTAAAAGTTTTACCAGTACGCTTAGCTTATCGGCTACCGATTGCCCGTCGGGCGTTTTTTTGGCCTCATCAGTAAGCTTTGATAAAAGCTTGTTGTATTCAACAGGGTACTCGTCCATATACTGTAACGACATGATGTGGGCGGCAACAACGTTATCCGGGTGCCGGGATATATAAGCATCCAAAATTTTTGGCTCCAGTTTTCTTCTTTGAGTTTGAAGGTCGCGGGTTTTTTTGATCAGGGAGGAGAACTCTTTTTTTGACTTCCCTCTGCCACCACGCGAATCTAAAAAAGTAAGCAGCGAATCGATGCTGTGGTTTAAGTTACCCGCCAACTCGTTTTCGGTTTTATAATAATCAGAAAGCTGCTGCTGCGTTTTGGATGTAGATGTTATATCCGGATATACTCCTTTGGTATTAGCATTAGCATCGATAGTATAGCTGCCGTTTTCGAGGTAAATCTCGAAGTTGTTTTTAGCGCTCAGGGGCTTGTCGCCATCAATTATCGATAAAGTATAATATCCCGGGCTTTCGACAGGCGTAGTGATAGTAGCGCTGCCATTTGTAAGGGGCTGGGTAAGCAATTGCTCTTTACCCTTTGATAATATAATGCTTCCGTTTGTAACATGGGCCTTAATAGCAATTTCAAATTTCGGGGTATTATTACAGGCGACTATCAGAAAACAAAGGGTAATAAGGTATAGGTTATACTTCATAGTTTTAAATGTAACAAGGTGCCCTAAAATATGAAATATCCTGGCTTTACGGGTAAAAACGCGACCGTATCAGGTAAAAATATTGAAACCTAAAGGCTTACAAAGAAATATTCTGCTTAGACTGTTTCTAAATAGTTATTATCGTTCCATTAAACCGAAACCATTTCTATCTTTTGGTACTTTTGCCTAAATAAATCTGATCAATAATGAGCGAATTTAAACAAACCTTTAACTCATCACTGGGAAAAAAGCTGATAATGGCTTTAACAGGCTTGTTTTTGTGTACTTTTTTAATTGTGCACCTGGGCGGTAACCTCTTACTTTTTAAGCACGACCAGGGCTTTGCATTTAACAGCTACGCAAATTTCTTAACGCATTTTCCACCCATCGAAGTTATCGCCTGGCTGTTGTACCTGGCTATTATAGTGCACAGTATTTACGCACTTGTATTAACTATTAAAAACCGCCGGGCACGCCCTGTTGGCTATGCCGTTCATACCAAATCGCCGGCATCGTGGTCATCAAAAAACATGGGCTTGCTGGGTTCTATCCTGTTTTTGTTTATCGTTATACACATGGGCGATTTCTGGTTCACGTATAAGTATAACAACGTATTAGGTTTTAAGGAATACCGCACCAACCTGGCAACTAACGAAACCACGGTATCTGACTATACCCCTGCAACGCCTGACTTTGAACGGTCGATATCTACAGAGAACAACGTAGAGATCGTTCGTGTAAAAGACCTGCACGCGCGTATACAAAGCAGTTTCAGCAACATATTTTATGTGATATTTTACGTAATAGCAATGGGCGCGGTATCGTTCCACTTGCTGCATGGGTTCCAAAGCGCATTTCATACGCTGGGTTGGGTGCATCGAAAATACAAGCCAATAGTTTATTTCTTTGGCACCTGGCTGTTCGCGGTGATCATACCTCTGGGTTTTGCGCTGATGCCGGTAGTTTATTACATACAGAGTTTAAAATAATTTACGAATTGCAATTTGGATTGAACGGGTATTCGTAAATCTAAGATTGTAATTCTAAAATCGTAAATAGAAACAAATGAGTTTAGATGCTAAAATTCCGCAAGGCCCATTAGCCGAAAAATGGAGCAAGCATAAATTTAATTTAAAGCTGGTAAACCCTGCCAATAAGCGTAAGTACGATATTATTGTTGTGGGGACAGGTTTAGCGGGTGCTTCGGCAGCGGCGTCGCTTGCCGAACTTGGATACAACGTTAAATCGTTCTGCTTTCAGGATAGCCCGCGCCGTGCGCACTCCATTGCTGCGCAGGGTGGTATTAATGCTGCAAAAAATTATCAAAATGATGGCGATAGCGTTTACCGCCTGTTTTACGATACCATTAAAGGGGGTGATTACCGCTCGCGCGAGGGTAATGTTTACCGGCTTGCGGAAGTATCGGTAAATATTATTGACCAGTGCGTTGCACAAGGCGTGCCATTTGCCCGCGAATACGGCGGCTTGCTGGATAACCGTTCATTTGGTGGCGCGCAGGTGTCTCGTACGTTTTACGCCCGTGGCCAAACAGGCCAGCAGCTTTTGCTTGGTGCATATTCGGCATTGAACCGCCAGATACACCTGGGCAAAGTAAAGGTATACACCCGCACCGAAATGCTGGATGTGGTAATGATAGACGGCCACGCCAAAGGTATTGTTACCCGTAACATGAAAACCGGCGAGATAGAAACGCATGCAGGCCATGCCGTGTTATTAGCGACAGGTGGGTACGGCAACGTTTTTTATCTTTCTACAAATGCTATTGGCAGTAACGTAACGGCAGCGTGGCGCGCGCACAAGCGTGGCGCTTATTTTGCCAACCCTTGTTATACCCAAATACACCCCACCTGTATACCGGTAACAGGCGATCATCAGAGTAAGCTAACACTGATGTCGGAATCGTTACGTAACGATGGCCGTGTTTGGGCCCCAAAAACGGTGGAGGTGGCCGAAAAGCTGCGCAAAAAGGAAATAACCGCCGCCGAGGTAAAAGAAGAAGACCGCGATTACTTCCTGGAAAGAAAGTACCCGGCATTTGGCAACCTTGTTCCGCGCGACGTGGCTTCGCGTAACGCGAAGGAAATGGTTGACGATGGCCGTGGCGTTGGTGGATCTGGCTTTGCGGTATTCCTTGATTTTGCCGAAGCTATACAACGTTTGGGTGAGGATACCGTACGCGCAAAATATGGTAACCTGTTTGATATGTACTATCAAATTACCGACGAAAACCCCTACAAACAACCAATGCGCATTTATCCGGCGGTACACTACACCATGGGCGGCCTTTGGGTTGATTATAACCTGAGCACCAATGTACCGGGCTTGTATGCCATGGGCGAATGTAACTTTAGCGACCACGGTGCAAACCGCCTTGGGGCTTCTGCCTTAATGCAGGGCCTTGCCGATGGTTATTTTGTTATACCTTATACCCTGGGCGATTACCTGGCCACTATTGGCCCTAAGCCGGTCGATAAAAACCACCCTGCTTTTGAACAAACCAGGCAGGATGTAGTAGCCTATGTAAACAAACTGCTGGCGCTTAATGGTACAAAAACCGTTAACGAATATCACCGCGACCTGGGCCATATTATGTGGGAATATTGCGGCATGGCACGTACTGAAGAGGGCCTTACAAAAGCACTTGGCCTGATCAAAGAGTTAAAGGCCGATTTTTGGAAAAATGCCATTGTAACCGGCGAAAACGAAGAGTTTAACCTTGCGCTTGAAAGGGCCGGCCGCGTAGCAGATTTTATTGAGCTTGGAGAACTGATGGTTACCGACGCTTTAATGCGCCGCGAATCGTGCGGTGGCCACTTCCGGTTAGAATCGCAAACCGAAGAGGGTGAAGCATTACGCGACGACGAAAATTTTGCTTTTGTTGCAGCATGGGAATATAAAGGCGAAAACCAACCCGAAGAACTGCACAAGGAAGAGTTGGTATATGAAAATGTTAAGTTAACACAACGATCTTATAAATAAAGATTTGAGATGTTAGATATGAGATTTGAGCCCTTGGTCCTTTTCTCAGATCTCACGTCTTATATCTAACATCTAATAGGATGCACAACCTGAGGGAATTGAAAATTTGGAATAAAGCAATTGATTTGGCAGTTGATGTTTATAAAGCCACTTCAAACTTTCCAAATGATGAGCGTTTTGGTTTAACCAGCCAGTTAAGGCGAGCAGCAGTTTCAATTCCATCAAATATTGCAGAAGGTGCTGGAAGAAACTCTAATAAAGAGTTCTGTAATTTTTTAGGTATAGCAAATGGGTCATCGTACGAGGTACAAACCCAACTGGTTATATCAAACAAGTTAAGTTTATTAAATACTGATTTGCTGAACGGATTATTACAACAGATTGAAGAATTGCAAAAGATGAATTATGCTTTTCAGCAAATGTTAAACAAGCCGTCTCAAATCTAAAATCTCATATCTCAAATCTATTAAGATGAGTGGACACATGAACCTGACGCTGAAAGTATGGCGTCAAAAAAATTCGCAAACCCCCGGCAAGTTTGTGACCTATAAGGCCGAAAATATTTCGCCGGATATGTCATTCCTTGAAATGCTGGATGTGGTTAACGAAAGCCTGATCCTGAAAAGGGAAGACCCTATTCACTTCGACCACGATTGCCGCGAGGGTATCTGCGGGATGTGCTCGTTGTACATTAATGGCCGCCCGCATGGGCCAAAAAGGGCTATTACAACCTGCCAATTGCATATGCGTAGTTTTAGCGATGGCGAAACCATCACTATTGAACCATGGCGTTCAGCAGCGTTCCCGATCGTAAAGGATCTGGCGACCGACCGTTCTGCCTTCGACCGCATACAACAGGCCGGCGGTTACATATCTGTAAACACAGGCGGTGTGCCCGACGCCAACGTAATACCCATCCCCAAGGTAATTGCCGACGAGGCCTTTAATTCGGCCACCTGTATTGGTTGCGGTGCATGCGTTGCCGCATGTAAAAATGCTTCGGCAATGCTGTTTACGTCGGCTAAAATAACGCAGCTGGGTTTGTTGCCGCAAGGCCAGACCGAGCGTTACAGCCGTGTACAGGCTATGGTGGCACAAATGGATAAAGAAGGCTTTGGTAACTGTACCAACACCGGTGCCTGCGAGGCAGAATGCCCTAAAGAAATAACCCTGACCAATATTGCCCGCATGAATAACGACTTTTTCAGTGCCAAGCTTTTCCGCGAAGAGCACGCGCATGACCACACCGGCGGCGAATAATATTATATACAAGAACTCACAAACAAAAAGCCCGGCTGCAATTGCAGCCGGGCTTTTTGTTTGTGCTTGCCTCGGCAGGTTACCCGAGGCCTTAAATTTTCTTGATCGCGGCCAACAGGTCGCTCGCCTCCGGTTGTTTCTCAAACGTTTGCACCAGTTTACCACCTTTATTATAAATGGCAACAAACGGCGTATGCTTAAGCTGATAAAAACGCTGCACAGTATAAGTGTAGCCTTCGGTGCCTAAAATGAAATTAGGCCATGCGGTTAAGCCGTAATCCTTCTGAAAACTTTTCACCATCCTGATATCACTAAAAGTTATCATCACCACCTGTATATCCTTAAAACTCTTCATATAAGGTTTCATATCATTTATCAGCTTCTGGCAATGCGGGCAATCGGGGGCAAAGTAAATGATCATCACCGGTTTGTTCTTTGTAAGGTCTGCCGGGGTAACTGTTTGGTCGTTAGTGGTTAATATTTTATACGGAGGGATCGTGGTGGGGACAGTTTGGGCCTGTGTGCACGAAAAGCCGGCTACCACGATAGATAATAAGAATATGAGTCTCTTCATTTGTTTAATTGTCATTGTACAAAAAATTAAGCCTCCAGCATTTCCAGTTGCCAGGCAATATGTTCTTCAGTTACAGGAAATAACGCGTTATTGCGTATTGTATGATAAACGGCATCGAATATTTGGGTGTAATCGCCTTTTTTCGATGCTATTGGCTCGGTGCACTTTTGGTTATCTATCCCCACTGTTGTAAGGTGGCCCTCGTTGCCGGCCGGCTCAACCCCATAAGCAGGAT
This sequence comes from Mucilaginibacter sp. AK015, assembly GCF_014200785.1. Lineage (NCBI taxonomy): Bacteria > Pseudomonadati > Bacteroidota > Sphingobacteriia > Sphingobacteriales > Sphingobacteriaceae > Mucilaginibacter > Mucilaginibacter sp. AK015. The sequence continues at coordinate 522,663 of NZ_JACHCV010000004.1, forward strand.
CGGTTGGCATCATGCCTTTGTCCAACTGCGCCTCCTGCACATCAGTACGGTTTTTTATGAAGCTGCCGTTTTTGCCATGCACTACAAAACCGGGTGTTTCGCCGGCTATAAGCAGGCCTGATGTTAAATAAACATTGAGCTGGTTGGGGTAAATAAGGTGATAGTTGAAATAGTCTGGCACTTCAGATCCATCGCGGTATATACCCGTAGTTTTGCGGAAGGTAAGCGGCTTGCCGAATAAGCTTATTGCGTTATCAAGCAAATGCGGCCCCAGGTCGTAAACCAGGCCATTAGCCGGCGTAGTTTTTGTTTCTTTAAACGATTTTACGCCCAGCGCAGCTTTATACCTGTCCATCCGGAAAGTTACCTCAATCAGATCGCCCAGCCGGCCACTTTCAATTACTTCTTTGGTTGATAAAAAGCCGCTGTCATATCTTCGGTTCTGGTATATCATAACATGCTTACCCAACCTGCGGCCAAGTTCAAATAATTCTTTTACTTCGGCACCCGTGGCTGCAGCGGGTTTTTCTATAAGTACATGTTTGCCGGCGTTTAAGGCTTTAACAGCGTGCTCATAGTGAAGGTAGCTGGGCGTGTTAACAATTATCAGTTCAAGTTCGTCATCGTTTAACAAATCATCAATATTGTTGTAGCTGAGGATATCCGGGTATATGTTGGCCGCTTTTTTATCGTGGCGCTCAACTACAGCTTTTAATGTGAAGCCGGGATTGGTGCTAACGAACGGCGCATGAAATATTCGCCCGGACATGCCATAGGCCATTAAGCCTGTAATTATAGGTGCTGACATGACGGTAAATTTATCATATTAACAGGTATCAACATAAATTTTTCCAATAAAAAAGGGATAAGCTTATGCCTACCCCTTTTCATGTAAATTAGTTTAAGCTTATTTCATGCTGCTTTGTATCGCTTCAATTTTAGCTAAGTGCGCTTTAACTGTAGGCAGCGTTTTGGTAGCAAAAGCCATTAGGTCGGCGTCTTTACAATTTTTCGATGCATCTTCTAACATCGACACTACTTTTTTATGTCCGTCTACCATTGCGTCAACGTATGCTTTGTCAAAATCTTTACCCGATTTTGCAGCAAGGTCGGCAGCCATCTTTTGATGGTCAGCATCCGGTGCGGTTGGCAAAGTAATATTCTTTGTTTTGGCTATTGCCATTAATTCTTCATTGGCTTTGGTGTGGTCCATTACCATCATATTGCCAAACTCCTTAACGCGCGGATCAACGGCTTTCTCTGAAGCCAGTTTACCTGCCGCAACTTCGGCCATGCCCGCATTTGCGGCATCAGTAGCAAATTTTGCATCGTTTTCATCAACCGCTATACCGGTTGCGCCGGTCGTGGTGGTGTCTTTCACCGCGTTTACACTATCGGCAGTTTCTTTGCTGTCTTTGGCGGCATTGTTACAGGCTTGGAATGATAAGGCTGCTATAGCCATCATTGCCACTAAACTTAATTTTTTCATTTTTGTGGTATTTTTAGTTTTATAGTTAACAACGTTTATCCCAGATAGTTTTGTTTGAAGTATCTATCGTTTGTTTGGGTGCGTTATTGTTGTTATACCTTAAACTTTTATTATTTTTGACAACATAAATTAAACCATATGAATTTTCCGGCAGAGTTAAAATACACAAGCGATCACGAATGGATACGCGTTGAAGGCGATGAAGCTTACATCGGTATCACAGAGTTTGCCCAGGGCGAATTAGGCGATATTGTTTACATAGACATTAATACAGTAGGCCAGGATGTTACCAAAGAATCTGTTTTTGGTACGGTAGAAGCTGTAAAAACGGTATCTGATCTGTTCATGCCGGTTGACGGTACAATTTTAGAAGTAAACAAACAGTTAGATAGCCAGCCCGAGTTAGTGAACTCTGATCCCTACGGAGAAGGATGGATGGTAAAAGTAAAGCTAAACAACCCTGCCGATGCAGACAGCCTTTTATCTGCCGACGCTTATAAGGGCGTTATAGGCCAATAATTAATGAAACAAACGCTAAAATATTACGGGCCTGCTATTTTGTGGGCCTTTTTTATTTTGACAATATGCGCTATCCCAATGGGTGGTGTTGGCAATTCGCACCTGTTTTTTCCGGGGTTTGATAAACTGGTGCATTGTGGGTTGTTTTTTGTGCTTTCGGTTTTGTATTGTTATGGTAGCATCCGTAAATGGAAAACCCGTAGCATACGTATCGAGATAGCGATGAAGAACACCATTGTATTGATAAGCTATGGCGCATTAATTGAAATGCTGCAGCGATACCTTTTTACGTGGCGTAGCGGCGACTGGAATGATCTGCTGGCCGATGCTATTGGCGGCTGTATGGGTATATTTGCCGTGTTGTTAACCAGTAACGCTATCAATCATGAAAACAGTTAAATACGTTATTGCCGTTTTAGTAATTACGGTTACACTTTCATCGTGCGGGTTATTTAAAAAAGATTGTAACTGCCCCCATTTTGGCTTGATAAGCGACAAAATTGTACAGCAACACCATGTATAAGATAGTCCCGCTATTTAAATGCACGAGTATGCAGGCGGCTATTGATTTTTATACAGGCGTGCTTAATTTCAAATTAAAATACCCGCAAGCTTCCGCTGATGGTGTAGTAGATATTATTGCTGACGGAGCAGAGCTGCAGCTTACTGTTTACGAAAGCCCAACCCTGTTTAAATCGGTCGCCAATGTTTGGGTAAACGATGTAGATAGCCTTTTTAATTTATATGTAAGCCGGGGATTGGATATTACAGGGAAAGAAAACTCGCCGGTTCATCAGGGGCCGGTAGACCAGACCTGGGGCAACCGTGAATTGTATGTTACTGATGCCGACGGGAACACACTTCGATTTTGTCAGGAAGAATAAATCTTTACATTGTTCTTATTTGGATTTGTTATAAATAAGCTTACATTTGTGATCTAAATTAACGCAAATGACCCTGGAACAGCTTGAAGTAGGAGAAACCGGAATAGTAAAGGAGTTTACTGACCTGGAAATGTCTGTAAAGCTGATGGAGATGGGTTGCCTTCCCGGCGAACCTGTTAAAGTGGCCCGTGTTGCCCCTCTTGGCGATCCCATAGCTATCCATGTATCGGGTTACCAGCTAAGTTTACGCAGGTTCGAGGCGTCGACCATAATTTTGCAATAGTATTTCATTGAAAGCTGATATCAGAGTAGCGCTTGTTGGAAATCCAAATACCGGTAAATCGACACTCTTTAATGCATTAACCGGGCTAAATCAAAAAATAGGAAATTTTCCGGGGGTTACTGTTGATAAAAAAGTTGGCTACGCCCAATTGCCCGACGGCCGCCGGGCCGAAATTATCGATCTGCCGGGCACTTACAGTCTTTACCCTAAAAGCCGCGACGAATCCATCGTGTTCTCGGTACTTGCTGAAAAAGACACCGCCCTTACGCCTGATCTGATCATCGTAATAATTGATGCCACCAATTTAAAACGTAACCTGCTGCTTTATACCCAGGTGGCTGATCTGAAAATACCCGTAATTATTGCCTTAAATATGATCGACCTGTCTAAAAAGGCAGGAATAAATATTGATATAAATAAACTGGCCGGTAAACTTGGCGTGCCTATTATCCCGGTATCGGCGCGTAAATTGGAAGGCATTGGCGAATTGAAAACCGCCATATCCTATGCCAATAAATTCGCGCTGCAGCAGGAAAGTATCGACGTAACAGCTATAGCTCCAGGTATTATAGAAAGCATAAGCCACGAACTTGGTACCGATAACCCATACTTTGCGCTGCAGCTTGCCCACCAGCATGAAACCTTAAAGTTTTTAACGCCGGAACAAAGCAACCGGATAGAAGAACTGGAAAAGGAACACAGTTTCCACTCGCAAAAAGCACAGGCTACCGAAACAATCGCCCGGTACAACTATATAAACGACCTGCTTTACGATACGGTAAAAACACCGGTTACCGCGCACGATGAATCGATAAGTAATAAGATTGATAAGATACTTACCCACAGGGTTTTTGGCTTTATCATATTCATGGGGGTGCTGCTTTTTATGTTCCAGTCGATATTTGCCTGGTCAGCATACCCCATGTCGCTCATCGAAGACCTTTTTGTTTGGATGGAAGGCGGCTTGCGCGGCATATTGCCCGGTGGCCCGCTTGCTAACCTGCTGATAGATGGTGTTGTTGCCGGCTTAAGCGGCGTGCTGGTTTTTATCCCGCAGATAGCCATTTTGTTTGCATTTATATCGATACTGGAAGATACGGGCTACATGTCGCGGGTTACGTTTATGATGGATAAGATCATGCGTAAGGTAGGGCTTAACGGTAAATCGGTAGTGCCGCTCATTGGTGGCTTTGCTTGCGCCGTGCCATCTATCATGAGCACCCGCACCATCGAGAACTGGAAGGACCGCATGATAACTATTATGGTAACGCCGTTGGTAGCATGCTCTGCACGCTTACCGGTTTATACCTTATTGATAGCCCTTGTGGTGCCCGACCGTAACGTGTGGTGGCTATTTAACCTGCAGGGCCTGGCGCTTACAGGCATGTATGTGCTCAGCCTGGTATCGGCTATAATAGTAGCCTACGTAATGAAATTTATTTTGAAGGCCCGTGAGCGCGGATATTTTATAATGGAACTGCCGGTGTACCGCATGCCCCGCTGGAACAACGTGCTTTTTTCGATGTACGAGCGTTCAAAAACATTTGTGCTTGAGGCCGGAAAGGTAATTATAGCCGTATCGGTTATCCTCTGGGTGCTGTCGTCGTACGGGCCGGGAAACCGTTTTGCCAACATCGAAAAAAAATACCAACAGCCGCAATACACTCAAAGCATGACACCCGATAGCCTGGCAAGAGTGGTATCTACCGAAAAACTGGAAAACTCATACGCCGGCGTTTTAGGCCACGTGATAGAGCCGGTCATCAAACCCATCGGGTTCGACTGGAAAATAGGGATAGCGCTTATAACATCATTTGCTGCCCGCGAGGTATTTGTAGGCACTATGGCTACTATTTATAGCGTTGACGGCGATGCCGACCGGATAGACTCGGTGCAGGACAAGATGCGTAACGCCAAAAACCCTAATACAGGCGGCCCGGTGTTTACGCTGGCCGTGGCGTTTTCGCTGATGATGTTTTACGCCTTTGCCATGCAATGCGCCAGCACCGTAGCTGTTGTGTATCGCGAAACCAAAAACTGGCGCTGGCCCGCCGCCCAGTTTATTTACATGACGGTATTAGCTTATTGCGCCGCGTTTTTGGTATATAACCTGTTAAAGTAAGCTTTAAGCTTTCTGCTTTGATTTTTTCGCTTTCAGCCTAAACCGCTATCTTTGATGCAGAGGTAAAAATTGGATAAAGTAAAAGTATTAGAAAAGTATCTTCCGCCTGATGCGGCGCCACTTATTGGCCGCTGGATAGATTACTTTAAATGTGAGTTTAAAATTTCGCGCAACCGCGGTACTAAGTTCGGCGATTACCGTGCGCCACATGCCGGCAAAGGGCATCGCATATCGGTGAACTTCGACCTTAACCCCTATGCTTTTTTGGTGACTACCGTACACGAGTTTGCGCACCTGCATACCTGGAACGAACACAAGCATAAGGCCAAACCCCACGGTACCGAATGGAAGAACAACTTTAAAAAAATGATGCAGCCTTTTTTTGAGAAGGAAGTATTCCCGCCGGATGTAAGGCAGGCTATTACCGGCTACTTAAACAACCCTGCGGCTTCAAGCTGCTCAGACCTTACCCTTTACCGCTCGCTGCGTAAATATGATGCGCCAAAGGAATCCGTACATACGGTTGAAAAGCTACCGTTGAAAGCATTGTTTAAGCTAAAGGACGGCCGTATATTCCGCAAGGAAGAGAAGCTGCGCAAGCGCTACAAGTGTGTGGAGGTAAGCTCCAAACGCATCTACCTGTTTAGCCCTGTTGCCGAAGTAGAGGTAATACAGGAATAAATTATTTGAACAAGTTAGCTTGTAGCCTCACTTAAATCCTCCCCAAAGGAGAGGACTTGTTAGGTGTAGCCCTTCTCCTTTGGAGAAGGGTGGGGATGAGGCTACTACCAAACACGGCACAACAAGCCCTTCAGATATTCCCCCTCGGGGAACGATGCCCTCACCGGATGGTCTTCCGGCTGATGGAACTGGTAAATAAACTGCACCTGTTTACCGGCATCAAGGGCCGCCCATGCAGCCACCTGTTTAAAGGTTTCCATATCCATAGCGCCCGAGCAGGAAAATGTAGCCAGCAGGCCGCCGCTGTTCAGCAATTGCATGCCCAAACGATTAAGGTCTTTATATGCACGTGAAGCCCTGTCGAGCGCCGAGCGGGATGGCGCGTATTTTGGCGGGTCGAGTACGATGATATCAAACGTTTCGCCCTCATCCCTGAATTTGCGTAGCTGAACGTTTACGTCAGATTTAATAGCACTGTGCGCGGAACCTTCAAATTGGTTAAGGCGGATATTTTCTTCGAGCGTTTCAAGCGCCAGTGCAGAGCTGTCTACACTGGTAATCGACGCTGCACCGTTTTTTAGGGCATTTAAGGTAAAACCTCCGGTATAACAAAAGCAATCCAGCATTTTTTTGCCTGTGGCATAGGTTGCCAGTAGCTTGCGGTTATAACGCTGATCGCAGTAAAAGCCCGATTTTTGGCCTTCGGCGATATTGATGCCATAGCTGATGCCGTTTTCTTTCACCATTACCAGTTCGGGTGGGTGGGTGCCGGCCAGTAATACATTGCTGGTTTCTAATCCTTCGTGCGAGCGGGAAGCTGCGTCGCTTTTATCAAAAATGCTGGCTGGCTTTAACAGTGCGTTCAATTCATCTATAATCACCGGCATAGCATTTTGTATGCCCGATGTAAGCACCTGTACCGCCAAATGATTGGCATATTTATCAACGATAAGCCCCGGAAGATAATCAGATTCACTGAATACAAGCCTGCAGGTGTCCGTGCTGCCATCCGCTAAAATATGCGCGCGACCCGCAACTGATGTCCGCACTTTATCCCGGAACCAGTTATCATCAACCGCTACGCTTTCGTCCCACTCCAGCAGGCGCACAGCAACGCGCGACCGATCGTTATAAAAGCCGTAAGCCAGGAAATCTTTCTTGCTATCCCGCAGGCATATGATGTCGCCATTGGCAGGTTTGCCTTTAACCTGTTCTATTGCGCCCGAAAATACCCAGGGGTGTTTATGTAACACCGCTTTCTCCTTCCCCTTTTTTAATATAACGTCGATCATAGCTGCAAAGGTAACAATATCATGCTTGTGCTTTTTAGCATCAATATAAATAACACATCTGGTTGCTATTTATGTTATTAAACAGGTAAATTCACGGTTGTAAGCCCTCTATACTATGGAAAAAGAAGAATTTGGTACGGACGCCATGCCTCAAACCGGCCTTGAAGATCCGTCGCGCCGAAGTTTTATAAAGCAATCATCATTATTGACTGCGGTAGCATTAGCGCCGGCAACCGCCATAAAAGCGGCCGAAGGACATTTAGATGAACAAATAGCCGGCGCGCTCGAAAAACTGCCACTGCGCATGGAAGTGAATGGCGAAATGCACAACCTGTCGGTTGAGCCGCGCGCTACCCTGCTTGACATCCTTCGCGAAGAAATGGACCTTACCGGCACCAAAAAAGGCTGCGACCATGGGCAATGCGGCGCATGCACCGTACATGTGGACGGGCAGCGGGTGAACTCCTGCTTAACGCTCGGCATCATGGTTAACGGCAAAAAAGTCACTACCATCGAGGGTTTGGCCAAAGGTGATGAACTGCACCCTATGCAGGCAGCCTTTTTAAAGCATGACGCCTTTCAGTGCGGCTACTGTACGCCGGGGCAGATCATGTCGGCAGTGGCCTGTATCAACGAGGGGCACGCCAACTCTGAGGGCGAGATACGGGAATTTATGAGCGGTAATATATGCCGTTGCGGCGCCTATCCAAATATTGTTAATGCTATTACCGATGTAAAGAATGGAGGCATGGAAGCATGAAACAATTTCAATACGTAAAGGCAAGCAGTAATGCCGCCGTTATAAGCGCCATCAGCAAGCCCGGCACCAAGATCATAGCAGGCGGCACTAACCTGGTTGACCTGATGAAGCGCGGCGTAACCGCGCCGGATAGGCTTGTGGATATTACTCACTTGCCCATGAAAGAAATTAGTGAAACGATGGGCAATGTAATGACGATGTCTATTGGCGCATTGGCCTTAAATAGCGTGGTTGCCGAACATCCGCGTGTAAAGGAAATGTTTCCGTTGCTTTCGATGGCCTTGCATGCCGGTGCATCGCCGCAGTTGCGCAATATGGCTACCGTTGGCGGCAACATGATGCAACGCACGCGCTGCACTTATTTTTACGATACCGCCATGCCCTGTAATAAACGCGAGCCCGGCACCGGTTGCGGCGCACTGGGAGGCATTAACCGTATGCACGCCATATTCGGCACAAGCGAGAAATGTATAGCAGTGCACCCAAGCGATATGTGCGTAGCACTGGCCGCCTTAGATGCTAAGGTGGAGGTATCAGGCCCTAAGGGCACCCGTTATATAATGTTTACAGATTTTCACCGTTTGCCCGGCCTAACGCCGCAGTTTGATAACACCGTGGCAAGTAACGAACTGATAACCCGCGTTATCATCCCAACAAACAACTTTGCCAAACACAGTTATTACTTAAAAGTGCGCGACAGGCAGTCGTACGCTTTTGCTCTGGTATCTGTTGCCGCCGCGCTGGATATCGAAGGTGGTGTAATAAAGGATGCGCGCCTGGCAATGGGAGGCGTTGCACATAAGCCCTGGCGTTTATTTGATGCCGAAAAAGCGCTTATTGGCAAAAAACCAACCGAAGAAAACTTTGCGCATGCCGCCCGGGTTGCCATGCAGGGCGCCAAGGCATATAAGTATAACGCATTTAAATTAAAACTTGCCCCGGCTACTATTACCGAGGCCTTAAAACAGGCCTCGGGCTTAGCTTAATTATTATGGGAACAGCAGAAACAACAATAACAATGCCCGCATCTACTGATGGCCTTAGCCGAATAGACGGATGGGCAAAAGTTACAGGCAAGGCCAAATACGCTGCCGAACATAAGTTAGATGGCCTGGCTTATGCAGTGCTGGTAGGCAGTACCATTGCCAAAGGCACCATAGCGTCTATAGATAGTTCAAAGGCCGTTAAGGCTCCCGGCGTACTGGCGGTGGTTACACACCTGAATGCGCCAAAAGTACCCGGGCACCAAAAGGCTAAAAACCCGGCTAAGCCACAGGTAAAGGCAGGCGCTTTGAAGATTTTTAATGATAATGTTATTTATTACAACGGGCAGCCCATAGCCATGGTTATTGCCGATAGCTACGAACGTGCGCTGTATGCTGCATCGCTTGTAAAGGCAACGTATAATAAAGCTGCGCATGATACCAACCCGCCAACAGATCTTAAACGTGGCGTTGCGCCCTGGGGCGGAAAAGACTTTGTGCGCGGTGAAGCCGATGCGTGGAAGAACGCGCCGTTTAAACTGGAGCAGGAGTATGTGGTCCCCACCGAAGTGCATAACCCTATGGAGCTTCATGCCATTACCGCTAAATGGGATGCCCCGGATAAGCTGACCGTTTGGGATAAAACCCAGGGCACACAGGCCACGCGCGATGATATCGCGAAAGCCTTTAATATACCGGCTGCCAACGTGCAGGTAAACGCAAAATTTGTTGGGGGTGCATTCGGCAGCGCGTTACAGGTGTGGCCGCACGAGATAGCCGCGATACTGGGGGCTAAAATGTTAAAAAGGCCGGTTAAGCTGGTTTTGCACCGGCAGGACATGTTTACTTCGGTTGGTCATCGACCTTATACCTGGCAAAAAATTGGGATAGGCGCTACTGCCGATGGTAAGCTTGTAGGCATAACACACGAAGCTGTCGGGCAAACATCCACCTATGAAGACTTTGCCGAAGGGCCTATAAATGTAAGCAAGGGGTTGTACGCCTGCCCTAATGTTACCACCCGGTATAAGCTGTTATCGGTTAATATAGGTACACCTACATGGATGCGCGGCCCGGGCGAAGCCACCGGTGCCTTTGCGCTGGAGTCGGCGTTGGATGAACTTTCTTACCTGCTTAAGATAGACCCTGTAGAGTTGCGGATGCGCAACTATGCGCTTACAGACCCTGATAATAATAAACCATTTTCAAGCAAGCACCTGGATGACGCCTATAAGATGGGTGCTGCACAAATAGGCTGGGAGAATCGGAGAGCAGAGCCCGGCTCGGTTAAAAGAGACGGGTGGATGGTTGGCTATGGTATGGGTGGAGGTATGTTTGGCGCATACCGCGACAGCGCTGCCGTTACTGCAAAAATGATGGGCGATGGCACGCTGTTACTGCAAACCGCAGTTACAGATATTGGCCCGGGCACAGGTACGGCGATGGTATCTATCGCGAGTGAAATTATGGGTTTACCTGCCGAAAAGATAAAATTTGAAATGGGCGATTCGTCGTTACCCGAAGCGCCTATGCAGGGCGGCTCGGCCACTACAGCTACCGTGGGCGGTGCGGTATACGATGCATGTACTGACCTGAAGCAAAAATTTCAGAAGCTGATGGGTAATGGCGGTACCGATAAACCCGACTATGCCAAAATATTGAAGGATAACAACCTGCCGTTTTTAAGTATCACCATCAAGTCGTCAATAGGGGCTGATGCCAATAAATATTCTATGCAGGCGTGGTCCGTGCATTTTACGCGGGTTTTAGTTCACCCGGCTACGGGGGTAGTGAAAATAGACAAGGCTGTTGCTGTGGCCGATTCGGGTAAGATAATAAGCCCAAAAACCGCCCGCAGCCAGCTTATTGGCGGCGCTATTGGCGGCATAGGTATGGCTTTAATGGAAGAAGCCCAAATGGATCATCGGTATGGCAGGTACGTAAACAATAACTTTGCCGATTATCACGTCCCGGTCAATGCCGATATACCGCAAATTGAGGCCCTGTTTGTAAACAAACCCGACCCGTACATTAACCCGATGGGTGCGAAAGGTATGGCGGAGATATCTTTAATAGGCATGGCCGCAGCGGTGGCAAACGCAGTTTATAATGCAACCGGCAAACGCGTACGCGACCTGCCTATAACTCCCGATAAGCTTATTTAACTCGCCATACGATATAAAACGTCATTAATCCTGCGCAATGGGCTGGTGGTGCGCATGGCAGGCTTCGGCACACTGGCGGCATGCATCGGCACATATCTGGCAATGGTCGTGCTGGTGCATTCCGCATTCATCGGCACACATGCGGCAAATTTCTTCGCAAAGCAGTAAATACTGGTGAGCTATCTCTGATTTCCGTTCGAGTAAGCGAGCCGCCTGGCTGCATATATCGGCGCAGTCGCGGTCAAGGCTAATGCACCTTACCATCGGTTTTACATCGTCTTCCTGCAAACAGGCTGTAGCGCAATTTTCGCATGCGGCAACACATGCCAGTAATTTTTGTATCAGGGCGCTGTGATCATGATTTTCCATAGCTGTAATAATTGATTATATAATATCAATAATCTATGGTTAAAAATGTTTCGATAAATTTAAAATCGTTACCAGCCTTTAAGCTTTTTAAGGTATGCGGTTAACTCTCCGGCTATGATGGCATGCTCGTTAGCATCGGGATGCCCATCGCAGCCACTGTTAAAGCTGCGTGAGAAAGAAAACTTGCTTACCCTATTATCGCCGCGGGCATTTACAAACTGCACAATACTTGTAAGGTAGCGGTGCAGCACGGCAGTAAGCTCTGCGTTGGCCATAGGGCTCGATAAACAAACAATATCCGTCTGGGGGTATTTACTGCGAACAGTATCTATCAGCCTTACATACTCGCTGCAAAATTTAACTGAATCTTGCGGTCCGTCGTTTTGCCCCAAACAAATAGTAACCACATTGGGCTGGTATTGGCTAAAATCATATTTAAGCGAATCGTTGCGTAAGTACACCTTATCGTACACCTGCGGCAGCAGGATATCCATATTGCAGCAGCTATGTACCAAGCCAATACCGGCAACTGCGGTTAGCTGCCATTGCGCATTTAAGGCCCGTGATGTACGCGCTCCGTAGGAAAGATAAGCGTTATGCTGATCGTACCACTCACCCTTGCCGCAGGCTACCTCCGAGGCATCTACTCCAGCACCCGCGGTTATCGAATCGCCGATGTATTCTATCATTCGTTTGGGTTGACCCGGCGACGTGATTTGTTCGCAAACCAGGCCTACAAACTCCAGGTAACCCATACCCGATTCTGTGTCTTTGCAGATTAGCAGCGTATGCCATCCCTTACCAAGGTGTTTGGCTATTTGTATGTTGTTGGTTTTCCCTGTAGTTTGTATGCGCGATGGCTTACCATCGACAATTAGCTCAATGTAATTGTGAGTTTTGCCAAACAGTTCCTCATCGTTGATGAGCAACCTGCACGATGGCCCTTTAAATTTAGTAGTGATATAAACCCCGGGCGACCAAAACCTAGGCTTTTGCGGATCTGTAAAATCAACCCGGCCAACGTATTTAAAATGCGAATTATCGGCTTTAAAAAACCTGGGTTTAGCCAATGCCCCGCTGCTAACAAATAAAGCAGATATTAATATCGCGAAGTAAAAAAGGGACATATTTCTTTTCATACGACAAGCCCAAGCAGATCAGCATAAAATTAAGTAACCTTAGTTAAGCACCCTAATACTTTTATAGCAAATGTTTGAGCTTCTGCTGCTGGCCCGGGTGATAGTTGGCTTTTGTCGCGCGCTAAAGAGGCGAGTGGGTTAAAAACAAAAAGCCTTTCAGATGAAAATCTGAAAGGCTTTTTGTTGGTGCTGTTAACCTTTATTTTTTCTCTGGCATCAGTATCACCTTTGCCAGGTTATTATTATTAAGGTATTTATTAGCGGTTTCTTTTGTGCTTTGTACGGTTATCTGATCCAGGTTTTTTACATGGCTTAGTATCTCGTCAGGGTTTTGCCCGTTTTGCGAGGTCCCCGCCAAATAACCAGCCCACGATATGTTCTGTTTAAGCTGAACCTGCGTAGAGCGCGCTTCTTCGGCCACAAACTTTTCAATATCGGTCGGTGACGCACCGGTTTGCTTGATCTTATTGATCTCATCAAGTGTTGCGGCGATCAGTTTATCAACGTTTGCAGCAGCGCAGGTAAATACAATGGTAACGGTATAGCGGCCTTCGGGGTTTTTGGCATACGACGCCCTTATGCCCGGTGCATAAATCCCGCTTTCCTGTTCGCGTAAGCGCTCAACAAGTTTTATGTTAAGCACTTCTTCCAGCGCATCCATTTGCAGGTTGTTGGCTTCATTAAATACATAATCGCCGCTGTATATCATCTGCACAGTAGCTTTGTCATCAATACCCTTATAAACGGTTTTGTTTATCTGCCCGGGGGCGGGGTGCATCTTTAAGTTACGGTACGTTTCTTTTTTATTTGTTGCCGGTAAGGCGCCAAGATAGGTTTCCAGGAAGGGTTTGATCAGGTCGGGGTTAAACTTACCTACAACCACAAATGTGAAACCGCTGGCATCGGCAAACCGCTCTTTATAAAAATCGAACGCCTTATCAAGACTGGCCTGGTTTAACCTTTCTACAGTTGTTGCACCATAACGGAAGTTATTGTTGCTCATAACCGCCGAAAGGGTGTCCTGGTAAACGCTTTGCGGATCGAGGCTGCGATTAGCCAGTAACGCTTTGGTTTGGTTAATCGTACCCTTCCAGATATCCTCATCCTTACGTGGCTTTGTAAAATACAGATATATCAGTTGCAGGGCTGTTTCAAAATCGCCCGGAGAGGCGCTGCCCCTAATGCCCTGGGTTATTTCGCTGATGTATGGCGAAACGCTCACATTTTTACCCGCGAGCATTTTGTCGAGCTGGCCCTGGTTAAACTCTGATATGCCGCTGCTCCCAACAATAGACCCGGCAAAGCTTGCCGAGGTATAGTCGTTATCGCTGGCAAGGGATGTACCGCCAAAGCTATATCCGTTAATCAGTATCTGATCGTTTTGAAATTCTGTCGGCTTCAATATTACCTTTAAACCATTGCCTAATGTAAGTGTCGTGGTGCCAATAGCATCGTCCTGTACCTCTGATACAACTTTTGACCCCTCGGGAGCTTTTTCCATTAACGGCTTGCTGGTAACATTATCAACATAAGCCGTAAGGTTATTGCCGGCAGAGCTTATCCAGTTTAAAATGGTTTTTTCATCAGGTAGTTTATCTTTATCTTTTTCGGCACCCTCCACGATAATAACCCTGTTTTGGTCGCTTATGAACTGGCCGGCAAGGGCATTCATTTCTTCGAGGGTTATTTTGCTGATATTGTTCACATAAAAACTGTATTCAAAGTCAATCCCGGGAATAGCTTCGCCATTTAAAAAATTAAGCTGGTACTCCCGAACGTAATTAGCCGAGTTTGTTTTGTCCCTTTCGTAATATGCGTTCTGAATGCCAACCAGCGCCGTCTGTTTGGCTCGTTCAAGCTCTGTTAATGTGAAGCCAAATTTACGCGCGCGCTCTGTTTCGGCAACAGCGGCCTTAACCGCGGTTTCCAAACCATCAGCCTTGGCAACCACTACCGATGAAAAAGCATCCTGGCTGCCAATTAGCGACCCGTAGCTGGTGCGCGCGTATAAGAATGGCGGCTCGGGTTTTTGCTGTAGTTCGGCAAGGCGTTGGTTCAGCATAAAGTTGAAAAGCGAGGTACGCACGCTTTGCATATAACCGGCAGTTGTTCTTACGGGTTTATGCGGGTGCTTAACTACAATTTGTGCAAGCGTATACGGAAACTCCTCATCGGTTGCAATTTTTACAACTGTCCCGGGAGTTGGGGCCACGGTGTAATCCGGCCGTGGCTTTTTAACTGCAGGGTTTTTAAGGCCCGAGAAATTGGCTTTTATCAATGCCTCAACCCGTTTCACATCAAAATCGCCCACAGCAATTACTGCTTGCAAGTCGGGTCTGTACCAATCCGTATAAAAGCTTTTAATGGTAGCTGCTGTAAAATTTTTCAGGATATCCTCTTTACCTACCGGTAAACGCGATGCATACCTCGAATTGTTAAGCAAAACAGGCAGGGTTTGCAGACTTAAGCGCTCCTGGGCGTTTTTACCGCGTAAGCGCGCTTCTTCTAATACAACACCACGTTCTTTGTCAATTTCTACGGGGTCGAAGGTTACATAACCGGCCCAGTTAGCTAAAATGTTAAATCCTTTTTCAAACACAGCGGCGCTATCCGTTGGTAAGGGTAGCTGGTAAACCGTTTCGTCAAAAGAGGTGTAAGCGTTAAGGTCGGCTCCAAATTTAACCCCCGACTTTTGCAGGTAATCTACCAACGCATTCTTTGGAAAATCGCGCGTGCCATTAAAGGCCATATGCTCGGTAAAGTGTGCAAGGCCTTGCTGGGCGTCGGTTTCCAGTATCGAGCCTACCTTATTCACCAGGTACAGGTCGGCCCGGTTCTGCGGCTGCTCGTTATGGCGTATATAATAGGTTAGGCCGTTTGGTAATTTACCTATCAGTACATTATCATCAACCGGCAACAAATTGGCAGGCTTAACTGCTTCCGAGGCCGGTGTGCTTTTGCTTTTGTGTGATGGAACGGGTTTTCTTTTTACCTGTGCATTGGCACTGCCGCATGCTATTAAAAGCGCCAGCGTGGCTACAGATAAAGCTCTGTTGAAGTTCATAATTTAATTAAAAAGGAATATTTTACTAAGATGCTAAACGAAACCCTTAGTTGCAAATTGTTTATTCGGATTTAAAGGCCTCCTGCATCATTTGCTGTAGCTCTACCTGGTGGCTTTGAACCGCTTGCTGACCGATGAGGGCACCTTTCTGAAATAAAACGGGTTGCTTTTTATTAAGCTTGATACCTAATGGAGTCTGGTAAAATACGGCAAGGTCTTTAAGCTCTTTTTCGGTAAACTCCTGGGCATATAAAGCTGCCATCTGGTCTTTCATCAACTCCCAGCTCATGTATTTGGATATAAAGGCATTCATAATATCACTAAACTTTTGCTGTTTATCCGCAGGGATATTAGCGCTGCTCTGCTTTATCATGGCATCCATTGTTTCTTTGTACTGCATATCAGCGCCCGAGGCTTTCAGCACATCTTCGGCAGCTTTTAAATGTGACGGGGTAATGTTGGGTGTGGTTTGCGCTTTTGCTGTTACACAGAAAAATAGGGCAATAATTAAGAATTTATATTTCATGCGATGTTTATTTTTAAAAGTGATATCTGACAAAAGCCTCCATAGCGGCATATTCTGCCATGCCGAGCCTGTCATAGTTCTGGGCGGTTTCGCGGTTCCGGTCCTCGGCCCGTACCCAAAACTCGCGTGCATCATCGCCGGGGAAAACCGGCCTGTCCTTTTGCGACTGATGTTT
>NZ_JACHCV010000005.1:0-261480 GCF_014200785.1 Mucilaginibacter sp. AK015
TGACACGCCTTAATCTTTTCTCTTTACCCTTTTCTTCTGCAATAAAATTATTCTTATTCTCCTTGTAAACAACTCCTATACAAACATAGGATGACATGGAGTTTAGTTCTGGCTACGCGTCTACCGCATCATATACAATCACCTTTTCCCAAAGGTGGCTGTGATCTTTGATAAACTGCTGATGGATAGGGTGACTTTGGTAGGCGGCCTGGTCCTCAAGACTGGCAAAGAACATCACTTCGGATACACCCCAGCTGTTATCAACCACGTCGCGTTTTTCGGTGCTGGCCACTACGCCTACGTGCAGTTCTTTTATCACGTTTATCTTGCCAAGAGATTTAACTCCGGCTACCAGTTTGTCGCGGTCTTCTTTAGAGTTTGGGTTTTTTAACCAGAAAAGCGCGTGGTGTACAATTGGGTATCTGTTTGTCATGATAGTGGGTTTTATTATTGAGGGCATAGCCGATGCAACCGCGGTCCCGGCTACAACGGTAGCAGCGGTTGCTATAAATTTACGTCGGTTGGTTGTGCTCATGTTCTTGTTTTCTAATTAAATAGACCATTCTAAAAATAATAAAAAGGATAACGATCACTCCACCTGTTATAATTAATTTTTGGTATTCATTAACGCAGGGTGGGCAGTATACGCCTTCTGCGCAAGGCTCGCACATGGGTTTGGTTATCAGTAATAAATAATAAACCGACATGCCTATGGCAAAAAATAATGCTCCTGATATTATAATGATCCTTTTCATCAAATCAGTCTAACAATCCGGCTGCCCGCATTTTTCGTTGCTAAACTCGGGTTCAAAAGTACTGTGACTTATAGATAAGTGCTCCAGCCGGTGGCGCAGGTCGTGTTTAATTTCGTCGAAGATTCCCATATCCTCGGGGCTTATCACCAGGTGAGCGGTAAGGGCATTTTCGGTAGTGCTTAGCGCCCAAACATGCATGTGGTGAATGTCTACCACGCCTTTAGTTTTCATCAGCTCGGCCTTTATTTTTTTAAGGTCCATCTCTTTTGGTACGCCGTCCATCTCCAGGCGCAGGCTATCCTTAAGCAGGTTCCAGGTGCCGGTTAATATCACAATGCCGATAATGATGCTCACCGCGCTGTCAATCCATTCCAGTTTTGTAAAATAAATGACGATGCCCGATATCACTACCCCCAATGATACTATAGCATCTACCGCCATGTGCATATAAGCACCTTTAATGTTCAGGTCGGTATCTTTATCTTTTACAAACAGCCAGGCAGTAAAACCATTAATGGCTATCCCCACAAAAGCCACCCAGGCAACGGTGCCGCCGGCAATAGGCTCGGGGTGTATAAAGCGCATCACAGCCTCGTAAACTATAAATCCAACGGCTACCAAAAGTATCACCGCATTAAAAAACGACACAATGATGGTGGACCGCTTATATCCGTAGGTATAAACCTTATTTGATTTTGCTTTCGCAAGTTTAAAGGCCAGTAAGGCCAGCGCCAGCGATGCCACATCGCTGAGGTTATGCCCCGCGTCGGTGAGCAGCGATAATGAACCGCTGATAAAGCCGTAGATCACCTCGACAACAACAAAAGCCGAATTAAGCGCAATGCCCCAGATAAAGGCGCTGTTCAGGTGATCGATCTTCGGTGCGTGGTCGTGGTGATGGTGGTGGGAGTGGTCGTGCATGAGGGTAATAAATATGCTAATATGCTAATATGCAGATATGCAAATGTGCAAATAAATGTCTGTACCTGAATTTATAGAATTTAAGAATTTACAGATACTTTTTCATAAGCACATCTGCATATCCATTTACTGATGATGATATGGTTCGCCCTTTATAATGCTGTACGCACGGTATAGCTGCTCTACAAAAAACAGGCGTACCATTTGGTGCGAAAAGGTCATGCGGCTTAGGGACAGCTTATCGTTGGCGCGTTGGTAAACAGATTGATCGAAGCCATAGGGGCCGCCAACAATAAAAACCAGGTTTGCTGATGACGATACCGAGCGCTTGTTGATATAGTTGGCAAACTGTACCGAAGTGAACTCCATACCGTTCTCGTCGAGCAGGATCACATGGTCCTGCGGATTAACCTTTTTGAGGATAAGTTCCGCCTCTTTGGTCTTTTGCTGATCTTCGGTAAGGGCTTTGGTGTTTTTAAGCTCGGGTATCTCCGCCATCTCCAGGCGCGTGTAATGCTTAAGGCGCTTTACATACTTTTCAATACCATCTTTTAAATAGGCATCTTCGGTTTTGCCAACGGTGATAAAAGTAATTTTCATTAACAGAGTTGTAACTTATAAAGTATAAATGTGCTCTTATTGTTGTAACATTGAAGGCAAAATTACCTATTATAAGCTGCAAAGCTACATGGAACAGGATATTATAAACAACTATACGCAAGCCGCCGCGCAGGCAAAGCAGCAAGCCGATAAATATAAAACGCAAGCCAACACCTATTCGCTGTTAAGGCTGGCCATTTTCGGGCTGATGATATTTTCGGTGTACTTAACAATCGCCAACGACGATTTTACCATTATGGCCGTGGCAATTGTGATATTGCTCGCGGCTTTTGCCTGGCTGGTTGCCCGCCAAAGCGAATACGAGCGCCGGCGCGATTACTACCTCGACCTGGAAAGCATAAACCTGAACGAGATAAACAGTTTGCAAGGCAACATTAACCTTTATAATAATGGCCAGCGTTATTGCAATGAAAAACACTTCTACAGTTCTGATCTGGATATTTTTGGTGATGCATCGTTGTATAACCTGATCAACCGCTCGTCTACTGCTACCGGTAACGACAAATTAGCTTCGTGGTTAAATGCCCCCGCCGATAAACCAACCATACTAGCCAGGCAGCAAGCAGTGAAAGAAATAGCCGCCAAACACAATTGGAAAAAAGAGCTGCAAGCCCTGCTGCTGTTCAGTAACGATGGCGACATAACCCGCTTGAATAAATTATTCAGTTATTTACGGCTGCCGTTGAACCTGCCGGACGAAAAGGGACTGGCAAAATATGCGTTGCTCGCGCCGTATATATTACTCGCAGCAATTGTTGCAGCGTGCTTTTACGCACCGGCGAAAATACTTGCCATTGCAATAGGACTTGTCAATTTGGGCATTGTAGCGTCAAAAGCGTCGTATATTAAAAAGGCCGACTTGATAGCCGATAAAATTGGCAACATGCTGGGTAAATACGCCGGCGTGTTCAGTAAGATACACGGTGAGGAGTGGACCGCTGCTTATTCCAATAATCTCGCTCAAAAGCTAAAGAATGATAAAACATCCCAAAAGATACAGGAGCTATCCGAACTGATCAACAAGCTCAATTATCACCTTAATATTATTGTAGGCGTTATCCTCAATTTATTTTTCCTGTGGGATATCAGGCAGATCATAGCTATTGAGAACTGGAAACGAAATAACCATGAAAGTCTGGAGGCTGCCTTTGAAGTAATAGCCGAGTTTGAGGCGCTTATAAGTGTAGCTGTAACTGCCATTAACTACCCGGATTGGGTTTGCCCGGCAATTGCTGATACTGAAGGTTACACCCTTACAGCTAAAAATATTGCCCATCCGCTTATCCGCGAAAACAGGGTTGATAACGATTATGAGTTGAGCGATACTTATAGCATCGATATTATCACCGGCAGTAATATGGCTGGCAAGAGTACTTTTTTGCGTACGGTAGGTATCAATACGATAATGGCCCTGGCAGGGGCAAACGTATGCGCCAAGGCAATGAAAGTTTCGGTTATCACGATAGTAAGCTATATGCGCATAAAGGATTCGCTCAATGAAAGTACATCAACCTTTAAGGCCGAACTAGACCGTCTGCAGATGCTGATGGGTGCTGTTGAGCATGAGCACCGCGTGTTCTTTTTAATTGACGAGATGCTGCGCGGCACCAACTCCATGGATAAATACCTGGGCAGCAAGGCGGTCATCGAGCAGCTCATTAGTAAAAAAGGAGTAGGCATGGTTGCTACGCACGATTTGCAGATAGCCCGGCTTGAAGATAAGTACCCCAATTACGTACGTAATTATTACTTTGATATAAAGGTGCAAAAC
This sequence comes from Mucilaginibacter sp. AK015, assembly GCF_014200785.1. Classification (NCBI taxonomy): domain Bacteria; kingdom Pseudomonadati; phylum Bacteroidota; class Sphingobacteriia; order Sphingobacteriales; family Sphingobacteriaceae; genus Mucilaginibacter; species Mucilaginibacter sp. AK015. Next base: position 4,069 of record NZ_JACHCV010000005.1, read on the forward strand.
GGCGAAATGCTGTTTGACTATAAGCTAAAGCATGGTGAATGTAAAACATTTAATGCATCGCTGCTGCTAAAACAGATAGGTATTGATGTGGTTGGAGAATAGTTTTTAGATGCCAACCTTTAAAATACCTGCGCTTATTCTTTATAAGAATACGTTTACCGACAATTTGGATATGTTCACCTAAAAACCCTGTAAAAAAGTTTGGTTTTGATACACATTTGTAGTGTAAAACACTAAACATCATGACAACTTTATTAACACTACCTGTACTTACGGCAATAGTTGCCCTGCTTTCAAAAGCTGTTGTTTTAATTAGTTTGTTAGGCCATTTGATATTTTAAATATCGAACGGGCCGCAGTAAGGCACACCCAAACCCTCACCGGAAAGAGCATTTAAAACTCCCTGCCAGGCGAGAGTTAGCGGGGACGGAATGGCCCACTCCGGGCTTGTATATCACACTAATACATCTGATATTTACATCATGGCAAACCAACCTATTATTACAGTTAAAAACCTGGTTAAAAATTATGGCGAGTTTCAAGCTGTAAAAGACATCAGCTTTGAGGTTTACGAAGGCGAGATATTTGGGCTGCTAGGTCCAAATGGCGCAGGCAAAACCACCACGCTGGAAATTATCGAGACCCTGCGCGAAAAGACGTCAGGCGAGATAATGGTTGACGGGTTCAATATAGGGACGGATGCAGATAGTATTAAAAAACGTATAGGCGTACAATTGCAGGCCGCCGGGTATTATCCAAACTTAAATCTTTCAGAACTTATTGTATTATTCAGCGGGTTATACGGGGTAAGTAAAACGCCTGCAGAGATGCTGGAGAAGGTTGCCCTTACCGATAAAGCGAAAGCCAAATACAAAGATCTTTCCGGCGGGCAAAAGCAGCGTTTTTCTATCGCTACTACATTAATAAATAACCCGCGCATTATTTTTTTAGATGAGCCTACAACCGGCCTTGACCCGCAGGCCCGCCGTAACCTTTGGGACCTGATCCGCGAGATACGTGATGCAGGCACTACTGTTGTTATCACCACTCATTATATGGACGAAGCCGAAGTACTTTGCGACCGTGTAGCCTTTGTTGACGGCGGCCATATCATCGGCATAGATACGCCCGACCATTTTATTGACCAACTGGTAGCCACCGGCTTTGAGCGCGAAAAACAAACCAAAGGCGCCAACCTGGAGGATGTATTTATAAACCTGACAGGCAAGGAGTGGCGCGAAAGTTAGGAGCAGTGTGCAGTTGTTAGTTATCAATTTGCAGACGCATTAATACCAATAAACAAATGAACTATTGAACCAATGAACCCAAAATACAGCAACACCCGCGCTACACTGGCCATTGCCAGGGCCAGTTTTCGGTCTATTTTACGCAGCCCCTCGGCAGTGGTATTTAGTTTAGCCTTCCCGCTGATATTTATAGTGGTGTTTGCCAATATTGGCGGCGGCGGTATGACCATAGATGTAGGTGTAAGTAAGGGCTGCGATACCCTTAACCCTGTTTATAAAGCCTTGCAAAAAATTAACATGGTGCATTTAATAAAAAACCAAAGCACCGATCAGATGAACGCCAACCTGGCAAAGGGCAGTCTGGATGCCATTATTCATCTTACACCATTCAATCCGCCCAAAAGCATCAATATGAACGTGCAATACAGCCATGCGTCGGGCGATAAGAGCGCTGTATTACGGTCGATGCTTCAAAACATCTTTTACAACATACAATCGCAGCAATTAAGCCGGATCCAGTCGTATTCGGGTATAAAGATACCTCCTGCGGTTGAGCTTAAAGAAACCATTGTAACAGGCCGTGAATATAAATACATCGATTTTATATTGCCCGGGCAGTTAGGTTTTTCGTTGTTAAGCAGCGGTGTGTTCGGTACAGCTTTCGTTTTTATAAGCCTGAGGCTAACCCTGGTTATTAAGCGTTTTTTTGCCACCCCGGTAAAAAGGTACAGTATAGTTTTGGGCGAGGCCCTGGCGCGTATCGTGTTCTCGTTGTTGGGTGCGCTATTCATCATCATGATAGGACATTACGTTTTTGGCTTCACACTTATTCACGGCATTGCAACGGTAGCCAATATGCTGTTACTGTGCACAATAGGGCTCATCATTTTCATGGGTTTCGGGTTCACCATATCCGGCATAGCCAAAAACGAAAGTACAGTGCCGCCGCTATCCAATATTGTTACCCTGCCGCAATTTTTGCTGTCGGGCACGTTCTTTTCAATAACTGCCTTTCCAACGTGGCTGCAGCATATAAGCAAAGTATTGCCGCTAACACATTTAAATGATGCAATGCGTAAGGTCGCCTTTGAAGGGGCGGGCTTGGGCGATGTAACGCACCAGCTGTTTATCCTGCTGCTGTGGGGCATTGGCATTTACGCCGTAGCCGTAAAAACCTTTAAATGGGAGTAGGATAGAGCAGGAAAAGAAATATGTAGAGACGCGATACTTCGCGTCTTTTTTGTTAACACTAATTTAACATTAGGCGTAATCCTTAACATTTTAATAATATTAACACTTGTGTACTTAACACGCAGGTAACAATCAGGAAATACATTTGCATTAAAATAATATTAATCAAATGTTAAAGAATATCACACGCTTAATATTGCCGCTTATTATCTTAACGGTATGTTTATCAAAAGTTAACGCACAAGATTCAAAAACAGGTACATGGGGAATTTTAACCATTGTTATGCCCGGCGATAGTGTACACCGTTGGGGGGGCTATACCGAGTTTCAAGGGCGTACTAACGGCGCAGGCTTTAGCCAGTTTCAATATTACGAAGCCAAAGCGGGCGTAAGCTACGATATCGATAAAAATTTTATCGCCCTGTTGGGTACAGGTACCTACCATACTTACGATTATTTTGACCTGGGTAAAGGACCGCTTACCAACGAATTTAGGGTTTGGGAGCAAATGACCATTAACCAGTTTTTAACCCCTTTAAAATTTGAGCATCGCTACCGGGTGGAGCAGCGCTGGGTAAACGGCGATTACCGCAACCGTTTCCGCTACAGGCTAAACATGTTTGTACCACTTAACAATAAAAAAATAGTGGCCAAAACTTGGTTCTTATCAGTTTTTGATGAAATCTTCTTTACTAACGAAGTGCCCAACTTTGAACGTAACCGTGTATCGGCAGCGTTGGGCTACCAGTTTGATAAAAAATGGATACTGCAGGCCGGCTGGATAAACCAGCGTAATTATACACCGGTAACAAGCAGCGCTAAAAATAATATGATGTTTACGCTGATGTACCGTATAAACCGTAAAAACACTGCCGACCACGAGCGTTTGCCGACCACAAACGATTAATAATGATTACAAATGCAAAATTTGCGTTGGTATTTCCTGTTTTTGCGCTTAACTTAGCCGACCAAATTAGTATAGTATTACATTCAAAAAAATTCGACAATAACTATGAGCTTGATAATTGATGTCCATGCGCGCCAGATACTTGATTCCCGTGGCAATCCTACCATCGAGGTAGACGTAATTACAGAAAATGGTGTGCTTGGCCGTGCTGCAGTGCCATCAGGCGCTTCAACCGGTGTGCATGAAGCTGTTGAGCTTCGCGATAACGACAAAGCGGTTTACATGGGCAAAGGTGTTTTAAAAGCCGTTGACAACGTAAATGAAAAAATTGCAGCTGAATTAAAGGGTGTTGATGTATTTGAGCAAAATGCTATTGACGCTATTATGATAGCCCTTGATGGGTCAGAAAATAAAGGTAACCTGGGCGCCAACGCCATACTTGGTGTTTCGTTAGCGGTTGCCAAGGCTGCTGCTCAGGAAAGCCGCCAGCCCTTATACCGCTACATTGGCGGCGTAAATGCAAATACTCTTCCTATCCCGATGATGAACATTGTTAACGGCGGTTCGCACTCTGACGCACCTATCGCGTTCCAGGAGTTTATGATCATGCCGGTTGGCGCTTCATCTTTTTCTGAAGCACTGCGCTGGGGTACCGAAGTATTTCATAACCTGAAAAAAATATTGCACGACCGGGGCCTTTCGACAGCGGTTGGCGACGAGGGTGGTTTTGCGCCAACCTTTGAAGGCACTGAAGATGGTGTTGAAACTATTTTAAAGGCGATAGAAAAAGCAGGTTACACACCGGGCGTAGATATTTGCCTGGCGTTTGACTGTGCCGCTTCTGAATTTTATAAAGACGGTAAATACGATTATACAAAATTTGAGGGCGATAAAGGCGCTATCCGCAGCAGTGCAGAGCAGGCCGAGTACCTTGCCCAGCTTACCGAAAAATACCCGATCATTTCTATTGAAGATGGTATGGCCGAAGATGACTGGGATGGCTGGAAACTACTGACCGAACGTATTGGCAGCAAAGTACAGTTAGTAGGGGATGATCTGTTTGTAACCAATGTAAAACGTTTACAACAAGGTATCTCTACCGATACCGCAAACTCTATCCTGGTAAAAGTTAACCAGATCGGGTCGTTAACCGAAACCATAAACGCAGTTACCTTAGCGCAAACTAACGGTTACACATCGGTAATGAGCCACCGCAGCGGCGAAACCGAAGATGTTACCATTGCCGACCTTGCGGTTGCCCTAAACTGCGGCCAGATCAAAACCGGCTCGGCATCACGTTCAGACAGGATCGCCAAATACAACCAGTTGCTGCGTATTGAAGAAGAATTGGGCGAAGCCGCGCGTTTTATCGGTAAAGACTTTAAATACTACAATAAGAAATAATCCTCCGTCTGGAGAGGTATGAATTTGACAAAAACTGGTTAATTTATTAACCGGTTTTTTTGTTGAATGATAATTGCAACTAATATGTAGTTGCAATTATCATTCTATTATTTTACTTTTGTTAAACTACAAGCGATAACCTCTAAAGAAGTTTGTAAGCTTAAATTGTTAAATTGTTAAATTGTTAAAAGCCTGAGGAGCATTGTATGAAAAACCGAATCAAAGAATTTAAGTCATCAGATCATGACCAAACAAGACAAATTAATCAGTCGCTTATTATCTGTTCCCAAAGATTTAACGTGGGATGAGTTATGTAAAGTTGTAGCCGCTTATGGCTACGAAGAATTAACCGGTGGTAAAACCGGAGGTTTGAGAAGAAGATTTGTTGATGCAAGTAAGAATATTATAACACTTCATAAGCCTCACCCCGGTAACATTGTTAAAACTTATGCGATAAAGGAAGTTATCTCTCATTTAAAAGAAAAGGGTCATATACAAGATGAATGACATCCTACAATACAAAAATTATTATGCATCAGTGCAATTTAGCGCAACTGATGAAGTTTTCTTTGGAAAGGTTTTAGGGATAAATGATTTGGTAAGCTTCGAGGGCTCATCGGTCACAGAACTTAAAACCTCTTTTGAAGAAGCAATAGAAGATTATTTAGAAACATGTGCAGAGGCTGGGAAAGAGCCGGATAAAACTTACAAGGGAACATTTAATGTTCGCGTCCCATCTACGCTTCATAAAGAAGCTGCACTGTATGCAGCTATACATAACATAACATTAAACGAATTTGTTAAGGTAGCACTTTCTTATACTCTCAATCATAAGAAAGAAATTGATACAGCTATTGATGGTACGCAAGGCCCGCTTTTAGAACACGCATAACTTTTGTCCTTGTCTACCGGCTTAAAGGTTGGTGGTGCAAACAATAACGGCGGATCATAAAATCCCTTTTTAAACAAAGAAGCCTCTTCAATTGAAGAGGCTTCTTTGTTATGGATTTATAATTATGGGCTATTAACGTCCGCCTGCAGGGGCTCCAACACCGCCGGTTTGGTCACCCCCTTGTATCTGGTCGTCGTTATTAACACCTTTCTTTTTCTTTTGCTGCGGGTTACTAAAGTTTAACTTACCAAAGCTGTAGCTAAACGTTATACCAAACGATTGGAAAGGGAACTGTGTACGGCTGATCTGGGTGAAACCCGGGCTTGATATATTTTGGTTGAACGCTTTGTTAACCGCAAATGGCTGCACAGTGTTAAAGCCAAGCGAAGCTTTCTTGTTCATGAATTGTTTTTTAATACCGAAAGCATAAATACCAAACGACGGGCTGCTACCCTGTATGGTACGTCGCGGCGAGTTAACAAAACCAAAAGCCTCAAATATAAAGTCTTTAGGGAAAGTGTATTGCGCGCTGCCAAACATAGTGTACTGAACGCGGGTTTTCAGCGCGTCCTGATTTACCGACCCGGCGTACTGATCGTAAACCGTAGGGTTATAGGTAAACACATTTATGCTGCTGCGAAGTGTTAAAGGTTTGATTGGGTTTATCGAACCAAAGAAACTTGCTCCTAACGAATTATTTAGCGCTACGTTGTTTTGTACAGTACGTGTACCTACCACGTGTTTGCCATCAACTATCTCGTCAATAGGCACGGCTATACCTTCAATCAGGTCATTCGTTCTTTTATAATAAACCGAAAAGTTTAACACCGAGCTTTTGATAAAGGTGTTATAATTCAATTCAACAGTTTGCGATACTTCCGGCGCCAGGTTAGGGTTACCTACCGATTGTGCCTGTGAACTGGCCCTGTTTATAAAAGGGTTAAGTACAAAAAGGCTTGGCCTTTGTATACGCTTGCTGTATGATAATTTGAAAGTATTTGTACCAAAAACTTTTTGTAGCGTTAAGCTTGGTACATAAGTGTTGTAGCTTGCCGTAAACGGATTTAACTCCTGTTGGTTATCGTTGCTGGCATACGGTGTTTTGGGGTCACCTTTTATCTGTGTATTCTCGTACCTGAAACCGGCCAATACCGAAAAGTTTTTGGGTAAGGTGATGGTAAACACGCTATAGCCTGCGTATACGTTTTGGTTGTAGTTGTATAAGTTAGAGTTTTCTACATCCAACACCGGGTTGTTACCGTCGGCATCTACCGAAAATATATCGTAAATACTGCTTATACGCCTTTGTATGGTTTTACCGCCAGCCTCAAGCTTTAACCTTTTGGTTAAAGGGTTGCTGTAATCTGCCTGGGCAGTGTACTCGTTGTTTTTACCATCGTTACTACCCATTTGGTTTGGCTGCGGAATTGCAGGTGTGGTTTGCTGCGATGTATATAAGGTAGAGTAATCTGTTTTGATGATACTGTGGCTCCATTGGCCCGATACAGTCAACTCGTGCCCTTCTTTCTTAAACTTATGCGTATAATCAAGGTTCCAGTCAAACCCGCTAAATTTGTTGTGATTTAATGTTTTACCTATATAATCAATACTGTTTGCAGGGGTGGCGAAGTCTTCAATGCTGTAATTACCGCCGCCATTGGTGTTAAAGCCACCATCGTTTACGGCAATAGTGCTGTTAATGCTGTTAAAACCATTAAACTCGTAGCCGGCCGTAAATGTACCCCTTGCACCATGGCGCTTGGTTTCGCTGCTGGTGTTGTTAAGGTTACGGCGGTTTAAAGCGCCGGTGTTAATGGTTTGGTCAAAAATTGTGGTCATGGTTTGCGGCCAGGTAAGGTTACCACCTAAGTTTGCCGAAAAGTTAAAACGGTTTTTGCTGTAGTTTAGGTTGATGTTACCGTTGTTTTGGCGGGTACCAACTCCACCGCTAACAGAACCGCTTATGCCCGATGCGTTTTTAGATTTGGTAATGATATTGATGATACCTGCAGAACCTTCGGCATCGTATTTTGCTGACGGAGAAGTTACCACTTCAATGCTTTTGATCTGGTCGGCAGGGATGGTTTTTAACACATCGCTTAAGCTTGCAGATGTAGCGCCCGAAGGCTTGCCATTTATAAGCACCCTAACGTTACCATCGCCACGTATAGCTACGTTACCGTTCATATCAACCGATACCAACGGAACTTTTTGCAATACGTCTGTTGCGTTACCACCTGCGGCGGTAAGGTCCTTCTCGGCGTTATAAACTATCTTATCTATTTTGTTTTCGATAAGTGCCGCCTGGCCTACAATGGCAACTTCTTTTAACGCTTTAGCGCTTGGCGCGATCACCAGGTCGCCCATATCGTTATCGGGCTTTGAAGCAGTGGTTTCAACCGGATCGAAGGTTTTTGAGGGGTAGCCAATGAACGAGATGGTTACCTTGTATTTTCCGGCCTTCACGTTATTGATCTGGAAGTGGCCCTTTTCGTCGGTAAGAACACCATTTATAGGTGCTTTTGCACCGCTTTTAAACAAGCTGATGGTAGCATAGTCAACTGGCTTTTTGGTAAGCGAGTCTATAACCGTACCCGATATTTTACCGACTACGGATGAGCCCCCTCCGCCAACCCCAAACTGGGCTTTGGCCGATACGGTGGCGCAAATAACTATTATAAGTAAAAGTACACGTTTCATGTTTTTGTTGATTTTTGTAATTGGAGGCGAAATTGCCTAAAATGTTACAGGCATAAATCTGATTTATGTAAATAATATACAACTGTAATGTACATGTTACACTAAGCTTCAATAAAATACCCCCGCATGTTGCTGTTTACAACATACAGGGGTATAATGCACTATATATTATTTATATAACAATATTTACGATACGGCCTTTCACTACTATTAACTTTTTAGGAGTTTTGCCGTCAAGGTATTTTTGTACATCAGCGTTTGCTAGGATGGCGGCTTCAATATCGGTTGTTTCCATTGTTAATGATAAGCTAACGTTGGTTTTCATTTTACCGTTGATAGAAACCGGGTAGCTAAACTCGTCCTCAACCAAATAATCCGGGTTGAATTTTGGATAGGCGGCAGTTGATATACTGCCCGCGGGGTTACCCAGCAATACCCAAAGTTCCTCGCAAATATGCGGGGCGTAAGGGGCGAGTACAACTACCAGATCCTGCAAGATAGCGCGCTTGTTGCATTTAAGGTCCGTAAGCTCGTTAACAGCTATCATAAAGCTGGATACCGAGGTGTTGAACGAGAAACGCTCGATATCTTCCTCCACCTTTTTAATGATCTTGTGGAGCGATTTCAGCTCGGCCTTAGTTGGGGCTTCGTTGCTAACATTAAAGTTCCATTCCGCATCATGGAACAACCGCCAGAACTTACGCAGGAATTTAAACACCCCCTCAATGCCGTTGGTGTTCCATGGCTTGCTTTGCTCAAGCGGGCCAAGGAACATCTCGTACATACGCAGGGTATCCGCGCCGTAACGGGCTATCAGGTCATCGGGGTTAACCACGTTGAATTTGGATTTCGACATCTTTTCCACTTCAACACCGCAGATATATTTGCCGTTCTCCAATATAAATTCAGCCTCGGCAAAATCATCCCTCCAGGCTTTAAACTTATTCAGGTTCAGCACATCATTCTCTACAATGTTGACATCAACATGCAAGGGCGATGTTTTGTAACCCTTGATCAACCCGTGCGAGACAAAGGTGTTGGTACCCCTGCCTTCTTCGTCTATCATCCGGTACACAAAATTACTGCGCCCCTGTATCATCCCCTGATTGATGAGTTTTTTGAAAGGCTCCTCTTCAACTACTTTGCCAATATCCTTTAAAAACTTATTCCAGAAACGACTGTACAACAGGTGACCGGTAGCATGTTCGCTGCCGCCAATGTACAGGTCAACATCTTTCCAGTATTCAATTGCTTCGCGCGATGCAAATTCCTGATCGTTATGGGCATCCATGTAGCGGTACCAGTACCAGCTGCTGCCGGCCCAGCCGGGCATGGTGCTCAGTTCATATTCCCCTTCAGGATGTTTCCAGCCGGTAGCGCGGCCTAATGGTGGCTCGCCGCTCTCGGTTGGCAGGTATTTATCAATTTCGGGCAGTAGCAGCGGTAAATGTTCTTCCTCAATTAAATAAGGCAGGCCATTTTTAAAGTATACGGGTACTGGTTCGCCCCAGTAACGCTGGCGGCCAAAAATTGCGTCGCGCATCCTGAAGTTTACCTTGGCTTTGCCGGCGCCTAATTCTTCCAGTTTGGCAATAACGGCTGCGGTGCCTTCTTTATAACCCAGGCCGTTCATAAAGTCGGAGTTGATATATTTACCTTCCTTGGTTGGGTCGGCCTCATCATCAATTTTTTGTATATCGATGATGGGGATGATCGGCAAGTTAAAATGCTTAGCGAATAAATAATCCCGCTGATCGCCGCTGGGTACAGCCATAACCGCGCCGGTACCGTACCCTGCCAAAACATAGTCGCCTATCCAAACGGGTATTTTATCGCCGTTAAGCGGGTTGGTTACATAGCTGCCGGTGAAAGCGCCCGATACGGTCTTGGTATCGGCCATACGGTCAAGCTCGCTTTTCTTTTTGGTTTGGGCAATGTAGGTATCAATATCGGCCTTTTGCTCAGGCGTGGTCAATTCTGCAACCAGCTCATGTTCGGGCGCTATTACCAGAAAGCTTACCCCGAAAATGGTATCTACCCGGGTAGTGAAGACTTCTATATAAGAAGCCTCACCCCGGCCCTCTCTAAAGGAGAGGGGGGTAGGACCTTCTTTTGAAGCTTCCAACGGGAACTTAACACTGGCTCCAACGCTTTTGCCTATCCAGTTGCGCTGCATTTCTTTAAGGGGTTCGGGCCAGTCAATGGTATCCAAACCTTCCAGCAGGCGCTGGGCATAAGCGGTAATACGCATGCTCCACTGCATCATTTTCTTTTGTTCAACAGGGTATCCGCCGCGCTCGCTAAAGCCGTCTTTCACCTCGTCGTTCGCTAATACGGTGCCCAATGCCGGGCACCAGTTTACCGTGCTTTCGCGCAGGTAAGTAAGGCGGTACTTTAACAGCTCGGCTTGTTGCTGCTGCTCGCCCATCGCTTTCCACTCTTCGGCGGTAAAGCTCAAAATCTCTTCATCGCATACGGCATTTATGCCGGCGGAGCCTTTAGCTTCAAAATGCGCTACCAGTTTGGCAATGCTTTCGGCTTTATCGGTATCTTTATCGTAATAGCTGTTAAACAGCTGCATAAATATCCACTGCGTCCACTTATAATAATCCGGCGAACTGGTGCGCACCTCGCGTTCCCAGTCGAACGAAAAACCTATCTGGTCAAGCTGGCGGCGGTAAGTGGCAATATTGGCCTCGGTAGTAATTGAGGGGTGCTGGCCGGTTTGTATGGCATATTGCTCGGCAGGCAGGCCAAAGCTATCGTAGCCCATAGGGTGCAATACGTTAAAGCCTTTGAGTCGCTTGTAACGGGCAAAGATATCAGATGCTATGTAGCCCAGCGGGTGGCCAACATGCAGCCCCGCACCCGATGGGTAGGGGAACATATCCAGCACATAATACTTGGGTTTACTGGTTTTATTTTCGGCCCTGAAGGTTTTATTTTTGGCCCAAAACTGCTGCCACTTCTGCTCTATATCTTTAAATTGATAGTCCATTTGCTTATTTACCGTAATGAGGTGCGAAAATAGTAAAAACTGCTCTAACATCAGCTATAAGCCCCTTCTAAATCTCCCCCGATAGGGGCGACTTTACTCATCTGCAGGGAAGGTTTTTTGACCCCATCTCCCGTGGAGAGGGCCGGGGAGAGGCTTGGTTTTCAACAAAGTCTATATAATATATAGGTTAACATTAAAGTTGGCAGCCCACTATTTAACACTTATTTTCGACCCTGGTATCGGGCGATAGAACGATACCTGCCGGCTTAATGATGCAGAAGTTTAAAGATAAAGATATGCAGGTGATAATAGGATGGGTGCTGCGGGCCGGTGTATTCATATCTATGATCGTGGTTTTTATCGGCGGCGTTATCTATTTGTACCGCCATGGGCAATCTGTACCAAATTATCACGACTTTAAGGGCGTACCGGCGTTTGTTCAAAGCGCGTCGGGAGTTATACATGGTGTATTTGCGTTGCGGGGCAGGGCCATTATACAAATGGGTATAATTTTACTGATAGCAACGCCTATTATCAGGGTAGCGTTCAGTGCTGTGGGCTTTATTATTGAGAAAGACCGCTTATACACCGCAATTACCTTTATAGTACTGCTTATCATCCTTATCAGCGCTTTTAGCGGGTATGCAGGCTGATCTTAAAAACCATTTTGCAGTTGCAATGGTTTATCAGTTATGCGCAGGCAGGCAGTACAATCATCGGCGTTAAAAAGTATTGGCTACGATGCTGAAGAGCACATCCTTGAACTCGAGTTTAGGGAAAATGGCGACGTATGGCAATATGCTAACGTTAAGCCTGCTATCTATAAAAGGTTTTTGGACAGCGAATCGCGCGGAAACTTTTTTTCAACCAAAATCAGAGGCAAATATCCTGAAAAGAAAGTGGAATATTAATTCGTTTGAGCCTCACCTAAATCCTCTCTAAAGGAGAGGACTTGCTGTCAAAATCGGGAAGCTTTTCTTTTTAAAGCCCTTCTCCTTGGAGAAGGGTTGGGATGAGGCGTGTGCTTATCCTAATTAACGCTAATTATTAAGGCGCATCCTTTTTTGCTCGTCTTCGCTGCCGGTAACGTGGCTGGCGGCGCCCTTTACACTTGTTTTGCCAAAGCGGTAGCTAAAGCTTAAAGTAACCTTGCGGTACTCCCGCCTATCCGTCATCACACGGTCCAGGTTTTGATAATTGGTAAACACGCGGTCCTGGTTGGTTTTAAATATGTCGTTAACCGCAAGGCTTAGCTTACCTAACTTATTAAATATTTGTTTGCTTATACCGGCATCAACATAATAGTTTGGCCTTACATTGTTAATGCCGTAAAAGGTGGCAGTTTCGTACCTGCCCGATAGTTCTGCCGCAAAGTTGCTGCTCATCGCGAAGTTTTGCCACCATTGTACAATCAGGTCGCCGGTGCCTTTGTTCAGGGTGCCATATTGCCGATAGGCCACATATTTTTGATATGAGGCATCAATATCGTAACGGCTACTCCACCACGATGTGAATTTAAACGGTGTACCCAGGTTAAGGCCGTAGGTATACACGCGCCCAAGGTTAACATCGGTGGTAAGTATAACCTTGCTTGCATCGTCCTGCTCATAAAAGGGGAACGCGGCACCCGTGAGCAGCGTAGCATACAGCGACGTAACGGTTTCCTGGTTGTACGTATGACTAAGCCTTAAGGTGTTACTATAGTCGGGCAGCAGGTAGGGGTTACCGGCCTGGTAATTATACAGATCTAAAAACGACAAGAAAGGGTTTAGTTTATCGTATGTTGGCCGTTCAATGCCGCGCGTAAGGCCAATGCTGTAGTCGTTTTTGTCATTGTAACTATAAGTCAGTAACACTGTAGGGAAAACGTTAAAATAATTGCGCGCCGTTTGGGTGTTATTAGTTACAGAGTTGCCGTTATTACGGGTGTATTCTCCGCGCAAGCCGCCATCTAAAGAAAACTTACCAAACTTGCCGGTGTAATTTACATAGGCGGCGCCAACATTTTCGGTAAATATAAAGTAATTGGTGTAAGCCGGATCAGCAGTATAAATACCGTTTATCTGTGGGCCAAATACCAGGTTGTTATCGCTTACTGTACGGCTGAACTTAAAACCGGCATCAAATTTTGCATCCTTCGGCAGCGGGTTGGTGTAGGCCAGCAGCGCCGTCCAGTTTTTCATTTTTGTTGGCGAGATGTTTTGCAGCAACAGCGGGTCCCGGTAAACACTGCCATCGCCGTCAAAAAAACGATTGGTGATATATTCTGCAGAGTGTCGGTTGGCCCGGGTATAGGTGAAGTTGGCGCTAAGCGCTTTGCCGGCTTTATCTAAAACGCCGGTGTAGTTTATATTGTAGTTGATATTGCTGATGTCGCGGTCTATAGTTGAATTGGCAAGTATGGTAGAGTCAAGCATGCCCCGGTTAAATATGGTCAGGGTGTTATTCTTATCAAAGGTGTTATTGTTAACCAGGCCACTTATCAGAAAGCCGATGCTGTTGCCCGGCGACAAAAAGAAATCGGTACCAAGCCGGAAGTTATGGTTCTGATATTCTTGTACACTATTATAAGTTGTGTTATAATTGCTTTGCAGCCCGGCGTAGTTAATGCCCCGGCCCGTGTATAGCTGTTTCCAGGTTTTATTGGCACTTACGTTGTAGCTTCCGAAAATATTATAGAAGGCAGCCCGATGATTAAAAGTAAGCCCCGTATTTGCCTTATAATACCTGCCATAGCCCGCCGAAGCGCTAAACGTGCCGTTTGTGCCTATGTTTGTGCCTTTTTTATAAATAATATTAATGATACCGCCGGCCGCTGCATCGTATTTCGCCGAGCCGCCGGTCAGCACTTCTACCTTATCTATACTGCTGCCCTGGGTGCTTTTTAAAAGCGCGGCCAACTCGGCACCCGTAAGGTTAGTGGCTTTTCCATCAATCAATACCAGGGCATCCTGTCGCCCGTTAATACTTACGTTGTCGTTATTGCCAACCCGTACGCCTGGCGATTGCCTTAGTATATCCAATACCGATTGTCCGGCGGATATTATACTGGACGCCGGGTTAATAACCATTTTGCCGGGCCTTACTTCAATAAACGGCTTTTTTGCGACAATAGATATCTCCTTTAATTGGTTACTGGCAGGCGACAGGATGATCGGAACAGCTGTTACCACCTGCCCCGTGGCAAGCGTGTAATTTTTTGAAAAAGCCTTTTTATACCCAAGCCTTGTGGTAAGTATTAAATAATTACCGGGTTTAATATCAGAAAATTGATAAGCACCTTGTTCAGTAACCAGGGCCGACATCACAACGGCCGAATCGGGCAGCGATAATAAAATAACGGTCGCGGCATCGGCAGGCTGATTATTTTGTAAAAAGACGTTGCCTCGTATGGCAGATGCACCCGTTTGGGCGTAACAAAAATTAAATAAACCTGCCAGGACAGCTATAAAAAAGCATCCAAATTTGACCCTCATTAATGTACCTCGTAGAAATTTCCTTATAGTTTAGCCCTCAAAAAAAATTAAATATAACAACAATAATACAATGTTAATTATGCTACATAGTGTTTTACGTATTATAATATTAAATGTTGCTTTTAGTTATTGTAGATATATTAAAGCAAATTCCCTATCAATTTTATTAATTTCGCCAACAGTGACCCTTTTGGATACGATATGAGAAAAATATACCTTTTAGCATTTATCGTGCTTGCATCAGCTATTGCGAAAGCCCAGGATGCCCCGGCAAATTATACAGCGGCGGCTGATAAGTTTAAACAATTTTATAACGGTAACCAGCCGGATAGCATTTTTAATATGTTTAGCCCCGAAATGAAGGCCAGCTTACCGCTTGATAAGTTTAAACCTACTACCATACAGTTAAAATCGCAATTGGGCGCTTTAGTTAGCACAGATTTCGTCAAATACAATCAGCCACTGGCAGTTTACAAGGCAACGTTTGATAACGCTGTTTTTTTGCTTAATATATCGCTCAATGGCCAGGGTAAGATGACGGGCCTGTTGCTTAGCCCTGACGTAGAGGAAGCAAAAACAATAGCGCTTGATGCATCGCTGAAAGAAACGCCCATATTGCTTAAAACATTTTCAGGGTCGATATCAGGTACCTTAACTACACCCGTAAACGTTAACGGTAAAATACCGGTTGTGCTGATTATTGCCGGCTCGGGGCCTACCGACCGCGATGGTAACAGCCCTAAACTGGGCTTAAATGGTAACACTTACAAAATGCTGGCTAACGAACTGGGTAAAAATGGTATTGCCACTGTACGTTATGATAAGCGCCTTGTTGGCCAGAGCGTATCTACTACAAAAGAGAAGCAACTGCGTTTTGAAGATTATGTAGATGATGCTGTTGGCCTGATAAACCAGCTGAGTGGCGACGATCGGTTTTCAAAAGTGATAGTGTTGGGCCACAGCGAAGGGTCGCTTGTGGGTTTGCTGGCCGTTCGCGATCAGCCTGTAAACGCGTTCATATCTGTAGCGGGAGCGGGCCGCCGCGCAGATCAGATCGTAACTGAACAGGTTAAATCGATGCCGCAGTACCTGCAGGATAATTTTAAAGTGATGCTGGATAGCCTGAAAAGGGGGAAATTCACTGATAATATCGACCCAAAACTTTATGCCATAGCCAGGCCGGATATTCAGCCTTACCTTTTGTCGTGGTTCAGATATGATCCTGCCAAAGAAATGAAGAAAGTAAAGATACCGGTATTAATATTACAAGGCACTACAGATATACAGGTTCCGGTTAGCGACGCGAAATTATTAAAAAAAGCCAAATCAGAAGCTACGCTGGTTATAATACCGGGTATGAACCATGTTTTAAAAGAGGCCCCTGCCGATAGGAACCAGAACATTGCGACTTACAATAAACCCGACCTGCCATTAAAACCCGAACTTGTAAGCGGCATTGTTAATTTTGTAAAGGGATTGAAGTAGATGTCTGAATTACAAATGTGCAGATGTGTAAATATGCGGATGTGCAGATGTCATAATAAGTGTATACATACGAATCATCTGCATATTTGAAAATATGCACGGATATGCGATGCGAAATGAACCATTTGCATATCTGCACATTTGTAATCTGCACATCCGCATTATTTCCACGCGCCCAACAATCTTCTCAGCAAAACAATTTCGGCGGTGTGATAAGCGTTATGGTCGGCAATCTGTAATGCTTCGCGCAAAATGCTTTGGCCATCTCCATGGGGTATGTTCTGAAAAATATCACCGCTTTTAAGCAGGGCAATAAATTCCTCCCTATCGGTATTGATCTGCTCAATGGTTTTATTCCATGCCGTGTTATCTGCAGGCGTGCTTGCCTTTGGCCAGTAGTCGTCTGGCCATTTTGGCGATTGATGGTTAGCATTTTTACTAAACTGCAGCATATCCCATTGCGCAATGCGAATATGCTCGGCCAGCTGCCAGATGCTGTAGGGCAGGTTAGCAGGTTTTACGCCGCGCAGTTCTGGCGGTAAGCCGCTTAGCGCATCTTTTAATGTTGCATGTGCGCCGCCGCCTTCCAATAGTTTTATTAGCTCTTTTATCAAAGTCTCATGCTCATCATTCATAATACCAGTTTTACAGGTTAACAAAATAGATACGGGTTTGATTTATATGCCTCAAAAGTTTAAGTTTACCAAAGCTAAACTGTACCGTAGTGATTAAAAAAATACTCTTAATGGCCCTGTATGTGGCTGCATTTACAGCCTGTAAAAAGGATGGGGAAATTACACAAGATATGTCATTAAAAGATGACGCCGCTTTTTTAAGATACGAAGATCATTTTTTAGAAGAATTATGGAAGAACAACCCTGATTGGGCAACCAGCGTAGGCTACCATAAGTACGACAGCGTTTTGCTGATACCCAGCCAAAAAACCCGCGAACAGGCAATAAAATTTGCTAAAGTGCAGATAGACTCGTTAAGCCGCTATGAAGTAAACAGTTTGAATGATGCGAATAAGATAGACCACCGCCTGATGCAAAACCAGATGGAAAGCCTGCAATGGTACACCGAGCAGCTAAAATCGTACGAGTGGGACCCATCATCATATAATGTAATTGGCACATTTGCTACTATACTTAACGAAAACTACGCACCCCTTACCAAGCGCCTGCGCAGCTTTTACCAAAAAATGGAGAACATACCGGCTTACTACAAAGAAGCCGAAAAGCAGCTTAAAAACCCGGTTACGGAATTAACCGAACTTGCCATTGACCAGCACCTGGGCGGTTTGGGCATCATCGAAAACGATTTTGCCGATTCCGTTAAAAAAACAAATATCCCCGCGGCCGAACAAAAATTAATGACGGACCGTGCCAAAGCATCCGCAGAAGTCATTAAGGGTTATGTAGCCTATTTAAAGGCCATGAAAAGTGATAAGCCCCGCAGTTTCAGGTTAGGTAAACAACTTTACGAAGCTAAGTTTAAATACGATATCCAAGCCGAGGGAACAGCCCAGCAAACCTATAACTCGGCAGTTGAGCGCAAAAAATACCTGCACCGCGAAATGGCCAAGCTGAGCAGGAAGCTTTGGCCGAAATACTTTGGTACACAGCCCATCCCTAAAGATTCGCTTGAGTTTATTGCCAAAGTTATAGATACGTTATCGTCTAAACACGTTGCCCCGGGCGATTTCCAGTCGGCTATTGAAAAAGAGATCCCCAGGCTTACCGCCTTTATCCGTAGTAAAGACCTGCTAACGCTCGACCCTTCAAAACCATTAGTTGTGCGCAAAGAACCGGGTTACATGGCTGGGGTTGCAGGCGCCTCTATCAGTTCGCCCGGGCCATATGATAAAAATGGCAATACGTATTACAACGTGGGCAGCCTTGCGGGCTGGTCGGCAGAAAAGGCTGAAAGTTATCTGCGCGAGTACAACAACTACACCTTGCAGATATTGTGTATACACGAAGCTATACCGGGTCATTACACGCAGTTGGTGTATGCAAATCAATCGCCAAGTTTAATAAAATCGATATTGGGTAACGGTGCCATGGTAGAAGGATGGGCCGTGTTCAGCGAACAAATGATGTTGGATGCAGGCTTTGGCGATAACGCGCCCGAAATGCGGCTGATGTGGTATAAATGGCACCTGCGGTCGGTTTGTAACACCATATTGGATTACAGCGTGCACACATCAAACATGACCAAAGAACAAGCCCTTAAATTACTTACCAAAGAAGCGTTTCAGCAGCAAACCGAAGCCGAAAACAAATGGAAACGTGTAAGCGTAACCAGCGTACAGCTAACCAGCTATTACACCGGCTACAAGGAAATAAACGCCCTGCACGACGAGTGGAAGAAAAAACAAGCTGATAAGTACAAGGTGAAATTGTTTAACGAGAAATTTTTGAGTTACGGCAGCGCCCCGGTCAAATTTATCAAAGAGGCCATGTTTGCCATACCAAAACCCGACCCCAAAAGCGGAAATTAGACCGTAAAAAAATGCGGCGGTAAGTTTCTATTGTAACAAATGGGGGTGAGCACTTTACACGTTGTTGCAAACACTAAAAAGGGGCAGATAATTCCCGGATTTTTGCGGAAAAAAGTCTGATTTTTTCGGGAATTTTTAAGACTGGATTATTTTTTTTGCTCGTGAACGATAACAAAAACGTCTTCGTTATCTTTTTTCATGAGGTACTTTTCGCGGGCAAATTTCTCGAGTTTAACCTTATCTGAGGTAAGCTCCTCCAGGTCCTTGTTAACCTTGGCGGTTTCTGTTTGATAAAAAGCTTGTTCTTGCTTTAGTTTGTTCAGTTGCTGATGATAATCGTACTGAGAGAAGAGGTCGTTTTTATCAAAAAAGGTCATCCATACCACAAAGGCCAGTGTAACCAGGAAGAATTTATTCTTTATAAGGTCTAAAAGGCGTCTCATTTGTATCGGTTGGATTTTCACTATAAAGCTATTTAATTTCTTTGAAGGGTGCAAATATAATTTAGAGATCGGAAAATAGGGATTAGAGGTTAGAGATTTGCGGTTAGTTGCTGAAATTCAGCCTATAAAAAAGAGGATAGTAATTAGAAATTCCTCTAAGTACTATCCTCGATATCTAAAACCATAAAGAATTATCGCCTGCCCGATGACCTGCTTGCGCCGCTCATACCGCTTGCACTGCCACGGCTACTGCCCGCGCTACCACGGTGCCCTGCCGGCCTGCCGCCTGCACCCGGGCGCTTGTTGCCGCCACCATGCCTGCCGCCGGCAGGTGATGCGCTTTTAGGCGTACCGTTTTTGGCTTTGCTCATCATCTTTTCTGTCATGGCCTGAAAGCTTAGCGGGTAGGGATGTCCCTGCTCAACTGGTATTTCTTTGGCTATCAGCTTATGAATATCCTTAAGGTAATCTATTTCTTCCTCGCCATCACAAAAGGTAAAGGCAATGCCGCTTGCACCCGCGCGGCCGGTACGGCCAATGCGGTGTACGTATGTTTCGGGGATGTTAGGTATCTCGTAATTAATAACATGCGTCAGCTCATCTATATCTATACCGCGGGCGGCAATATCGGTAGCTATAAGCACACGTGTGGTACGGTTTTTAAAATTTGTTAACGCACGCTGACGCGCGTTTTGCGATTTGTTGCCGTGTATGGCCTCGGCAGTGATGCCTGCCCGTACAAGATCTTTTACCACCTTATCTGCACCATGCTTGGTGCGGGTAAACACCAGCGCGGTTTTAATATCTTTATCTTTTAAGATGTGGTTAAGTAATAAGCGTTTATCGCCCTTGCTAACAAAAAACAACGATTGCTGTATCGTATCAGCGGTTGATGATACAGGTGCAACTTCAACCTTTGCAGGCTTTTGCAATATGCTATCGGCCAGGCTTTGAATTTCGTTAGGCATGGTTGCGCTAAAGAATAGTGTTTGCCTGTTGGCCGGCACTTTGGCTATCACTTTTTTAACATCGTTTACAAAGCCCATATCCAGCATACGGTCGGCCTCGTCAAGCACCAGCATTTTTATCTGGTCGATATGTACGTAGCGCTGGTTCATCAGGTCTAACAAACGGCCCGGGGTAGCTATCAAAATATCCACACCACGGCGCAGAGCATCAACCTGTGGGTTTTGCGATACACCGCCAAAAATAACCAGGTTTTTAAGTCCTGTATTTTTACCGTAAGCGGTAAAACTTTCGCTTATCTGGATAGCCAGTTCGCGGGTTGGGGTTAAAATTAATGCCTTTATTTGTTTTTGCTCTTTGTGTTTTTGTTTATCCAAAAACAATAATTGCAGTATGGGTATAGCAAAAGCAGCTGTTTTGCCGGTACCGGTTTGCGCGCAGCCCAAAAGGTCGCGGTGCTGTAATATATAGGGTATAGCTTGTTCTTGAATTGGAGTAGGCGTAGTATAGCCTTCTGTTTTTAAAGCCCTTAAAATAGGCTCAATTAAATTTAAATTTTCAAATGACATGTAATGATTGTAATGTATGTGCTAACGCGAAGCATTAAGCGGATCTGAAGAGTGTCTAATAAATCAAAACCGTAAATCAACGGGTAATTATGCAAAGATACGCTTTTTGTAGCTAAGTAGTAGTAATGGCTATAATGTGATGTAATGGTGACAGGGTATGACAATGGGTTAGTGAGTAAAGGTTGCATCGTCTTAGGATATGAAATTGCTTACTAATTAAATACTTAATTATCCCCCGGTAAATAAATTTTGTAATGCAATACCTATTATCTACCTTTCACACTTAATTTAACTTGTCAAGTTTGAATTTTACTTATCAATCTGTATCCTTCAACCATGTCACAAAATACTTATCAATTGCTACAAAATAAAAAAAAGAACATCCTTGAACTTTGGATGAAAAACCAGTTGACCGACGAGGGTTTGCGTGAAGACCTGATCAGCAACGATGAATTGAGAAATCAATCGGAAGAGTTAATTGACGCGCTGGTAGGTAACCTGTCCGGAAGTAACCTTACCAACCTCGAATCTGACGAGTGGAATCCCGTAATTGAAATATTAGGTGGTATAGCCATAACACGTGCCCGTCAGGGTTTTAGTCCGCGCGAAACAGGTAATTTTGTTTTCTTGCTGAAAGAGGCTATCCTGGAAGTGTTACAGAACGAGATAGACGACCCGAGAGCGCTTTTTGCAGAAAGCCAGAAGATAAACCGCCTAATGGATAGCCTGAGCGTGGTTACCTTTGAAACATTTATTAAAGGACGCGAAGAAGTAATACTGCGCCAAACTGATGAAATAACCGAGATATCTACACCGGTTATCAGGGTATGGGATGGTATACTGGCCCTGCCTATTATCGGCACGCTTGATAGCGCGCGCACACAGATAGTAATGGAGAACCTTTTACAGGAAATTGTAGAGTCGGGTTCCAGTATAGCCATTTTGGATATATCAGGTGTTCCCGCTGTAGATTCACTGGTAGCGCAGCATCTTATAAAAACCGTAAGCGCCACACGCCTGATGGGTGCCGAGTGTATAATTAGCGGGATACGCCCCGAAATTGCGCAAACGGTGGTGCATTTGGGTATCGATCTTTCTAATATTATCACCAAGGCTACTTTAGCCAGCGCACTGGCCTATTCTTTTAAAGCTATGAGATTAGAGGTTAAAAGGCTTAATACAGTATCAAAAATATAATAGATTAAGTAATGGATAAAATTCCTATTCTAAGGATGGGAGCCTTTTTGCTGGTTACCATACAGGTTGATCTTTACGACAGGCTTGCCCTGAACCTGGAGGCCGACCTGGTACAAATGGTTAACAAAACAAGCGCAAAAGGGGTTTTAATTGATATTTCCGCTGTTTCGATAGTCGATTCATTTATGGGCCGGATAATTGGCAACATCGCCAGTATGTCTAAAATACTGGATGCCCAAACTGTGGTGGTTGGCATGCAGCCGGCGGTTGCAATTACATTAATTGAGTTGGGTTTGCCCCTTAAAGGCGTACATACTGCGCTGGATATGGAAAGAGGCATGAAACTGTTAAAATCCATGATAGGAGATCCGGAGGACGACGCAGACGAAGATCAAACCACCGATGACCTTATCGCTGAGTAAAGATACCATTAAGGTATCTAAAGAACAGGACGTGGTTTTCTTAAAAAACCGTGTAAAGGAAACCGCGGTAAAAATTAAGATGGGGCTGGTTAACCAAACGCGTTTACTAACGGCATGTAGCGAACTTGTAAGAAATATGATGCGCTATGCCGATGGCGGTTCGTGCCTTATTGAAGTGGTATCAAGCGGGCGCAATAACGGCATGCGCTTAACCTTTACAGATAATGGCCCCGGTATACCTGATATAGCTGCCGCCATGCGCGATGGCTTTTCTACCGGCCGAAGCCTGGGTTTGGGCTTACCCGGTACCAAACGCCTTGTAAACGAGTTTGATATTAAGAGTAAAGTGGGCGAGGGTACAGTGGTAACGATATTAAAATGGGCTAATGGTTGATGCAACGCATATCAGTTTCACGGCGGACGACCGCAGTTATTTCTCGCTGATAAAAAAGGAGATACACCGCATGGCCACCGAGGGAGGCATTGGGGTTGCCCGTACTAATGAGCTTGACTTGATAGTGGCCGAAATGACCTCCAATTTATTTAAATACAGCAACGATGGCGAACTGCTTGTTGGCGTGTTTGCCAACGGAGGCGAGCCGTATGTGGAGCTTATAAGTATTGATAACGGTCCGGGGATGGTAAACCCCGCACGGATGATGCAGGATGGCATGTCAACCACCAACACGCTGGGCCACGGGCTGGGCAGTATGAAAAGGTTATCAGATACATTTGAGCTTTACTCTCAGCCGGGCTGGGGCACCATAGTGTTAAGCCGTGTATATAACCGGCAACCTCCAATAGGTATTAAACCTTCTGTAATTATACGGCCTATAGTGGTTTATAAACCGGGCGAAAAAACCAGCGGCGATGGCTTTGCGTTTAAAAAAACAGAAAAGTATTTTAAGCTGATGCTGGCCGATGGCCTTGGCCATGGCCCCGAGGCCAATATTGCGGTTAATGAAGCAGCTAACGCCTTTAGAGTATTCCCGGATTTTAGCCCAACAGAAACTATTCGCTTTATTCATACCAATATCAAAAAAACCAGGGGCGCTGTTATTAGTGTTGTGGGGTACGATCTTGAACGTAAAATATGGACCTCGGCAGGGGTTGGTAACATCGCTGCACGATTTTTTAACAACACTAACTTAAAAAATCAAATGTCGTATAACGGTATTGTAGGACATAATATCCCTAATACTATGAACGACCAGCAATACGCCGCGGATGAATACAATCATTTAATGCTATGTTCGGATGGTATAAAAACACGTATCGATATGGCCCGGTATCCAATGATATACAAATACGATCCTACTATTTTAGCATCAGCTATTTATAAAGACCACGCCCGGCGAACTGATGATATGTCGGTTGTTATAGCAAAAGTAAAATAAATGAAAGAAGTAGTTAGTATGTCGTTAGAGAACGATATGGACCTTGTTTTGGCGCACAAAAAATCTATGCAGGTTGCAGATAAATTGGGGCTAACCATTGCAACGCAAACTACTTTTGCCACCGCTGTATCTGAAATATCAAGAACTGTTATTGAGTATACTGATAACGGCGCGCTGGCTATAGGGCTCGATCAAAATAAAACCCGCTATGCTTTGGTAGCAATGGTGACCTTTGAGAGCGATGTTGCTTTTAACGATGCTCACGAAGGCTTTTTTTACGCCCAAAAATTGGTGCCCGAATTTGAAGTGACAGTAAACAGCGGCGTTACCGCTATACAAATGAAGATAGGGCTGCCACGCTCTTTAAAGATCGACCCGGTAAAAATAAGCAAGCTGCGCGAGTTTTTTAAGAGCCAGGCACCCATTAGCGCCTACGAAGAGATCAAACGCCGAAATTTTAGCTTGTCAAAGATAGCTGAAGAAAAAGATGAAGAGATCAGGCGGTCGAAACTTATAGACGAAAAGAAAACAGAGTTTATATCTATAGCCAGCCATGAGCTGAAAACGCCCATGACGGTATTAAAGGCCTATACGCAAATAGCCAAAGCCACCAAGGAGCCCCTTTCGGAACACTTGAAAGGTGTTTTGACCAAAATAGATGTGCAGGCCTCAAAACTTAATTCGCTTGTGCAGCAACTGCTCGATCTGTCGAAAATTGAGAATGGCAGTTTGCAATACAACATGACCAACATCAGCCTGAACGGGTTTGTTATAGACCAACTGGCGGTAATGCAGCAAATTTTACCTAATCACACTTTAGAGAGCGTTTTAGGTAATGATGTGCACGTAGCGGCTGATATTTTAAGAATGGAGCAAGTGTTCTCTAACCTGTTGGGTAATGCCGCCAAATATTCCCAAGTAAACACAAAGATTGAAGTGGGTACTGCCATTGATGCCGATGGGCATGTTATAGTTTCAATAAAAGACTACGGAAAAGGGATGTCGCTAAAAACTATGCAATTGATATTTGACAAGTTTTACCGTGCCCAGGATGTGATATCTACCCACCCGGGGTTGGGTATGGGCCTATACATTTCATCCAAAATCATCAACGACCACGGCGGCAAAATATGGGTGGAAAGCGAGGAAAGCCAGTGGACCAAATTCCATTTCAGCCTGCCGGTAGTTAACGGAGCGTAGCCTGAGTGGCGTTAATATCTATGCATCCTCATAGCAGCAGCGGCCGGCTCTTGCCTGCGAACACAGGTATACATGCAAAAAAGGGCCTTACAGCTCGACGGAGTGATCTTCAATTACTGTGTTTTCTGCCTTTTGATCATCGTTCCGCCTCAAAAAAGCGTTCAGCAGTATCAGCCCAAAACCAATCATGATAGAAACATCGGCAGCGTTAAAAATTCCTGTTTGCAACGGGCCGAATTTTAGGTGCACAAAATCGGTTACCGAGCCACGCACTATCCTGTCGTAAAGATTACCCATGCCGCCGCCAATGCAAAACACAATGCCGGTTACCATTAAATTGCCGAGGCCTTTTTTGGTAATACTGTAAAATAAAGCGCCTAACAGGGCAATTGCAGGTAACAGGGTAATTAAAATAAACCTGAAAGGTTGTACCAACTTTGCCCCAAGACTTAAAAAAGCACCGGTGTTTTCAACCCGTAGTAAGGTAACGTGGTTGTTAAAAAAGAAATATTGATCGTAATAGCCGATATGCGCGCGCATCATGGATTTGGTAGCCTGGTCGGCAATGATGTTTAGCACCAGTATAACCAAAAAAAATATGATGCGTGGGGTACCTGTAAATTTCATTGCAGCGAATGTAGGAAAAGAGAATTTGAAAATCACGATGTGATCGAAAATCAGTTTTAAACGTTCGTTTCTTAATGAGTATGTGGCACGTCGTGGTAAATAATAGAGCCTTTCAAGCTAAACTCGAAAGGCTCTATGTAATCTGCATATGTGCATATTTATTTCTTCATCATACCGATGAAATCATCGAAAAGGTAACGGCTATCATGCGGGCCGGGCGACGATTCCGGGTGATATTGTACCGAAAAAGCATTTTTATTTTTTACACGGATACCTTCAATCGACTGGTCGTTAAGGTTTACGTGGGTTATTTCTACCTTATCAGATGCCCTTACTGCTTCCTGTACCACACCAAAACCATGGTTTTGCGATGTAACTTCGCAATGATCAATAATAACATTCTTCACCGGGTGGTTTAAACCGCGGTGGCCGTTAAACATTTTTTTAGTTGGTATATCATTAGCCAGGGCAAGCAGCTGGTGACCAAGGCAAATGCCAAACATCGGCTTATCGGTCTCTAATATCTTTTTAACAGTTTCTATGGCATAAGGCATAGCAGCCGGATCGCCGGGGCCGTTAGAAATGAAATAACCCGATGGTGCGAAATCTTTTTCCATTTCTTCAAAAGTGGTTTTTGCCGGGTACACCTTGGCATAAACGTCGCGGTCATCAAAGTTGCGCAGGATATTCTTTTTAACACCCAGGTCAAGCACAGCTACACGGTAGGCGGCGTTCTCGTTACCAAAAGTGTAAGTTTCTTTGGTTGATACCTGCGATGAAAGCTCCAGGCCATCCATATCAGGCGCTTCGGCCAACCTGGCTTTCAGTACGTCAAGGTCTAATATTTCTGATGAAATAATAGCGTTCATGGCACCTTTGTCGCGTATGTGGCGAACGAGTTGGCGGGTATCCACGTCAGATATACCTACAATGTTCTGCTCCTGAAAATAATCCTGTATCGACTCGTTTGCCTGCTTGCGGCTGTAAGCGATGTTATAATTTTTGCATACCAAACCCGCAATTTGTATCTGTCCGGATTCAACCTCGTCGGTATTGATACCGTAGTTGCCGATGTGAGCGTTAGTGGCCACCATAATCTGCCCGAAGTAGGATGGGTCAGTAAAAATTTCCTGGTAGCCGGTCATACCGGTGTTAAAGCAAATTTCGCCTGTGGTAGTACCAATTTTCCCGGCAGCTTTTCCGTAAAAAACGGTTCCGTCGGCTAATAATAAAACAGCAGGTAATTTGGTGAAATGATTCATTTAGCAAAAAAATTGAAAGGGTTATTAATTCGGATTTTCTGGCTCGAAGCTCCGTGAAAACAAACCGGAAGGCTGAAGTAAGATACCTCTTTATTCACGGCGCAAAAATAAGGATTTATTTCGGATTTCGGATGCTCAATCTCGAAATTTCACCAAGTGCAAATCATATATCTAATAAATCATTGGCAAAAGCTTCAAAATACTTGATTAGGCGCTTTGCTTCTTTTCTTCCCTTTAAACGGTGTGCAGCGTCGCTAGCCCTTGAATAAGTAGCTCGAACTAAACTACCTATTAGATTTTCCATGTTTACTACTAATTCAATGACTTCTTTTTGCTTCGACCCAGCTGATTGATTTTGCAATATTAGTTTTACCCTCTGTTTTTGAGTGGGCCCATTTGCATTACCTTCTTCTTTGTACCAAGGTTGGTTAGTTACTGTTTCATCGGGCGCTAGCAATCTAAGGATATGAGAAACAATTTCTCGAATTTCATGCGCGGTACCAGCCCAAGAGATCCTGCTATCATCGTCTAAATCAACTTTAACTTGCAAATAGCTTGTCGATAACGATTCTGATAATTTTGATAAAGCAATATATAGAGAATCCTTCTGGTAATTTTGCTCATTTGCGGCATTAACAACAGCAGGCTTTTTATGAGATGTAATATTCGATACATCATGATTAAAGTTTGCAACTCGACTTATACTCAGTTCTATTATTTTTTTGAAATCATTTAAAAGCATGCTACTCTTCTCTACCTAAAAGATGATTTGACATGCTTGCAAAAATTGATTCATAAACCTCCGGAGAAGCATTTTCCGGTAATACAACTTGTATATTAAAAGTGATTTGAGGGACATTTTTTATTACACGAGTAGGATTAGATTTAGAATTGTCATCGACTTCTGACTTTTTAGGCTCTGGTTCTTCTGTTTTTTCCTTAGCTATTGCATTTTCTTTTACAACGTTGTCATCGCTATTAACATTGGAATCCATTATTGATGCAGCATAATCTCTATCAATTACAACACTCTTGTTTCCAGATTCCTTAAGGAGACCGTAATCTGACATGTTTTCTTTTATAACTGCCCAAGAAGCGCTAGCGTCTTGGGCATCAAGCTTATGATCTCGTATTAAAAAATCTGTGACAACAGTATCGCTAGGCAATGGCTTGTCTTTGTATTTCTCTACAACCGCACTAAAATATCCATTACTAAATAAAATTTCATAAACGACTTTTGAGCTTTTCGGGTCATTGATAATTGCATTGCCAGTCTCAGTCAAACTTAAATGAGAAGAATTTTTATTTCCATTGATTAAGGAGTATCCTTTATTTGCTGCTTGTATTAAAACTACACTCGCACTACTATCAGGAGACCTACCCATTTTTTCTAAAATCTCTCGTCGCCTTACCGGATCCCCTTGTCCCTCGTCATATATGGCATCAATCAGTTCTACAACTTTTTTTAAAGGCAGCCTTGGGAAAGCGCCTCGAACTTTTTTTGAAAGTTCTTTAGAACCTGATCCTTCTTCTTGTTTGGTTGAATCTTGTGACTTTGCCATAAATTTAGGTTATTAATAAAAGTAATATTATTATTTAATAAGTGCTAATTTATTAAATATATGTTAAAAAGTTGTTGAAATACCAAATATTAAACTAGTCAAAGCTTCCAATGATTGTCAATAAAGCATATCTAAAATCCGAAATAAGAAATACCTTTGCTAAACAAACTAAAAACCATCCCATGTCGGTAAACAAGGAAGTTAAACGCATTACCACGCATATTTTGCAGGAGATGAAAAACCGTGGCGAAAAGATAGCCATGCTTACAGCGTACGATTTTTCGATGGCCGCCATTGTAGATAATGCCGGTACGGATATTATCCTGGTGGGTGATTCGGCCAGCAACGTAATGGCCGGCCACGAAACCACGCTGCCCATAACTTTAGACCAGATGATCTATCACGCGGCCTCGGTAGTGCGGGCGGCTAAGCGGGCGCTTGTAATTGTCGATCTGCCGTTTGGGTCGTACCAGGGTAATTCTAAAGAAGCTTTGGCCTCGGCTATCCGCATTATGAAAGAAGCGGGTGCGCATGGTGTAAAATTAGAAGGGGGAGTAGAAATTGCAGAATCGGTTACCCGGATACTTGCAGCCGGAATCCCGGTAATGGGGCACCTGGGTTTAACGCCACAATCGATATATAAATTTGGCACATATACTGTAAGGGCTAAAGAAGAGGCAGAAGCCGCAAAACTTAAGGATGATGCACTAAAGCTGCAGGAGTTGGGCTGCTTTGCCATTGTATTAGAAAAGATACCTGCAAAGCTTGCTGCCGAGGTTAGCAAATCAGTAAGTATACCAACTATAGGTATCGGCGCCGGCCAGCATTGCGACGGGCAGGTTTTGGTGATACACGATATGCTGGGCATAAACAAAGGCTTTAAACCCCGCTTTTTACGCCAGTATGCCAACCTTTTTGACGTGATGAACGATGCTATTACCAATTATGTTGGTGATGTAAAAGCAAAAAGCTTCCCGAACGAAAAGGAAGAGTATTAAGTAGATGTGCAGATGTGCGGATATGCAAATGTGCATATGTGCAGATGAAGCCCCTCCCCAGCCCTGTTTGAAGTAGAGGGGGTAATAAGATAAACACTTTCGGACTTCCGGACTGCGGACTTCCGACTTAAAAATATGGCGCGACCAGAATTTAATTACATAAGCAAGGATGTTACCGATGCGGATATACTGTATGAGGATAACCACCTGATAGCGGTGAACAAGCGTGCGGGCGATATAGTGCAGGTAGACGATACCGGTGATGAATCGCTGGACGAGAAGGTAAAGAAATATATCGCCAAAAAGTATAATAAACCTAATGGTGCATTCCTGGGCGTTGTTCACCGGTTAGACAGGCCCGTTAGCGGGGTTATCCTGTTTGCCAAAACCAGCAAGGCTTTAGAGCGCATTAACAAAATGTTTAAAGGGCGCGAAATGCATAAAACCTATTATGCTATTGTGCGTAAGCGCCCGCATCCCGAGGCGGGTACCCTTGTACATTACCTGCTTAAAAACCCGCAAAAGAATGTCACTAAGGCGCACGATAAAGAAGTGCCGGGTAGCCAGCGATCTGAACTAAACTATAAACTTGTAGGTGAGCGCGAGGATTATTATGTAATAGAGGTAGACCCTATAACCGGGCGCCCCCATCAGATACGGGTGCAGCTATCAACCCTGGGCTGCCCAATAGTCGGCGATAATAAGTATGGTTACCCACGCGGCAGCCTGCGCAAAAGTATTTGCCTGCACGCCCGCCGCCTGCAATTTATACACCCTGTTAAAAACGAGCCGGTACTTATAGTGGCACCGCTGCCCAAAGATGGTTTTTGGGAAAAGTTTGAGGGCCTGATAGAATAGATGTGCAGATGTGAGAATGCGCATATGTTCCTCCACGCGCGTCATTGCTGTAGGGTACGAAGCAATCTCCCGATATAAAGGTTGACAATTAGTTCTTCGTTAGGAATAGCAATGGATGAGTCATCGTTAGTGGATGTTACTTTCTTTTTTCTCAAAAGAAAGTAACCAAAGAAAAGTCGCGGCTTGGTTCCGCCCTGTGTAAGGCAGTTCTTTAGCAGTTGTAGTGCCACCCGTGCGTTACGCTATGCCGCATTTGGAACTGACGTTAGGGCAGTACGTTTAGGTGCCAATTGGCATTAATACACATCCGTCCATCTATTTAACTGTCAATTAGCATTAGTATCATCCGCACATCTGCATATTTCCATATCTGCACATCTATTTCTCCAAAGCCTTCACTTTCTCCCAAATCTCCTCATCAATCCATACACCATCCTTTAAACTCTGTTCCCTTGTCCTTAGCATGTTTTCGCCGGGGAAAAGGATCTCATTACCCTCACTGTTGCTTTTGGTGTAGCTGATGATCTCTTCTATCAATGCGGCGTTCCGTTCATTATCTGTTTTAATGGCAATAAACACCTGCGAAACCCCGGTTTCTTTACGGCCGCTTTGCGTTATTACCGGCGTGGAATCGCCACCACTCAGCACTGTAGCCATCAGATCAAGCACTAACGACAACCCCGACCCTTTCCAGAATCCGATAGGCAATGGTCGTTTACTTTCCGTTAGGGCAGCGGCATCGGTTGTAAGTTCACCCTCTTTGTTATAACCACCCGGCACGGGTAGTTCTTTACCCTGCGCCTCGTATTGCCAAAGCTTCCCAAACGAATATTGTGTCATCGCCATATCCAACACTACATGGCCACCCTGCCGGGGCACGGCTATTACAAGAGGGTTGTTACCCAGGCGCGGCTCGGTACCGCCCCATGGGGGCAGGTTGGCAATAGTATTGGTAAAGCATATGCCTATATAACCCGCTTCGGCGGCCTGCAAACCGTATGTGCCGCCACGCATCCAGTGATTGGTGTTTTTTATAGCAACACAGCCAATGCCATTATTTTTTGCAATATCAATTGCCCTGCCCATACAGAATTGAGCATTTAACATGCCGGGGCCCATATTGCCATCCCATTGCTCAACGGCGCCAAATGAGCTTACCAATGCAGGTAAAGCATGGGGTATAACCAGTTTTTCCCTTATGTATTCAACAAAAACCGCAAAACGGTTTAAGCCATGGCTGTAAACGCCGTCGCGGCTATTATCAGCAAAAACGGCCGCGCACGCATCGGCTACGGCATCGTTGATATCCAGACTGGTGAGCACCCGTTTAAATTCGGCTTTAAGTTGAGGGTAGGGTATACGCATGAAGCAAATATATAAAGCTTCGGCAACGGTTTATGAACTATAGTTACCGCGTATCGAAATATTTTATGGCATAAATAGTTATATTAAAGCACCTTTCCAATTGCGTAACTAAACTATATTTGCAGCTTAATGACAAATAAAAACGTATATTTTTTACTGGCGGGGGTTGTTGTTATCAGCTTTTTTATCAATGGATGTAAAAAAGAAAAGCAAAGCAGCATACCGGGCCTGCTCACCTACGGAACCTGGCGGTTGGGTTCTGTAATGGAATATAAATACCTTGGCGATTCGCAGACTTCGGTTGATACACTGGAATGTGATTCTGTTCAGATCTTTAAATTCAATGACGATAAAACGTGCAGTTACACCAATTTTGACTGCAACCCAACTACTATGAGCGGCACATGGTCGTTATCAGATACCAAGCTTTACCTGTTTGCAGATATTACCTATCCCGATATCACTTCGGCCGGCACCAAACAGCCGTTTATTAACTCGCGTATTACAAATCTGGGCGAATTTTCGATGGTGCTTGAAACGGGTGACCTGCAAACATATTACACGGCCAACGACAAAAGGACCATACGACGCTACGGATTTATTAGGATTAAGCCAACGATTGCCAAATAATTGATAAAATTTTATATTTTGCAAAATAAAATCTACCGATCGTTTTGAAAAAGAGAATTGCCATTTTTGCTTCGGGTTCAGGATCGAATGCTCAGAAAATAATGGAGCATTTTAAGCGAAATGCCGATGCTGAAGTTGTATTGATACTTACCAATAACCCTCAGGCCTACGTTTTGCAGCGGGCGGATAATTTTGAGATACCATCGCACATATTTACGCGCCACGAGTTTTACGAAACTGACGAAGTGATAAGCCTGCTTAAAAACCTGCAGGTAGATATTATTGTGCTTGCCGGTTTTCTGTGGCTGGTACCACCTGCTTTATTAAATGCGTTTCCTAATAAAATCATCAACCTGCACCCTGCACTGCTGCCGAAGTTTGGCGGTAAAGGTATGTACGGCGATAACGTTCATAAAGCTGTACTTGAAGCCGGTGAAGAAGAATCGGGTATTACCATACATTTTGTGAATACCCAATTTGACGAGGGCGAGATCATCCACCAGTCGCGCTTTAAGATAGAGCCCGGCGATAACCTTGAAATGGTAAAATTTAAAGGCCAGCAGCTGGAACACCAGCATTTTCCGAAGGTGATTGAGAGTTTATTGAAGAAGATGCGGAGTTAGTTACTTGTGATTGGTTTAATTAGTGGCTGTTTGTTGGCCTGCGGAATTTACATACCCCTTAATAACCAGGCGCCAAAAATCCACAACTAATCGCCAATTAACTAACCACTAATTAACTAAATTCCTTACCTTTGCGGCTCAAAATTTCCCTGTTGTAATGAGTCATTCTGTACAAATAAAAAACGCGCTGATTTCTGTTTATTACAAAGACAACCTTGAACCTATAATTCATGAGTTGAACCGCCTTGGTGTAAAGATATATTCTACCGGTGGTACCGAAACCTTTATCCGCGATCTTGGTGTTGATGTTATTGCTGTTGAAGATCTTACCTCGTATCCGTCTATCCTGGGCGGCCGGGTGAAAACCCTGCACCCAAAGGTGTTTGGCGGCATACTTGCCCGCAGAAGTTTTGATAGTGATGAGCAGCAACTTGTACAGTACGAAATACCGGAAATTGACCTGGTGATTGTTGACCTTTATCCCTTTGAAGAAACCGTAAACTCGGGCGCGAGCCAGGAGGATGTTATTGAGAAGATAGATATTGGCGGAATCTCGCTTATCCGGGCGGCAGCAAAAAATTATAAAGATGTTGTAATTGTTGCTTCTAAGAATGACTATACCGAACTTGAAGAAATATTAAAAAGGCAGCAAGGTGCAACCACTATTGATCAGCGCCGCCGTTTCGCTCAAAAAGCATTCAACATCTCTTCAAACTACGATACGCACATTTTTCAGTACTTTGACCATAGCGAGCCGATGCCTGTTTTTAAACAGAGCATCCAAACCAGCCAGGTTTTACGATATGGCGAAAATCCGCATCAAAAGGGTATCTTCTATGGTAACCTTGATGCGATGTTTACCAAGCTTAACGGCAAAGAACTATCTTACAACAACCTGGTTGATGTGGATGCGGCCGTCGCTTTAATTGACGAATTTACCGACCCCACCGTAGCTATTTTAAAACATACCAATGCCTGTGGCGTTGCAACCCGCACATTTATAAAAGAGGCTTGGATAGATGCACTGGCCTGCGACCCGGTTTCGGCTTTTGGTGGTGTTATTATTGCCAACGACGAAATAGACGCCGCTACCGCTGCCGAAATTGATAAGATATTTTACGAAGTGCTAATAGCGCCGGCTTTTACAGACGAGGCTATAGATATTCTTTCGGCTAAAAAGAACCGCATTGTATTAATACGCAACCGGGTTGAGTTACCTGTTAAGCAGTTTAAAACCTTGCTTAACGGCGTGATTGAGCAGGATAAAGACCTGGTTGTTGAAGGCCCGGCACAAATGACCCCGGTTACCGAAAAAAAGGCAACAGAGCACGAATTGCGTGACCTTTACTTTGCTAACAAAGTAGTTAAACACACCAAATCAAACACCATTGTTTTTGCCAAAAACAACCAGTTAATGGCAAGCGGCGTTGGCCAGACATCCAGGGTCGATTCCTTAAAACAGGCTATTATTAAGGCCGAGAGCTTTGGTTTCGACCTTAGGGGAGCGGTAATGGCATCAGATGCTTTTTTCCCTTTCCCGGATTGTGTGGAGATAGCAGCAGATGCAGGCATTACAGCGGTTTTGCAGCCGGGCGGGTCAATAAAAGATCAGGATTCCATCAATATGTGTAACCAAAAGGGCATTGCGATGGTTACCACCAGAGTAAGGCATTTTAAACACTAATTAAAGATCAGAGATTTGGTAATTAGAGATTAGGGCCAGTGAGGTTGTATCAAAGAAGTTATTACTTTTTATGACTAACTAATCTCCAATATCTGATTAACTAATCTCTAATAACAAATACGAATTTTTAAAAATTAGAGTTATTAATTACTAATTTACACGAATATAGCGCCCGTGTTATTTGGCGCAATACAAGTCTTAATATTCAAATTCCAGCTAATCAGAATAACGCCAAATGGGTTTATTTAATTTTTTTACGCAAGAGATAGCTATTGATCTGGGTACGGCCAATACCCTTATCATACATAATGATAAAGTTGTTGTTGATGAGCCCTCGATAGTGGCGTTTGACCGTACAACAAACAAAGTAATTGCCATTGGCCGCCAGGCTATGCAAATGGAGGGCAAAACCCATGATAATATCCGTACCGTTCGCCCGCTTAAAGATGGTGTAATTGCCGACTTTAACGCTGCCGAGTTGATGATACGCGGTATGATCAAGATGATAAACCAGGGAAAGGGCTGGTTCTTCCCATCGCTGCGTATGGTTATCTGTATCCCATCAGGTATTACCGAGGTTGAGAAACGCGCCGTGCGCGACAGCGCCGAAATTGCAGGCGCCAAAGAGGTGTACCTGATATACGAACCAATGGCCGCTGCGGTAGGTATTGGTATTGATGTTGAGGAACCTATGGGTAACATGATCATTGATATTGGCGGGGGTACAACCGAGATCGCCGTTATAGCGCTCTCGGGTATCGTATGCGATCAGTCTATCCGTGTGGCGGGCGATAACTTCGACTCTGATATAGTTCAGTACATCCGCCGCCAGCACAACATTATGATAGGCGACCGTACTGCCGAGAAAATAAAAATTGAAGTGGGCGCCGCATTACCCGAACTATCTGAACCGCCTGCAGATTTTGCCGTACAGGGACGCGACCTGATGACGGGAGTACCGAAACAGATCACGGTATCTTACACCGAAATTGCGCATTGCCTTGATAAATCCATCTCGAAAATTGAGGAAGCGATATTGAAAGCATTGGAAATTACGCCGCCCGAGCTTTCTGCCGATATTTACCAAACGGGTATTTACCTTACCGGCGGTGGTGCATTGCTGCGCGGACTTGATAAACGTGTGGCCGCTAAAACCAAATTACCTGTGCACGTTGCCGAAGACCCGCTTAGGGCGGTTGTGCGCGGCACCGGTACAGCCCTTAAAAATATAGGTAACTTTAAGTTTTTAATGCAATAATTTTAGATGTTAGATATGAGATGTGAGATATGAGAAATGCTATTTTCTTTGATCTCAAATCTGATATCTCACATCTCATATCTAACAAGCAATGCGTAACCTCCTGATATTTATCACCAAGTACAACGCATTCTTTTTGTTTCTCATTTTCGAGATAGTTTCGCTCATCATCTATATCAAATACAATTCGTTTCAAAAAGCATCTTTTATTAACAGCACCAACCAGGTAACCGGTAATTTATATGCCAAAGCCGATGAACTAAAGGGGTACCTGTCTTTAAAGGAGGTGAATGATAAACTGGCAAAAGAGAACGCCCAGTTACGTAACCAGTTACGGTCATCAAAGTATGCAGATACGGTTGCACATAAAATGGTAAATGATACCATTTACAAACAGCAATACGAATATATCGAAGCCCGGGTTATCAATAATTCGATAAATAAGCGTAATAACTACATAACCATTAGCCGCGGCAGCCGCGATGGCATTGAAAAAGGTATGGGGGTAATTTCCAGCCTTGGTGTTGTTGGTAAAGTGATGTTTGTGGGCGAACACCTGTCTATAGTGCAGTCTTTGCTTCATAAAGAGTCGCGTTTTAGCGCCATGCTCGCTACCAATAAAGAAATAGGGTATGTTGAATGGGGCGAGGGTATGAACCCCCAGAAGGGCTTACTTGTAGATGTATCTAACAATGCGCAGCCTAAGATTGGCGAAAATGTGGTTACATCAGAACTATCACTTTTTCCGGCCGGTATAACCTTGGGCAAAGTAAGTAAATTAAAGGCCAAGGGCGGCGGTTTTTTCCTGAATATGGAAATAACCTTTGCAACCGACTTTAGCAAACTGGAATACGTTTACGTGATAATTAATAAGTTTGCCAAAGAGCAGGCGGGATTGGAGGCCCGGGAAAAAAAGGATGAGTAGGATAATTTTGATAAACCTGTCGCGATTTGTAATACTTGTCTTGCTGCAGGTTTTTTTACTTAAAAATATTTCGCTGTATAATTTAGCGGTGCCATACCTGTACATTCTTTTTATACTGTTGCTGCCTTTTGAAACACCCAACCTGGTACTTTTTGCGCTGGCCTTTATATTGGGTTTAACCATTGATGCCTTTTATGATACCCCCGGCCTACATGCTGCTGCCTGTACGCTGCTTGCCTTTGTACGCATACTTTTTATTAGCATAACCGTACAAAAAGATGGCTTTGATAACGAGCCCGAGCCCACCCTGAGCATTATGGGTTTCACATGGTTTTTTACGTATGCACTTGTGCTTACGCTGTTTCATCATTTCTTCCTCTTTAATCTGGAAGTTTTCAGGTTATCTGAAATTACTTATACACTAAGCCGGTTTTTATTGAGTTCAATATTTACAGTATTTTTGATGCTGGTTTCGGGCTTGTTGTTTTTCAGAAAGAAAGAGCGTAAATAAATGAATAGTTTTTTTGAGCGTAGATATGTAATAGCGGGGATATTTATAACCCTTTTGCTGATACTGCTGGGCAGGCTATTTTACATACAGGTGATCGACGATCGTTATTTTCTGTACGCTCAAAATAATGTGGTACGCCGGTATGTTCAGTATCCGGCGCGCGGCCCTATCCTTGACCGTACCGGCAAAATAATGGTTCAGAACGAACCGATATACGATATTATGGTGGTTCCAAAACAGGTAAAGCCATTTGATACCGTTGAATTTTGCAAACTTTTGGGTATTGACAAAGAAGGCTTTGATAAGCGCTTTGCAAAGGCTAAGGTTTATTCGCCCATCAGGGCATCTGTATTTGAAAAACAACTTACGCTGCAATCTTACGCTGCCTTCCAGGAAAGGCTGTCAGAATTTCAGGGATTTTACCCCGTTCAACGCTCAGTGCGCAGCTATCCCGATTCGGCTGCGGCGCAGTTTTTAGGTTATATCGGCGAAGTTACCGACGCTATTATTAAACGTTCGGGCGGATATTACAGCCCGGGCGATTATGTGGGTATCACCGGGGTCGAAAAATCATACGAAACCATTTTACGCGGACAGCGTGGTGTACGTAATTTGATATATGATTCGCACAACGTGCCAAAAGGTAGTTACGCTAACGGTGCTTACGATACAGCTGCTGTAGCCGGCGAACGACTGATATCGTCGCTGGATATGAAGATCCAGAAACTGGGCGAAAAACTAATGCAAAATAAGGTAGGGAGTATTGTGGCTATAGAGCCATCTACAGGCGAGATACTTTGCTATGTGAGCAGCCCGACCTACGACCCCAACTTGCTGGTGGGCCGCGAACGCGGTAATAACGCAGCTAAATTATACAAGGACCCCTATAAACCGTTTTTCACCAGGCCGGTTCAGGCATATTATCCGCCCGGCTCGTCATTTAAGCCACTAAGCGCTCTTATTGCGATGCAGGAAGGGGTGATTACACCGCAAACTATCTACCATTGCCCCGGGTACTACCAGGCAGGTAACCGCCGCATCAAATGTTTTCAGGGCGAGGTGCATGGTAATGTAGACCTGGCCAGTGCAGTTGCCCATTCATGCAACGGTTATTTTGATATGGTTTTTGAGAAGCTGGTGAACCGGCGCGGCCCCCGTTATACAGATACCTCATTTAATTACTGGCGTAATAATGTTGCCAAGTTTGGGCTGGGCGCTAAGTTGGGCCTTGACATGCCTAACGAAAACCGGGGCAATTTGCCAAAAGCTGCATACTACGATAAAATGTACGGTGAAGGCGGCTGGCGTTCAAGCACTGTAATATCATTGGGTATTGGGCAGGGCGAATTATTGGCTACACCATTGCAGCTTGCTAATATCGAGGCTACCATAGCTAACCACGGTTATTATTACAAGCCGCATTTGGTAAAGGCTATTGGAGATAAAAAAGTGATAAAACACGAGTATAAGGTACGCAACTATGTAGGGGTCGATTCGCAGTATTTTGAACCGGTTATAAACGGTATGCAAAGTGTGGTTGACTACGGTACGGCCAAAGGGTCAAAAATACCGGGTATCATCATGTGCGGCAAAACCGGTACCGCCGAGGTCAGGAACCATAAAGACAACTCGGTATTTGTTGCTTTCGCGCCGCGCGATAAGCCCAAAATAGCCATTGCTGTTGTGGTCGAAAATTCCGGTCAGGGCGCTACGTGGGCGGCACCAATAGCCAGCTTTATTGTTGAGCAGTATTTGCGGGGCAGCATATCCAAGCGCCCGTCGGGCATCAGCCCAGAATATTATATAGATAAGAACCTGCTGCCCGAAATTGTATTGAAACCGGCCGATAAAGCCAAACTGAGGGCCGATTCGGCAAAAAAAGTAAAGGCTGATTCGATTAAAAAGCACAAAGCCGATTCACTTAAGCAAGCCAGCCTTAAAACGGCACGAAATAATGTCGCAAAAAAAAGCAGCAGCAGTGAATTGCGGGTAAGTACAGAAAATCAGCCTGAACTTGTCGAAACGGGTGCCGAAGGGCTTTCTCAACTATGGTTTGATAGGCTCACCACGACATCCGATTTTACCGTGGTACTGCCAAAACGAAAGGACGATGAATAACCAGCAGCGAAGTTTCTTTTTTAATGTAGATTGGGTAACAGTGTTTATCTATCTGGCGCTATGCGTTATTGGCTGGTTCAATATCCGCGCCGCCGTATATGACGAAAGCCATAGCAGTTTGATAGATATGAGCACCGAATATGGCAAGCAGTTTATTTATATTGTTTCGGCGTTGGTTATCGGTACGGTCATACTTTTGCTCGAGAGCCGTTTTTTGTCTGCGCTGGCACCGGCGTTTTACATAGTGACCGTTATTTTGCTGTTTATTGTACTGATTGCCGGGCACAATGTAGGTGGTAACCAGGCGTGGATAGATATGGGCGGCGGGTTTAGACTGCAACCGTCGGAGTTTGCCAAATTTGCAACCTGTTTGTTGCTGGCTCGATACCTGAGCGCCACGAATGTAAAGGTTACCGACCCCAAATCTTTTCTGATAGCGGGCGGTATTATTTTGCTGCCCATGATGCTGATAAAGCTGCAGCCGGACGACGGGTCGACCCTGGTATTCTGTTCATTGATATTTGTACTTTACCGCGAAGGTTTGTCAGTCTATTTCCTGATCGTAATGGGCTTGCTGGCGACGCTATTTGTATCGGCTTTGCTAATAAACGTGTGGTTTATTATTATAGCAATAATTGCGGCAGCTGTGTTGCTGCTGCTGATGTTTAGCCGTAACCGCAAGTTTGCAACAGGCCTTATCATTGCGGCTATATTATCTATTGGTTTTGTTTTTTGTGTTAAACCACTTTATTACCATGGTTTAAAACCACACCAGCGTGTGCGTATAGATGAAGTACTCGGGCTCTCTAAAGATCTGCGCGGCGTAGGTTATAACCAAAACCAATCAAAAATAGCTATTGGTTCGGGCCGTATATGGGGCAAAGGGTACTTGCAGGGCACTCAAACCAAATACTCCTTTGTACCCGCACAAAGCACCGACTTTATATTTTGTACCGTAGGCGAGGAGTGGGGCTTTGCAGGTTCGGTTGTGGTGTTAGGCTTATACCTTTTTTTACTACTGCGGATAATAATGATAGCCGAGCGGCAGCGCGCCCCATTTTCGCGTATTTATGGCTATGGTGTGGCATCTATCATATTTTGCCATGTGGTTATCAATATTGCTATGGCCATAGGGTATATGCCGGTTATAGGCATCCCGTTGCCTTTCATCAGCTATGGCGGCTCATCGTTATGGAGTTTTACCATATTACTGTTTATCCTGCTAAAACTCGATTCGAACCGGATGGGCATGATCTACGCGTAGCGCCTTTTCAACAAAGCATAAAACTTATCGGCGGTTGCCTTTTTACCCTCCCAGTTATTTTTGGTTACGTAATTGGTTTTCAGGAAACGGTCGGCTTCTTCAAAGCTCGAGAAGCGGTTCACTATTTCAATCGCTTCGCTGTAAGCAAGGCTGTAACCATTAAACAGGTCTTTTACAAACAGCAGCTTATCGTTTAGGCTTATAATTGTTTTGATATCTTTTACGGGCGCTTCGGCGGGCTCGGCACTGCTTATTTGATCTCCCCTTAATTGCGCCGACATTTTTTGGTTTAAGGTAAGCACCTTTTGTGCTTCAGCTGGTTCCTCGGCCTTAACTTTTGGTGTATTGTCAATAACCGGCTCGGGGTTGGTAGGCACAATATTCGGTTCTGCGGTTTCATCGTCAGCGGCAGTAATTTCGCCGTCTAAAATGTTCTCCATGGTCACCTCCGGAAATTTTCTGGTTTTGTCGGCAGTAACCACCGGTACAACCTCTTCTTCTTCGTCCCAGTCTTCGGCCTCATCTAAAATCAGTTCGTGCCGTATGGTTTCCGGCTCTTCGCGCTCAAACGAATAACTGTCCGTATCACTGCCGGTATGCAAATCTATTTCCGGTGCAGGTGTTTCTTCATTAACCGGAGTAATGTCCAATTTAACAGGTTCGGGCTGCGCGGTTTTTTCGGGGTCTGGTTTAGACCATGCGCGATCCGTTATGATTGGTTTTACCTGTTGTACCAGAGGCTCGAAATATTTAGGCTCATAGGTAATGGCTTTCTTTATTTCCTCAACCACAGGCTTTTGCGGTTCCGGTTGTACCCGTATCGTTTCGGGTTGCTTTTTTTCTTCAATGTGCGGGGGCAGCGTATGCTGTAACTGCTCCTTTTGAAGGTTAAGTTTTCTTAATATTTCGGCATGATCTTTTAAAAAGTGGGTGTTGGCAACAAACAGTTCCAGTTCAAGGTCGTTAAGGTTGTCTGCAGTGTTTTGCAGATACTCATATTGCTCGTTAAGTTCTTTAATTATTGCGCCGGTCTTTCTAAATACTTCCTGCTGCTTCATGGCTTTAATGTTAGAAAATTGCTTCTCAAAAATAGCATAAAATTCTGATATTAGCCCCTCACAAAAGAATTGAGACGTTGTACAATCAGGAGATTTTTAAAAGGCGGGACGAGATTGGGGGGAGTATTGAAGTTGTCTGTGGATCAATGTTTTCGGGTAAAACCGAGGAGTTGATAAGGCGCGTTAACCGTGCGCGCATAGCAAAAGTTAATGTAGAAATTTTTAGTCCTTTAGCCGATACACGTTACGATAAGAGTGCCCTGGTATCGCATAATCTTACTTCTATTCCATCAAAGGCGGTTGGTAAGGCAGCCGAAATTTTGCCGCTTGCCGAGCACATCCAGGTTGTAGGGATCGATGAAGCCCAGTTTTTCGACGATGAATTACCCCAGGTTTGCCTGGCCCTTGCCAATAGTGGCGTAAGGGTTATTGTTGCCGGCCTTGATATGGATTTTAAGGGCCGCCCTTTTGGAAGCATGCCCCGTATAATGGCTATTGCCGATTCGGTTACAAAGCTGCACGCGGTGTGTGTAAAATGCGGTCAGCAGGCCATGTACTCGTATCGCCTGGTGCCAAATGAGCGCCGGATATTGTTGGGCGAAAAAGAAACTTACGAAGCCCGTTGCCGCACTTGCTTTAATTTAGACGGTGAAATATAACTGATTAACTTTCCCTTATAACATCTGCCTGCTTTATGCCGCCACGGATAACCCCTTAATATCCAAATTGGCGTGGCGAATACATATTGCGCATGTTGCTTTTATTTTACCTTTGCAAACAATGCCGGCAGCTAAATTAAATAGTTCAATACAGTTAAACAGGCCCTTGTGCTATTTTATATTAGGCTGGGCGATATTGAACACCGTGCAAGCTTATACCCTGGAACTGCACGCCGACGAGGCTTACTATTGGATGTTTGCCCAAAAACTGGATTGGGGGTATTTCTATCATCCGCCTATGGTGGCGCTTTTTATCAAAGCAGGCGATATGCTTTTTCATAACGAACTGGGCGTTCGGCTGATAACGATACTTTCTAATAGCCTTGCCATCTACCTGCTATGGCTTATCGTAAAAAAATATGCTGTAAGTACCAAATGGTTTATAGTGCTGATTTCCGGCGTATTGATTTTTCATGTATATGGCTTTACCAGTACGCCCGATGCACCTTTGTTTTTTTTCGCGGTATTGTTTTACTACTTGTACCAGCGATATATTGATGAGGATAGCTGGCTAACCGCTTTTATGATAGGGGTGGTAGTTGCCTGTTTGCTTTACAGCAAGTATCATGGCGTGTTGCTTGTTGGGTTCACCCTGTTATCAAACATTAAATTATTTACCCGGAAAACGTTTTACCTGGCCATTATAACCGGGCTTATCGTGTACACCCCACATATCTTGTGGCAAATGCACCGTGGATTCCCAGCGGTAAATTATCAACTGTTCGAGCGTTCGTCGGCATTTGGGTACAATATCAGCATAAGCACAACATTTATTTTAGGGCAGCTTTTGCTTGGCGGCGCTTTGATTAGCTGGTACCTGTTTTATCGCGGCTTTACTACAAAAATAACGGATGTTTTTACCCGTTGCCTGATGGTAAATGCTGTAGGCACCTTTGGCTTTTTCCTGCTAAACACCTTAAAAGTTAATGTTCAGCCGCATTATACGCTCATTGCATTTATTCCATTAATATGTTTAGTATTAATCAGCTTTAAACGCGAGAACTTTAACGCGAGATGGTTTTACCTACTGGCTTTAGCCAACATTACATTGATCCTCATTTTGCGTTTATCGTTGATAGCGGGTTTCCCCTTTATTAAAAAAGCAGAGGCCCTAAAAAGCTATTTTGGTTTTCATGAATGGGCGAACCTGGTACGCCAAAAGGCCGGCAACGCTTTCGTAGTGATGGACGAAGGTTTTCAAAATCCGTCAAAGTACAGCTTTTACACCAACAGCCTTAAAGGATTTGGATACGATTCGCGTTATTACGGGCGCACCATGTTTGATATCTGGCCAATGGAAGACAGTTTACAGCATCAGCGTACATACTATCTGCTTAAGTACAAAATGCCGGGCGTTACTACCGATAGTATAAAATGCGATGCAGGTACCTGGTACGGCGGTTGGGTTGATGATACCCGTACCTACCAAAAGATAGCTATAGATGCGGGGAAAACCGAAATAAAAGCCAAGCCCGGGCAAAAGGTACATTTTGACCTTACCGTTACTAATCCATATCCTTTTGCAGTTAATTTTATCAACGCAGGTTACAAGCACCCGGTGATTTTAGAGGCTTGCTTTTTTACCCATGTTACACCGGTAAGTGTGCAGCCGGCTGATAGCGCTTTCAATACCCTTGCATTTACACCGGGCCAAAGCCTGCATTATAAAATGACCGTAACCGCCCCGATACACAAAGGTACATTCGACTTGTTTTTTTCTATACGTACCGAGCCGTTCACGGGCAGTAAAAACAGCGGCATAATAAAGTTTACAGTTGAATAATTACGATACAACATGATCAGGAAGATATACTTCATTTTACTAATAACAGTATTAACTGCAGGCGCTGCAAGGGCGCAAAATGTAGATTTCCATATAA
Source organism: Mucilaginibacter sp. AK015 (assembly GCF_014200785.1). Taxonomy (NCBI): domain Bacteria; kingdom Pseudomonadati; phylum Bacteroidota; class Sphingobacteriia; order Sphingobacteriales; family Sphingobacteriaceae; genus Mucilaginibacter; species Mucilaginibacter sp. AK015. The sequence continues at coordinate 48,408 of NZ_JACHCV010000005.1, forward strand.
ACGGCATGGGCTTTTTTGATAACCGCGAGTATAAAGAGTTTGTGACCCGCTCGCGTACCTATTCGGGTGTTCGCATCGCTGCCGATGTTGGTTTTAATATTGATAGTGCCAATCATTTTGTATTTGGCGCCAATGCCCTGCACGAGTTTGGCGGCAACCCTTTTTTTGTGCGGGTAAACCCGGTTGCCTATTATAGCCATACCGGAAAGAAATGGCTGTTCAATGCCGGCGCTTTTTCGCGCGAAGGGTTGCTCACGGATTACCCCCGCGCCATGCTGAATGATACGCTGCGTTATTACCGGCCCAATGTAGAGGGTTTGCTAACGCGATTTAAAAGCAGCCATATTACCGAAACTGTTTGGATAGACTGGGTAAGCCGCCAAACCAATGTAGACAGAGAGCAATTCCTGTTTGGTTTTTCGGGGAAGTACCAGCCATCGCTGAGTGGGCCATTTTATGTGTCGCATTATTTCTTTTTGCTGCACGATGCAGGCCCGGCAATCGCCATTCCTGATGACCATATACGCGATAACGGCGCTGCGCAGATCAGGCTAGGCGCAAACTTAAGCCACAAAACATTTTTAGATTCGCTTAGCTTCGAGGCAGGCGGCATGCTTTCATTAGAGCGCAGCCGGGGGATAGACGGGTGGCAGAAACCAAAGGGCCTTGTATTGGCCGCTTACGCCAGCTATAAACGCTTTGCCCTTAACGATGAATTTTATAAAGGCGATGGCCACCACATTGCTTTTGGTGATGCTTATTATCAGTATAAAACGTATAACCGTTTAGATATTATTTATACGCCGTTTATAGCGAATGGGTTAAGGGGGCAATTTGTATTAAGCCTGCATAACACCCCGGGACGGTTCAGCAATCAGGAAGCATTCCGCCTAACGTACGATATTGGCCGTAAGCAGGTGGCAAGGTTTAAGGATTAGGAATCATTTGGCTTGTACATCGGCTTTGATAACGCAGTATCTATCCCCTGGCTACTGCTTAGAATGATAAACTTTTTTTCAGATAAGTATAGTTTTTTATCTTCGCCGTATACATCTATCTCCCTATGAAAAAAGTACTGATACTACTATTACTTATCGGCTTGGCCATCCCTGGTAAATTATTCGCGCAGCAAAACCGTTTTTCGGGCTGGGCGGCATTATTTCACACACAAAAGTTTTCAGATAAATGGGGCATGTCGTTTGACGCTCAGTTCCGCTCGGCAAACCATTACGATTATTTGCAAAACGTATTACTTCGCCCTTCGGTGAACTACTATTTCGACAATAATAAAATGGCTGCTTTGGGTTATGCTTATATCTCAGCCAACAACCATTTGCCAACCGGGGCAAAAACATTCCGGCCCGAGAGCCGTATCTGGCAACAGCTTATCATCAATACAAAAATAAGCAAGGCCGCTACGCTACAGCACCGTTTACGGTTAGAACAGCGTTTTTTGGGTAACACCACCAATAAAACCGACCACTACTTTGCCCAGCGTGTGCGCTACTTTGCAAGAGCCGTAGTCCCGCTAAAAAAAGCCGAAACCTTTACCAAGGGCCCGTTTGTAGGCCTGCAGAACGAGGTTATGGTGAATGTGCAAAACAACCATAAGGTAAATAATCATTTTTTTGATCAGAACCGCGCCTATGCAGCGGTTGGATACCGGGTGCATAAAAAGGCCGATGTAGAGGTTGGTTACCTTAACCAGTTTGTACAGCAAACGGCCGGTACTTACTTTAACCATGTTTTACAGGCGGCCATATACACCCGGTTTTAACAGTAAAAATAAGCGGTGCAGGTAAACGTTAAAGTTTATATATTGCATAATGCCCAAACTTAGTAACGACCAGCATATACGGCAACTGGCCAACTTAGAGTTGCTTGCCCGGCAGGTTGTTGAGGGCTTTATAACCGGCCTGCACCAAAGTCCGTTTCATGGGTTTTCGGTCGAGTTTGCCGAGCACAGGTTGTATAATAATGGCGAATCGGTAAAAAATATCGATTGGAAACTGCTGGCCCGCACTGATAAACTTTTTGTAAAGCAGTTTGAAGAAGAAACCAACCTGCGTTGCTATTTACTGCTGGATACCTCGTCGAGTATGAACTTTCCGGCAAATGGTACAAGCAAGCTGCAATTCTCCATCTACGCCATAGCGTCGTTGATGTACTTGTTTAAAAAACAGCGCGATGCCTTCGGACTGTGCCTGTTTTCGGACAAGGTGGATTGGATGAGCCCGGCCAGGTCAACCTCAAAGCACCTGTTTCACCTGTATGCCGAGCTTGAAAGGGTGTATGATAACCCCCGGGGAAATACTACTACCAGCATTGCCCGGGTGTTGCATCACGTAGCCGCCGGGATACATCAGCGATCAATGGTTATTGTTTTTAGCGATATGCTGGAGAATAGTCTTGACGCCAAAAAAACACGACAGCTTTTTGCCGCCATACAGCATTTAAAATTTAAAAAGCACGAGGTGATCATTTTTAATGTAACCAGCCATAAAAAAGAGCTCGAGTTCGACTTTGATAACCGCCCGCATCATTTTGTCGATATAGAAACCGGGGCTGAAGTACGCGTACATCCCAATAAAATCAGAGAGAGCTATCAATCGGCCCTGAGAGCGTACCGGCACCAGCTTGAATTGAAGTGCGCCCAGTACCACATACACCTGGTAGATGCCGATATTGACCAAGGTTACAACAGTATTTTAAAAGAATACCTTATTAAACGTAACAACATGATCTGAGCGCGTTGCAAGCGGCAAACGGCGAAATGAATTTTATATTGAACATAACTTAAACTTTAACAAACTATTTGACTCCATTACGTATTATTTACACATTTAACAACGTTTGTGAAATTGGCGAAATCAATTTAGCAGGCATGGTGTTAATGAATAAACGCATCTTTTTTGTATGAGACTTTCTGTAGAACGAAAACCAATAAGAGTAAATCCTGATCCGAAGCGTGTAATTGCAAGATTTTTTTTTAACGGGAACGACCGGGCTAAAGAGGTTTTACAACGGGTAATGGGCATCAGCGAAGACGAAGCATTTGGTATTGTATCGCCCTTACTGCAGGAATACTCTAAGCGCCACCGCAACATTACCCGGGTTTTAAACCGGCATTGCAGCAAGTTAAAACCTCTTTTTAACGAACTGGGTATTGATTTTGATACCCTTACCGTGTACCGTAAACTACTGATAGGATCGTATTTTACCCACGAATATTCTATCGAGTCGGCTGCTTTTTTTAACCCATCTATTATCGAAGACCCAGATCAAACAGAGATGGAAGACGGCCAAAGGCGTGTTATTATCAGCTTTAGGGCGGTAGGTGAGGGGCACATTTCATCTATAACCTTTCGCAGGGCAATGATTGATAAGGATAACCAGATCACGGTTATGCCGGCCGGCAGCTACATCGATGAGGCCGAAATTGTACGCAACGCTGTATATAACAAAAAGCTTTTTTTTGAAAAAGCAGCTATTACGCAGATCAATATAAATGTGCTTAACGAGCTGGAGGACAAACTCGATCATCATTTTGAATATTCTAATCTGCGCCGTATTATACTTGATTCGCAGAAACTGCAGGAAAATGATTTGATGCAGTTAGAATACGATAAGGTGCTTTGGCTGGCAGATTCATATTACGAAATTGTTTTTTCGCTTGACACGGATATTTCTGACCGGGTAATATTCCCTATATCGGAGTACGAACGCAAAGGTATTGAAGACGCCCGTTTTGTTAAGTTTGTGAACGATGACGGAACATATGTTTACTATGCAACCTACACCGCTTATGATGGTTCGCTGATAATGCCCAAATTGTTGCAAACAAACGATTTTTACAATTTTAAAATAATGCCTTTGTACGGTGCCGGAGCGCAAAATAAGAACCTGGCGCTTTTCCCGCGAAAAATTAACGGCCGTTACGCCATGATATCCCGCATAGACGGATGTAACAATTACATCATGTACTCGGATAAGATCAATATTTGGGAAAAGCCCGTTTTGCTGCAGCAGCCTAAATTTACGTGGGAGTTTGTGCAGATAGGCAACTGCGGATCGCCCATTGAAACTAAGGACGGATGGGTGATAATAACGCACGGCGTGGGTCCAATGCGGCGTTATGTGCTAGGTGCAAGCCTGCTTAAACTGGATGACCCCACCATAGAAATTGGCCGCCTGAAAGAACCATTGTTAGTACCCAACAGCGATGAGCGCGAGGGATACGTACCAAACGTATTATATTCATGCGGGTCTATGATACATAATAATAAGCTTATTATACCATACGGCATATCAGATTCATCTACATCATTTGCCGAAGTTGACCTTGACGAGTTGCTGGCCAGGTTTAAGGAAGACGGGATAGATTGATATTCGCCTCTTGTCATCCTGAGCGATAGCGAAGGATCTATTAGCAACTTTGCAATCGCCGATAAGCACGTCGGTGAATAGATGCTTCACTACGCACAGCATGACAAGAGGTTAAAATCCTAATATTCGCTGATAAAGCTTAAAATAATCACTCGCCATTTTCTCTTTAGAAAACTGCGAACCTGCCCATTCCCGGCAGTATTTGCGATCGATAGAACTGAGCTGGCCAATAACGTCAACTGCTTCTTCAACCGTATTTACTAAGAAACCCGTTTTTTCGTGCTGTATCAATTCAGGCATCGAACCTTTATTGAAAGCTATCACCGGCGTTCCACAAAGCATAGCCTCGGCAACGCTCATGCCGAACGGCTCAGCAAAATTTATGGGATGCAGCAGCGCCAGCGCGCTGCCTAAAAGTTCGTTGCGCTTATCAGGGCCGGCCGGTCCAATATAGGATATCTGTTCGTTAAGATGAGGTTCAACCCGGTCTTTAAAATAATTTTCATCCTGTATTATACCCGCAATTATCAATTTTTTTTGGGCCTTTTTAGCTATCTGTATAGCTTCAACAGGGCCTTTATCGTGATGGATACGACCAAAGTACAACAGGTAGTCCTGCGGTTTTTCGGTAAACTTAAAAGCGTCTGTATCTAAACCATTGTAAACAGTGGCAATATACTCGAGTTCCCGACTGCGGTCGGCGTTGCTGATAGAAACGTAATGCCCACGTGCGTTATACTTCTTATAAACCGGTATTATGCGCGGCGACGAAAACCCGTGAATGGTAGTTATTACCGGCGTATTGATTAATCCTGTATACGTAAGCGGTAAAAAATCAAAATTGTTATGAATTATATCAAAATCACCTGCCTGTTCCATCAGGTTGCTGATATGCAGGCATTCCAGCACCTTAGCGTCCTGCGTCCGGTCTTCCTCGTAACCTTGCCGGCAAACGTGTTGTAGCTTACCCTGGGTAATAGAATCACCTGTGGCAAAGAGGGTAACATCTACCCCCAGCTTAATAAGGCCTTCGGCGATATTTGATGCTACCTGTTCCCATGGCCCGTAATGCCTGGGCGGTGTGCGCCAGGCAACGGGCGCTAATACGGCTGCTCTCATTTAACACATCTTTACCTGCTGATCTATCTTGTTATACTCGTATTCCAGTTCAAACGCCTTTAATACGGTAAGGTGCGATATCATGTAAGCAAGTGTACTTTCGGCGCCCTGGTTACGGTTGATGCCGGTGGGTAGCAAGCCATCGCAGCACCCCTTGGTCTCGTGGTCATACAGCGGCGCACGCAGTGTATTCTCGCCCAGGAACCATTTGTAGCTCAGGAACATTTTCTCGATGTACCGCGGTTTACGGAAGATCTGGTAGGCCTGGAAATGCATAAGCACCATGGCCATTGTTTCGATAGCCTGCTGGTCGAAAGTAGGGAAGGTACCGCCGCGGTAGTACCAGCCATCGTTGCCCACAGGGCTCAGATACCCGTTTGACAGGGTTAGCTTATCTAAAAACGCCATGGTTTTAAGGGCGATATCTTTGGCCTTCTGGTTGCCGGTTATCTCGCACGAGTGCAGCAGGGCCAGCGGCAGGATAGCATTATCATAGGTCATGCTTTCTTCAAACCACTCCCAGTCATCAGATCGTGTTGATTCGTAGGCATCTATTAACGGCTGGGTTAGGCGTACCAGTTCAGCTATCATGCCCTCATCGGTAGGATAGGCCTGCAGGTATAAAGCAATACCAATAATGGTGTTAGCCTGCCCCCTTATATATTTTAACGATTTAAAGTGCGGGTACGATTTATGGAATAGCTCCAGCGCGAACTCCCGATAGGAGTTACTTGCTGCGCAGCTGATCAAATGACCTAATGCCCATATGGTGCGTCCGAAGGAATCTTCTGAGCCTACCTCGTCCAAATACTGGCGGTTAAAACTCAAGAAATTCCGGAAATTACCATCCTCTGTTTGCATGTAGTGGATATAGCTGAGGTATATCGGCAATAATTTATATGCATCATTGCTTTTATTGCGCTGGTAGGCCATTAGGGCCATAATAAGCGCACGCGCGTTATCATCAAGGCAGTAACCCTCTTTTAAGTTGGGTATCCCGTATTTAGCGTGCTGTACAATACCTGTATCGTCTGTTAAACGTAAGATGTGTGCAAGGCTGAACTTTGGTAATATCTCGGGGTCTACTATGCTGTTCTTAAGTATTTTATCGCTAAAGTCATGGGTAGCTGCAGCCTCCTGCGCAACCCGTATATATTCGGCGCCGGTTGCCGGCCAGCGCAAATGCAGTCCGTATTCGTAAGCGTTTTCCTTTAATTCGTTTAGAGCGTGCTCGTTATCCAGCAGTTCATTTACTGTTTCGGCAAGCGCATCGGCGTTCTTGAAATCAAATAAGCGGCCGCGGCCATCGGCCAGCAGTTCGGTTGCATGCCAGTAAGGCGTTGATACCACCGCCGCACCCGCACCCACAGCGTATGATAAGGTACCGCTGGTAATTTGCGCTTCGTTAAGGTATGGCGTAACATACACTTCTGCAGCGGTAAGATAATTTATCAATTCATCTTCGGCCACAAATTTATTAATGAATGACAGGTGCTGTGATACTTTTAACTGCGCTGCAAGATTTTTAAGGTGGTCGCGGTACTCTTCTCCCGAATTTTTAATAACCCCGGGATGGGTATTGCCTAGTACAACGTACATAACATCAGGGTGTTTAGCCACTATTTTAGGTAGTGCTTTAACAACCGTTTCCAGGCCTTTATTACGGCTTAACAAACCAAATGTTAACAGTACGCGGTGGTTTTTAAACTGACTTAAGCTTTTAACGGGGTTAACCTCGGGTGCTTCCAAATCAGGTACGCCATGCTCTATTATCTGAATTTTTTCGGCAGGGATATCATAAATAGTAGTTAAAAACTCAACAGCGCGTTTGCTCATTACAATTATCTTTGACGATTGCTCGGCAATTTCGCGGATAATAATGCGCTGTACGTAGCTTGGGTCCTTTAAAACGGTATGTAAAATAGATATCAGCGGTTTCTCTAAACGGTTTATCAAAGGCAAAACGTAAATACCGCTTTCTCCGCCATAAATACCAAACTCGTGCTCCAGGATACACGCGTCCACATTACTGGTATTTATAAAGTTAGCGGCGCGTATATAATCTTTTTGATGGTTTTGGCGGATAACATATTTAACGTCGGCAGGGTATTCATATTCCTGCAGATCTTCCGAATCATTTAATGCTACTATAAATCCGCCATCAAGCGAGCTTTTCCTATCGGGAAAATTGGCATTGATAGCATGCATTAAATTTTGGTTAAAGGTAGCGATACCGCATTCGCGGGGCGGATAGGTTGATATGTAGGCTATTTTCATGTTTGTTTGTAGAAGTTGCAATTGTTTTAACACCGGGATAGCTTGTACATAAAATTTAAGCCATCGCTGACCCGAAAAGTATGCACTGGTGACCTCAAAAACAGTATTTATACAGGTTATAGGCGCAATTTGTACGGGTACATAGTATATGCATAAATTATACCAATCACCTCAAAAACGGCGCCGTAACTTTCTTTTTACAGTTAAATTATTAATTAGAATTTAAACGCGTGATCTGGAAGGCGCTATTTGAACTGTATGTGTTTGAGAATCAATAGCCTCCATAATGATATCGCATGCATGAGCCAGTTGCTGCCCGGTTATGATGAGAGGCGGGGCAATACGCATGGCATTGCTGCAATGCAGGAACCAGTCGGTAATTACGCCATTATGTATACACCGGTCGATTATTTTTTTGTTCAGTTCGAAACTTTCAAATTCAACGGCGAGCATTAGGCCCTTGCCGCGTATTTGTTTAATGGCCGGATGCACCAGGCGCTGCCTGATAAATGCTTCTTTTTTAGCTACCTGTTCTGTCAGGTTTTCTTCAAGCAAAACCTCCAGTGCCGCCAGGCCGGCGGCACAGCATACAGGATGCCCGCCAAAGGTAGTGATATGGCCCAGTATAGGGTTCTCTTTAAGGGCTGCCATAATATTAACCGGAGCAATAAAAGCCCCAACCGGCATGCCACCGCCAAGTGCTTTGGCCAGCAGCAATATATCGGGCACTACATTAAAATGTTCGAAAGCGAAAAGCTTACCCGTACGACCAAAGGCGGCCTGTATCTCATCGAATATGAGTAATGTGCCCGTTTGGCTGCAGCGTTCGCGTAAGGCCCGCATATACCCCGCATCAGGTACGCGTATGCCAGCCTCGCCTTGTATGGTTTCGAGGATTACGCAGGCGGTTTGTTCAGTGATAAGATCAAGCTCCGGCAGATGGTTAAGGCTAATAAAATTTATGCCCGGCAATAAAGGCCGGTAAGCTTGTTTAAACTCCTCATTGCCCATAACGCTTAAGGCGCCGTGCGTACTGCCATGATACGCCCCCTTAAAAGCCACGATCTGCTGCCGCCCGGTAAAGCGCTTGGCTAATTTTAAAGCACCTTCAACAGCCTCGGCACCAGAGTTGGTAAAATAAACAGAATTTAGTGTGGATGGTAAAACAGAAACCAGCTTTTGGGCGAAGCGTACCTGTGGGGTTTGTACATACTCGCCGTACACCATCAGGTGCATATATTTATCAGCCTGGTGTTTAACAGCCTGCACTACTTTAGGATTACCATGACCCAGGTTACTTACCCCAATGCCCGATATCAGGTCGGTATACGCTTTGCCTTCGCTATCATACATATACACACCTTCTGCGCGTTCAAACTCCAGCAACAACGGGAAATGAGTTGTTTGGGCGTTGTTGTTCAAAAAAAGCTGGCGTAGCGTAAGCATGGTGTAAGTTGTTGTGAGGTTGAAATGTTTTAAAGCTGCAAAGTTAGGATGATTTTTATGGTAACAATGAAATGTCAGGCCGTAAAATCAAAATGACAGTACACTAAATTTGCCCAAACAAAAAAGCAATGCCGGAGCACTGCTTCAAAAACTTTTTAAAGGAGGTCACAACCTCTCAACAATTCTAATTACCTGCGCGTATACTGCGCTCGCTGAACTGTTTGATAAGTTCGTTCCTGAATTCAACCTCGCTTTTATAAAGCGTGCTTACCTTTTCGGGGGGCAATATTTTTAAGAATTCATCGCGATAGTGCTTCCGGATTTCAACCATCTGATTATCCAGCTCCAGCTCTCTGTTTATCTGGTCCATGCCATTGGCTGTAGAACTGGAATTGTTTTGGCGTTTCAATATAGTAACAGCCATCAGATCCTGCTGATACCGGCGGTATACCGGCCAAAATTTGCGCGACTCATCTGAAGTAAGTGCAAGCTGCTGCCCTATAAACTTATCGCGTACTGCCTGAAGCTTTGGATTGCGCGTTTTTGCTTTAACCGCAGATGAAGGCCGGCGAAAGCTGTTTACCTGCGCTACGACGTTGTGGTTGCCTATTGCAAATACTAATAAAAATAAAATATATCCAAACAGCCTGTTCATTAAAAAGTAGTGTTAATTAACATCAATATAGTCCTGCAGGTCGGCATCCAGGGCGTCAGTATTAATTTCTTTATCGTTACCAATTAAGCTACGGGTATCATTGGCATCTACATTTAATTCAAGATAGTCTTTTATTTCGTCTACCGGAATGTTCGATACCTGTTTATGCAGCAGGGTTTGCGTATGGGTAAGCGGTTGTGGCGCTTCCCTTAAAAATGCGCCTGCACCAACTATTAAAGCAAGGCATGCCGCGGTAGCATATTTAAACGTATTGGATGCCCACAGTTTGCGCACAATAGTTTTACGCAACACGGTCTCTTTATTAACCGTTTTATTTAAAATATCCTGGTTAAGCTTTTCAAAGTAATTCTCGGGTACAGCAAAGGCGGGTGCATTGGTATTTAATACCTCCTCAACGGCTATCCTGCTGGTTATTTGCTGTTGCAGGTTGCCGAAATAATCCTGCGGAACCGCAAAGCCTGTTTCTGCCGGGTTTACGGCAGCCTGAATGCTGATGCGACTTTGTATATTATGTGTAAGCTCTTCAAAATATCCTTGTGGTACAGTAAAACCTTTTTCGCCGTTACCCGCAAGTCTGTCGATATTTATCCTGCTTTGTATATTAGAAGTTAGCTCATCAAAATAGTTTTGCGGTACAGCAAAGCCCTGTCCCATATCGTCACCCTTAAGCTGGTTTAATTTTACCAGGGATGATATGCGTTCACCGGCCTCTTCAAAATAGCCGGATGGCACAGTAAACGGGTTTGTTTTATTAAACCGTTTAAGTGACATTTCTTCGTCGGTCCATTCGTTATTCTCCATATCGCTTTTCATACACTGTTATAGATGAATAATGTTCCAAAAGGTTTAACGCTAATTTAAAAATTAATCAGTTGATGTTATAAATGCTTCTATTTTTTTAACCGCGAGGTGAAATGATGCCTTTAAAGCGCCCACACTGGTACCTAAAACATCGCTTATTTCCTCGTACTTCATATCGTCAAAGTATTTCATGTTAAAAACAAGCCGTTGTTTATCCGGTAGGGTTAGTATAGCCTCCTGCAATTTCCGTTGTATCTGGTCGCCGCTGAAATGGTCTGAGCCCGATAGGGTATCGGCCAGTTCATAGTTCACATCATCCAGCGATACATTGTTTTTTTGCTTTTTCTTGTTTAAAAAAGTAATGCACTCGTTGGTAGCAATGCGGTACATCCAGGTGTATAACTGCGCATCGTTACGAAAGCCGGGCAGGTTTTTCCATATTTTGATAAATACGTCCTGCACGATATCGTCTGCATCGTCGTGGTCAATAACCATACGGCGCACGTGCCAGTATATTTTTTGCTGATACTTTTTCAGTAAAAGGTTAAACGCTTCGTTGCGGGTCTTTTCGTCCCTAAACTTGCTTAATATTTCTTCGTCTTCTGCCTGAATGGCCATCTATTAAAATTTATTCTTTTAAATAAATATAAAGCGTTTTTGTTTGATATATGTTTTAGCCTCTTCTAAATCTACCCCGGCATGGCAGGCTTTTAATCTCTAAAGCCCTTCCGCTAACCAGCGGAGAAGGGGCCGACTGGCTTATAACAGATCGAGCACCTGCTGCGATGAATTTTTTGTATCAACCTTATCAATTACTTTATTGATAATACCGTCGCCGTTGATAATAAAGGTGGTACGGGCGGTGCCCATGTATTTTTTGCCATACATGTTTTTTTCAACCCAAACGCCGTAGGCTTCTACAATGCTGTGTTCTGTATCAGCAATAAGGGTAAACGGCAGCTGATATTTGGTCTCGAATTTTTTATGCGACTTTTCATCATCTACACTTACCCCGATCACTTCAAACCCCTTGCTTAATAACGACTGATAATTATCCCTGAAATCGCAGCTTTCGGCAGTGCAGCCGGGCGTATCATCTTTTGGGTAAAAGTAAAGAATGACATTTTTACCCTTAAAATCGCTTAACGAAACCGGCTGGCCGTTCTGATCGTTAGCCGTAAAGTTTGGCGCTTTATCGCCTTGTTTTAAAGTTGCCATGTTACCTGGTAAATTCTGCTGTGAATGTTGAAACGTTGTCTTTAATATCTGTTACCGAAAATTCATAAGTATGTTTCCCGGCAGTTATTGTATCGTCAAATGTATAACTTAATATTTTAGTTTTATAATCCCACTCCATCAGCACCCATTTGCCGTCAATACGGCCGGTATAGCTTTTAATTCCGCTAAGGTTATCACTTATACGCAGCTTAATTGCCCTTATGCCACGCAGGTTACTTCCGTTATGGATGTTTATAGGTGTAATACGTGGCGCTACAGTATCAAGCTTAATATAATAATCGCCAAAGGTATGCGCTTTAGCCTTTACATACCCATCTTCGTAAGTGCCGCCAATGCTGCCGCTGGCGGCGTTAACTATTACGGCCTTGCCCGCGCTGGCCCCAAGGGTTACATCGGGTTTTATCCACAGGTCGTATTCGTCGTGGATAGGCGTAAATTTATTGTGAATGCGGTGCGTTTGCGACAAAGCCCCGGGTTTAGCCGGCAGAGCGGCATACTGAAAATCCAGATCGTCGTACAAGTTGCCCGGCATAACACTCACCCTAACCTTAACGTTGGCAAACTCGCTTTTCTTATCATAGCGAAACAGTGTTCCGGTGGGCTTATCGGGCATAAGGTTGGCTGCCTGGGTGCTCGATTGTACTTTTAATGTGAGGGTTGATGTATTGCCCGCTATATCCTTTACTATAAACTGCACCTCGTGCAGGGCATCATCATTAAAGGCCATAATACCCCTGTTGATAGACTGCGGGTACAGGGATATGCGGCTGCCGGGCAGTATAAAGCATTTTTGCATCCATTGGCGCGAGGAGATAAACGCGGGGTAATCTATGTAGGCATTAATGGCGTGCGTTTGGTCGAACGCGAACCGCTCAACGGCAAAGGTATACATGGCAATGCCGTCCAGCTTTAGCTCAACCGAATAAAGGCCGTTGCGGTTCATGGATGCACTGTTCATATCGTAAGCGGTGATACCAAAGCCCGTGTTACCGCTAAGGTTTAGTACTTGTGGTTTTAACAAGTGATAATTGCCATTTGAGCCTGTTAAGGCCAAAAACTCTTTTGGTGTTTTATCGCTAAATGGGTTGCCGTTTAAATGATAAATGCCAACAGCGGTAAGGGCAGGCGGCCGCGTATCAGGGATGGTGAGCCCGAACAGTTGGGGGTTGATGGTTTCTTCCGTCAGGCTATCTCTTATCTCAAAATGCAGGTGTGGGCCGGCAGATGCGCCCCTGTTACCTGATATGGCCACAATATCTCCCTTTTGAACTTTAAACAGTCCCTGCGGTACGGCAATGTCTGCCTCGTAGGTTTGGTTTTTGTACTGGTAATCGCGTATGTATTTGGCAACCTGTGGTGTAAAGCTATCTATATGGCCGTAAACGCTGGTATAGCCGTTAGGGTGCGTAATGTACAACGCCTGACCAAAGCCCCCAAACTGTATCCTGACCCTTGATATATAGCCATCATAAACGGCGTGTACCGGAAAACCTATCCGCTGGTTGGTTTTAAAATCAAGCCCCGAGTGGAAGTGGCTTGGCCTGAGCTCGCCAAATGAACCTGCAGTACTTGGCGGCAGGTCTAATGGGTACCTGAACTGGTTTTTTGGGTATTGCTTGCTCTGGATAACATCCTGGGCGTGTGTGGTAATGCTAAAGAGAGCCGAGATAACAGTCAGCAGGGTTCGCCGTCCCGTCATTGCGAGGTACGAAGCAATCTCCTGGTACCCAGGTAGCCGGTATGCAGGACGAAAAAGCATAGTTTTGAGATTGCTTCGTACCTCGCAATGACGGTGATTTTTAAATTTGGCAGCGGTGTTAGTAGTGCTATATCTATTTAACATAAAAATCCAAAAGCTTTTCACCCTCCAAAAATCCTTCCAATCTATCGCCAACTTGTACTTTGCCAACACCTTCGGGTGTACCTGTAAATATCAGGTCGCCTTTTTTCAGGGTGGTGTACTGTGATACAAAGGCGATTATACGCTCAAAAGAAAAAAGCAGGTTTTGAGTATTGCCCTGCTGGCGGGTTTCGCCGTTCAAATCCAGTTTAAAGTTCAGGTTGTATATATCAGCAAACTTAGCTTTTGGTAAAAAGTTGCTTACCGGTGCCGAATGATCAAATGCTTTGGCAAGTTCCCAGGGCAGCCCTTTCTCTTTGTGTTTTGATTGAATATCGCGTGCGGTGAAATCAACCCCAAGGGCAATTTCTTCAAAATAACTTGCCGCGAACTTTTCACTTACGTACTTACCTTCCTTGCTTATCTTTAATACTATTTCAATTTCGTGGTGTATATCCTGCGAAAAATCGGGATGGTAAAACGGCTTGTTGTCCTTTAGCAGGGCGGTATCCGGTTTCATAAATATCACCGGCGTGGTGGGCACGGGGTTATTTAACTCTTTGGCGTGCTCGGCATAATTGCGGCCAATAGCTATTATTTTCATAGATGCCGAAATTATAAACTCTAAATTCTAAATCCTAATTTTAAAATCCTAAGGGTTAAATTCTGAACGCTAAATTAAAACCCTAAAAAGACGTTCCCGTAGAGACCCGGTACTTCGCGTCTTGAACAATATTCCATTCAGACGCGATGTAGCGCGTTTCTACATAAAAATAATAAGGGTTAAGGCGCGAATCATCGCGGCCCTACATTAGATAAGGAGGGGTTAAAGTACCGAGATGCGCTTGTTCACGGATTCGTTTCCAACCACTATCCTGATAAAGTAAAAACCGCGTGACAGTTTGTTGCTGATGTTGTAGCTGATGCTTTGATCGCCAAAATCAACCCTTTGCGAAAACAGGGTGAGCACATTATTGCCCAAAACATCCATCACGTTTACGTTAACAAAGGCACTGCGCGATACGGTATACTTCACATTTATAACATCAGTAACCGGTATTGGGTAAACCTGCACATTGGTAAGCAACTTATCATCGGGCCGCGCCAGGTTAATTTTTGCGGTTGATACCGCAGCCGGTTTTAATGGCGGTAATGCCAGGTGCAGACCGGTTTTTAAGTAAGATGTTTTCGCTTTTGATTTAAGACTACGCAGGTACGAAGTATCGCTTTTTTGCGCGTTAACCCCTTTTGCAAGCGCAAAGTTCACCGCTATTGCCAAAACAATTACGGTAAACCAGGAATTAACAAAAGTAGATCGTTGCACCATAGTATTATATTATTTGCAAAAGTATAAATAAAGCGCTCATCAATTAATATAGTTATGAATTAATAAATAGTTTTAACAAATTTTAACAAAATAACGCTTTATCAGTTGTTCTCGGTTAGTAGACTTATACGGTTGTTTATAGTTTAAGTTGTTAATGGTTTTTTTTAATAGTTTTGTATCGTTTTTTAAATCAGCGTGTCGAACCATAAAGATCTGCAGAAACTATCAGCCTCGGGGCTCCTTATTAGTTTAGGAATAATCTACGGGGATATAGGAACATCACCTCTGTATGTTTTTAAAGCTATCATCGGTACAAACAGGATATCTGAAACCTTAGTGCTTGGAGGCGTGTCGCTCATATTCTGGACACTCACCCTGCAAACCACACTTAAATATGTTGTAATAACCCTGCGGGCCGATAATAAGGGTGAAGGCGGCGTTTTTTCGTTGTTCTCGCTGGTGAGGCGTCGCGCTAAATGGCTTGTTATCCCCGCTATAATAGGGGGCTGCGCATTACTGGCCGATGGTATTATCACCCCGCCAATTACCATATCAGCGGCAATAGAAGGGCTAAGTTCCCGCTACCATAACCTGCCCACCTTTTATATAGTGGTAGGTATCATTACGTTTTTATTTTTTATACAGCAGTATGGTTCTTCAATAGTGGGCAGGGCATTTGGCCCCATTATGTTCTTATGGTTCACCATGATGGGGGTTTTAGGTATTAGCTACATTGTGCAAATGCCATCGATATTAAAAGGCATAAACCCTTACTACGCCTACCAGCTGCTCGGCAGCGATTATAACGCGTTTGTAATTTTGGGAGCGGTTTTTTTGTGTACTACCGGCGCCGAAGCGCTTTACTCAGACCTTGGCCACTGCGGCCGGCCAAACATACGGGCAACCTGGCTATATGTTAAACCCTGCCTGCTGCTAAACTATTTTGGGCAGGCGGTTTGGCTGTTACAGCGTAACGGCCGTAACGATATTGACCTGAATGTATTTAACCCCTTTTACCAGATAATGCCATCGTGGTTCCTTATATTTGGTATAGGCATAGCTACGGTGGCGGCAGTTATTGCCTGCCAGGCCGTAATATCAAGCTCGTTCACGTTAATTGCCGAGGCTGTTAGGTTAAACTTATGGCCTAAAGCCAAAATAGTTTACCCAAGCGACCAGAAAGGCCAGCTGTATGTGCCCAGCATTAACTGGGTGCTTTTTGCAGGGTGTTTAGGCGTAATGTGGCTGTTTAAAAAATCTGAAGCTATGGAAGCGGCTTATGGCCTTAGCATAACCGTAGCAATGATGATGACCACCATCCTTATTTCGAACTTCTTACGGCGAAAAAAGGTACCCATGTATTTTATTGTGATATTTTTTACTATGTACATGGTTATTGAGGGGGCGTTTTTATTGGGTAACCTGCATAAATTTATTGATGGCGGCTGGTTTACCCTGTCAATAGGCGTGGTACTATTTGTAGTGATGTGGACGTGGTATTCCGCCCGCAAGATCAAGAACCGCTTCGTTAAATTTATCGAGATCGACGATTATTTTGACATTATAAAAGAAATGAGCGAAGACCAGACGGTACCTAAATATGCATCGCAGCTGGTTTATATGACGAGCGCTAACTTCAACTCCGAAATAGAATCAAAAATTATTTACTCCATCCTTCAAAAAAAACCCAAACGTGCCGATGTTTACTGGCTGGTGCACGTAGACGTGGTAGACGAACCTTACAAGCGCGATTACGAAGTTGATTTTTTAATTCCGGGTAAGCTCATCCGCATCGATTTTAAACTCGGGTTCCGGGTTGAGCAGCAAATAAACCTGCTGTTCCGCAAGGTGGTGGAAGATTTGGTAAAGAATGGCGAGGTAGATATTACCAGCCGTTACGAATCGTTGCATAAGCATAAAATTGTGGGCGATTTTAGGTTTGTGGTGATAGAAAAGGTGCTGTCGCGATCGCATAACCTGTCGCTGTACGAACGTTTCATTATGTTTATATACGTGCAACTTAAAAAAGTAAGCTTATCGGAAGAGCGCAATTTTGGCCTCGACCTAAGCTTTGTAACGGTAGAAAAGGTACCGTTAATGCTCACATCACCCGACAGTGTTGAAATACACCGGGTAAATTAATTAATAAGTGAGCCTGACTGTATTGATCAGGTTCTGATTGCTGTATAATAAAAATAACAAGAAAGTGTCACATCAAAAGGACTTACAGAAATTAACCGCCGCAGGGCTGCTAATTAGTTTAGGAATAATCTACGGTGATATTGGTACATCACCTTTATACGTTTTTAAGGCAATTGTTGGGTTGGGGCATACCAACTTTTCGCAGCGTATTTCAGAAACCCTGGTAGTTGGGGGTGTTTCCCTCATCATCTGGACGCTTACGCTGCAAACCACCCTAAAATACGTAGTGATAACCCTTAGGGCCGATAACAAAGGGGAGGGCGGTATATTCTCGCTTTTTTCGCTGGTACGCCGCAAGGCCAGGTGGCTGGTTATACCCGCGGTGTTAGGGGGCTGCGCCTTATTGGCCGATGGTATTATTACCCCGCCCATTACCATATCATCTGCGATAGAGGGGCTAACCGCCTATTACCCTAATTTGCCCACGGTGCAAATAGTAATAGCTATTATAGCGGCGCTGTTTATTATACAGCAGTTTGGTACATCGTTGGTAGGTAAGGCATTTGGGCCCATGATGTTTATATGGTTTAGCATGATGGGTGTTTTGGGCATCAACTACATTATTAAAATGCCGGTAATACTAAAGGCTTTTAACCCGTATTACGCCTATCATCTGCTCACCAGCGATTACAACGCTTTTATAATTTTAGGAGCAGTGTTTTTATGTACTACCGGGGCCGAGGCTTTATATTCCGACCTTGGGCACTGCGGCCGTAAAAACATACAGATAAGCTGGATATATGTAAAAACCTGTCTTATTTTAAATTACCTGGGCCAGGCGGTTTGGCTGCTGCAGCACACAGGCCAATCTATTGACTTGAATGTTAACAACCCCTTTTATCAATTAATGCCCCAGTGGTTCCTCATCTTTGGTATCGGCATAGCTACCATTGCTGCTATCATTGCAAGTCAGGCGCTTATATCCGGCTCATTTACGCTTATTGCCGAGGCGGTAAGGCTTAACCTTTGGCCAAAGGTGCGCATCAACTATCCCTCCGAGCAAAAAGGGCAGCTCTATGTACCCAGTATTAACTGGATACTCTGCGCCGGTTGTATTGGCGTAGTGCTTTTGTTTAAGCACGAAGCAAAAATGCAGGCTGCTTATGGTTTAAGTATAACGGTTGCCATGTTAATGACCACTATACTGGTATCCAAATACCTGCAGCGTAAAAAAGTGCCTGCCTATCTTATCGGGATATTCCTGGCCATTTATCTCACTATCGAAGGGATATTCCTGATAGGCAACCTGCATAAATTTTTTGAAGGTGGCTGGTTTACCCTTTCAATTGGATTGGTGTTGTTTACCATCATGTGGTCGTGGTTTACCGCCCGCAGGATAAAGAACCGTTATGTTAAGTTTGTGGAGATCGACGACTACTATAATATCCTGAAAGAACTTAGCGAGGATGATACTGTACCCAAATATGCTTCGCAACTGGTGTATTTAACCAGCGCCAACTTTAACTCCGAGATAGAATCAA
Organism: Mucilaginibacter sp. AK015; assembly: GCF_014200785.1. Lineage (NCBI taxonomy): Bacteria > Pseudomonadati > Bacteroidota > Sphingobacteriia > Sphingobacteriales > Sphingobacteriaceae > Mucilaginibacter > Mucilaginibacter sp. AK015. The sequence goes on from NZ_JACHCV010000005.1 coordinate 67,202, forward strand.
AGATCATTTACTCGATACTGCAAAAGCAGCCCAAGCGTGCCGATGTTTACTGGCTGGTGCACGTAGATGTGGTAGACGAACCATATAAAAGCGAATACGAGGTTAATTTTTTAGTGCCCGGCAAACTTATCCGTATCGATTTTAAACTCGGTTTCAGGGTAGAACAACAAATAAACCTGCTGTTCCGCAAGGTGGTTGAAGACCTGGTGAAAAATGGCGAAATTGATATTACCAGTACTTACAGATCGCTAAACAAACACAAAATTGTGGGCGACTTTAGGTTTGTGGTGATAGAGAAGGTATTATCGCGTTCGCATCATCTATCCTTTTACGAAAAAATTATCATGTTCATTTACCGCGGCCTTAAAAAGGTGAGTATCTCGGAAGAGCGCAACTTTGGCCTCGACATGAGTTTTGTGACCGTAGAAAAAGTACCGCTGATGCTTACCTCGCCCGAGAGCGTTAAGCTCGACAGGATGTAGTACTATCTGGCTGGAGGGCAGGTTATATACCTAAAACCTGCTTCAGTTTTACATAGCCGGTTTTGCTTACCGGTATTTTGGCACCCGATTTAAGAATGGCCAGGTGGCTATCTTTTTCGTATGGGTCTAAACGTGTAATTTGCTGTATGGCGATAATGTAAGAACGGTGCACCCGGACAAAGTACCGCGGGTCGAGCGTTTTCTCAAAAAAGGCCATCGTCTTATTTTTCAGAAAAGCGCCCTCGGCGGTTACAACACTTACATAATCGTCGTCGGCCTGCAGGTATTCAACATCCTGTACAGATATGATCTTTACTTTGGTGCCGGTTTTTACCACAATGCGTTCGTTTTGCGCGGGCGACTGGGCAGCTTCCTCCAGCAACGGATTGGTTTTGGTAACCGGGGTTGGGCCTGCGGGGGCCTGCGCCAAAAGTTTTTCAATGGCTTTGTTAAAGCGCTCTTTGCTAAAAGGTTTTAAAAGGTAATCTACCGCGTGCGCTTCAAAAGCCTTTATGGCGTACTCGTCAAAAGCGGTGGCAAATATTACCGCAGGCGGGTTATCTACCAGTTCCAGCATTTCAAAGCCGTTTATTTTGGGCATTTGTACATCCAGGAATATCAGGTCGGGTTGGTATTGTTGTATGGCTTTCAGGCCCTCAAAGCCATCGCCGCATTCCTGCACAACCTCTATCTGAGGGAAAGCCTGCAAATATTCTTGTACAACCATACGGGCCAAAGGCTCATCGTCAATAATTAAAGCGCTGATCATAACTGCGGTATTTTTATTACGGTTGTAAATATATTATCATTTGCGTGAGTTTCCATCAAATCGTTACGGGCAAATATCAAATAAAGCCGGCGTTGTACCCCGCTTAAACCAAAACCTGTGCCTTTGCGGGGCCTGCTTGTTTTTGGGTCGTACGGGTTTTGTATCATGATGACCAGATACTGGTCCTCTGTTTCGGCGCGCACGCTTATAGTAACCTCGTCGGTAGTATCGTATAAACCAAATTTAATGGCGTTCTCTACCAATGGCTGCAGCAGCAGCGACGGCAGCGTTGCTTCGCCGCATTTGGCGTCGCAGCTAATTTCGGTTTGCAGGCGGTGCCCAAAACGTACCTTTTCTATCTCAAGATATAAATTTAAATGCGCAAGCTCATCGGTGAGCGGAACCAAAAGCTGATCGTCTTTCTTAAGTGTGCCACGTAAAAAGTCGGATAACTGGTGTATCATTTTACGGGCCAGTTCGGGCTTAAAACCAATAAGCGCGTTTATAGAGTTTAAGCTGTTAAATAAAAAGTGGGGCTGCAATTGTTGCCTTAGGTTATAAAGCTCGGCATCGCGGGCAAGCTTTTCGGCCTCGGTTTTACGCTCAACGGTTTTTTTATGGTCAAGCTGCGAATACCACAGGGCGCTGATCATAGCCATCCATCCAATAGCAAGGAACAACGTAAAGAACCTAATGACCAGCGATTGCTGCAGGAAATTGAAATATACCTGCCCCATATTAAATAGCGGCATTATGTAACGGCATCCGGCAATGCAGGCGGCGGCCAGGGCCGCGCACCAAATTAACAGGTATACATAGCTTTCCTTATCGGGCTGGTAGTAGCGCAGGTTGTTGTTGATCAGCCAGCATGCGCCTGATAACAACATAGCGCTTACGGCACTGTCGGTGATGGCCGTTATCCAGGGGAAACCAAAGCTATGTATGATATAGGCTTGCAAGGCAGCCCAAACCAGGCCGCAAACCGCGAAGGCCCCAAGTAATTTTGATTGTGATATTTGTGATTCCGTCAAAACTTTTACTTAGTTAGGTTTAGTTTTTTGCACCCAGCAGGGCGCTTTTATGGTGTGCCCAGGCAATGTAAAGGTCCGGGTCAGGTGCTTCATGTATGTTGTAGTAAAGTTCGGTGCCATCTGTTAAACCACTTAAAGCGTTTAGTTCGGCAACATCAATAAATTGCCATTTAACAGTTTGCTTTTGTACGTTTAAAAAGCTGTCCTGGTTTGCATGGCCAATCAGGCTCGCTTTTTCGTACGCCTGTATTTCGGTATCGGCGTTTATCAGTCGCAGTTGCTCGTCAAACTGCGCGTTATGGTCGCCATTGCCGCTTATTACCCTGAAAACTAATTTTGCTACATACCAGTTCATAAGATACCTCCTTTAGCCTCACCCAATCCTCCCCAAAGGAGAGGACTTAAAAGGCGCTGTTTGTTATTTAGCCTCATCTAAACCCTCTCCAAAGGAGGGGGCTTAAAGGCGCTGTTTGTTAAACCTCACTCGATCTCCAAAACAGAGCGTTAAGTGATCTTTTAGTTCCCTTTATCAATAGCTGCGGATATCGATCCCTGCAAATACCGATACTCCTTTTAATACCAAAACTTTATCAGTAGTGCTGGTTTTGGCCTGTTTTATTCTTTTATCATCAACGCCAGCAAATACAGCTGCAAGGTCGGGCACTATATGCCAGTTGGCCGGAACTATTATTTTTGTACCGCCAAACATTTGGGTAATGTCAATAATAACCCGTCCGTGAATATCTGCCTGTGTAAAATCAAGCTCGGTACCACCAAAAACATTCGTGATATCGCCGCCCCTGAAATTTTTTGACAGGATGGTTTTATTAACCCCGCCAAAAATGGCGGTAGCGTTTAGGAAGTCGTCTTCAGAGGGAGGGGGCATGCTGCCGGCAGGATTTGCTGTTTCTTCGCCGGTGCCTTCGGTATCAAAATTTGCCAAAGGTTTATCGCCTGTGTAAGCGTCAGCGCTGTATTTTTTATCCCAATAAGCGGTGTTTTCTGTATGGGCTTCACCTCTTTTCCTCATGATGATCCAGAGACCAAAAGCGATCAGCAATACCGGCCATGTAACCGCGGTTACGTCAAAACTGGGAAACGCCTCGTCAAGTAAATTGCCTACGCCGATAATGACCAGTATAAACCAAAACGGTTTACGGAAGTTGTGTTTGGCGCCGTAATAAAGCCCCCAAACGATAACCCACATGGGCCAGCTGAACAGCCAGCCGGGGAAAAAGAAAAAGTTGAATTGTTTTATAAGCAGTATACCGCCCACTGCCAATAGGATTACCCCGGCTAAAACCTTGTTTTTTGGGGTGCGGTTTAAATCGTTTATATGATTGGACATGGTATTGTTCTATTTAATGTTAACCAAAACTAACTTAAGATTGCAGATATGCAAACTCAATATTGGCAATATCATTAAAGTAGTCGGTAAGGGGGTGTAAATTGTCGGTAAAAAATTTGGGCGATGTTTGTAAACGCGAAGTATCGCATCTCTACGCTGGATGTATTTTATAACGAAGTTTTGCGGCTGTCTTAATGTAGAGACGCGATACTTCGCGTCTTAATAAATAATTCAATAGTAAAATGTCTTCACCATCCTAAAGAAGATGCGAGGTATCGCGTCTCTACGATTTGTAAAGATTTTCGAAATTTCTGTTATGATTTTCCCACCTGTTAGGATTATCGTAAATATATTCTCGGATATTTAGATATTCATTTTGATCTCTGATAACTCTGTCGTAATATCGGGGTTGCCACAAAAAATCAATGTTGTTTATCTTAGCATATTGCGTTACCGAAGATTTGTACCCTCTTATGATTGAGGCCAAATTTTTTGATTGACCGCCGGCCTTATTCACTTCCCAGGTTATTTTATCCGGCTTATTGATGAATAAAATCCCATGGATATGATCAGGCATAATTATAAATTCATCTAATTCTACATAGGGGTGATATTCAGGAATCTTTAACCAGTTACAATATGCAACATTAGCAATAACTGTTTTCTGCAAAGATGCCAAACCAGCAAAGTCTGTTTCAATTTCTCCAAAATACTGGATACGATCTTTTGTACAGATGGTCACAAAATACAAAGCGTGCGACCCATAGTCCCAACCCTTTAAACGGGTCGATGGGATAAGGTATCGTTCTTTGTATTTATCTTCCATATCGCATAGAGACGCGATACATCGCGTCTTAAGGAAATGCAATATAATCCAATTTTCCGTAGGGACACGATACTTCGCGTCTTAATAAATAGTGCAAAAATAAATTGTTCGTTACCGTCCTTAAGGAGACGCGAAGTATCGCGGCTCTACAATTCACGAATATAATACATCACCCAATAACTACACCGCCGGCTCCTGCTGGCTCAGGCAATGGAAACTCCCCAACCCCCAGATAATATCGGTCGAATCGATACCCACAACCTTCCGGTCGGGGAAGCAGCCTTGTAAAATATCCAAAGCCTTATCGTCATGGTGCGAACGGTAGGTAGGCACTACCACAGCGGCATTGCCAATGTAAAAGTTGGCGTACGATGCTGGTAAACGCTGGTCGTCGTATATCACCGGGTGGGGCATAGGCAGCTCAACAATGTTCAGTTGCTTGCCGTTTAACAGGCGCATGGTCTTCAGGCTTTGCAGGTTCTCTTGCAATATATGGTAATTCTCGTCGTTTTTGTTTTCTTCCACAACGGTAACCACCGTATCGGTGTTTACAAAGCGGGTAATATCGTCAATGTGGCCGTCGGTATCGTCGCCAACAATACCATCCCCCAGCCAAAGTATTTGCTCAACACCGTAGTAGTTTTGCAGGTAGCCTTCAATCTGCTGCTGGTTCAAATGTGGATTACGATTTTTATTGAGCAGGCAGGCGGTAGTTGTAAGCAAAGTGCCCGCGCCGTTAAAATCAACCGAGCCGCCCTCCATTACAATACCGGGGTTATACACCGGCAGGTTAAAGTGGTTGGCTATTTTGGTTGGGATAACATCATCCAGATCGTACGGAGGATATTTATCGCCCCAGGCGTTATAACCCCAATCAACAATTACCTTCTCCTTGGTTTGGTAGTTCACCAAAAAAGCCGGACCATGATCGCGGCACCAGGCATCGTTTGTTCCAAACTCAAAAAACTCAACCTTGCGCAGGTCGGCGCCTACAACATCCAATTGTTGTTTGGCAAAGGCCGCCATTTGCTCATCAACAACGTTAATGCGCACTATTTCGCCCTCGGTAAGGATCTTAATAAATTCGGCATACTTACCGTAGATCAAACCCAGTTTACCCGGCCACGAGGCTTCTTTATGCGGCCAGCTAAGCCATGTGGCAGTATGTTTAGCCCATTCGGCGGGGAAGTGGAATCCTGCTGTCGCAGGATGGTCGATAGTCGATGGTCGATAGTCCATGGTAATTTTATAAAGTATGTCGAAGAGCAGTGATCATCTTGCATAATGCCTGATAATCGTCATAAAGCTTTTGGAAATCTGTATCATCGATTAATTTTCTTCGTTTGCCAATGAAGAGGCATGATACGACCTCTATAGCAGACCTTAGAGCATATCCCAGAAACTGCTTAAAGACCGCATTTGTTTGGCCCGTACAACCCTCTGCGATGTTTAATACTACAGAATCAGCCGCTCTCTTAATTTGAGCAGTAAGCACGAACAACTCATCTTTTGGAAAGTTGATTTTTGTCAGCGTGTTAACTTCATCAGTCAAATCTAATGCCTTTTGCCAGACCTGAAGATTTTCAAATTTAAATGCCATGGGTGGTACTTGCTATGGTCTATCGACTATGGTCCATGGACTAATCGTTATCTAAAAGTCTCTTCGTAATCGGCTGATAGCTGTCTATCCTTCTATCGCGCAAAAACGGCCAGTGGCTGCGGTAATAATCAGATTGGTTAAGGTCAAGTTCTTTAACAATTACCTCTTCCTGTTCCACAGTGGTTTGGTGCAAAATTTCTCCAAACGGATCAGCAAAGAATGACCCGCCCCAGAATTTTACGCCGGCTTCTTCGCCCGTACGGTTTACGCTTACCACGTGTACGCCATTGGCAACCGCGTGCCCGCGCTGTATGGTTTGCCAGGCGTTGTATTGTTTTATGTTGGTTGCTTCGTCCTGCGTATTGGCCCAGCCAATAGCGGTAGGGTAAAACAATATCTCAGCGCCCATCAATGCGGTGATGCGTGCAGCTTCGGGGTACCACTGGTCCCAGCAAATTAATACGCCTATGGTAGCGAATTTGGTTTTGAAAACCTTGTAACCCAAGTCGCCGGGTGTAAAGTAAAACTTCTCATAAAAGCCGGGGTCGTCGGGTATATGCATTTTACGGTACTTGCCCAGGTAACTTCCATCGGCATCTAACACCGCGGTAGTGTTATGGTAAACGCCCTGTGCGCGTTTTTCAAATAACGAGGCTATGATAACCACGCCCAGCTCTGCCGCTACTTTCTGTAAAGCATCGGTTGAAGGGCCGGGGATAGGTTCGGCCAGTTTAAAGTTATCGTAATCCTCTACATCGCAAAAATACAACGATGTAAAAAGCTCCTGCAGGCAAACAATCTGCGCACCTTTGGCGGCAGCTTCCCTAACTTTTACAATGGCCTTATCCAGATTTTCCTGCTTATTTGCCGTGCAGCTCATTTGCACTATACCAACATTTACCTTACCCATATCTGATAAAAATTTTGCGCAAAAATACCTTTTTTTAAAGATTAGTGATAAGTTAAATTAGAGATAGCCGGGCTTCTGCCCTCATCTAACTGTAAACTTTTTATCAAATAGTGCAATACCTTCGCACCTGTTGCCGCGAAAGTTAATTGGCCTCTGGTCAAAAATCCTTGCTCAATCAACTTTACTCATCTCTAATCTCAAATCAACTAATCGCTAATTTATTACCTTTGCACCCGAATGAAAAATTTAGCCCAAGCCGAAGAGGACGAAGCACAGGAACTGGTGGCCCCCAAAACCTGGAAACAGCGCTTATGGAGCATCACCAAAGTGGTGCTTAAATTTGCGGTTACCTCGGTGCTGTTGTACTTCGTGTTCCGTAAGGTAAATTTTCAGGACGTTAAGTACAGGCTGCTGCATGCCAATTACTGGTGGATGTTTGCTGCGCTGTTAAGCTTTTTCGCCTCCATGGTGTTATCATCATGGCGTTTGTCCAGCTTCTTCAAATCCATCAGGCTTAAGCTCGACCCCAGGTTCAACTTCAGGTTATACCTGTTAGGTTTGTTTTATAATTTCCTGCTGCCCGGCGGTATCGGCGGCGACGGATACAAAATATACCTGCTTAATAAAAACTACAAGCTGCCGGCCAAAAAAGTGTTTTGGGCTATTATGTTTGATAGGTTAAGCGGCCTTTGGGCAATAGGTTTAATTATTGTTGCGCTCATATTTTTGATCCCGCAGATAGATATCCATATCGGTATACCTTTAAGCATTTTTGTAGTAGCATCGGGCCTATATTATTTTGTGGCTTATAAATTTTTCAGGGAGTACACGCTCTATTTTTGGCAGGCGCACCTAAAAGCTATAGGTGTGCAAAGCCTGCAATTGGTGGCCATTGTTTTTATTATGATAGGGCAGGATTTTGATGGCAAGTATTCGCCCTACCTGCTCTCGTTCCTGATATCGGCCCTGGCTACTATTGTGCCCATAAGTGTTGGCGGCGCGGGCATACGCGAAACCGTATTTACCTGGCTTACCAAATTTTTCCCGATGGAAAAAAGCCTGGCGGTATTTTTACCCGGCACATTTTATATCATATCATTACTGGTGGCCTTACTGGGTGTATACTACGTTATCCGCCCAAGCCGGTTGTCTGATGGGTTACCTAAGGCAGAAGATAATTTTGAAACTGGCGACAATTAAAATATTAAATTTTTTTCCCTGTTCGCCTGTCGCAATTATAGGCTATCTTTCTGCAAATTATCTGATACAGTAGTAATTTACCTAAACCTAATTTCCTAATTTTGGTTACTTATAAACCCGGAGCTAACTAATGAGCGATTTTAATGATTTTAATAACCCGCAGGTTGCGGCATTGCCACGCCATTTAAAGCAATTTATAGTTGACCAGCATTACGAGCACTACACACCGGTTGACCATGCCGTGTGGCGTTATGTAATGCGTCAGAACTACAGCTATTTAAAAGATGTGGCCTATTACCCATATATCCCGGGCCTGCAAAAGGCGGGGCTTACCATCGAGAAGATACCCGACTTGCAGGACATGAATAACGCGCTGGCCAAAATTGGCTGGGGAGCGGTGACGGTTGACGGATTTATACCGCCTGCCGCGTTTATGGAGTACCAGGCTTACCGGGTATTGGTTATAGCTGCAGACATACGCCAGTTAAAGCATATCGAATATACCCCTGCTCCCGATATTATTCACGAATCGGCAGGGCACGCGCCTATTATTGCTGATAAAGATTACCACCAATACCTGAGCTATTTTGGGTCGATAGGAGCTAAGGCCATGTTTAGCGCGCAGGATTTTGAATTGTATGAAGCCATTCGCGCTTTATCCATACTAAAGGAAATGCCTGATGCCGATGAAGCCGAAATACGAAAAGCCGATGAACTGGTTGCCTGGCACCAAAACAACATGGGCGAACCTTCTGAAATGGCGCTGCTGAGCCGCCTGCATTGGTGGACAGTAGAGTACGGGCTGATAGGTACTTTACAAGATCCTAAGATCTATGGCGCCGGGCTGTTATCGTCCATCGGCGAAAGCGCAAGTTGTATGAGCAACGAGGTTAAAAAGCTACCCTATACCATTGATGCAGTTAAATACAGTTACGATATCACCAAAACGCAGCCGCAGCTTTTTGTAACGCCTACTTTTCAAAACCTGATAGATGTGCTTGAAGAATTCGCCGATACTATGGCCTTTCGCAGGGGAGGTGCTTACGGGCTGCAAAAAGCCATCGAAAGCAAAAACACCTGCACCGCTGTATACAGTTCGGGGTTACAGGTATCCGGTACTTTTACGGAATTTAAAGCAGATAAAAATGGCAACCCAACATTTATCAAAACAACCGGCGAGACCGCTTTGGCAATTGATAGCAAACAGTTAAAAGGCCACGGGAAAAATTATCATAAAGATGGGTTCAGTTCGCCGGTGGGCAGGCTGCAGGGTTATGCCAAGCCACTTGAAGATTTTACTGCCGACGACCTGAAAACGGCCGGAATCGAAATCGGTAAAGCGGCTTCTCTTACTTTTGAAAACGGCATTAAAATTTCAGGAAAAGTAGCGGAAATTTCTTCAAAAAATTCAAGAATTTTCTTGGTAAAATTCGAAAATTGTACTGTTTTAGACGAGGCAAGACAAGTCTTGTTCGACCCCTCATGGGGTGTTTACGACATGGCTGTTGGTGAAACCATAACATCGGTTTTTTGTGGCGCGGCCGACAAGGATGCCTTCCTGGAGATAGCTTACAAATCGAATACCGGTACCCACCATCCCGAGTATGACCAACGTACAAAAGAGCTGCATAAGTTGTACCAGCAGGTACGCGACCGCCGACATACGGGCGGCGATCTTGGATTTTTAGGCAATGTGTGGATGATGCTCCAAAAATTTCATTACGACGACTGGCTGTGCGCCTTAGAGATACTGGAACTGTTAGAGCACGAAGGCGTAGAGCCGGCCCTGGCTACCGAAATAAGGCAGTTTTTAATTCAGAAAGCCGCAAACCAGCCCGAGTATAAGAAACTGATAAATGATGGCTTGTACCTCATTAAACATCCGGTAGAAGAACGGTTGGTTGTTTAAGATCTTCCACTATTTTTGCACAGAATTATATCATTCCCCTTAAGGGGGTTAGGGGGCTACATGAACATTATTATTACGGGCGCCAGCAGCGGCGTAGGGTTTGAAGCTGTATTAGAATTGATATTATCAGGTAAACACAAGGTAATAGCGCTTGCGCGTTCGCAGGATAAACTGACCCGCCTGCTTGAAATTGCCAAAGGCCTTAACCCCGAGTGCGAACTTTATGCCATAACCTTTGATATCGTGCATGATGATTACGCGGGGTTGCAGCAGTTCATCACCTCTAACTTTGACGGCCGCATTGATGTGCTGATAAATAACGCCGGCGTGCTGATAAACAAACCTTTTACGCAGTTGCTGGAAACCGACTTTGTAGAAATGCTGCAAAGTAATTATATAGGGCACGTGCGCATTATTCAAAGCTTGCTGCAATTTATGGGCGATGGCTCCCATATCCTTAACATCGGCAGTATGGGTGGCTTTCAGGGTAGCGCCAAATTTAATGGCCTTTCTGCGTACTCTGCAAGCAAGGCCGCTTTGCATACCTTGACCGAGTGCCTGGCGCAGGAGTTTGCTGAACAAGGCATAAAGGTAAACTGCCTGGCTCTTGGCTCGGCACAAACCGAAATGCTTGAACAAGCCTTCCCGGGTTACGAATCGCCGGTTATGGCGTTTGAAATGGGCAAATATATTGCTGATTTCGCGGTAACCGGTCAGCGCTTTTTTAACGGAAAGGTACTGCCTGTAGCAGTATCAACACCCTAATGCGCATTATAACTATTGACCCGCAGGCGCAATCCTGCCGGGCCGATATCAATGCTACTCTTGTGTTTTGAATCCTATTGTTAGCCGCACGGTCAGTGCACCCTGGCTTGTTCAATCTACGTTCATTCCTTGTTGCTTATTTTTATAAACTCATTTACCACCACTTCGGTTACGTAGCGTTTTACGCCATCCCTGTCGCTGTAACTGCGGGAAGCCAGCTTGCCTTCCACAAGTATGCTGTCGCCCTTTTTTAAAAAGCTTTCGGCCATGGTTGCCTGCGCACCCCACATCACCACATTATGCCATTGGGTGTCGGTAACCTTTTCGCCCTTATCGTTTTTGTAGCTCTCGTTGGTAGCTAACGACAGACGCGCCATTTTGCGATTATTATCAAAGGTCCTTACATCAGGGTCCATGCCTATGTTGCCTATTAACCTTACACTGTTTTTTATTGTTGCCATTGTATCGGGTTTTTATATTTAGAAAATTATATCCAGCACAAAATTGTGGTAGTGAGCAAAGTATATTCGGTTATTAAGCGCTTATAAACGACAGTATCCGTTTGCAAGCGTTTGCAAACGGATAAGTTTTTGTTTATCTTTAAGGTATGATCGCGGAAAGAAAATGCCTGGATTGCGGCACCTTGCTACATGGGCGTGCCGATAAAAAGTTTTGTAACGACCTGTGCCGTAACAACTACAATAATCAGCTTAATAGTAATAGCTACAACCTGGTGCGTAACATCAATAATGTATTACGCCGGAACCGCCGGATTATGGAAGAGCTAAACCCGGGAGGTAAAACCAGGGTAAGCCGCGAAAAGATGTTGCAAAAGGGTTTTGACTTTGACTATTTTACAAGCAGCTATCAAACACAGGCAGGAGCGAGGTACTATTACTGTTACGAGTACGGCTACCTGCCGCTTGATACCGACGACGTATTATTAGTTATAAGCAAAAAGGAAACCGACAAATTTGCAGGCGATGCACACAATTAAACATCTTTGAATTCCTGAGTCGCCGATTTTTTTGTGCCAAGAAGGCCCAGGCTCATGATAATGCTGGTGCCTAAAATCACCACAAACAATAAGCCTGTGCCGAGGGCGGGTATTTTAACTGATGCGGGAATATTATAAAAAAGCAGCACGCTGATCAGTCCGCGGGGAATGATGACCAGCTCAGGCATCAGGCCTGTACGTAAAACAATCTTAAGATATAAATACCTAACCAGGTATATCAGTAACAAAACCAAGCCGCCGTTTACTATGGTCATCCAGTTTTGCAGCTGATAAACATCCATGGTGTAGCCGAAAATAATAAAGAAGAAGGTGCGCATGATAAAAGCGCTCTCGGCCGATAGTTGAAACAGTTGCTTAATATCGTGCCCTAAGGTTGGATATATAAAGTACTTGCGAAACCAGCTGATATTTATCTGGCCGGCATTGTTTAGAAACAAACCCAGGGCTAAAACGATAATAAGCGACGATAAATGGTATGATTGCCCGACGCTGTAAACAAGGATCAGTATCGAAATTATCAGGAACGATTTGATATGGTGCGTTAGGCGGCCGATGAGGTACAGCAGCAACAGGCAGGAGCCGATGGCAACCAACAATATACCACCGAGTTCGGCGCTCAGCCTGGCAAAGGCCGATATGTTGATGGACTCATTACTGATCATGAAATTGAACAGTATTACTGCCAGGATATCCGAAAAGGACGACTCGTAAATGATAAATTCTTTTTTTTCTTTATTGATGCCCGATGCAGATGGAATAGCGATAGACGAACTTACTACACAAAAAGGTATGGCGTTAACAAAGCACTTATACACGCTTTCGCCGGTTATGTAGTAAAAGGCGCCGGTAATTAAGCAGGAAGTTAACAACAGTGTAGATAACGCCGAGAAAAAAGAAATTTTGATGACGCCGTTCTTATTTTTAGTATATTTAAGTTCAAGCGCGCCCTCAAATACAATCAGGATCAATCCCAGTGTACCTAAAGCAGGTAAGATGCTTGTGAAGTTAATTTTAAGCAGATTAAAGTAATCAACCGCCAGGCGGATACCTATCCCCAAAAATAGCAGCAGTATCACCGAGGGTATCTTGGTTTTACCTGCTATCAGATCAAACAGGTAACTGAATATTACCAGTCCGCTCAGTATAATTAATGTGGTGTAAGTAGTCAAATTAGTTTTTTATCGGGTAAACATACTATTAAATGCGCACGCCATCAACGTAAAAGGGTTGTGTTTGTTCGGCATTCATCATTTGGTAGTGCTGACTTAAATGACAAATCCATGAATGGCAATGCCTTTATCTTTTGTTTATTTGCTTAAAACAAAAGAATATGACACATCTGTTTTCGCCTATAAAAATAAAGAACATCAGTTTTAAGAACAGGATAGTGGTATCGCCTATGTGCCAATACTCCAGCACCGATGGTTTTGCAAATAACTGGCATCTGGTGCATTTAGGCAGCAGGGCTGTTGGTGGCGCCGGCCTGGTGATTACCGAGGCCACAGCCGTATCGCCCGAGGGGCGCATTAGTCCCGGCGATTTGGGTATCTGGAAAGATGAACACATTGCTAAACTGAAAGAAATTACAACGTTTATTGAAGAACATGGCGCGATAGCAGGTGTACAGCTTGCACATGCGGGCCGTAAGGCAAGCCATACCGAGCCATGGAATGGAGGCAAACAAATACAACCCGACGCGGAGAACGGGTGGCAAACTTTAGCACCGAGCGCGTTACCCTTTAGCCGGAGTGAAACAGCCCCAGCCGAAATGGACAAACCAGCCATGGCAAAGGTGATTGCAGATTTTAAGGAAGCGGCTGTCCGGGCATTGGCGGCTGGTTTTAAGGTGATTGAGTTGCACGGTGCACACGGATACCTGTTGCACGAATTTCTCTCACCCGTAAGCAATATTCGTACAGATGAATATGGCGGGTCGTTTGACAACCGCATACGCTTTTTACTGGAGATTATTGATGCGGTGAATGAGGTATGGCCGGCAAATAATCCGCTGTTTGTAAGACTATCAACAACTGAATGGACACCGGGCGCCTGGACAATAGATGATTCTATAGCGCTGGCGAAAATATTAATGGACAAAGGCGTAGACTTGATAGACTGCTCAACCGGTGGCAACGTTGCCGGTGCGCAGATACCGCTTAAGCCCGGCTACCAGGTGGAGTTTGCCGAAGCCATAAGGAAACAGGCAGGTATACTTACAGCAGCCGTTGGGCTGATCACGACGCCTGAACAAGCTGATGAGATCATACAAACTGGGCAGGCTGATATGGTGATAATGGCCCGTGAACTGCTGCGCGACCCACATTTTCCGTTGCGCGCGGCGCACCAGCTTGGCCACGACGTGAAATGGCCGGTACAATACGAGCGTGCCAAGTGGTAAAGGGAGTACGCATGGTAGTGTTACTCACTCCGCGGCACTTCGTGTGCGACCCTCTCTGCTTCGCAAAGAAGGTAAAGAAATAATACAGGTCTACCCTCTTTGCGCGAAGCGGAGAGAGGGTGGTCGAGCGAAGCGAAGAGCGGGTGAGTAAATCGCCGAATGGATCGCATCACATTTATCATTTAATTAACATCTAATATTTTTATACAACCTAACATATCGCTATTTTAGCAAAAACTCATTAAACAACATCAACTATGAAACGTACGGCAAACGCACATTGGAACGGCACCTTACAGGAAGGTAAGGGCGAGATCAGCACACAAAGTACTACGCTTAACAAAACTCAATATTCTTTTAAAACCCGCTTCGCTGATGGCGTGGGCACCAACCCCGAAGAACTGATAGCTGCCGCGCATGCGGGCTGCTTTACCATGGCGGTAGGGGCGGCATTATCGCAGCAGGGCATTACCCCTGGCGACCTGACCACCGACGCTATCCTTGAGCTTGATATGCAGGCGCTTGAAATTAAAGGCATCCACCTGGAGCTAAAGGCATCGGTAATAGATGGTGTTGACGAAGCTAAATTCAAAGAAGTTGCCGAAGGCGCAAAGTCTGGCTGTATTGTATCAAAGGCGCTTAGCGTGCCTATTACTTTAAATGTTACCTACGCTTAATAAGCTATAAATAACAATGCAGATAGCGATGGTGCAAACCATCGCTATTTTTGTTTGTAGGTATTGGTAAACAATGCCTCATGTTTAATACCTCCCGTTCCCGCATATCGCTTACCCTGACGTTTGCCCTGGTTATTACCGGGTTTTTGATCTTTCTTTTCTTTTACATCAAACACGAATTTAGCACTACGCGGACCGAGGTTACCGAAGATGCGATGGTAAGCAAAGTGATAGCTATGGGTAAGCTGGAGCTGGTTAAATATAGCATGAAGGATGTAGTAGAAAAGAAGGAACTGCACACAATACTGCCCGATTCGCGGGTGCTGTTCGTAGCGGTTGGAGAGGTTACGGCGTGCATAGATCTTACCAAGGTTAAAAAAGCCGACATAAGTCAGGGAAAGGACACGGTAAGTATAACACTTCCGCGCCCGGAGGTATGCTACGTAAAGCTCGATCATCAAAAATCACGCGTTTACGATGTATCGGGCGTTTGGTTTGCCGACAAAAGTAAGGAGATGGTGGAAGATGTTTACCGGCTAGCCGAAAGGAAAATGCTGAACGCCGCTACCGAAATGAACCTGCTGGGCAAGGCAAGGGAAAATGCCGGCCTGATATTTAAACCATTTCTTGAAAGTGTATCGGGCAAAAAGGTGGTAATAAAATTCAAGTGATTTTGACATAACCAAAATTTTAATTTAATGTAATATATTTAGGGGATTGTAATCTAATGTTATAATTCAATTAAATATGACCCTGAAAATTACTAAACTTTTGACCCTTACTGCGGTTGGTATAGCGGCCACATTGTGTGCAGTTGCCCAGCCAAGGTTACCCGAAGGCTACTTTTATAAAAAGTTGCCCAACGGCCTGGATGTTGTTGTTATCGAAAACAGCAAGGTACCACTTACCACTATTGAAATAGCTGTAAAAAATGGCGCCTATACCGAAGGCCCGGAATTTAGCGGCTTATCTCACCTTTTTGAACACATGTTTTTTAAGGCCAATAAAGATTATCCCGATCAGGAAAAATTCTTGAAACGCACGCAGGAACTTGGCGCTATCTGGAATGGTACAACAGGCAACGAGCGCGTAAATTATTATTTTACCATAGGCAAAGATAGTTTGGAAGCCGGGCTTAAACTGATGAACGCATCGGTACGTTTCCCGATTTACCGCGAAGAAGATATGAAAAAGGAGCGGCCCGTTGTTGACGGAGAGTTTCAGCGGAACGAGAGCAGCCCGGGCTTTCAGTTGTACTACGATATCAGCAAAAACCTTTGGGGCGACCTGATAACCCGTAAAATGCCGATAGGGATACATGAGGTGATCAATACCGCTACGCCCGAAAAGATGATGATCATCAAAAACAAATACTACTTTCCCAACAATAGCCTGCTTATTGTATGCGGCGATGTGAAGCATGAAGATGGCTTTAAAAAGGTAGAGGCTATTTTTGGCGATTGGGCCAGCAGCGGCTTCAACCCACACGAAAAATATCCCATACCCGCCTTTAAACCGGTTGAAAAGAGCGTAGCGTTTGTAAAAGAAATGTCGATAGCACGCACTCCGTTCATGATGTACGCATGGCAGGGGCCGGCTTACATGACAGACTCGGCTTCCACCGTTGCTGCTGATGTTTTCTCGACCATAACGGATTTAAACTCATCAAAATTACAACAGGCGCTTGTTGATAAAGGGCTTGCGTCATCGGCAGGTATCAGCTATGGTACCAGCCATTACACCGGTATGATATCGTTATTTGTGGTGCCTAACCCGGCAAAGATCAAAGAGTGTTATGATGAGATACAAAACCAGATGAGCCAATGGGGCAAAGCCGATTACTATACCGATGAACAGCTTGCTGATGCAAAAGCTATATTATTGCGTAATCACAGCCGCGAGCTCGAAAAACCGTCGTCGCTGCCATCGCAGTTAAGTTTTCAATGGTGCAGTACATCGTTTAATTACTATACCGATCTGACCGACAACTACCAGAAAGTTAGCCGCGCAGATATAGCTAAATATCTGAACACTTATATAGTGGGTAAACCAATGGTATCCGGAATAATATTAACGCCCGAGGCAAGCAAACAGGCAAATGTGGCTTCGTTTTTTGTAGCTAAATAATTAAATTGAAATTAAGATGAAGAAATATATATATCTATTGTTAATTGCCGCTGCCACAACAGGTGTTAAACCTGCCTTTGCCCAGCAAAAGGCATACGAAATGATGGTTGACGGCGTAAAGGTTATTGTTCAGCCAAGCGGTAACGACATTGTAGAGATACAAACCGTTATAAAAGGTGGGGTGCAAAATTACCCTGCCACAAAAATAGGTATCGAATCGATGGCTTTTAACGCCCTTACCGAATGCGGTACCTTAAAGCACAGCAAAAACGAATTTAAAAACCAACTTGATAAAATTAGTGCAGCCGTATATGGCGGCAGCAACAAAAACTTTTCGGTATTAAAATTAAACTGTATAAAAAGCGACCTTGAGACTGCCTGGCCTTTATACGTTGAGGCCATTACCATTCCTAAATTTGACGCCAAAGAGTTTGAGCGGATTAAACAGGACGCTATAACCAATTTGAAAGCACAGGACTCAGACCCGGACTACGCCATTGATAAATATGCCGATAAAGTGGCGTTTGCGGGCCGTGATTATGCTAAAGACCCAAGCGGAACACCTGAAACCATACAAAAGCTTACCGCCGAAGAAACTAAAGCTTATTATCATTCGATCTTAACAAAGTCGAGAATGCTGATAGTTGTAGTAGCCGACCTTGAACGTGCTGATATTGAAGCGAAGGTAAAGGGCATGCTTACCGGTATTAAACAAGGCGCCCCGTTTGAATTGAAGAAATCGTTTTTCAGGGCTTATAAAAATACCTTCTCGGCCGAAAACCGCGAACTGGCTACCAACTACGTTGAGGGCATTACCAGCGGGCCTGCACCCGGTACGCCGGATTTTGACGCCTTTAACGTGGCCATGCGAATATTCGCCGATAAGCACTTTTTGGATGTTCGTACTAATAACGGGCTATCGTATGCACCGCAATCATGGTTCAGCGTAGGGGCTACATCAGTTGCTAAGTTTTCGGTATCAACTACCGAGCCTGATAAATACATCAGGGTGTTTGATAAATTGGTTGACAGGATAAAAAGCCAGGGTTTTAACGCCGCCGAGGTTGCCGATATGAAGGTTACCTACTTAACCGGCTTTTATTATAAGAACGAAACCAATAGCGCGCAGGCATCGTCAATTGCTTCTAACGAGGTGCTGCATAACAACTGGAAACGCTCTTTAACACTTGCTGAGGACGTTAAAAAACTTACACCTCAACAGGTAAGCGATGCCTTCCGTAAATATATCGGCAACATTATTTGGGTTTATCAGGGCGATACCAAAAAGGTTAACCCGCTGCTGTTTACAAACGGCACACTAAACAAGGGCGATAACCCCGTAACGCATTAATTTAGTTCATTGTCGATGGTCCATAGTCCATAGATAAACAGGATCAATGAGAAAGAAGGTCTGCAGCGTATGGCTTGCAGACCTTCTTTTTACTATGGACTATAGACTATCTTGCTTTTTAGGCAACACCGCTTTGCGCTTATTGCGATTTCGCCACATTTCGCCCATATGGCGCGTGGGTACGTTATCGCCAAGCAGCTTACCCCATGGTTTAAGGTCGTCGATACGGTCGAACATTATTTTTAACACTGCCACAAAGGGTATAGACAGAAACATACCCGATACCCCCCAAAGCGCATTGCCCAGCAACACCACAATTATAGACATCAGCGCGTTTATTTGCACCTTAGATGACAC
Organism: Mucilaginibacter sp. AK015; assembly: GCF_014200785.1. Classification (NCBI taxonomy): domain Bacteria; kingdom Pseudomonadati; phylum Bacteroidota; class Sphingobacteriia; order Sphingobacteriales; family Sphingobacteriaceae; genus Mucilaginibacter; species Mucilaginibacter sp. AK015. The sequence continues at coordinate 85,970 of NZ_JACHCV010000005.1, forward strand.
AATACGGGGTACCAGTATATTATTATCAATAAACTGAATTACGATGTAGGCGATAATTACGCCCAACTGGGTAGAATAGCCATCTTTGGTTACAGTGGCCATTAAAACCGGCAGCGCTATAGCTATTATGCCGCCCAGATACGGTATCAGGTTTAGAATGGCGCCTATGCAACCTATTAATATGCCATACTTTACACCAAGTAATACCAGTGCCGCCGAGTTCATTGCGGCTACAATGATCATCTCTATCAGCAAACCAACTATATAGCTTTGTATGGCGCTTTTGGTCTCGCTTAGTACGTCGCTAACTTTTTTAGAGTTTTCTTCTGAAAAAACTTCGTATAAAAAATTAAGAATGAGGGTTTTATAAAACAGCATCAGAAAAATATATACAGGAAGCAAGAAGATAATGGCCAGCGTAGCTAAAACGCCGTTAACAGTACGGCCAAGCACGGCCTGGCTGTTTTTTAGCCCATCTTTAAGCATTTGTTCCTGCTTGGATATTTTTACGCCGAAAGTGGTCTGTATCCAGTTTTTCAGGTCGGCGGTTATGGCCTCAAACTTTTTTTGCAGCATGGGCAGCGAATCGCCGAATTGCGCTATCTGCGTGCTCAGGAAATAAAACACGGTAGCTACAACAATTATCATGATGAGCATAGCTATTGCAATAGATAGCGCTTTGGGCACTTTGTAACGCTGTAAACGGTTTACAAGCGGGTTCAGTAATATGGCTAAAAAGGCCGCGAATGCAAGCGGCACCAGTATATCTGCCAACTGTATCATTATATACACCAACAAAACAAGTCCAAACAGCACAGCAGTGCTTTGGATGTAAAAAGGCTGATCTTTAATTTTTATCGACATGTAGCTGTGTTTTCATATAACCCAAAAGGAGCGTAGCGGGTAATTGTTTGAAGATAACAAAAAGCGCTTGTAAAAAGCGATAGGATTTATATTGAGCTTACTGTAGGGATATTATTCGGAGCGGTACCTGCGGCAAGGGCAAAGCCCAATTCGGTGCCTTCGTTTAAAACGCTTTTGGCCCATATTTCGCCATTGTACTTTTCAATCAGGTCTTTGCAAAAAATAAGGCCCATACCTGTGCCACTTTCGTTCATGGTGCCGAAGTGGCTTGTTACCTTGCTGATGAACAACCGGTTAAGCTGCTCTGTGCTCATGCCTGTACCGTGGTCGGTAACTGTAAAATATACTTTTTGGTTATCCATACGGGCTGCTATTTCAATTACACTGTTCAGGTACGAAAACTTGATGGCGTTGGTTAAAAAGTTATGTATCACAATCCTGACGGAGTTTGGATCGGCAAATGCCATATGGCCGGGGCCAACCTTATTTACGGCGGTAATGTTTTTTAATTTGAGCTGATCTTCAAGGTTAGCCAGCTCGACTTTTACGAGATCGCATAAGCAAAAGCTTTTGGTAGTATCTTTAATATTATCTACCTGGCTGTTTATCCAAAATAAAAGGGTGTCTAAAAAGTCTGATGTATGCTCCAGCTTACTAAAAACCCCGGGCACCATTCCAATAAATTCGGTGTGGCTAATATCTTTATCGGCCATTAACGCAAACATGCCCCTTAAGGTACTTAAAGGCGCGCGCAGGTCGTGGGCTAATACTCCTATTAAGCGGTCTTTTAATATATTAAGTTCATTAAGCTTATCGGTTTGTGTTAATACCTCTCTGTTTCTATCGGCCAATAACGCATTTACTTTAACCTGTTTGCGCTTTTCGTTGTAGTAAACAACAAGCATTATGGTAATTACGACAATAATTACAGCCGCAACAATATTGGTGCGTTTTTGCTCTGCTATTTTTTCTACAAGCAAAGCCTCTTTCTGGCTGGTTGTACGCTGATTTTTTTCGAACTCAATCGCCATGTTGTACGATAGAAGTTTCTGTAAGCTTTCATCGTCTCTAAGGCTATCTTTTAGTGTTAAATACAGCTGGTTTTGCTTGTATGCCTGCTCAAAACGTCCTAAGCCGGCAAGGGCTTTACTTAGTTGCAGGGTTGCTTCTACCCGGGTGTCAAGGCTTTGCAGGTTATCGGCAGTTTGCTGGGCAAGTACCGCGTATTTGTAAGCGGCCGGGTAATTTTTTTCGAGGTTATATATCAGCGCCAGCCCTCTGTAAGCATATGCTTTATTATATTTTATATTATTTTTTGATGCCGATTGCAGTGACTTATTAAGATAATACAAAGCCGAATCGGGCTTGGAAGTATAATAATGATATAATCCCAAATCGTAATAAATAAGGCTTATACCTTCCTCATCGCCAAGGGCATGATATATTGCAGATGCACGTTTAAAGTAATCAATAGCTTTATCATACTTTTTTTGCGACATCATCACCTCGCCTATATTTTGGTATATAGTGCTTATGCCTTGCTTATCGTTTAACTTTAGCCAAAGCTTATTTGCTTTATTAAAATATTCGAGGGCCTTAGGGTAAAGCTCCAGGTGCTGCATTACCACACCTATATTGCAATAATTATCGGCAGCAGAAAGCTGATCGTTAAGCCTGATATCGATAATAAGTGATTTGAAATAATAATCGAGCGCCCGGCTAAACTTACCTTTATTGTCGTAGGTAATGCCCAGGATTGCGTAACAATCGGCAATGTCTATTTCTTTACCAAGTTTTTTACGAATAATTAGTGCCTTTTCAAAAAAGCTGATAGCTGCGTCGTAGTCGCCCAAAAAATCCTGCACACGGCCAAGGCCCACATAAGCATCGCTTACGCCACGCTTGTTATTGTTTTGGTTGTATAAAAGCAGCGCTATGTTATAATGCTTTTTGGCTGCTGCATAATCGCCTTTAAAGGAGTTTACCCGTGCAAGGTTTACATACGCCTGGGCTATACCGTTCTGATAATTGATTTTTTTTGCCGTGCTGATGGCCATTTCTGAATAGTAGGCTGTACTATCCGGCGCTGATTCGTAGTACTCGTCGGCAAGTTTATTTAAATGATTAACAGTTAAAGTGTCGTTAGTCTTTACCCGGCCATTAGCAAAAAAAAGCTGTTTTTTTAAACTATCTGCCTGCTTTGAGGAAGGAGCTAACGCAGTTATACCAACTGTATTAAGAAAAAGTAGGAAAGTATAAATAGGTTTCAACCTCGGTTTACAATAATCGTTTAAAGGTATAAAGTTTATTGCGCTTAACTAAAAGATTTAACCCTATCTAACAAATTTATAACCTGTATAAATAATATCGGCAAAATTAAAAATCAAAAGCGCCGGTTAATCCCGGCGCTTTTGGTTGCGTATCGTCTTCGAATTTGGTATTTCCGAACTACCTATCCCAATAGGTTTTTCCAGCTCACCATGCTGCCAATAATCTTTTCCAGATCAGCGGCAGGTACACGTTCCTGCGCCATGGTATCGCGGTGGCGAATGGTTACGGTGTTATCTTCAAGCGTTTGATGGTCTATAGTGATGCAAAAAGGCGTACCGATGGCATCCTGGCGGCGGTAGCGTTTGCCAATAGCATCTTTTTCCTCGTATTGCAGGTTAAAGTCAAGCTTTAGCTTATCCATTATCTCTCTGGCCTTTTCGGGCAGCCCGTCTTTTTTGGTTAGCGGGAATATTGCCGCCTTAACCGGGGCAAGGCATGGGTGCAGGCGCAACACGGTGCGGCTGTCCTGTTTCTCAGGTGTGCTCAGATCTTCCTCTTCGTAGGCGTTTATCATGGTTAGTAAAAACATCCTGTCTAACCCTATCGAGGTTTCGATAACATAAGGGATGTAGTTACCATAAGGTTTGCCGTCTTCGCCCAGTTCGGGGTCAAAGTACTGCATTTTTTTACGTGAGAATTTTTCGTGCTGGCTCAGGTCAAAATCGGTACGGCTGTGTATGCCTTCAACCTCTTTAAAGCCAAACGGGAATTCAAACTCAATATCGTAAGCGGCATCGGCATAGTGGGCCAGTTTGGTATGTTCGTGGTAACGGTACTTTTCGGGGGCGGTTCCTAAGGCAAGGTGCCATTTAAGACGGTTTGCCTTCCATTTATCAAACCATTCGCGCTGTGTGCCGGGTCTAACGAAGAACTGCATTTCCATTTGTTCAAACTCGCGCATGCGGATGATAAACTGGCGGGCAATAACCTCGTTACGGAAAGCTTTACCAATTTGCGCAATACCAAACGGTATTTTCATCCTGCCAGATTTTTGCACGTTAAGATAATTTACAAATATCCCCTGCGCAGTTTCTGGGCGCAGGTAAACTACGTCGGCATCATCGGCCACCGCCCCCATCTGGGTGCTGAACATCAGGTTAAACTGGCGTACATCCGTCCAGTTGGCGGTGCCGCTTATAGGGCATTTTATATTTTGGGCTATTATCAGTTCGCGCAGGCGGGGCAGGTCTTCGGCCTTTAGGGCGTTATCCATCTCTATCTGTAGTTCCTCAGCCTCACTGGTTTTGCCTTCCTCGTCAAGTTTGGCAATGCGGTCTTCCAGCAATTGATCGGCACGATAGCGTTTTTTACTGTCCTTATTATCTATCATCGGGTCGCTGAAGCCGTCAACGTGGCCGCTGGCTTTCCAGATGGTTGGGTGCATAAATATGGCCGAATCGATACCAACAATGTTATCATGCATTTGAACCATGGCTTTCCACCAGTACGTTTTGATGTTGTTTTTTAACTCCGACCCGTTTTGGCCGTAATCGTAAACGGCGCTAAGGCCATCATATATCTCGCTCGATTGAAAAACAAAGCCATATTCCTTGCAATGCGATATTACATTCTTAAAAAGTTCGTCGGTTGGGTTGCTCATAATAGGGCAAAGATAGTTTTTCGTTTGGAAGTCCGAAAGTCGGAAAGTCGCAAGAAAAAATTTGAAATTTTGCTTCCACTATCTATCTATCGGACTTACGGTCTTTCGGACTTTCCGACTTAATCTCTAACTTTACCGCATGAGCATACAGGTGCAAGCTTTAACAAAAGTTTACGGGCAGCAAAAAGCTGTCGATGGTATTTCATTCAATGCGGGTACCGGGGTGCTCGGCTTTTTAGGGCCAAACGGCGCGGGCAAAAGTACCACTATGAAAATGCTCACCTGCTTTATCCCGCAAACGTCAGGCACCGCGTCTGTCTGCGGTTTTGATATCAACAGGCAACCGCTGGATGTAAAACGCAACATTGGCTACCTGCCCGAGAGCAACCCGCTTTACACCGATATGTATGTAAAGGAATCGCTGGCGTTTATGGCGGGTATACATGGCATACACGAACCTGCCCGGAGTATTGCTGAAGTTATTGAACAAACCGGACTTGGCCCCGAGCAGCATAAAAAAATAAGTCAGCTATCAAAAGGCTACCGCCAGCGGGTAGGCCTTGCACAGGCAATACTACACAACCCGCAGGTATTGATACTGGACGAACCCACCTCGGGCCTGGACCCGAACCAATTGATCGGCATAAGGCAACTGATAACCGACCTGGGGAAAACAAAAACCATTATCCTTTCTACCCATATTATGCAGGAGGTTGAGGCGGTTTGCCAGCGGGTTATCATCGTTAACAGCGGCAAGATAGTGGCTGATGATTCGCTCGCCGGCTTACGGAAAAGTAATAATGGCAATTCGCTCGAAAATATTTTTATTGGTCTCACCAATAATTTATCAGGCAATTGAAATTTAAAATCATTTTATCGCCAGTTGCATTTTCTATATAAATAGGTTGATTTGCAATATGTTGTAATAACTTTTCGTTAATAAAAATACGAATTTGGAGCCATATTGAGTTTTTTTTAACGAAATTGAAAACTATATGCCATCATTTTTGTCATCATTGACGATAGCAGTAAATGCAAAATTTATACTTTATTAAAAAAATGACTATGAAAAAATTATTATTGGCAATCCTGTTTGTAGGAAGTGCATCGGCTACATGTTTAGCCCAGGCAAATCAAGGCAGTAAATTTAACATTGGTGTAGAGGCTGGTTTGCCGGTTGGTTCTACCCATGACCTTTACAATTCTGTTATAGGTGGTTCTATCAAATATGAACTTTCTGTAGCCAGCAGTACTTTCTTAACTCTTTCTGCCGGTTACAATAGTTTTCATTCAACTGATGATTACCAGGCAGTTGGTGCTAAATCATCAGTTGGTTTTGTGCCCCTTAAAGCAGGTTTAAAGTATTATTTTAACGAAGGCTTTTTTGGCGAAGGCCAGTTAGGTGTTGCAATTAACACTGTTAAAGATGGTGGATCTGCATTTGCATACTCGCCGGGTATTGGTTACTCGTTTGATGGTGGCCTGGAGGCGGGCGTTCGTTATGAAGGCTGGTCAAAAGGTGGCACCATAAGCCAGGTAGGCCTGCGTGTTGGTTACAGATTCTAATATCGAAACACCTGTACAAACAAGAAAGACCCGCGAGAATGCGGGTCTTTCTTGTTTAATATACTTTGATATAACAGTGATAGAACGACATAAAGCCGACATCGGAAAAAGATCCGGGATGATTTTTATGGTGTTAAAGCAGGTCGGATATACCATACATTTTGATGCTGTTGTACGCGGCCCTGCCCGGTGTCAGCTTACCCTTTTGCCGGGGTGAAATAAGGCGTTTATATACCCTGTAGTTAAGTGAATTAACATACGCGAAATCCGGTATTAACAATCGGAAGGGGCGGCGTAAATTTTGTCGGATAATTTTGTTTTTTTGGAATATAGTTTATTTTTGTTGCTATTAATCAACCTTTTACAATTAAATTATGAAAAAATTACTATTGTTATTCGTAGTTGTAGCATGCGCAGCATTCTCTGCATCGGCACAGTCAGACAAAGCAAAATTCAGCATTGGTTTTGAAGGCGGTTTACCTATTGGTTCTACCGGCGATGTTTACAGTGTGGCATTGGGTGGTTCGTTAAAATACGAGATGCCAATTGCTACCGGTACTATGTTCACCTTATCTGGTGGGTATACATCTTTTAAAGTTAAAGATACATTTGGTGGCGGTTCGGTTGGGTTTGTTCCTGCAAAAGCCGGTATCAAATATTTCTTTAGCGATGGCTTTTATGGCGAAGCGCAGGCTGGTGCTGCATTTAACACCGAAAGCGGTGGCGGTACAGCGTTTGCCTACTCTCCGGGTATTGGTTACGCGCTCGAGGGCGGTTTTGACATCGGCGTTAGATATGAGGCCTGGTCAAAAAGTGGTACAATCAGCCAAATTGGTGTACGAATAGCGTATGGTTTCTAAAAAAACAGCAATTAAATTGAAAAAGCCCGGAATATTTCGGGCTTTTTCAATTTATGGCTCATACTGATTTGGACCGGTAAACACTTTATTTTGGCGTAATAATATTGTATTTTCGGCCGGTATCTATTTATCAAAAATGAAAAAGCTACTGTCGACATTACTAATCTTATTTTCCTGTAGCGCTTACGCGCAAACGCCTGTAAGGGCATTTGGTGCCGGCCTCGAGCTCGGCGTACCTGCAAACAGCGTGTTTGCTATAGGCTTTGGCGGCTCGGGTAAGGCCGAAGTACCGTTGGTTTCTGCGCTAAGCCTTAGCGTTACCGGTGGCTTTACAAGTTTTCACTATAAAAGCGCTTTAATCGGCAGTTCAACTACACAGCCGGCAGTAAATTATATACCTGTGAAGGCAGGCGTTAAATATTATTTTAGCCCGGGTTTTTATGCTGAGGGCGAAGCCGGGAATGCTTTTCAAACAAATTACACCAAAGAGAACCTTTTCATTATTGCTGTTGGTCCGGGCTTTATAGTCTCTACAGGGGAACATAGCGGCATTGATTTTGGCTTCAGGTACGAAAACTGGGGAAGCGGCCGCTTAAGGCAAACTGCTATCAGGGTTGCGTACCGGTTTGGATGGTAATTCACACTCCTTAAATATTCACAACAACGTGTACAGCATCCTTAAAAAAGAAATAATTGCCTACTTCAGCTCGCTGGTGGCTTATATTACCATCGGCGTTTTCCTGCTTGTTTTGGGGTTGTTTTTATGGGTGTTTCCCGATACCAGTATCCTGGCTTATGGTTATGCCGGATTGGACAGCTTGTTTAGCACTGCCCCCTACCTTTTTATGTTCCTGGTGCCTGCCATTACCATGCGTTTACTGGCCGAGGAGCGTAAAGAGGGCACCTTTGAATTGCTATTGACCCGCCCGCTCACTGATGTACAAATAGTGTTGGGGAAATATTTTGCGGGGGTAGTTATTGTGCTTTTTGCGCTTGCACCTACGCTGGTGTATTATTTTAGCGTTTACACATTGGGTACGCCGCAGGGAAATATCGATACAGGGGCGGTTATCGGCTCGTATATCGGCCTGTTTTTGTTGGGTTCATCTTTCGCGGCCATAGGATTATTTGCATCGTCGGTAAGCAAAAACCAGGTTATAGCGTTTACCATAGCTGTTTTTTTGTGTTTCTTTTGTTATAGCGGATTCGATTCGCTGAGCACCATTTTATCACTTCAAAACCTGGGCCTGCAAAGTTTGGGTATCACACAGCACTATCAATCTATTAGCCGCGGCGTGCTGGATACACGCGACCTGGTATATTTTATCCTTTTAGCCACATTATTTATCTGGCTTACACTTTTTGTACTGAACAGGCAGGCAGGTAAAAGATTTGTTAATACGTTGTTCCTGAGCGCGTTGGGTATCATGTTCTCGCTGAGCATCTTATCGGGAAAGTTATTTACCCGGTTCGATTTCACTAAGGAGAAACGTTTTACTATTTCGCCTGTCAGTCGTGCGGTAATGGACAGCCTGCCGCAAGCGGTTAACGTTACCGTATACCTGCAGGGAAACGATTTCCCCGGCGGGATGAAACGGCTGCAAACATCTGTTAGAGACATGCTGGCCGATCTGCAGGCATATAGCCATGGCAAACTCCGGTTTGATTTTACCGATCCGCTGAAAGGCCTGTCTAACGATCAGCAGAAGCAGGCTTATGACGATTTACAGGCAAAGGGCATCGAGGCACAAAACCTGAGCGTAAAAACTGATGATGGCGTTTCGCAAAAGGTGATCTTCCCTTTTGCTTTGGTGTCGTACGGCGATAAAAACATCCCGGTTAAGCTACTGCAATCGCAGAGCAACATGAATTTGGCGCCCGATGAGGTGCTGAACAACTCTATCCAAAATTTAGAGTACGGCTTTACATCGGCCATAAAAAAAATAACCAGCGGTGGCAAGCAGCGCATAGGCTTTACCGAAGGGCATAACGAACTTACTGACGTAGAGCTTAATGATGCCATGCGCTCGTTAGCCGACGGTTATTTGGTTGGCCGTGTTAATTTAACCAGCATACCATTTGATAGCCTTGCCAAAATAAGCCTGCTGGTGATACCCAAGCCTGATAAGGCCTTTACCGAACTTGAAAAATATAAGCTTGACCAGTATATTATGCATGGGGGCCGGGTACTTTGGGCGATAGACCAGGTAAGCGCCGAACTGGATAGCCTGCGGGGGCATGGCGGCGAGCAACTTGCCTTTAACAAGCAGCTAAATTTAGACGACCAGCTTTTTGGTTATGGCGTACGTATTAATTACGACCTGATTGCCGACATGAACTGTTCGGCTATCCCGGTAAATACAGGCAATGTGGGCGGGCAGCCGCAGATACAATTGCTGCAATGGTTGTTTAACCCCGTTTACCTGCCATTTGCCAAGCATCCTATCGTTAAAAACCTTGACGGGATCACCAGCCAGTTTGCCAGCACTATCGATCTGCTTGATGTTAAGAACGTAGAGAAAACCATCCTGCTTACTTCGTCGCCATATAATAAAAAAATAAGCGCCCCGCATATGCTATCGCTGCAGTCGCTGCAGGACGAACCCAAACCCGCGGAGTTTCAGAGCGCGCCGAAAATTACAGGCGTTTTGCTGGAAGGGAGCTTTAAGTCGGATTTTAGGAACCGCCCCATACCCGAAGGCCTGACTGATAAAATATCGCCGTTACAACAAAGTAAGGCTACAAAAATGATCGTGCTGAGCGATGGCGATATATTGCGCAACCAGATTGGCGCGGATGGTTCGCCGTACCCACTTGGTTATGACCGCTACACTCGGCAAACCTACGGCAACAAAAACCTGCTTTTGAATATGGCCGATTACATGACAGATGATTCGGGCCTGATAGCATTACGCAGTAAAGAGATACAAATACGCCTGCTCAACCGTGCCCGTATACGGCAGGAGAAGCTGTTTTGGCAACTGGTAAATAATATTGCGCCCCTTGGTATAGTGTTAATATTTGCTATTTTTCAACATTATATACGCAAGCGAAAGTATGCTCATTAAATTTTATACTTTTGGTACATAAACGTTATTAAACATCATGAGATTTATTGTTTCCACATCAACACTACTCAAGCAATTACAGTCTGTAAGTGGTGCTTTAAGCAACAGCACCGTATTGCCCATACTGGAAAACTTTTTGTTTGAGATCAAAGACGGGAACTTAACGATTTCTGCCACCGATTTGCAAACCAGCATGACCACATCGCTGGCAGTTGAAGCCAAAGAGAATGGCCGTATAGCTATACCATCGCGTATATTGCTGGATACCCTTAAATCGTTACCGGAGCAACCTGTTGCTTTCTCTGTAGACGACAGCACCTTTGCTATTGAAATAAGCGCCGGCGACGGTAAGTACAAGCTTAGCGGCGAAAATGGCGAAGATTTTCCGAAGATACCGGTTGTTGAGAACGCATCGTCAGTAAACTTGCCCGCTTCTGTATTGGGCGAGGCCATTAATAAAACCATATTTGCTGTTAGTAACGACGAGCTGCGCCCTGCCATGACGGGCGTATTTTGCCAGCTAAGCAGCCAGCACCTTACCTTTGTAGCTACTGATGCCCACAAGCTGGTACGTTACCGCCGTAAAGATGCAAAGGCCGACAGCACCACATCATTTATATTGCCAAAAAAGGCGTTAACACTGCTAAAATCAGCCTTGCCGGCAGATGATGTGAACGTATCTGTTGAATATAACAGCACAAGCGCCTTCTTTAAGTTTGGCAATATCAATTTAGTATGCCGCCTTATTGATGAGCGTTACCCCGATTATGAAGCAGTTATCCCGAAGGAAAACCCAAATAAACTTTCTATCGACCGTTTGGCATTCTTAGGCTCATTAAATCGCGTGGCTATATACGCTAATAAAACCACTCACCAGGTGAGGTTAAAAATAAGCGGCAGCGAGTTGAATATTTCCTCAGAAGATATTGATTTCGCCAATGAGGCACACGAACGCCTAAGTTGCCAGTACGAAGGAGACGATATGGAAATAGGCTTTAATGCCCGCTTCCTGATAGAGATGCTCAAAAATTTGAACTGCGAGGAGGTGTCGTTAGAGATGTCGACCCCTAACCGCGCAGGCTTACTGCTGCCACAAGGCGGCGACGAAAATGAAGATGTATTAATGCTGGTAATGCCGGTAATGCTGAATAGCTACGCGTAACTGGTAAGTAGTGGGGAATGAATCGTGAGTGGTTGCCGCCCGGATACTAACACCATCAATCAACCAGCCACAAATCAACTCAAAACAGTCTGGCATAAGCCGGACTTTTTTGTGCGCCTTATAACAAAAACCGTTATAATTGAGTTATATAGCATCTGCTTGTTAATAATGAAAGTAAACAGACTTATTTTTATAGCTTTTATGGCTTTTTTAGGGGTGCAATCCTGTAAAAAAGGAGATGATGCCCCTATAACTAAACCTACTACGCTTATAAATTTCATTAACGCATCCACCGATACACTTAATTTTTATGTGAACGGAAGCAGGCTTAATACACTGGCCTCATCATATCCGCAGGGCTCAACAGGGTATATCTCTACGCCGCTTGGCGAGCAAAACTACCAGGCAAAAAAAATGGGATCGCCTGTGGCGCTGTTCGATCTGCGGTTACCGCTGGATTCGGGCAGCATATATTCATTATATATTACCGACGGCACATTGGAAAATACATTTACTATCACTGATAGTTTGTACACACTGCCAGATACCGTAACCACCATACGTTTTGTACATACATCTCCCAACCTGGGTGGTGTAGACGTTTTTGTTGGCGATACTGTGAATTTTAAAGCGCGGACATTTAAATCCGCCAGTGTATTTTTAGAAGTTAACCCGGGCGTAAAGCGCATACGTATTTACAAAGCGGGTACAACCGAACTATTGAGCGATGAGCAGCGCACTTTGCAAAGCCGCCGGGCTTATACCCTTTTTACAAAAGGGGCACTAAGCACCGCAGGCAGCGCATCGTCAGGTACGGGTTTAATCATAAATAAGTAGCTATGGCTAATAAAAATAAAAGCGGCATATTATTGGGCCTGTGTTTATTTATAACATTAGGTATGGTTATACCTATGCTTGCATCGTGCGGCAAAACCGGGGTAAGTGCCAGCAGCGGGTTAAATGCACGATTGAAAATTGTGAACTTAAGCCCCGATATACAACCTTTTAACCTGTATGCCTTTTATATAAAGCAAAGCACGGCGGCTTATAGCTACCCCAACGCTTCAGATTATTTTTTGATTAACAGTATTGATACGCCCCTGCAAATAAGGACGGCTCAAACGGTGAACGGTGTAAGCCCTACAAATTTGCTGAGTTTAGGAGGTTCTTTAAAACCAAATTTACCATATACCTGGTTTGTTACCGGCTTGCTGTCTGATAGTTCGCTAACATCCATTTTAACTATCGATACCGGCAGCACGCCTGGCAATGGCCGTGGTAAAATAAGATTTGTTAATGCATCGCCCAATAGCCCCGCTTTAAATTTAACAGCTAACGATACCATTGCCTTTAAAAATGTTACCTATAAAGGCCAAACCGGTTTTATAGAGTTAACGGCAGGTAGTTATAACCTTAATGTGAGCGCTACCCGCGACCCAAAAACCGTTTTGGCGGGTCGGCCGAATTTTACCATTGCCGATGGCAAATTATATACTATGTATTTTTATGGCCTTTCTAACAGGGCTGATACCGCAACCTATGGCACCAATGTTATATTAAACACGTTGCCCCCCGGTACAAAATATTAAGGTTGGGTATCTGTTTTATCTTTATACTTTTGTTAAAATTTTAAAGCCTTGGAAATAATACACAGTATCATCGACTTTATTTTACACATTGATAAGCACCTGGTACAAATAACCAGTGAATACCAAAGCTGGACATATCTTATACTCTTCGTTATCATTTTCGCTGAAACCGGTTTTGTGGTTACACCCTTCCTGCCGGGCGATTCGCTGCTGTTTGCTGCCGGCGCCTTAATTGCCGGGGGCAAATCGGGCCTTGATATTTATTTACTAACAGTTATTCTGATAATAGCGGCTGTTACCGGTAATACGGTAAATTATATGTTGGGTAAGTTTTTAGGGGCCAGGGTTTTTAAAGAAGAGAATAAGATACTGAAATTGAGTTATTACCTGCAAACCAAGGCCTTTTTTGATAAGCACGGCGGCAAAGCTGTAATATTCAGCCGGTTTGTGCCTATTATACGCACCGTGGCGCCCTTTGTGGCCGGGGTGGGGCGTATGCCATTTAGCCGTTACAGCCTCTATAATATTGTTGGTGGTATAAGTTGGATCCTTATCTTTTTGTTTTGCGGGTTTTGGTTTGGTAAGGTGCCTTTCATCGAGAAGAATTTTTCGCTGGTGGCTATTATCATTATACTGGTATCCATTATTCCGCCATTATTCGCCATCATCAAAAGTAAGATGAGTAAAAAGGGGCAGCCAATACGATAAAACCAAGCTTTATGCCGTTTTGATAATGGTTATCGATTTGGCTGATTTTTCTCTGAGTATCTTATTTTTTATCTAAAAATATCAATTTATCTCCACTGTATTTATAGTAATGCAGATTTTTCCACGCAGCTTTTTTACGCCATTGCCGCCATTGTGGTAATGTTAAAAGTTGAAGCCCTGAATCGGTGAAAGTATCAAGATAGTATACGTTTAATTTTTTTGGATCGACGTAGAAGTGGAAGCTGGTCCTAAACATATCCATGTTGCTTATCCCCACCTGCACTCCCCAGTAATTATTAAACGTTGGGTTAGGTTCATCATCCGTTATTATCAACGGTTTTGCGGCACTTGCGTCCTTAAAAAAAAGTTTGGTTTCCCGTAACGATTTAACCTTATTAATGATCGATAACTTCACCTTTTTGTTGCCGTCAACACCCGCCTGTTGTGCGGTACATTTTTCGCCATAACTGCTTGTAATCACAGTAATCAGAATAAAGTAAACGAATGATTTCATGAGAAATTATGGCTTACCTAAAACTAACACTTTCCCCGCTTTATACAAAGCCTGTTCTTTGTCGATCTGCTGCCTTTCATACTTTGTCAACGGTTTCGCTATCAGCTTGTCGAGGTCGGGTTGCCCGGCATCAACCCATGCCGAAAACCAAAAACTGCCTACGCTTAATATAGACGCCCGCATTTGCCTTTGCACCATGCCCCTGAGGCGCTTGTGGTAAGCCTTACAATAAGCTACTGAATATACTTTTATTTTGCGATCGCCACGCTGCTCCAAGGCATATTTTTGTGCGGCCAGGAACGATTTATTCAACAAGCGTTCTGCCCTTAGTACGGTATCGGCACATTTAAATGAGCCGCGGCATATTTTAAAGGCCTCGGCCAGCGGGTTTGCTATATACCGGGCTTTACCCACATTGTAGTTGTATGCATTGCTGAATAACTCGGGCAGGCGGCTTTCCCATAAGGCGTGGATGCCAGCCTGACCGGTGAGCTGCCCATCGTAGTTTTCCGTTAAATGCAGCGGTGTATGCGCGTCGGATATATAATGCGCCAGGTTTGATGATGTGATGAGGATTGAGGTGGTATCGTGCGCCTTAAACGCCTTTACCAGCCAGTAGTAATTTGATGCTATAGCCCATGGAACGGTGCCGTACTTGTTAAGCGTATCGCTCGAGTATTTGGCCGCCGCGTCTATCCAATGCTGCGGCACATCCCTGAACGGCTGCTTACCGTAGTGGTCGGCGTCAAAAAAATGGTGAGGGGCTTCGGTGCTGTCTACATAGCGCTTTTTATCGGCACTAACGGCATGTTCTGTTATAAAGCCGATATTCGCCTTGTAAAAACCTGCCATATCCTTAGGTAATGTAAAAACCGCCAGCCGGTTAATGCGGTAATGCGCGAAGAAACCCCACGACGAGCAAAAGATAATTATGGCTATGCCGGAGATGCTGGTTATAAGGGCACGCTTCATGCACAGTAAATATGGCGATTTTTGTGACAGGGTAAAAGAAATGTTTGCTTGCTTTTTTCAGGTTTGCTGCCGTGAAGGAAACCCTGAACATTGATGAGGTCTGCTCAATCAAGGTTTGGCCTTTCCTGTGCGTTAGGGGTAGAAGCGGATACCGGCATGGCGCCTAAGGCCTGTGCAGTATGAGCGGATAACCCGGGCCGAAGGCAACGCTATAAGAGCTAACGATAATGCCGGCCATATTATTAATTCCGTCCGTCCGCTAAACTGCCCGGACTAACAGGACAAAACGGACAGATACTAATAGCCTAATGAACCGAGGAGCAATGAACCAACAACCTATTTATCCACAATTTAAAAATAACATAAATAGCCTTGCATATTTAAATTTGTGTGCCTATATTTGCAACCTCAAAATAAAAGAAAAAGAATAACAAAGCTATACGATGGCAAATCATAAATCATCCATAAAAAGAATCAGGGCAAACGCTGCGAAGCGTCTGCGTAACAGGTACCAGGCAAAAACCACCAGAAACGCGATCAAAAAACTGAGAGGTACTACCACCAAAGCTGATGCCACACCTTTATTGTCAAAAGTGATCTCGATGTTAGATCGTTTGGCTAAAAAGAACGTTATTCACAAAAACAAAGCTTCGAACAATAAATCAAAGCTTACAAAATTTGTAAACGCTTTAAGCTAATAGCTTAATTAATAATATTAAAAAGGGATAGTACGAAAGTATTATCCCTTTTTTGTTGGGTGTACGAGAGAGTTACTCACCCCGCGGCACTTCGCGCGCAAGTCTTTCTGTTGCGCAAATAGGGTGAAAAAGTAAAAGAAAAACTCCCCTCTTTCCGAAGGAGAGAGGGGTTGGGGGTGAGTAAAAATATTTTTCTATTTTTAGGTGCAGATAATCCCTAAACCACGTGGAAGACTACCCCAATAAAATAAGCATCAAATCATGGGCTGAGGAAGACCGCCCGCGCGAAAAGTTGAGCGGGCAGGGAAGGCGCGCCCTTACCGATGCCGAACTGATAGCCATATTGATAGGCAGCGGAAGCCGTGACGAAAGCGCTGTCGAGTTAAGTAAGCGCATCCTGCATCATTATGATAACGACCTGAATAAGCTCGGCAAAGCAGGCATAAGCGAACTGTGCAGGTTTAAAGGAGTAGGCGAGGCCAAGGCTATATCTATCATAGCCGCGCTGGAGATTGGCCGCCGCAGGGGCGATACCGAAATAAAGGTGCTTGATGAAGTAAAAAGCAGCCGCGATGGGTACAATATTATGCGCCGCCATTTGATGGATTTGAACCACGAGGAGTTTTGGATAATGCTGATAGGCCGTTCAAGCAAAGTACTGGCTAAAGAACTGGTGAGCAAGGGCGGGCTTAGTGGCACCGTTGCCGACCCGAAGATCATCTTCCATATGGCATTGCAGCACCAGGCCAGCGCTATTATTATGGTGCATAACCATCCCTCGGGTAATTTAAAGCCAAGCCGCGAAGATCTTGTGCTAACGAAAAAGATAGCCGATGCAGGCCGCATGCTGGATATTAACGTGCTGGACCATCTCATCATTACCGATAGCGGCTACTTTAGCTTTGGCGACGAAGGACTGTTGTGATTTCGGATTTTAGATTTTGTACTGTTAAATAGGCGTGAGGCGCTTTTGTCCTATTAAAACCAGCTTTGCGAAAAATTCCAAACAACCGGTGGTATAAGCTGTTCTAATTACAATATCTAAAATCGTAATTCTAAAATCGTAAATCATCAT
This sequence comes from Mucilaginibacter sp. AK015, assembly GCF_014200785.1. Lineage (NCBI taxonomy): Bacteria > Pseudomonadati > Bacteroidota > Sphingobacteriia > Sphingobacteriales > Sphingobacteriaceae > Mucilaginibacter > Mucilaginibacter sp. AK015. The sequence goes on from NZ_JACHCV010000005.1 coordinate 102,977, forward strand.
GATAGAGCAACCCAACGATCAGGACGATCAACTACAACAAGACGACCAGTTAAGCCAAACCGAGAATGAGGAGCAGATGAGCCAGCAGGATATCCACAGCAACGGCTTTGATGAAACCAATAACGATATCGGCGAAACCGACGAAACCGACCAGGCCAACCAGGCTTACGACGCTGCAGAGCCATCATATACCCTTAATCTGGATGATGATGACAACAGTACCGGTGATGATGAATAAGTAAACGATGTTTGTCCGTCCGTTCCGGATTACGGAAGTATCCGGACGGTACGGACAAATGTTTGCAGGTTGTCCGCAGTGTTCCGCAATGTCCGTATCGGTAAACGGACGGACAGCAGTTAAAATTTAATATCATCATCCTTATTTTGCTATAAACGCATTGTAGCACGGTTTATTTAGCTTATCATCAAAGTTTCGATTGCGTTTATACCTCATGCATCCCATTGCTAAAATTTTAAACTGATAAATATGAAAACCCCAGTTTTTATATAATACTCTACCCTTACTAATACTTATATATAGATATATAAGATCAGATGGCTGTGTGGAGTGGTCCTTAGAAGATTGTGGTGATTTATACAAATGTACGGATAAATATTTGATAATCAATACTTTATTTATAAATATACAAATAAACCTGCTGATGTGTCTGTCCGTCCGCAAAGAGATGCGGACATTGCAGAACACTGCGGACAAAAAGGCTGTTCTTGTCCGGTATCGTCCGCTGTGTTCCGCTTAAGTAAACGGACGGACAAAACCTGATAAGCGCAAAAACATCAGGGTAAAACCTTTCGCCTTTAGCCTTTAACCTTTCGCCCTCAAATCATATCTTTGCTGCTATAATGAAGATATCGTACAACTGGCTTAAAGAATTTATTGATACAGAGAAAACCCCTCAGGAAATATCTGCCATACTTACAGGTACCGGCTTAGAGGTTGAAAGCCTTGAGAAGGTACAGGCCATACCCGGCGGTTTGGAAGGCCTGGTTATCGGCTATGTAAAAGAATGCATCGATCACCCGAACTCCGACCATCTGCACATTACTAAGGTGGATGTTGGCACCGGCGAAGACCTGCAAATTGTTTGCGGCGCCAATAACGTTGCGGCAGGCCAAAAGGTGGTTGTAGCTACCGTTGGCACAACCTTATACCCAACAAGCGGCGAACCTTTTGTTATCAAGAGATCAAAGATACGCGGGGAGGCATCCGAAGGGATGATCTGCGCCGAAGACGAGATAGGCCTCGGTACCGACCATGACGGTATTATGGTGCTTGATGCTGCTACTGCCGTAGGTACACCTGCTAAAGACTATTTTAAGCTGAACGACGATTACATGTACGAGATAGGCCTTACTCCTAACCGTGCTGATGCGGCATCACACCTGGGTACGGCAAGGGATATAGCGGCTTTTTTGAAACTGGAAGTTAAAAAGCCTGATGTAAGTGGGTTTACGATCGTTAAAAAAGACAGCCCTACACAGGTTATAATTGAGAATGAGGCGGCTGCGCCAAGATATTCGGGCTTAAATATTTCGGGTATAAAGGTTGGCGATTCGCCTGCGTGGTTAAAAGAACGTTTAGCGGTAATAGGTGTGCGCAGCATTAACAACGTGGTTGATGTTACCAACTATGTACTGCACGAGTTGGGCCAGCCTTTACATGCCTTTGATGCCGCGGCTATTACCGGAAACACCGTTATTGTGAAGAACGTAGCCGAGGGCACTCTATTTACAACCCTGGATGATGTTGAACGCAAGCTAACGGTCGACGATCTGATGATATGCAATGCTGAAGAACCGATGTGTATTGCCGGTGTATTTGGCGGCGCAAAATCAGGCGTGAATGAAAATACTACCAGCATCTTCCTGGAGAGCGCTTATTTCAACGCTGTATCGGTACGTAAAACGGCCAAAAGGTTTGGGTTAAAAACAGATGCTTCGTTTCGTTTTGAGCGCGGCACCGACCCGGATATGACCGTATTCGCCCTAAAGCGCGCGGCTTTAATGATACAGCAGGTTGCGGGTGGTGAGGTAACGTCGGACATTTTTGACCATTACCCTGCACCCGTAGCGCCCTTTGCCGTTGATATCACCTATAACACCATAAATAGACTGATAGGAAAGGCCATTGGCAACGATACCATTAAAAGCATCCTTACTGCCCTGGATATACAGATTGTGAGCGAAACCGCCGAAGGCTTATCCCTCAAAGTTCCCCCGTACCGTGTGGATGTAACACGCGATGTGGATGTGGTAGAGGAGATACTGCGCATCTATGGTTATAATAACATCGAGATACCTACACAGATCAGGGCGTCACTGAACAACTCGGTACGGCCTGAAAAGGATACCGTGCAAAACGTAATTGCCGACCTGCTTAGCGCGAACGGCTTTAACGAGATGCTGGCCAACTCGCTTACCAAACTCAGCTACTCGGATAACCCCGATACGGCTGTTAAAATAGTGAACCCGCTGAGCAGCGACCTGGACGCCATGCGCCAAACCTTGTTATACTCGGGTTTAGAAGCTATTGCCTACAACCAGAACCGCCGCAGCGCCGACCTGAAACTGTACGAATTTGGTAAAGTATACGCCACAAAAGATGATAAGTTTATCGAAACACAGCGCTTCAGCGTATTTATTACCGGTGCCAATACCGCCGAGCAATGGAACCAAAAGCAAAAGCCGGTAACTTTTTACAATATCAAGGCTATTGTCGATGGCATATTACAACGCCTTAAAATAACCGATTTTGTGGTAGAAGATGCTACCTGCAGCAAACTGGCTTTTGGCCTGCAATACATGCTAAATGGCAAGCCACTGGTTAAGTTTGGTGCGGTAGGCGCCAACGCGTTAAAAAAGGTTGATGTGGATAAAGAGGTTTTTTATGCCGACTTTAACTTCGACCTGGTGCTTGCTGCGGTGCGCAAGAACAAGATAGTTTACCAGGAGGTATCTAAATTCCCCGCAGTGCGCAGGGACCTGAGCATGCTGGTAGATAAAGCCGTAACTTTCGGGCAGCTAAAGCAGATAGCCGGACGAACGGACAAAAAGCTTTTGAAAGAAGTAAACGTGTTTGATGTTTACCAGGGCGATAAACTGCCCGCAGGTAAAAAGTCGTACGCGCTGAGCTTTACCCTGCAGGACACCGAAAAAACTTTAACCGATAAGGCGATTGATACCCTGATGCAGAAATTAATTTATAATTTAGGCAAAGAAGCAGGAGCAGAGATTCGCAAATAATTAGCGAGAGACTGAATTAGTGAATTAGTGATCTCTTAATTCACCATCATTAATTCGCTAAATCGCTAATTCAATAAATCACTAACTAAACAAATGGCCTCAGTTGCAGAACAATTAAATAAAGTTGTAGAAAAAACCGAAAGGTTAATTGAGCTTTGTGCTGCATTGCAGGAAGAAAATGATCTGCTGAAACTGGAAAGCGAAGCATTGAACGTGGCTTTAAAAGCCAGTACAAACAAAACAAAAGACCTGGAAGAAAAGCTTCGTGTATTGAAACTTGCTAAGTCGTTTTCAGAAACAAATGAAAAAAGTGTTGACATTAAGCAAAAAATTAACGACTTTGTGCAGGAAATAGATAAGTGTATTGTATTGCTAAAAAAGTAATACAGAAAGTGAAAAGCTCAAATGGGAGAAATCTCAATAAAAATAAACATTGCCGACCGGGTTTACCCCTTAAAGGTAAACATGGAAGAAGAGGAAATTATAAGAAGGGCAGCTAAACTGATCAACGACCGTATAAAAGAGTACCAGGAAAATTACGCGGTTAGGGATAAACAGGATTTGCTTTCGATGTGTGTGCTGCATTATGCAACATCATCATTAAAGGCGGATAAAAAGGTTACTACGGAAGATACCGAAGTAGCCGAGAAGGTTTACCAGTTAGATCATTTGCTGAACGATTTTTTTTCGAAACAATAACGTTCTTTAAAATGAGCTGAAAGCAAACAGCACAAAGCAAAAAAGCCCTGAAAAGCTTTTAGCTTTAGTCTTTAAGCTTTTAGCCAGCCAGAGCTATTAAGATTTAACCGCAGTTAAATTTTAAGTTTTCACTATTAAAAACTTAACGCTTCAATATCTTCGGATTACAAGAGGCATGCGTTGATCGTGTATTTAACGGGAACCCGTGATCCACTCCATCCGACAAGAAGTTTTTACGATACATGAACACTTAGAAGTTTAGTTGCGGTTTTTTTATTTATATAACCTAAATAACCAATGAACAATATATTATACATTATTATTGGGCTCCTTATGGGTGTCCCTACCGGGATCGTCATAGGGCGTTTCCTGCTACGCAAGCTTTTTAAAGACCAGGAAATAGGCGCTCAGAACAAAGTAAAAAAGATACTTAAGGATGCAGAGAATAACGCCGAAATATTAAAAAAGAACCGCCTTTTGGAAGCAAAAGAAAAGTTCTTACAAATGAAGGCCGAGCACGAACAGGACGTAAACGCAAAAAACAATGTGCTGAACCAGCGCGAGAACGGCATCAAGCAAAAGGAGCAATCGCTTAACCAGAAGCTGGAGAACATGAACCGCAAGGAGATTGAGCTGGATAACGCCCGTAAAAAACTGGAAGCCCAAACCGATATATTGGTAAAAAAGCAGGACGAAGTTGAGCATTTGAAGAACCAGCACGTTGCACAGCTTGAAACCATTGCAGGCCTGAGCGCCGAGGACGCCAAAAACCAATTAGTGGATAACCTGCGCGAAGAAGCCCGCAGTAAAGCTATGGCGCAAATAAAAGATATAGTTGACGAGGCCAAACTAACGGCAACTAAAGAAGCGAAGAAAATTGTTATTCAGACCATACAGCGAACCGCTACCGAAAGTGCTATTGAAAACACCGTATCTATCTTCAATATCGAGAATGATGAGATAAAAGGCCGTATCATTGGCCGCGAGGGGCGTAATATCCGCGCGTTGGAAGCAGCAACCGGTATCGAAATTATTGTGGATGACACCCCGGAAGCGATCATCCTGTCGGGCTTTGACCCAGTTAGGCGCGAGATTGCCCGTTTGGCTATGCACCGCCTGGTGACGGACGGACGTATTCACCCGGCGCGCATTGAAGAAGTGGTTGCCAAAACCAAAAAGCAGATAGAAGAAGAAATTGTTGAGATAGGCGAGCGTACCGTAATTGACCTGGGCATAACCGGTTTGCATCCTGAATTGATCAGGATGGTTGGGCGTATGCGTTACCGCTCTTCATACGGGCAAAACCTGTTGCAGCACTCGCGCGAGGTGGCTAACTTCTGCGCTACTATGGCCGCAGAGTTGGGTTTGAACGTGAAACTGGCCAAACGCGCGGGCCTACTGCACGATATTGGTAAAGTGCCTGATGATAACCCCGAATTGCCGCACGCTATTTTGGGCATGCAGCTTGCCGAAAAATATAAAGAACACCCCGAAGTATGTAATGCCATTGGCGCCCACCACGACGAAGTAGAAATGACATCGATGCTGTCGCCAATAATACAGGTTTGCGACGCTATTTCAGGCGCAAGGCCGGGCGCACGCCGTGAGGTGGTAGAAAGTTACATAAAACGGTTAAAAGAGCTTGAGGAGCTTGCTTTATCATATCCTGGCGTCGAAAAAACGTTTGCTATACAGGCCGGCCGCGAATTGCGGGTTGTGGTAGAAAGCGAAAAGATATCGGATGCGCAATCTGAGATATTGGCGGCAGATATATCAAACCGTATACAAACAGAAATGACCTATCCGGGGCAGATAAAAGTTACCGTTATCAGGGAAACCCGTTCGGTAGCGTTTGCTAAGTAATTTATTAGAACTTATACAGGCCCTCTCTCAATAGGAGAGGGCTTTTTTATTTCTGATGGGGAAACAACATTCAAATATCAAAACCACGGCGACAAAAATGCCGGGAGATAAGCGCAAGATCGAAATTTATTTCGACCGTTTAGACGCCAGTCACCAAAACGCTACTAACCGGTTGCTTCATTATTTATTTGTCCCTGTGATGATGCTGGGCATACTCGGTATGGCATGGGCTTTGCCGTTTCCGCATATTGGCTTTTTGGGCAAATATAATGGCTACTTTAACTGGGCATCGTTTGTGATCGCCTTTGCCATATATTTCTATTTGAAGCTGTCACCGCTCTTATCATACTTCGCCTTATTTTTGCTATTTGGCCTCAGCTATGGCGTAATGCAGCTGGAACTATACGAAAAAGCCGGCGGCACCCCGTTAGCCATGATCAGCGTATTGGCATTAATAATTGGCTTAACAGGGCAGTTCATCGGCGGTAAAATTGAGGGCAAAGAAGAATCTTTTAACGATGATACCAAATTGCTGGCTGTAACCCCGTTATGGGTGTTGTACAGTTTGACAAAGAAGTTTGGGTTGAGGTATTAGATCTCTAAACTAACCATTTCATTGCCGTCTGCTTTAGCTGACGGCGTAGATGGTAGAAAGGCCCTGCTTCAGCCAAATATTTGCTATTCGGCTAAAGCCGGTTATCCGTCAGCTAAAGCAGATGGCAATGATGTATGTCCGATTTGTCCATAACGTCCGCACCCGCAACCGGACGGACAAAAAACCAACGGTCATGCTAAACGCATGTGAAGCATCTAATTGCCGCTGTGCATTTCCAACAAGCAATGTTCGCTAAGTAGATCCTTCGCTTTAGCCCGGGATGACAAAGAGTGTTAAATGCAATCAAATCCTTTAATGACAAAATCTGTTTAATCCAGGTTAAAGGTTCTTCCCCAATTTCTCCAATATATCCTGCGGTACTTTTTGCAGGTCTAAAACCAGGAAGCCATCCAGGCAATCGGCGAATTTGGGGTCGATATTGAAACTGATGATATGAGCATTAAGGGCAAGGTATTGGCGCAGCAGCACAGGCACCTTCATGTTATGCGTTTCTATTTCTGATATCAGGTTATCAAGGCCTTTGAACGAGTCGCCGCCCGATAAGAGCAGGTCAGTATCAATGTTCTCCAGGTTAACCTTAAACTTTTTACGGGGTTTTACATATTGTGCCATTTCGTGATCAAAATGGTTGCGGTTAATGTAATCTACAATAAGCGACTTACTGAACTGTGAAAATGAATTGCTGATGCTCACCGGACCTATCAGGTAACGATAGCGCGGATTATCTATCACAAACTTCAAGATGCCCTTCCATAGCAAAAACAGGGGCAGGGGTTTGGTCTGATATTCCTTACGTATCCACGACCGGCCCAACTCAAGGCTTTTTTTCAGTATAGGAGTGAACTGCTCTTTTAGCTTAAATAATTCGTTAATGTAAAATCCCTTTTTTCCAACGCCATAAAATATCTCATCGCCCAGGCCAATGCGGTAAGCGCCTACTATTACTTTAGCCTCGGTATCCCAAATAAACAGGTGGTGGTAGTAAATATCGTATTCGTCAAGGTCGGTAGCTTTATTGGTGCCTTCTCCAACCTCACGGAAGGTGATCTCGCGCAGGCGGCCTATCTCGCGGATGATACAGGGTATTTGCGCGGTAGGGGCGATGAAAACTTCGTAGTTTTTCTCGGTCCAGATCTTATAATTCTCTCGAAGTGGTTCTACTTCCTGCTCCAACCTCGCCGATGGTGTTTCGGGCACAATGGCTTGGGGCTGTTTTTTTATCTTAAAAAGGTTACGTGGGTTAAACAGCCTTTTTTCCTCGTCTAAACCGGCACCCAGTGCGTAAGTTTTGGCGCGCAAAAAGTTCAGTATTTTAGCGCTGTTTGCATTATCAGGTATATCCTCAACTTTTATCGGCTTACCAATGCGCAGTTTAATGGTGTGGCCCTGCTTGTTAAACAACTCTGATGGCAGCTTGGCGGTGCGCAGGGTGGGATGTATCAGGCTGAGGAGGTTAAAAAGTAGGCCGTTATTGCCATGAAAGTATATAGGTACCACGGGCACTTTTGCCTTGGCTATTATCTTGCCCACTACCGGGTGCCACAGCCTGTCGGTAACTTCTTGTTTTTCTATTTTAAAGGTAGATACCTCGCCTGCCGGGAAGATACCGATAGGTGTACCCTTTGCCAGCAGTTCCAGCGTATTTTTTAGCCCGCTGATGCTTGATGAATGCTCAACGTTCTCAAAAGGGTTTACGGCAATAAAGTAATCGCTCAGGTTAGGTATCTTCTTTAGCAGAAAATTGGCCATCAGTTTAGCGTCGGGCCTAACCATGGTTAATATTTTAAGCAGTACCAGTCCTTCTATTCCGCCATAGGGGTGGTTGGCAATGGCTATAAAAGCGCCATTTTTAGGTATATGCTTTAACTCATTTTCGTCAAAATCAATTTCAATGCCACAGCCTTTTAAAATAGCGTCGATAAACTCGGGGCCTTTTTTGGGTTGGGCTTGTGCAAACAGGTCATTCACCTGGTTTATTTTCATGAGCTCCATCAATAGAGCTGCCAGGCCGGGCATTTTAAGTTTATCCAGTTTGGTAGCCTTTGCAAACTCTTCGGTGGTTATTATTTTCATGCTAAAAGCAATAGATCTGTCGAAAATTATTAATTTAACAACTCAATGGCCGTTAATGAAAGCGCAGTTTAAAAATCACATCTCCCTTACTAAAAAAGAATGGAATGGCATGGTTGTGCTGCTGTTATTGATAGCGTCGGCGCTTGCGGCACCGTACGTTTATCAATGCTTTAGCAAAGATACTACAATAAACGTTACAGAATTTAAAAGCGATATAGCGGCGCTTGATAATGCCGGCCGGAAGTCTTCAAACAGCCTTAAAACGTCCCGAACCCCGCTTTTTAAGTTCAACCCCAATACCGCCGCCTCGGCTGATTGGCAAAAACTCGGGATTACAATGAAACAAGCGGAAACCATTAAAAACTATATAAAAAATGGCGGCCGATTTCGGAAGGTGGATGACCTGAAAAAAATATACGGCCTTACAACAAGCGATTATGAGCGCTTAGCGCCTTATGTTGTTATCCCGGAAGAGAAAGTCGCAGCTAAAGCACTTGTAGAATTAAATAGTGCCGATTCAGCCCGTTTAACATCCGTTGAGGGGGTTGGCCCTGCATTTGCAAAGCGTATCATATACTACCGCGAAAGGTTGGGGGGATTTGTTGCAAAAGAACAACTAAAGGAAGTTTATGGGATAGACGAGTTGAAGTATAAAGAGATAGTAGGGCAGGTTAGAGTTGATGCAGGTAATATTCGCAAGCTTAATATTAATACCGTCAGCTTTGATAAACTGCACCTGTTGCCCTATCTGAATTATAAGCAGGTAAATGCTATTATAGAATATCGCAATCAACACGGCAATTATACATCTCTCAATGATCTTAAGAATATTGCCATTATTGATGAAGGAATTTTGCGTAAAATTGAACCTTATTTAATTTATAAATGATAGAGCAGCAAATTAAAACAGCTATACGCGATATTCACGATTTCCCGAAGCCGGGCATCATATTTAAGGATATTACCCCGATATTAAAAGATCCGGCGCTTTGCGAAAAAATTAATGATGCCTTTGTTGAAAAACTGCGGGGTATGCATATTGATGCCGTAGCGGGGGTAGAGAGCCGGGGTTTTTTGTTCGGCCTGGCTCTTGCAAACAGGTTGGGGCTGCCGTTTATACCGGTGCGCAAAGCGGGGAAGCTGCCACATACCGTTAACCAGAAAGTTTACGATCTGGAGTATGGCACGGCCGCTATAGAGATCCACACCGACGCCTTTAACCCTGGCGACCGGATACTGATACATGACGACCTGCTGGCTACGGGCGGTACGGTAACAGCTGCCAGCGAGTTAATACAAGAGATGGGCGGCACTGTTGCGGGCTTTAGTTTTATAGTTGGATTAAGCTTTTTGAACGGCCTGCAAAAAATAGCGCCCATTAGCGACAATATTACTGTATTAGCCAATTACTGATCCCCGCTTTTTATCTAGCCATTCCGGTATGTTTTAGCTATCAGATTTAAGAGATTTTTCTGTTAAATACAGCTGCCCGCATCTTATTTATACGCTGCGGGCTTTTTTATTAGAGGTTTTATAAAAATGTGTGTTTTGTAACAAATTTGGCAGATAATTAGTAATATTACGTTCAGGTAGATTTACCAGTTGATCTATAAAACCAAGCAAATTATAACCAGCGTTACTACTAATCAACTTGATAAGCGGCTGCATTTATGGCTTGTTTTATAGCGTTTAAGTTAAATCCCTTTTTTTGTAAACAAGTATGCGGTTTTTTCTGAAGGTTCTATTTACCCTGTCACTGGCCTATCCTGTTGTTACTATTGGCGCCGGTACAGACACCATTCTTACAGCGTTAAAAACCGAAATAAGTCGCAAAAACATATACGATAACGCCAAGCAGGCGCGCATACTTCGTTTAAAAAAATTACAACGCACCACCTCCAGACTCAATTATGCTAAGCAGTATGATATTTGCCTGCAGTTATATGATGAATATAAATCATACCAATACGATTCGGCGTACGTGTATGTAAATAAGCTCAAGGATATCAGCGTAGCTATGAACGATATGTCGCGCGCGTATTACAGCCAGATAAAGCTTGGGTTTATTTTACTTTCATCCGGGATGTTCAAGGAAACCTTCGATAGTATGCGTGCGGTGGATCCGAAAGTGCTTAATGATTCGATGAAGGTGGAATATTATTTTATTATGTATCGCTGCAATAGTGATCTTGCGAAATATAACAGCGATAAATATTTTGCCCCCGATTATATCAAAAAAGGCTATGCTTATATCGATTCGGCTATAAAGCTAAGCAAACCCGGCTCGGTAAACCGTATATACTATACAGGGTTAAAACACGTTGCCGAGAATGATAATATAAACGGGTCGCAGGAGCTTAGCAAACTTACAGCGCCCGATGCACCTGTATCCATGCACCTGCGGGCGATGATAACCTGCTCTTTGGGGCAGATTTACCTGAACAGCGACCGCAGGCAGGAGGGGGTAGCGTTGCTTGCACAATCGGCCATTGCTGATATCAAATCGTCGACGAAAGAGACTGTAGCGCTTTTCACCCTTGCCGAGCAATTATATAAATCAGGTAATATAAAAGATGCTTATGCTTTTATACAACTGGCTAAGGCTGATGCAGATTTTTATGGTGCAAGGCAGCGTAAAATACAGATTGGTGCCATTTTACCTTTGGTTGCGGCCGAAGAATTAAACCACTCTGAAAAGGAAAAACAAACCATCCTGATGTATTTGCTGGCTATTACGGCCCTTGCATCGTTAGTTATTTTGTTTTCGGTAATGATATATAAGCAACTGGGGAAACTTAAACACAAGGAACGCATTATTGAAGACCAGAATGTACAGTTAAAAGATATTAATTATAAACTGGTTGAAGACGCCCATATTAAGGAAGAATATATAGGTCAATTTTTCAAGATCATATCCGGCTATATATTAAAATTAGAGAAACTTAAAATGTCGGTTGATACCAAGTTATCTATAAAAAAGTATGACGATATCCGGCTGATAATCAACGGTATAAATATTAAGAAAGAACGCGAGGCGTTGTACTACAGCTTTGACCATATTTTTCTTAAGATATTTCCGAATTTTATCTCGGTATTTAATTCTCAGTTTGAAGAAAAAGACCAGATATGGCCGCATGAGCACGAGGTACTAAACACCGATCTGCGCATATTCGCCCTAATTCGCATGGGTATAAATGATAACGAAACCATTGCCAAGATCCTTGAATATTCTGTAAACACCATTTATGTATACAAGATGCGTATCAAAGCAAAGTCCAAAAATCCTGAACAATTTGAACAGCGTATTATGGACATAAAAGCTGTTGATACCATTGGATAATGAAAACATGTTTCTGTATCATTTTAGATACTTTAAAAACTATATAGCATACTTTTTTAACATTTTTTGCCCGTAAAAGTGTCAATATTGATTATATTTTTTACTAAAAAAAGCAACATAAATAACTGTAAATTAGGGTTTTAATATTTATAAAGCTTATATTTTTTCATAAACGCACCAAAGTAGTAGGGAATGAGGCGCAGGACACACATCTTTGTATAGAGATAAGAAGTTTAGGCGACAAATGTTTATTTAACTTATATCTGTTGCTTTACAAAGCAAAGCTATAAACCAATTATATACCGTACTAAGTATTAAGTTTTACAGGGACAGCCTATTACGCCGTGTCATTTTTTATGGCCGATTTTATATGCAACCCGAATATTTTATTAGTAAATAACAAAACCATGTACTAAATTTATATAACCAATTATTAATTAAACCACAAACTATGCAATTTAAACACTTACTCACATTATGTTTTTTTGCTTTAACCTGCCTCTTTGTTCAGCCGGTCCTGGCGCAAAACACAGCAATTACAGGTAAAGTAACTGATGCCAAGACCAGGGAACCGCTGATCGGCGTATCTGTAGGCGCGGCAGGTGGTATCGGAACATTAACCAGTGTTGATGGTACTTTCAGGCTTTCGGTACCGGCAGGAACTACTGCTTTAACTTTTACCTACATTGGGTATAAAAGCTTAACAGTTCCGCTTAACGGCCAAACATCCTTATCTGTTTCGCTCGAATCTTCAAGCACCTCTTTAAACGAGGTAGTTGTAATAGGTTACGGCAGCCAGCGTGTTAAAGATGCAACCGGTTCTGTAGCCTCGTTAAGCCCTAAAGATTTTAACAAGGGTGTTATCGCTACTCCCGAGCAGTTATTGCAGGGCCGTATAGCCGGCGTGCAGGTAACACCGGCAAGCGGCGAGCCGGGCGCAGGCGCTACCATAAACATACGTGGTGCCAGTTCTATCCGTTCGGGTAGCAGCCCGTTATATGTAGTTGACGGCGTTCCGTTAGACAATGGCGGTACCTCCGGCGGTTTTGATAGTGGTGCAGGTAGCTCATCTGCACGTAACCCGCTGGCGTTTATCAACCCTGCGGATATCGAAAATGTATCAATATTGAAAGATGCGTCGGCTTCTGCTATTTATGGTTCGCGTGGTGCAAACGGCGTTATATTAATTACTACCCGTAAAGGCCGCAAAGGGCAGGGCGTACAGTTTGGCGCAAGCACAAGCATTTCTAATGCCGCAAAAACTTACGATCTGCTTAATCGTCAGCAATTTTTAGCTGGCGTAAAAAGTGTTGGTTCAAACCCCGGCACTGTTGCTAAGGGTGGTGTAGATTATGGTGCCAATACCGATTGGCAAAAAGAAATACTTCGTACCGCAATATCTCAAAACTATAACTTAGCTTTTGGCGGTGCAAGCAATACCGGTAACTATCGCGCTTCAATAGGTTATGATAACCAGCAAGGTATCATAAAAAGAACCGACCTTAAACGTTTAACCGGCCGCTTAAACGCGTCGCAATCATTTTTTGGCGAGCGCTTAAAATTTGATCTGCAATCAACTATCTCTAATGTTAAAGACAGGTTTGCGCCTATCACCAACAACGCAGGCTTTAATGGTAGCTTAATTGGTGCTGCAATTCAAACTAACCCAACCATCCCTGTGTTTGACAGCGAGGGCAGGTACTTCTCATTAAACGGCTACGAAAATGGCTTCCCTAAAGGTAACACCTTCAGAAACCCGGTTTCGTTATTAAACCAGATAGATGATACCGATAACGTTAACCGTTACCTGAATAACCTTACCATGACGATAAGATTATTTGAAGGTTTATCGTACAAAGGCAATGCCGGCGCGGATATAGCGAGGGGACAGCGGGAAACGTATTACGATCCTACAATTGTTGGTTTTACCGATGAATCGAACATAGGCGATTTTAAAGTTCCGTCGGCAACCGGCAACGGCCGCGGCATATTGGTACACAACGAAGTTACCAACTTAACAACTGAGCATACCTTAAACTATGATAAAAAATGGACCGACAACAGCTCAATTACAGCTTTAGTTGGTTATTCATATCAAACCTTTAAAAACTTTAACCGTGGTAACCTGGCCTGGGGCACTGCAACACCCGGCGAATTTGTGAAAGATTTTGACAAGTTTAAAAACCACATGCCATACGATTTTAGTAACAGGAACGGTCTGGACAGCAGCAGCTATAAATTACAATCGTATTTTGCACGTGTAAATTACTCTTATAAAGACCGCTACATTGTAACCGCTACTGTAAGGCGCGATGGGTCGTCTCGTTTTGGTACAAACAATCAATATGCAACTTTCCCGGCCCTGGCAGCTAAATGGCGCATAAGCAATGAAAGCTTTGCTCCAAAAAGCATATTTGATGATCTGAGCCTTCGTTTAAACTACGGTAAAACCGGTAACCAGGACTACCCTTCATATGCTTCAAAAAAATTAAGACAGAGCAATTACCTGGGTACGTCAAGCGCCACAATAGGTGCCGATAACCCCGACCTGAAATGGGAAACCCAAACCGCTTATGGTGCCGGTATCGATTTCAGCGTACTTAAAGGCCGTTTAAACGGTACCGTAGATTATTTCAACAAATCGCAGTCTGACCTTTTATTCTTAGACATACTTGCACAACCGGCTTCTTCTACAACCATCTGGAGAAACTTGGATGGTAATGTTAGAAATACCGGTGTTGAGGTAGGCTTAAACTTTGCCGCAGTACAGGGTAAGGATTTTACCTGGGATATTGCCTATAACATGACGTTTATAAAAAACAGGGTAGAAGATTTTGGTGCACGTAACGTAATAACCGGTAACATTGATGGCCAGGGCTTATCTGGTGCATACGCGCAGTTTATTGGTAACGGTTACCCGCTTTATAGCTTTAACGTTCCAAACTACTCTGGCTTAGGCCCTGATGGTTTCGGTATATACCCTCAAGGTATCGACGTATCGAGCATCCAAGGCAGCCCGCTGCCAACATTTACCGCTGGTTTAACAAACAGTTTCGGATATAAAAACTTTAACTTTAGCTTCTTCATGAACGGAGCTACCGGATTTTATATCTACAATAACACAGCTAACGCTTTCTTTTACAAAGGCAACCTTGTTAGTGGTCGTAACGTAACAAAAGCAGTAGCCATGACAAACGAAAATGCACTTAACTCTGGCGAGGTATCAACCCGTTTCTTAGAAAAAGGTGATTTCTTAAGGTTAAGCAACGCTACTGTTGGCTATACAGTGCCTGTAAATGGTAAGGTATTTAAAACACTCAGGTTCTCATTAACAGGCCAAAACCTGTTCCTGATTACTAACTACAGCGGCCTTGACCCAGAAATTAATACAAATAAAGAAAGAAATGGCGTGCCATCAAGGGGTATAGATTACACTTCTTATCCAAGCGCACGTACATTCACATTAGGTTTAAATGCAGGTTTCTAAAAAAAATATTAGTATGAAAAAAATAACATTAAGAGCGACGATTTGCAGTTTTGTTCTGTTAGCCACTGCAGGTTGCGCAAAATTAGATGAAAAAACATACGGCTCGGTAATTATAGATCCAAACAACGCATCGTCTACAGCGGATCTTAACGGGGTGTATTCTCAATTAAACGGTCAAACAGATCAGGCTAACACATATGCCCTGCAAGAGCACTCAACTGACGAAATGATGGGCCCGACACGTGGAACTGACTGGGGAGATTTTGGTACCTGGCGTAAGTTACACACACACACCTGGACACCGTCGCACAACCAGGTAAGCGATACCTGGGATCAGTTAAACATTGGGGTGTTCCGTGCAAGCCAGGTGATAGCCCGCGCTACTGATAACCAGATAAAAGCCGAAGCAAGCTTTTTACGGGCTTACTTTATGTTCCAGGTAGTAGATTTGTACGGACAGCAACCCTTCCGCGATCCTGATGCTCCGAACTCTGCCATACCGGTTGTATTCAACAGGGCCGACGCTACAGCGTTCATCATCAAAGATCTTGAGTTTGCCGAAGCAAATTTAGGCGCTGCACCAAACATTGGTAAAGCAAGTAAAGCAGCAGCACAGGCATTATTAGCAAAAGTTTACTTGAACAAAGCGGTTTATACTGCAGCAACTGTGGGCGGGCCTTTCACTTTCCCTAAAGAGGATATGGATAAGGTTATAGAATATGCCAATAAAATTACAGCCGCAGGCTACACGTTAGAGCCGGCTGGTAAATACTTCCAGGATTTTGCATGGGATAACTCAGAAAAATCTCACGGCAACATCTTCGGTATCTACAATACCCCATCAAACGTTCCGGGGTCGGCTAAAAACCGTTGGAAAATGGGCTTGCACTATAACCAAACACCCGATGGATGGAATGGCTTTACAACGCTTGCAGAGTTCTACAACTCGTTCCAGTCGTCAGATGAGCGCCGCGGTGTTGCTTATCCGGGCTTAACAGATAAAGTTGGTTTAAGGGCGGGTTTTGCTGTTGGTCAGCAATATGGCCCGGGTGGTAAAAAGTTAACACAACGTAGCGGTACGCCACTGGTGTTCACTCCCGAAGTTAACCTAAACTATTCAACCGAAGCTCAGGGTATCAGGGTGTTTAAATACTTTCCACACCCAAATGCTGACGGAACTGTTACCGATAGCGGAGAAGATAACGACTACGTAATACTGCGTTACGCTGATGTGTTGTTAGAAAAAGCGGAGGCAATCATGCGCGGTGGTACCGATCCTAATGGCCAAACACCGGTGGCTATTGTTAACGCTATACGCACACCTCGCGGTGCCACAGCCTTAGGCAGTGTGACCGAAGCAGACCTGCTTGCAGAACGCGGCCGTGAGCTTTACTGGGAAGGCTGGAGAAGAAATGACCTTATCCGTTTTGGTAAATTTAACGATCCGGTTGATCAGCGCCCGAATGCTTCTGACAAAACACGCACTTTGTACCCTATACCACAACGTGCTGTTGATACCAACCCTAACTTGAAGCAAAACCCAGGTTACTAACAGTTGAAACCAGTTTCCAATTAGTTATATTTGATTTTAAACGTAGCGAAGAGATTCGCTACGTTTGTTTTTTTGTATACTCTGCAATGTTAAAAAAAGCCAGCCTTTACCCCTTTGTCGCTATTTTTATAGTGCTGTCGGCCTGCCACAATAACGATGTAAAAAACCCGCTTTTTACGCTGCAGGATAATGCAGATTTGGGTGTGAATTTTATAAACCAATTAGTCGAAAAAGACCAAACCAACGTGTTCACATTCCGTAATTATTATAATGGCGGCGGTGTAGCCATTGGCGATGTGAATAACGACGGGTTGAATGATATTTACCTTACCTCAAATCAGGGTGGCAATAAGCTATACCTGAACCGGGGAAACTGGAAATTTGACGATGTAACCGATAAGGCCGGGGTTAAAGGCACTAAATACTGGAGCACCGGCGTTACCATGGTTGACATTAACGGCGACGGGTGGCTGGATATATACGTTTGCCATAGCGGTAACGTAATTGATAGAAAAGGGAATGAGCTTTTCATAAATCAGCATAACGGTACGTTCAAAGAAGAAGCTGAAAAATACGGTTTGGTGGATAACGGACTGTCAACCCAGGCAATATTTTTTGATTTGGACAACGACGGCGATCTGGACTGTTTCGTTTTAAATAATTCGTTCAGGCCTATCGGATCGTTTGATTTCAGCCAGGACCTGCGGGCGCGGGTTGATGAACTTGGCGGGGCACATTTGTATCGTAACGATGGCGGGCACTTTACAAACATTACCAAACAGGCCGGTATATTTTCAAGTGATATAGGTTTTGGTTTGGGCGTATCTGTTGCCGATGTTAACCAGGACGGTTACCCCGATATTTACGTTTCAAACGACTTTTTTGAGCGCGATTACCTCTACATTAATCAACACAACGGTACTTTTAAGGAAGATATCCAATCTGAAATGGGGCACTTGAGCCTTGCATCGATGGGGTCTGATATTGCCGATATCAATAACGATGGCCACCCGGATATTTTTACTACCGAGATGTTACCCGAAGGCGACAAGCGCCTGAAACAAATGACCTCCTTCGAATCATTTGATGTAATTAAGCTTAAACAGCACGATGGGTACTACAACCAGTTTATGCAAAACTGTCTGCAATTGAACAATGGCGATGGCACGTTCTCTGAAATTGCGTTCAAGGCAGGGGTTAGTGCTACCGACTGGAGTTGGGGCGCACTTTTTTTTGATATGGATAACGATGGCTGGAAAGACATTTTTGTATCAAACGGGATATTTAAAGACCTTACCGACCAGGATTATATCGAGTTTTTGGGTAATCGCGAAAGCATGGATAAAATTGCCGAAAAGCGGAAGTTTAACTATAAAGACTTCGCTGATAAAATGGTATCAACTCCGCTGGTAAACTACGCCTATGCGAATAACCGCGACCTTACTTTTACCAACAAAGTAAAGGAATACGGGCTGGATAAAGCTGCTTTTAGCAACGGCGCCGCATACGGCGACCTTGATAACGATGGTGATAACGACCTTATAGTAAACAACGTAAACTCGCCGCTTTTTATTTATAAAAATAATGCCGAAAAGCTGCATAATAATTACATACAGCTAAAATTACAGGGAGAGGGGCTTAACCGCTTTGGGGTGGGCGCCACCATAAAGGTGTTTGCCAAAAATGCGTCAGTGATGTATTATCAGCAGCCAACCCGGGGTTTCGAGAGCAGCACATCGCCCAACCTGATTACCATAGGCATAGGTAAAATTACAAAGGCCGATTCAGTACAAGTGATATGGCCGGGCGGTAAGTGCCAGGTTGTAAAAAACATACCGGCAAACAAAGCCTACACGTTTAAAATTGGCGATGCTACACTACAATACAATTTTGAGAAACCGGCTGTAAAAACCTTGTTTACCGAAACTGCCACAACCCTGTTCGATACCGTCCCAAAGCACACCGAAGATAGCTTTATTGATTTTGATAACGAGCGACTGATGCTGCAAATGCTATCAACCGAAAACCCGTATATGGCAAAGGGCGATATCAATAAAGACGGCCTCACCGATTTTTATTTCGGCAGTTCAAAAGATAGTCCGGCTGCTATATATGTTCAGCAAAAGAACGGCAGGTTTAAGCAGTACATTCCGCCTGATCTGGAAAAACAGGTGTATCTTGAAAACGCCGGAGCCGCATTTGGCGATTTCGACGGCGATGGCGATGAAGACCTGATAATTGGAGTGGGTGGCAATGCCGAAGAGGCGGGCACAAATATCTATTTTCCGCGGTTTTACGAAAACGACGGTAAAGGCAACTTGCATCGTAATCCGCAAAAAGCCATTCCTGTGTCGGTGAACGCATCGGTTATAGCAGCCTGCGATTATGATAAGGATGGGCACCCCGATCTGTTTATTGGTGGGCGCAGCGTACCCGGCACCTACGCGGTATCGCCAAACTCCTACGTAATGCACAACGATGGTAAAGGCAACTTTACCGATGTAACCAAACAAGTGTTGGGTGACGTAAAACCCGGGATGGTTACAGCGGCCCAGTGGGCAGATATTGACGGCAACGGCTACCCCGATCTGGTAATTGCAGGCAATTGGATGGGTATTAAAATTTACCGCAATAATAATGGCAAATTTACGCCGGATAATCAGCTCGACGGTTACAAAGGATGGTGGAGCAGCCTTGCAATTGCCGATATCAACAACGATGGGAAATTAGATATTATAGCGGGCAACCTGGGCCTTAACTCCAAATTTAGGGCAACTCAGGCCGAACCTATGAAGATATATATAAAGGATTTTGACGGCAACGGAACCAAGGAGTGCATCACATCAATATATCGCCAGCATAAACCTTATGTGTTTCACATGAAGCCCGACCTTACCGGCCAAATACCCATGTTGAAAAAGAAGTATCTGAAATATGCAGATTACGCAGGGAAGCCCTTTGACGAAGTTTTCACTGACGAGATGTTATCAGGAGCTGAAATGCATGAAATAAATTATCTGGCCTCGGCGGTGTTTATCAACAATGGCAATAACAGATTTATAGATAATCCGCTGCCATACC
Source organism: Mucilaginibacter sp. AK015 (assembly GCF_014200785.1). NCBI lineage: Bacteria > Pseudomonadati > Bacteroidota > Sphingobacteriia > Sphingobacteriales > Sphingobacteriaceae > Mucilaginibacter > Mucilaginibacter sp. AK015. Next base: position 122,949 of record NZ_JACHCV010000005.1, read on the forward strand.
ACGCGCAGCTCTCAAACGTGGGCACTATTTTATGCGATGATATCGACCATAGCGGCACGCCGTCTATTATGCTTGGCGGTAACTTTTATGGCTTTAAGCCCGAGGTGGGCCGCCTTGATGCAAGTTACGGGCAAATTTATAAGTATACTAAAAAGGGATTTGTTTATATTCCGCCTGCAATAAGTGGCGTTAAACTTAACGGTCAGGTAAGGTCATCATTGATGATAAAGAACAGCCGGGGAGATAAGTACTACTTATTTGGGATGAATGATGATAAGCTTAAAGCTTACAAACTACGTTAAGCATATATGCTAAAGGCTAAACTATTCAAAAAACAGATCGTAATAATTTGCTGTGTTGCGCTTGCAGGCGCTATTGTTTGGATTTCGTGCAAAACAAAAAAAAGCGGCAATGGCATTTTTAAGCTCCTTACAGCGGAACAGACCCACGTTGATTTTGTAAACAAAAACACCGTTACCGACTCGGTGAACATACTCGATTACCTGTACTTTTATAACGGTGCCGGGGTAGCAACAGCCGATTTTAACAACGATGGGCTCGAGGATATTTACTTTGTATCAAACCAGGGCCCTAATAAGCTTTATCTGAATAAAGGCGGTCTAAAGTTTGAAGATATAACGGCAAAAGCAGGCGTGGCCGGTACGGGTAACTGGAAAACCGGCGTAACCGTTGTTGATATAAATGGTGATGGTTTAAAAGATATTTATGTTTGCGTAGTGGCCAACTTCAAAGGTTTTAAGGGGCATAACCAGTTATACATAAATAACGGCGACCTTACTTTTACCGAGAGCGCCGCTAAGTACGGGCTCGATTTTTCGGGCTTTTCTACCCAGGCTTCATTTACAGATTACGATAAGGATGGCGATCTGGACATGTTTTTGTTAACATCATCCGTACATAGTAACGATACCTATGGCGACTCTACCCTGCGTTTTAAAACCAGCCATGATGCGGGCGACCACCTGTTTCGTAACGACGGCAACAAGTTTACAGATGTGACCGCAGGGTCGGGCATATACTCCGCACCGATAGGTTACGGGCTTGGCGTTAGCGTGGGCGACCTGAACAACGATGGATGGGATGATATTTATGTAAGTAACGATTTTTTTGAGCAGGATTATTACTATATCAACCAAAAAAACGGCACGTTTAAAGAGGAAATGAAAAATGCCTTTGGGCATACCAGCTTATTTTCAATGGGCAACACCTTAAGTGATGTTAATAAGGACGGCCACCTTGATGTGATTAGCACCGATATGCTGCCCGAGGAAATGAGGGCGCTAAAATCAACCATAAACGATGAGCCTCTTGATATTTATAACCAGGAGGTTAACGCGGGGTATTACTATCAGTATTCTAAAAACAGCTTACAGTTGAATGTGGGCAACGGTAAAAAATTTGTTGACCTGGCCCTGTACTCGGGCGTGTCGGCAACCGACTGGACATGGTCGCCGCTGGTGCAGGACTTTGACATGGACGGCCGTAAGGACATGTTTTTTTCGAACGGAATAAAAAAACGGTTGAACGATATGGACTACCTGAAGTATCTGGGCGACCCTAACGTTATTAAAGACTTTAAAACCAGCCGGTTTTTTGATAAGGAGAAAATAAATTTAATGCCTGATGGTGATGTGCACAACTACCTGTACCATGGCGAGGATAAGCTGAAATTTGAGGATGTATCTGCAGGCAACGATATGAAGGACCCGTCTATATCTGCAGGCGCGGTAGCGGTTGACCTGGATAACGACGGCGACCTTGAACTGGTAACCAATAATATGGACGCTCCGGCTTACATTTATCAAAACATGACGATGGAAAACAGCAAGGATACCAAACCATCGTTTATGAAATTAAGCGTTAAATACACCAAAGCCAACCCCGATGGTATTGGCGCCAAGCTATTTATGCGGTCGGTAAAACAGGTAGACCACCAAGAGATACAAACCAGTACCGCTTACGAAAGTACACAGGGCAATAACCTGCTCTTCACCTTTTTGCCCGGCGACAAACCGGTAGAACTGATGGTGCTTTGGCCTGATAACTCGTATCAGCTGATCAGGGATTTTGCCCTAAACAAAAAAACCGTTATAACTTACGTAAAAGAAAAAACGCAGACCGTGGCGGATGTAGGGCAATTTATTACCGGCTACATACAAGGCCATAGTGAGTTTACCTACACGGATGTAAAGGCAAATGTTTTAGCTACGTTACAACCGTTTGAAACGCCCGACTTTAATTACTATAATCTTTTACCACACACCTATTTGCCACATACGCCGGCCATAGCGGTTGCCGATGCCAATAACGATGGTATGGATGATATTTATGTTGGCGGAATAGCGGGAGAAGAAAAATATATTTTAGCGGGCAACAAGGGCGGTACATTTAAAAAGATAACTGTTGAAGCATTTAACCAGTTTAAAGGTCATGGTGATACCGAAGCCCAGTGGGCCGATATAAATAACGACGGCTTGCCCGACCTGATAGTGCTGACTGCCAATCACCCGTTTATCGAGTTTGAAAAAACGACACCTCCGCGGCTTTTCATCAACAAGGGTAATTTTAAATTTGAATACCAGGCTTTGCCCAAAGTAAATGCGCTGGTATCAAAAATACTGGTTTACGATTTTGACGGTAACGGGCAAAAAGATCTGTTTTTTAGCAGCACCATACCTTTTCGCGACTATACCATGGCCGCAACATCGGTAGTGTTATTAAATAAGGGGGGGGGCGATTTCAGTGTAGCTCCTGCAAAGCAATTCGCTGATTTAACCGGTATACGCTTTATAAGCAATATTTCTACCGCTGATATCGATCATAATGGCGCCGACGATATTATCATCAGTTCGGAATGGCAGCCTGTGCAGATATTCCTGAACAAGAATAAAAAGTTGGTCAAGTTCTCTTCGGCACTGCTTGACGGCCAAACCGGCTGGTGGCAATCGGCAATTGTGACCGATATAGACGGAGATGGTAAGGCCGATCTGTTGGCTGGTAACTGGGGGGCCAATAACAAATATAACGTAAACCCCGATCAGCCGTTATACGCCTACAATAATGATGTAGATAAGGATGGTAAGAATGACCTGATACTATCCTACTTTTATAAAGGTGAGTATTACCCTTTCCGCCCGAAGAATGATTTGGAGCAGGAACTCCCCTACCTGAAAAAAGAATTTCTGAGCTATCAGAAAATGGCGGATAAAACTACTTCCGAGATTTTTAAAGATAACCTTACCGATAGCGGCCGATTAACTGCTAATCAGTTCAGTACTATTTTTATAAGCGATGTTTTAAACGCTAAAGAAATTACTGCGCTCCCTTATTTGTACCAGCAGGCGCCTGTACGGTCAATTCTTCCGATAAATAACAAGCAAGGCGACGTTTTGCTGAGTGGTAACTTTTGGGGAGTTGTGCCATACGAAGGGAAGTATGACGCTTTGGGGTTGGTAACCGCCCATTATGACAGGCGCGCAAAACAGTTTGCAATGCCCGAATATTGGTTGAATGATATGTTCAACTCGCAGGAAATAACACACCTGTACCCTTACAAAAACAACAACGGCAGCAGCTACATTATTACTACCTACGATGGCAAGTTAATGCTCATAACTAAATAAGCGCATTTAAAAAATAGGCCAGTAAATTCTGGTTGTCCATTTAGTGGTATCTTTTTCGGCAAGCCTGTTGGTTATCAATAATTCATATGGCATTGCCGGCGATATTAGCCCGTGGTCTTTTTGATAGCGCTTAACCTGTCTAAAAGCATTGGCAACCGTATTTTTACCGCCTGTAACCTCGGCTTCCAAAACGTTTCCACCTTTAACCAACCTGTTTATTACGGTATTAGTCCCCGGTGTTATTTGCCTGTTAATAGGGATAGCCACCATCACCGCGAACCCATTTTTTTCGTCCTTATGAACGTTCATCATGGGCGAATCTACGGCGAGGGCGCCCTGTGTTATTATTTGCTTTTTAAGGTCGCTTACCAAACTGTAAATAATCGTAGGGGTAGGGTAACTTGCGGTGTGCGTGGTCGACGCCAGTACAATAGGGTTTTTGATTTTGGCGAGTTTTATGTTCATGCCATAAACGTTCTTTTCTGTTTGCATGAATCTTTTAAAAGCAGTTAATAAAGTGTCGATGTTTTTTGTCACGCGTTTAATTTTTATGTATTGGGCAATACGTAAAAAAGGATTAGTGCTGCTCTGCATCTCGGTAAACCAGGTAACCTCGCACATGCCTTCGCCTGTTGTAGCGTAAATAACCTGGCTGTTAAGTTCAATATTGCCGCGCCTGATGGTTAGCCTCATCTCGCTGTTGGTGCTTTCAAGCAAGTGATAGCTGGCGCCCTGGTACATAAACATACTGCTGTCGCTTGTATTATGCTGGCCCGGCCACCACTTACTCCACGGCTTTTTATTAACCAGGAACCTTGCCACATTTATGTCGGTAGCATCTATTTCAATAACACGCGCCGTTTTTATTTTTTGAGGGATGATGTAGTAAACGCTTATAAAGGCTAAAAGCAGTAAGCCTATTGTTATCAGGGCTGGTTTTTTCATATAAAATACACAAACAATAAAACGGCGCCAAAAGCCGTGTCGGGTGGCTAATTTGCGCCGTAAAAGTAATTATTTAAGCGGGTTAATATCAAACAATTTATGTGCTTATCAATTGGCGAAAAAACTCTATATTAGCCTGTAATCCAAGAAAACCGATGTGTTTTGATGGGTGGCACCATCATTTTTTTAAACTAAGATTTTATATGAACCGTTTCCTGTTTTTGATTGCGGGTGTGATTTTAATATTCGCATCCTGTAAGAGGCCCGACTACCAAAAGGTTACCCACGATCCCGAACTTTACCGCGTTACCGTAAAAAAATTAAATGATATAGTGCTCGAAAATAATTTCCCGCCGGTTATCGCATCCCGCAATTATGTGTATGCCAATATTGCCGCTTACGAGGTTATTGCCGCCGGCGACCCGCAGCATTACCGGTCGCTGGCCGGGCAAATAAAACATTTACCGGCCGTTCCGCAGCCCGAAAAGGGTAAGGAAATAGACTTCCAGTTTGCATCACTGTTAGCGTTTTGTTTTGTAGGCAATGCTGTAACCTTCCCTGAGGGCAGCATGTTTGTTTATATTGATGAACTAAAGCAGAAAGTTAAGAATGCCGGCATGCCATCGGACGTGTTTGAAAATTCTGTGGCCTATTCAGACGTTGTTGCAAAACATATCATGGCGTGGAGTAAAAATGATAATTACGCGCAAACCCGGTCGGCAAGTAAATACACCGTTACACGTAAAGATGGCCGCTGGGTGCCTACGCCGCCCATGTATGCGCAGGCGCTTGAACCGCACTGGGGCGAAATACGCACCATGGTTTTAGATTCGGCATCGCAGATACCCGCGCCCGAGCCACCGCCTTATAATATGACCGATAAAAACAGCCCCTTTTATAAAGCTGTAATGGAAGTGAAAACCTTAGGCGACAGCTTAACAACTGATCAAAAACACATGGCTGATTTTTGGGATGATAACGCCTTTAAAATGAATGTTGTAGGCCACGCCATGTTCGCTACAAAAAAGTTTGGGCCGGCGGGGCATTGGATGAATATTGCCGGTATCGGTTCACAAATAAAGAACTCTGATTTCGGGACGACTGTTGCGGCATACACGCAATCGTCTATAGCGTTGTTTGATGCCTTTATAAACTGCTGGTATGTAAAATTTAAAGCCAATAGTGTTCGCCCCGAAACGGTGATTAATAAATTGATTGACCCCGACTGGAAACCGCATATTCAAACCCCGCCATTTCCGGAATACATAAGTGGGCACGCCGTAATATCTGCCGCCGCCGCTGAAGTGCTGACACATTGCTTTGGCGACAACCTGGCCTATACCGACGCTTCAGAATCGGAGTTTGGCATACCCGCGCGTACCTTTACATCGTTCAGGGCCGCGGCGCAGGAAGCCTCTATGTCGCGGGTGTATGGCGGTATCCATTACAAGAATGCCTGTATCATCGGCAATATGTCAGGTCGTAAAATAGGCGAACTGGTGAACCAAAAACTGCACCTGAAGATAAAATAAAACGGATGAGAAGAATATTTGCCTTGCTGGCCGCGCTGTTTTTAACATGGTCGTTATCGGCACAAAATATAAGCCCATGGGTTATTACGGCTAATAAAATAGACCCGAACAACTATTACGGCATAACGGTAGCCAATGGCATGATCGGCATAGTATCGTCGCCCGAGCCATTTAAGGTAAAGAACGTGGTGCTTGCCGGCGCTTACGATCTATATGGCCGGGGCCGTGTAAGCAATTTTTTAAACAGCTTTAACCTGTTGAACATGTACCTGGAGATTGATGGCAGGCGCCTGGACGCTAAAATGGTAAGCAACATGACGCAGGAACTGGATATGCAGCATGCGGCTATGACCACCACCTTTGATTATGGCGATAAGGCAAGTATTAAATACACATATTACTCGTTAAGGCAATTACCATTTACAGTGTTGATGGATGTTGCCATTACCGCAAAAAAGGCCATTAATATTACCGCTGCCAGCGTTATGGAAGCGCCCGATGCATTAAAGGATGTACAGAATTATTATAACGAGATCGATCGTCCGCATGTAACTATCAGCCTGTTAACCTCAACGGCAAAAAGCCCCACGGGTAAGCTGCAGTTATGTGCCTCTACTTCCTTTTTATTTAACGAGGAGCATGGTAAAGAACCGCGCGTTATCCACGAGATGTGGGACAATAACATGCATCTGATGAAGTTTAGCCGTGCAATAGCCGCCGGGAAAACCTATAAATACGGTGTTACGGGTTCATCAATAACATCGGCCCACCATGCCGATCCGCTAAATGAGGCCGAACGCCTAACCATTTTTGCCAAACTGGAAGGCCGCGACAGGCTGATACAATTTCATAATAAAGCGTGGGACGAACTTTGGAAAAGCGATATACAGATAGAAGGTGATGCACAGGCTCAGCAGGATGTGCATAGTATGCTGTATCACCTTTATTCGTTCTCGCGTGCAGGTACTGCTTTGTCGCCATCGCCAATGGGCTTATCAGGCCTGGGATATAATGGCCATGTATTTTGGGATACCGACCTGTGGATGTTCCCGGCCATGCTGGTGATGCACCCGGAAATAGCAAGATCAATGGTAGAATACCGCTTTGAACGTTTAGAGAACGCACGCAAGAATGCCTTTTCGCATGGCTATAAAGGCGCCATGTACCCCTGGGAAAGTGCCGATAGCGGCGTAGAGGAAACGCCCGTTTGGGCCTTAAGCGGCCCGTTCGAGCACCATATAAGTGCTGATGTAGCCAATGCCGCATGGGCCTATTATTACGTAACACAGGATAGGCAATGGCTGCACGATAAGGGCTGGCCGATATTGCAGGCAACCGCCGATTTTTGGGCAAGCCGGGTAGAGCGTAACGGCCCCGGGCATTATGATATCAAAAATGTAGTTGCTGCGGACGAGTGGGCCGAAAATATTGATAATAACGCCTTTACCAATGCTGCCGCGCAGGCTAACCTGATGAACGCTGCAGCCGCCGCAAAAATTTTGGGTATGCAGGCCGATACCGATTGGGTACACGTTGCCAATAATATCCCCATTTTAAAGATGGCTAACGGCGTAACGCAGGAACACGCCCAATACAAAGGCGAGGGCATCAAACAAGCGGACGTGAACCTGCTGGCCTATCCACTTAAAACCATAACCGACCCGGCGCAGATCAGGAAAGACCTTGAGTATTATGAGACACGCGTACCTAACGAAGGTACCCCTGCCATGACACAGGGCGTGTTCGCGCTGCTTTATGCCCGTTTAGGTGATGGCCAAAAGGCCTACAAATGGTTTAAGGAGGCATACGAGCCTAACCTTAACCCGCCGTTTAGGGTAATTGCCGAAACCAAGGGTGGTACCAACCCTTATTTCGCCACAGGCGCGGGCGGTATTATTCAGGCTATGCTGATGGGCTTTGGCGGTTTGGATATTACACCAACAGGAATAATTCAGTTAAAGAGCACGCTGCCGCCTAACTGGAGATCCTTAAAAATTACCGGCGTTGGTGTTAATAAGGCAACTTATACCGTAAAGTAAATAATGTAGGGGCGCGGTACTTCGTATCTCTACCGGTTATCCCACACGTGTCCCTTTCTCCACGCGTCATGGCGAGGTACGAAGCAATCTCCAGATTTCGCATCCCGCTTTGTATGTGAAGAGATTGCTTCGTACCTCGCACTGACGTTTAGGCAGTTATTTGTAACAATATCAACTCACTTATCCTGTACAAAACTCATTTTTATAAATTGCTTTATGAAACGTATCAGCCTGTTCATCATCTCCCTTATCACCATTTCGGCTTCGGCGCAAACCACGATAAGGCAGGATCCTGCTATCAAACAAATGGTCGACGAGGTATCCTCCAAAAACATTGAATCCATTGTACGCAAACTGGTGAGCTTTAAAACACGCCACACCTTAAGCGATACGGTTAGCAAAACCGAAGGCGTTGGCGCTGCCCGCAACTGGATAAAGGCCGAATACGAACGTTACGCGGCAGCATCAAACGGCCGGATGAAAGTGCAGTTTGACGAATTTGTACAGCCCAAAGGCAACCGCATAGATAAGCCAACGCCCATGAAAAATGTGCTGGCGATATTAAAGGGCACTGATACGGCCGACAAGCGTATTTACATTGTATCCGGTCATTACGATTCGCGGGTAAGCGATGTAATGGATGTAAAATCGTTTGCGCCGGGCGCGGTAGACGATGCATCGGGTACAGCTGTTTCCATGGAACTGGCCAGGGTAATGGCTAAGCGGCGTTTCCCGGCTACCATTATATTTATGGCGGTAGTGGGCGAGGAGCAGGGGCTTTACGGCTCAACTAACGTGGCCAAACGCGCTAAGGCCGAAGGCTGGCAGATAGATGCCATGCTGAACAACGATATTGTGGGCAATACTTATGGCATGGAAACCGGCTTGAAGGACAACCGCAGCGTGCGTGTGTTCAGCGAGGGGGTACCGGCTGTTGAAACCGAAAAACAGGCAGCGGTACGCAACTCCGTAGGCGGTGAAAATGACAGTCCTGCCCGCGAACTGGCCCGTTATACCAAAGAGATTGCCGAACGTTATGTAGAGCAGCTGGATGTAAAGCTGATCTACCGGCGCGACCGTTACCTGCGCGGCGGCGACCACATCCCGTTTTCGCAGCAAGGTTTCGCGGCCATACGTATAACCGAAATGAACGAGGATTTTAATCGCCAGCACCAGGATATCCGCCAGGAAAACGGTGTAGATTACGGCGACCTGCCCGATTTTGCCGATTACGATTATATACAAAAAGTTGCCCGCATGAACCTGTCAACGCTTGCTAACCTCGCGCTTGCCCCGTCCTCGCCGCAAAACGTGGGTGTTATAACCAGCGGCCTTACCAATAAAACACAGCTTAAGTGGGATGCCCCCAAAGGCAAAGCCCCCGCAGGCTACTACGTGCTGATGCGCGAAACCATTAGCCCCTATTGGGAAAAGAAATTTTTTGTAACCGGCACCACCGCTAACATAGGCTACTCAAAAGATAACTACCTGTTTGCCGTACAGGCAGTTGATGCCGAGGGGCACGAAAGTTTGCCGGTATTCCCAAAACCGGTGCGGTAACAAACGTTTTTATCCCTCAGATCTTTTCTTTCTTTTCCGCCGCTTCTTCTACGTCAGATGAGTCGGCGTGCAAAGGCTGTTGTTCGTTGTAAGCCTCATCCTCTAATTGGACATTCAAGAAAATGGGAAAGTGGTCTGACTTGCAGTTATTAAGCCGTTTTATTTTAATAAGCTTAAAATGCCTGGACACAAAAGCATGATCTAAAGGGAAACGAATAAAAAAGTAATGGGCGTGGAAAGAATTAAAAAAGCCGCGGCCCCTGCGCGGGTCTAATAAACCACTCATTTTTAAAAACAGCTCGGTAGTGTGGCTCCATGCTACGTCGTTCAGGTCGCCTGCCACTATTACCGGCAGCTCACTGGCTTTAGCCAGGTCGGCGATCAGCAATAGTTCTTTGTCCCGCTCGGTCGATCTTATATTTTCGGCAGGTATCGGCGGCGTAGGGTGTACCGCATAAAATTGCACCAATTGCCCGCCCCTTAATTTTATTTTGGTGTGGATGGATGGTATATCCTTTTCAACAAGGTATTTTACCGTTGTATCTGTCAACTCGAGTTTAGAATATAACAGCAAGCCGTAAGTGTTCTCTAACGGTACCCGTTTAAAATGGGGGTAAGTGCTTTCAAGGCTGCGTGTCTGAATATCCCAGCGCTCGTTGGTCTCCAGTAATAAAACCACGTCTGGGTTGGCTCTGGCAATTTCCTTTAAACAACCCGCTGAATTGGTATTATCCTGAAAAACGTTGGCTATCATTATACTTAAACCCATGTTGCCATTATGTGGGCCTGCCCTTAATACTTGTTTTTTTGCCAGCCTGGTAAAAGGTAAAATAAGCGACAATAGGTATGCTATATTAAGCGCCAGCAGCAAAAGAAAGATATACAGTGTTAATGCCGGGCCTGTATACATCAGCAACATCAGCACAAATGCCGCGCAATTTAAAACCAGCTTTTGCAGGCGGGGGTAATCAAATATCCTGAAGATCCAATACTCATTTCTGACCAATGGCAACAGCGTAAAACAAAACAGTAGACAAGAAAAAATAATTATGGTCAGGTTCATTAAAGTAAGTATGGCGCAATTTAACAAATACCATTTACCAATCAGGCATTTGTGGGGGCTGAGGTTTTAATCCTCGTGATTTTTTAGCTTATCCAGTTTCAGCAAACGGCGTGTTAAAACAAATATCATGTACACAATAACCGGGGCGGCCACAACATCAATGGTGTAATGTATGTGCTGCACCAGTAAAAGCGCCATTACCGCAACTATTGATATAAAACCCAGTATTTTGTCCGTACGTTTTTCCAGGCATAAAAATATCAGCACAAGGGTTGAAGTATGCCCCGAAAAAAACAGATCGCGGGTAATTACATTATTACCATAAAACACGCCTGTTAAGGGGTCAACCAGGTGTATTAAGCCTTTCGGCGGGTCGAGCGCTACCAGGTAAATGGTCAACATGCGGGCGATATTAATAAATATAAGCGTCCAAACGTAGTTGATATAAATAACTGGGTTATAAAGCGCCCTTATAAGTATCAGCAGGGCCATCCCCCAAATGATAGTGAATATAACTACCGATACATCATAAGCCGGTATGTGTGCCAGTACCCAATCGTTCAGCACTGTGCCCTTCCGTTTTTGTATGAAACTAAAGAATAGCGGCAACGAGGAAAGTATAATGGCGACGATGAAAGACCCTATCAGTAACTTATCTCGTTTTTTGGGCGATTGAAGGGCTGCAGTCCAGGCTTGCTTTATAGATGGTGTACCTAATTCCGTCACTATTACAAATCAATTAAGGACTGCAAATTTACTAAAACCGCCAATATTAAATAAGGGTTAGTTAATTATTACACTTTTGTTAGAATCAACGCCAGCGCCTACCATCCCCTGTTTGAAATTATCGTGCTATCAATCAGTTGCTTAAACCTTGCCCAGGTAAACATTTCGCATTGAAGCAACCATCAATCAAATGTGCCCGTAACCTTATTAAACACTAAAACTATTTAACATGAAAAAGTACCTTTTAGGCATATCGTTTATGATAGCTGTTACGATCATCGCAGTTGCTGCCTGTTCAAAATCAGATAGCGGCAATACACCTACGCGCCCGGGTAACAACCAGCAAAATCCTCCCCCAACAACGGCCGATGCCACCGTCACCATAAAAGACTTTGCCTTTGGTTCTGGCTCGGTAACGATAAAGCCGGGGCAAACGGTTCAATGGAAAAATTCAGATGCCACGCCGCATACCGTAACTGATAACAACGGTGGTTTTGATAGCGGCACCATAAATGCCGGCGGCAAATTTTCGCATACATTTGCTACCGCCGGCACTTATACTTACCACTGCACTTTTCATAGTACTATGGCAACTGCAACGGTCATAGTTGCACCTTAACCGGCTAAACATAGCTATCGGGCGGGGTTCTGTTAAACAGAGCTCCGCTTTTTTTTTAAAACTATGGGGAATAACCGGAAATTTTTGGAATAATTTTTACTAATTACACACCAATAACGTAATTAGTACCGATCTAAATTTATCTATGCAGAAGCAACCTATTCCCAAAAACGAAATGGAGAGGGTCATCAGCCTTGCCGATTATGACCTTGATTACACCAGTTTCCAGGAAAATTTTAAGGACCTGGCTAAATTAGCCGCAAAAGTTGCGGGTACCGAAATATCACTTATTAACCTTATAGATTCGTACACCCAGTGGACCATTACCAATCACGGGTTGGATATTGAGCAAATGCCGCGCGAAGACTCGGTTTGCCAGTACACTATAGCAGGAAATGGCGGGCACTTTGAGGTGCCGGACCTTAGAGCCGACGACCGGTTTAAAGACAAGTTTTACGTGGCGGATGATCCAAGCCTGCGTTATTATTATGGTATACCATTAACAACCGACGATGGGCATAACCTGGGCGCGCTTTGCATGCTTGATAAAAGCGTTAAAACACTCTCGCCCGAAAAGGAGGAGCTACTGAAAATTATTGCCGGCGAAATTGTAAACCGCTTGAACGTACACCGGGTAATTACGGGTTTAAAAACCAAGTTGCACGAAGCCAACGAAACAAAAAAGAAAGTAGCGCACGATATACGCGGCCCTTTAGGGGGCATTATCGGCCTGGCGCAGGTGATCAGCGAACAGGGGAAAGAGAATGAAATTGACGAGGTGCTTGAATTTATTGAGCTGATACAGCGCAGCGGCCGGTCGTTACTTGAACTTGCCGATGAGATATTAACTTCAGATAAACCCGCGCCAGACCTTAAAGCCGACGAGTTCAACCTAATTGTGTTTAAAGACAAACTGCAAAAGTTGTATACTCCGCAGGCTATCAATAAAAAGATAATGTTTATCGTAAACACCTCGGCAAATTCTGCAACCGTACCATTCTCAAAAAATAAGCTGTTGCAGATAACAGGTAACCTGATATCAAACGCCATGAAATTTACCCCGGTTAACGGTAAGGTATTGGTTGATCTAAGCCTGGAGATTGAGGAAAGCCACAACCTGTTGAAAATAAGGGTAACCGACACAGGTATTGGCCTTAACCAGGATGCAATAGATACGATACTGCAAGGTAGGGCCGGGTCTACAAGCGGCACACTTGGCGAGCAGGGTTATGGCTTTGGCCTTGCTTTGGTTAAACACCTGGTAGATACCTTGCATGGCAGCATGTATATTCATTCGCAGCCGGGCCATGGTGCCAGCTTTGAGGTGATATTGCCGCAGGTGTGGAATTAAGCAACCGGTGAGAATTTTTAAACCGGCAGTGCAAACTGCCCGACAACAAGTAAAACTTTTTTAAAACAACGTTTGATGCATGTGATAATTTGATAACTTTACTATCAACCAACACATCAAACCGGTTACCATGAAAAAGCAAACCATTAGCAGGCGCCAGTTTATTGGCACCGGAGCCTTAGCGGCAACAAGTATACTTTTCCTTTCAAAAGCCTCATTGGCAAAAGCGGCCGTAAGCGGCGCAGTAAAACCGAATTCTGTAATAAATGGGGTGCAGATAGGGGTGATCACCTACTCGTTCCGCAGCATGCCGGGTACTGCTGAGGACCTGCTAAAGTATTGTATAGATTGTAACATTAACGCGATTGAGCTGATGGGCGATGCCGCCGAGGCTTATGCAGGTGCGCCAAAACGCGGGCAAGGCCAAAGCTGGACAGATTTTGCCCCCCAAATGGCCGAATGGCGAGCAGGCGTAACTATGGATAAGTTTAAAGAGTTACGTAAGATGTATAACGATGCCGGGGTTGCTATTTACGCGTGGAAACCAAACGCGCTTGGCGCTAAAAATACCGATGCCGAAATTGAGTACGCTTTTAATGCCGGCAAGGCGCTTGGCTGCAACCACGTTACCGTTGAGCTGCCCGACGAGGCGCAGACCAAACGCCTGGGCGACCTGGCCGCTAAACATAAAATGCTGGTAGGCTACCATGCCCATACACAGGCTACGCCAACTCTTTGGGATGCCGCGCTCGCGCAATCAAAATACAATGCTATAAACCTGGATATTGGCCATTATACTGCGGGTACCAGCAGCAGCCCTATACCTTTTATTGAAAAGTATCATGATCGTATCACCAGCATGCACATTAAAGACCGCAAGTTTAACAATGGCCCGAACGCGCCGTGGGGCCAGGGCGATACACCCATTAACGAGGTGCTGCAGCTGATGAAAAAAAACAAGTATAAGTTCCCGGCCACTATCGAGTTGGAGTATAATATACCTGCCGGCTCTGATGCAGTAGCAGAGGTAAAAAAATGCCGTGCGTATGCAGCCGATGCATTAAAATAATTGACATTTTTTGACACCTTTTAACGGATCGGTTCGTCTTGTACACGGATACATCGATCCGTTTAATAATGAAGCGCTAATTATATATGAAAAAACACCTGTACCTTTTTGTTATTGCTATACTGGCTGCCAGCTGTAGTTACAATGTATATGACATGAATCGAGGAGAGCTTAACCTCGCTAAAAAAGACACTTACCAGGTTGAGTACATGACCGATATTCCCCAGGGAACTACTGCAACCATTAGCTATACCGATAAGGATAACACCCAGCATATCGAAAAACTTTATACCGGCAGGTTAGATTACACGGTAGAGCTGCCATCGGGCAAAAGCTGTTATTTTACCGTGGATGTTGAGTTGCCCAAAACAACGCCGACAAGCAGTTTACATACCTTTGTAAAGGTAAACGGCGAAACCATTACCGACCAAACCCAAACCAATAGAAATGCGAAGTTCAGGTTTGCTTTTAAACTGCCATAAACCGTAATTAAATGTTATGCCGCGGTAATACCGGTAATAAATAAACCCAAATTATTATTTTAGCGGGATGTATCCGCAACTGCTTGCCCATGTAAAGCGCCAGGTGCAGCTAACCCCTGCCGAAGAACACCTGCTGTGCGAGACGATGGAATTGCTGAAATTTAATAAAAAGCAAATTATCCTGGAGTCCGGCCGCCATTGTAAAGGGGAATATTTTGTACTGAGCGGTTTGCTAAGGCAATACTATGTAAATGCTAAACTGAACGAGCAAATAGTGCAGTTTGCGTTAGAGAACTGGTGGATTGCCGATCATGATAGCATTGTTAACCATGTGCCTGCCGGTACTTATATCCAAACCATCGAAGCATCAGAGGTACTGCTGCTGCATAATAAAGACAAAGGCCCCTTGCTTGAAAAGATACCTAAACTGGAAACTTACTTCAGGCTAACAATGCAGCGGGCATTTATAGCGTCGCAAAGGCGTATCGGTTTTTTGTTTAACCAAACCGACGAAGAGCGGTACCGGTATTTCATTGGGCTCTTTCCTGATTTTGTGCAGCGCGTGCCTCAATACATGCTGGCATCATACCTGGGTTTTACCCCGCAGTTTTTAAGCCGGATAAGGGCTAAGCGATAGTGATTAAGTAATTAGAGATTGGGGCCTCACCAGATATACCAATCACTGATCTTTCATCACTGATCTCTAACCTCTATTTCTTAACCTCAGTTCATTTTTTGACGGGTCGTTTGTCTGCAACTTTGTGTTAACAAAAAACAAAAGACAATGAAAAGGACAAATTTATTACAGACCCTGCCTGACGCTTACAAAGCCATGAGCGCTTTAGAAAATTACGTTAACGGCACCGAACTTGACCCCATACATAAAGAATTGATAAAATTGCGCGCATCGCAGATAAATGGCTGCGCTTATTGCCTTGATATGCATAGCCGGGACGCACGCAAAATGGGCGAGACCGAGCAACGCATTTATACGCTGCGTGCATGGCGCGACACCCCATTTTTTAATGAAAAGGAGCAAGCTATACTTGCTTTAACAGAAGAGGTAACTTTGATAAACAAAGGCGGCGTATCTGATGATACGTATAACAAAGCCGCAGAGGTTTTAGGCGACAAGTATGTAAACCAGGTAATAATGGCCGCGATAACCATAAACGCGTGGAACCGCATCGCCATCAGCACGCACCTGCAGCCTGCTTTGCAAAAATAAGCCTGCAGTTATGTAAAAAAGCCATCAGCTAAATAGTTGATGGCTTTTTATTGGGATAATACGGCCTATTTAAATGCTGATATGTGTGTGGTTTTTATGCTTAATACAAACGATTTACCTACGCTTATTTTAAGATTTTTATCCCGCATCATCTCGTTGATGGCGTCGTCGGCTTTTAAGGCTTCGTACAGATCGCGCGCCACAGCCGAGCCGCTGATGTTGTTAGTTACCTTACCGTTTTCTATAGCGAGGCTAAAGGTATAACCAGATTTCCCCCTGTCGCCCGCCGATTCAAAATCGGTGATGTTCAGCTTAAAACTTTGATCTTCGTTGAGGCTTCTTTTCAGGTGCAGGCGTATAACCGGGATGTATTTTCTCCAGGTTGTCAGATATTTTCGTTCTTCCATGTGTACGGGTAAAGGTAGAACATTAAATCGGTTACCCTAATGTATCTACCTTTTCTCGATAAGCGGGAACTGCGAAATGCGTAAGCGTGTGCAGCCGTAGGGTATCAGCGTTAGCTCTTCTTCCTCTTTTGCGGTCTCAAAGTTCCAGATGGTGCTAAAAGGCAGCGGCCCGGCCATATTATTATATAATTGCCACGACGGTATACGCCTGCCCTTGGTTTTAAGCTGAATTGGGGCGTTTGCCTGGCTCCAGGGATAAGTGCTAACTGCTTTTACATCTACAATCTTATAGTTCTCATCCAATTTATTATCGGCAATTTTGATCAGGCCATAGTTCCAGGGGGTAGTAGGGCGTATTTCGGTATAGCTATCGCCATATACATCGGCATCAACGGTGTTTTTTACCTGTTTTACCTCTTCGCCAATTTTTAAGGCATAAACAATGGGCCCCCGCTGTATCGAAACAGAGTTTTCATATCCGGTGTTTTTAAATACATGCATGGGCAAGGTAAGTTCAACCACATCGCCGGGTTTCCACTCGCGGCTAAGTTTTATAATCTGGCCGGCACTGGCCAGCTGCTGTACTTTACCGTTTATTTTTACCGTAGCCTTGGTGCACCATGCCGGTACCCGCATGCTAAGCGGGAACGCCACCGCTTTTTTACTGCCAAAGGTGAATTTAATAGTTTCATCAAAAGGATAATTTGTTTCCTCTTTAAAGGTTACCGGGGTGTTATCAGCTACAAAAGCCTTTACTTCGCTGGCCGAGTAAACCAGCGCGGCCAAACCTTTGTCAGGTGTAGCATACCAAAGGTTCTGGGCGAATTTTGGCCAGCCCTGGTGCATGTTTGATGTACAGCAGGCATAACCCGTAAGTATGCCGTAACAAAGGTCGGTGCCATCGTGGTTAATGTCGAAATTACGGACACCTCTTGTGATCATCACCTGGTTAGCTTGCTGGAAATACTGGCGGCCAATAAAATTTTCGTCTATTTGTGTGGGCAATACGTTAAAGGCAACTTTTTCGAGATGGTCGGCATAATTTACATCGCCGGTGATGGATAGCGTATTTTCAAGCGTGTACATCATTTCTACCGCGCTGCACAGTTCCGAGCCCTGGGTAGGGTTATTGCCATGCAGCGATTCATCTCCGCCAAACATGCCCGGCACCGATTCGTTGTATTTACGCATATCGGCAAATCCTTTCATCATAGCGTCGGCATATTTCGCTGCCGGGTGTCGCTGATAATAAATTATAGGCTCTTTCATGCCTTCGGCAAGGTTAACGCCGTGGATGCTTCCATCGGTCAGCATCATTTCGGTGTTCAGGAAGGCATTTGTATAGTCAAATGTCTGTTTATGCAGCAGTTCGCCCAGGTCGAGCAGGAATTTATCACCGGTTTTGTTGTACAACCAGTAAACCATGGCCAGGTTATCCCCGCCGCGGTAACGTGCCCAAAACGTCCAGTGGTCCAGATGATTTTTTGGCAGTTCCTGTAACTGGTACTTAAAATATTTGGTCATGAACGGGATGATCCGCTTATCGCCCGTAGCCGAGTAATATTGCTGCATTACTTTCAGCATCACCATTTTGGGCCACCAATCCTGCGCGTTATCGCGCTGTATGCCGGCCTCCGGCCCCAGGTCTTTCGATGGGCCGAAGTATCCATCTGCCCGTTGGCTTTTCAGGCTCCATTCTATCCATGGTTGCACCTTGGCTATCAGTTCTTTATCTTGTAAAAGGTAAGCCAGCGGAACTAAACCGTCAATCCAGTAGGGGCCGCGTTCCCAAAGGTCGCCGTCGCCGCCAAGCCAGCCGTTACGTTTACCCATTACCAGCGGGTAAAGTTTATCCAGGTTACCTGTGGCGCCGGTCTTTTGGCGTACCAGCATTTCTCTTAGCCATCCCTGGGGTTTTATCGCGCCAAGGGGCAGTTCAATGTAAGGGTTTTGGCGCAAAGGTGCTTTAGCCTGCGTGTAGGCGGCGATCGAAGTATTGTTATTTTGTGCTATTGCATTTATACTAAAGGCTATCAACACGGCAAGGGCAGATCTGGTCTTCATAAAGAGTTTAGCGTTTGGTTAACTGAATTCGACTTTACAATAATAGTCAGTAATACAGTTAAAACAAAAATCGCTTCTCATATCATTTTAAATCAGGTAGTTGGTAAGCATAATAGAGGATTTTGAGTTTACGACAATAAAGTATCAGCATTATCGTTCAATATGTTCAACCCCGGCACGCATGAAGCCCGCACAATTGGCATCGCATATATCAAAAGCTGTTCCTGCAATTATTTTGCAGACAAGCAATGCCATGCCCGCTGCTGTACTCACCGGCTTTAAGCTCAGTTACGCTTTCTTAAAAACAAGTAAGGACTTTATTAAGTAAGCCCCAGCCATTTTTGGTTTTGGGGCCGTTTGTCAAAGCGAACGTTTTTATTTCCTTTTTAAAACTTACTTATGAATTTTGCTGCACCCCGTACCTGGGCAGGTATAGGTTTTATCCTGCTTTTTTTAATAAATGTCGGCCTTGTTATCGCAGGCCTTATTTTCGATAATCTTTGGTGTACCCTTTCGGGTATGTTGATGGCAATTACCCAGTTTTGGCTGCACGAGCGGTTGCTTCAAAAGCAAAACGCTTTAGCCTGCTATCCCCTTTTTTCTGATGCTGACCTGCGCATGGTTATCGGGCGGTCGCAAACACGTGTGCCGTTAAGTAATACCGGCGGCGAGGAAAGCGTTTTTGATTTCGGCTATCGATCCGTGCAATGCGGCGAAACTACCCTGCAGATAGCCGGCAATATGCTTTTTACCGAGATAGGCATGGGCAATTGCCGCATGCCCTATCGTATGAACCTGTTAAACATTGGCTTATCGAACGTTGATGTGCCCAACAAAGGCTCATTGCTGGCGCTGTCGCGCAGCGCAAAAACGAACGATTGTGCCATAAATACAGGTGTTGTGGGTATTGTGCCCGAATTGCTCAGGGGCGGGAGCGACCTGGTATGGCGGATAGACCGCCTGGAAGCGCTTTACAGAAACCCCGACGGATCGTTCAATGAAGCAGTATTCGGGAAGGCGGCAACCCGGCCATATATCAAAATGATAGAGGTTAAGTTAAAAGCGGCGCACTTTTCAGCCGATATTTCAGAAAGCTCTTTGAACTGCCTTATCACTTTCCTGGAGCGGATCAAAGTGCTGTCGGGTGGTAAGCCTACAGGGGTATGCCTGGCCGTGGCAGATCATGAGTTGGTTGCAAGGCTTTGCCATGTAATGGCATCAAACGTGGTTTACCTTGATTTTGTGACCATAGAAAGCACCCCTGGTGATGGTGATGTAGACGCGTTATTCGCCGCTATAAACGCCGCACGGCTTGCAATTGATGCGCAAGCCTTACCAACCAAGGTTATTGCCTCGGGCGATCTGGCAAAAGAACGGGATATATTGCGGGCAATTGGGTATGGCGCCCATGCCTGCTATAGCGTACGTCCTTTTCAGGTGTCGCTTGCTGCTGCCCGCGGGCTTATCAGGTCAACAACAAACAGTAAGGTGGCTTCGGTAACAGCTTTTCACCAAAATACGCTGGCGGCTACTATGCAGTTGATAACAGCCTGCGCAACACAACCGCAACAGGCGGTTGAGCAGGAGCCGATAAGCGCCGCCAACTAACTACTAATCACTAATCCATCCAGATATGAAAGCGCAATATTTAATCATGCCTGCAAAAGAGCATGAACTGTTAAAGAAGCATTGTAATCATGGCAACCTTTCTGATTACAATCTAAAAAAGCTTACGGACGAACTTGCCTCGGCCAGTATAATACCCAAGGATCAGTTACCCGAGGATGTGGTATGCCTTAGCGCGGCCATTCAATTTAAAGAAGTGCTTAGCGGTAAGCATTATGCTTTCAGTATTGTAGAGCCGCATGAGGCAGATATCAGGCAGCATAAAATGTCGGCGCTGGCGCCCTTGTCAATCGCTTTGCTGGGCTATCGTAAGGGAGCATTGGTTGACTGGCAGATGCCCGGTGGCATCATGACGTTTGAAATACTGGACGTGGTACAAAATGCCTGAATATTAAAATGAATTGTACACTTAATTTTTAACGTATGAAACAAATCATAGAAAACAGCCTGGTAGTAAGCGCCTTATTAGCACTAACGGTATTGCCGTTTATCGCTATCAACAGGCGAATAAAGAAGAAAAAGGAAGCCGAAATGATAGACAGGCTAAAAGAAGCTGCCCGTATACATGGCCGCAACTTGTCACGCTACGGAATGATAAACAGTATTTTGCTGGGTTGGGACGAAGAAAACCGGGTGCTTTTAGTTGCTGCGGAGGAGGATACGCCCGTACAAATAAGCCTCGACGAGGTTTCGCGGTGCTATACGCTAAAAAAAATGAATGGCCGCGATGTGCGTTCCGTAAGCCTTGAATTACTGGATGGCAGGGGCAGGGCGATTTACAGTATCCCTTTTTACAGGCAATTTGCTGATAGCGAAATCACCCTGAACAAAGCGCTTAAATATTCCGGTGAATGGGAATCGCTTATCACCGGCAGTATCAAACGCCAGGTTAAAAATGCTTTTAAAAGGCAGGAGTTGGAATGCTTGTAAAATGAGTAACTGATTCCTGCCTTGTAATCAGATAAAAAAACCGCCTTAAATAATTAAGGCGGTTTTTGTGTTCTCGATGAGATTCGAACTCATATCGACGGCTTCGGAGGCCATAATTCTATCCATTGAACTACGAGAACAATATTTGCGCAAATATAGAATATTTTGATGCTACTGTTTCCCAATTCCTAAAATTTGTAGGGTTTTGTAGTCTTTTAAGCCATTGAAAAGTTTGCAGCATCGCTTCATTTAAGTAAGTCGTGTACGATAAAATTCCTTTTCACAGTTAAAGCAAATATCAAAGCGGTATGATTTACAAATTGGAACGACGTTTGCATATAACTATACAGATAAAACATCAAACAATGGATAGCGTGAACACAACAAAGACAATAGAGCGATTGAAGGAACAAACATTCCGCTATCAAATAATCTTAAATGCTTTTAAGGCCAATTGTATTATCATGCAAAATAATTTGCAAAGGCTGGAGGCCGCGATAATTCGTTCTAAAGAAAAAGCTGCAGCTTTAGCCGACAAAAAACTTACCGAACAGTCTGTATTAAATTAAATCCACCAGTTTAAAAGCCAGACATCCTAATTTAAAAAATCTGTGTTACCATTTTATCCGGTGCATCAAGGCGGGTGCTTTTGCGGGTGCCGTTAACCGTCATGTGCACAATGTTCAGCTGATCGGCATACAGGCTCTGCAGCAGGGTTACCTGCGCGTCAATTTTTTTAGGAGTAGCGATCTTGCCCGATTCCAGGTATACGTTTACTGCCTCCCGGTTTATCTCGAACCCAAGGTATGACAGGGGTAACGCCGCGGGGCTTGTTTTTAATTGCAGGTGGCTGTTAATGTAATTTTTCACCAGGGCATCCATCGCGGCGTGCATATCGGGTTTGGACAGGTCGGCTTTGGTGTGGAATTGCTTTTCGAGCGCCAGCTCAAAATCGTCTGTAAAAATGGTGCATATCACTTCCAGCTGACTGTCTTTAGCGTTAAAGTTCACATCGGTAGTGCTTACATGCAGCGGGTGAAATTTGGCGCCGGCAGGCGTTTTAGTAAAAAACAATCCCGTTAAAATGTAACAATATAATAGAGGTTTACCTAAAAAAGCCGTCATAACGCCAGTGAAATTCATTTATGTTTAAAAGCTGTAAATTTACGCTTTCGTTAAAGAAATATTATGTCTGATCTTGGTTTTTATTTCGGGCTTGGATGGAAACACATTATCAGTACCGATGCGCTTGATCACCAACTGTTTATATTGGCGCTGGCATCGGTTTACACCTTTAAAAATATAAAACAGGTACTGATACTGGTTACTGCCTTTACCATAGGCCACTCGTTAACCCTGGCGTTGAGCGTGCTCGATGTGATCCGTTTCCCGGGCAAGTGGGTGGAGTTTTTGATACCTTGTACCATTTTTATTACCGCAATAAACAACCTGTGGCGGGTAAATAAAAAAAATGGCAGCGTTAACGTAAATTATTGGCTGGCCTTGTTCTTCGGGCTGATACACGGAATGGGGTTCGCAAACACCATTCGTATTATGCTGGCGCGCGACCAAACCATAGGTTGGGGGCTTTTTGGCTTTAACCTGGGGTTAGAAGCCGGGCAGATAGTGGTGGTTGCCGTAATATTGGTACTGGCCTTGCTTTGCATCAATTTTATGAAGGTAACCCGGCGCGACTGGGTGTTTTTTATATCAGCAGGTGTTTTTGCGCTATCGGTACAGATGGCGTTTGAAAGATTGCCATTTTAATTTAAATTTGATTTTTAAACGATAAACTATGAAGCGAATTTTTACGAGCTTTTTTCTTTCGGTAACTATTGCGGGTGCGGCCCTTGCCCAGGATATACAAAACAACCCCGGCAGCAACCACGGCAATAAGTTTGAGCAGTTAGGCACTATTTTAAGCACGCCTAATGAACAACGGACGGCCAGCGGCGCACCCGGCGCAAAGTACTGGCAGCAGCGTGCCGATTATAACATTAAGTGTGAACTTGATGAGAAAAACTTAAAGCTAACCGGCAGCGAAACGGTTACTTATTACAATAACTCGCCGGATCCGCTTACTTATATCTGGCTGCAGTTAGATGAAAACGAACACAATAGCCTCAGAAACGCCGGCTATCAAAACAGCTCGGGCATGCCAAGGGCCACCACTACCCAAAACGTAGATAAAAACGACGCCCGCAACAGCGATGCCGATAACGGCCTTGGTGATATGATCACCAAATTAACCGATGCCACAGGCAAAAACTTAAAATACACCATCAATAAAACCATGATGCGCATTGACCTGCCAACACCTTTAAAACCGGGAACGCAGTTTATTTTTAACGTTGACTGGACTTACAAAATTACCGACCGTATGACTGTTGGCGGACGCGGAGGCTACGAATACTTTCCCGAAGATGGCAACTACTTGTTTACCATGACACAGTGGTACCCGCGCCTTTGCGTTTACAGCGATTTTCAGGGCTGGCAAAACCACCAGTTTACCGGCCGTGGCGAGTTCGCGCTTACCTTTGGTAACTTTCGTGTACAAATGACTGTACCTGCCGACCATGTAGTTGGCGGTACCGGCGAATGTATCAATTACAGCGCTGTATTAAGTCCTGCAAGGCTGGCACGCTATAATAAAGCAAAAACATCGGCAACACCGGTTGAAATAGTGAACCTGGCAGAAGCAAAGGCAGCAGAAAAAGCGCCTTCGACCGCGAAAAAAACATGGGTATTTGTTGCCAATAACGTTCGCGATTTTGCCTGGGGATCGTCGCGGAAGTTTATATGGGATGGTATGGGTGCAAAAGTTGGTGGTAAAAATGTAATGTGCATGAGCTATTATGGCAAAGAGGCTTACAACCTGTACAGCAAATACTCCACCCGTTTGGTAGCTCATACGGTTAAAACCTATTCTGATTTTACCATCCCGTACCCATATCCGGTAGCGCAATCTGTTGAAGCTTCAAACGGTATGGAGTACCCCATGATATGCTTTAACTATGGCCGTACCGAAAAAGACGGCACCTACAGCGAAAGTACCAAAAATGGCATGATCGGCGTTATCATTCACGAGGTTGGGCACAACTTTTTCCCGATGATCGTGAATAGCGATGAGCGCCAGTGGACCTGGATGGACGAGGGCTTGAACTCCTTTGTAGAATATCTTACCGAGGAGCTTTGGGATAACAAGTTCCCGAGTAAAAAGGGTGCTGCGTACACCATTGTTGATTACATGAAGTTACCAAAGAACGAACTGGAGCCGGTTATGACCAACTCTGAGAATATTGTTCGTTTTGGCCCTAACGCATATTCTAAACCTGCTACCGCGCTAAACATCCTGCGCGAAACCATAATGGGGCGTAAGCTTTTTGATTACGCGTTTAAAGAATACGCGCGCCGCTGGGCGTTTAAACACCCAACGCCAGCCGATTTGTTCCGCACCATGGAAGATGCCAGCGGCGAAGACCTGGATTGGTTTTGGAGAGGATGGTTTTACGGTACCGAGCCGGTTGATATCTCTTTAGATTCGGTTAAATACGCCAAAGCCGACCTGGATGCCAAGCTGCCTGCCATGAGGCAGCGTGGTGGTTCGCCAAGGGTTGCTGCACCGGCGGTAAATACCTTCGAAGATATTTCCAAGGTGCGTAACCGTACTGATAAGAATATCAGGTTTCAAACAGACCGGGATACTGCTACGCAGGATTTTTACTGGAAATATGATAGAGGTATGGTAACCGTTGATACGGTTAAGTTTGCTGCTATGGTTAAAGCACAGCCTGCGCCGCAGCCCTTTGCTATTGATCAGTTAACTGATGCTGATAAAGCTAAATACAACAGCAAATACTTTTATGAACTAAACTTTAGTAATAAAGGTGGATTGGTAATGCCTATTATAGTTGAGTTTACCTTTAAGGATGGTACTAAATGGACCGACCGTATCCCCGTACAAATTTGGAGGCTTAACGAAAAGACAGCATCTAAATTTTACATCCATGATAAAGAGGTTGCCTCTATAAAGCTTGACCCTATGCGCGAAACCGCTGATATTGATGAAAGCAATAACTATTGGGGTAAAATGCCGGAACCATCAAAGTTTCAGTTGTTTAAACAAAAAGTAGGTGGGCCGGTGCGCGGCCAGTCTGTGGGTACCAACCCAATGCAGGTATCATCATCAAAATAATCAGATAAAACATAAATAAGAAAGCGCCCGTTAGCTAACAGGCGATTTTCTTGTTTATAATATCGAACAACGAATGTTTAATGTCGAATGATGAAGGTAAAATTCGGAGTGGATATCCGACGTTCATAATTCGACATTGATTTTCTCTGCTTTATCCGTTGCCAACCCGTTCCATTTCATCTGTCGCGCTGCTGGCGGCCCGCTTGGTGGTTTTATATGATTTGCCAAAACGGTAAGTAAACGACAGGGTAACCACCCGCGTATCTCTATGCAATAAAAAGTATTCAGTTGCATTAGGGAACGAAGTGAATCCTTCCATAGCGTTGGTAAAAAACAGGTCTCGGGCGTTGAGTCTTAACGTGCCCTTTTTACCAAGTATTGGCCGCGATAAACCCACAGATACCTGCCCGGTAGGATAAAGAAGTTCCTGCACATCATTACGCGCTTTGGTAGTATAAAAGCCTGTCAGTTCTGCGGTGTATTTGCCTATGGTAAATTGGTTGTTTACGTTTACGTTCAGCTGGTCTATCTCGGTTGTAAAGCTATTACCATTAAAACCGCGCAGCTGCTTATGGTTATAAAGCGCCTGCGCAGTAACCGACCACCATTTAACCGGCGAAGTAACCACCGTAGCCGATAGGCCGAGATTATATGTACTGCCTACGTTGCCCTGCGTGTATAAAAGTATGGCATCGTCATTTGGCGCTGATAAGAATATCTGCGAAAAATAATTGGTGATGCGACTGTACGATACGGTGGTTGTAAGCAATTCTTTGTACTGGTGGCTCAGTTCAAGGTTCCAGCTTAATTGGGGTAACAGGTAAGGATTTCCCGTACTGTAGGTGTACTTGTTTATGATGGCGTAAAAAGGGTTAAGCAATTGAAACGGCGGGCGGTCTATCCTGCGGCTGGCGGTAAGGGTGAAGCTGTTAACAGAATCGGCCTGGTAGGTTAAATAACCACTGGGAAATAGCTGGCTGTATTTACGCGAAAACGACGAATCGGGCTGAACGGCATTGCCCAGTTGATGAGCATTATAACCGGTATGCTCGTACCTTAAACCGAGCTGGCCGGATACCTTGCCCATTTTTTTATCTAATGTACCGTACAGGGCGTGTATGTTTTCTTTATAAATAAAATGGTTTGTTTTGGTGTTGTCAACCTCCCACACCGATCCGTTCAGATTTTCATAAGCTGCCAGGTTATCCGTATTTGTTAAAGATGATTTCCACCCCAGGGCAAGCGCGTCGGTTTTGTTTAGCTTCAGGGTGTAATCAGCCTTGGCTGACCCTATCCTGATACTTGTAGGGATATTGCCCCTTGATAATTCGTGGTAACCGTTTGCAGCTACCAGTTGGTTCTCAAATGTTTGGTCGGCCTTTATATCGTAGTGCAGATAGTCGGCATTCACCTCCAGATCCTGCGAAGCAGAAAAGCTATGCCTAAGGTTTAGGTTTATGGTGCCGTTTTTGAAACGGTTCCGGCTCTCGTTTGTGGTGTTAATAGCCGAGTCGGGCACACCCTGCGGGCTCAGCCAGTTGGCGTTTGCGCGGTTACTGCTGTTTCGCTTAACAGTGGTGCCGCTTATCGCGAAACCGATAGTGGTTTTGGGCGATATAAAGTAATCCATGCCGGTTTTTAGCGTATTGTTAAAGCTGTTGCCGGGCAGGTACGAGTATTGATCGAGCATGGCGGTTAACGCGCCGTTAGGGTCATAGTACTTGCGTAAGGCGTAAATATCCATCATGTATTCCACGTAATTAACGTTATAATTCAGGAAAGTGTTGATCTTGCCCACGCGGTAGTTAAGTACCAGGCTATTGGTGTTTTTTGGGTAAATGCCCTGCCCAAATGCTGTAGTTAACGAGCCGTTGAACCCTTTTATATTGTTCTTTTTTGTTTTGATGTTGATGATACCTGCATTGCCGTTAGCATCGTACCGCGCTGTTGGATTAGCAATGAGCTCTATTTGTGCAACCTGGGTCGAGCTCATACTCGTTAACAGGTTGTTCAAATCAGCGCCCGAAAGGTAGGTGGGTTTGCTGTCAATCATCACCAGCACGCCGGGCTTGCCGTTTAAGGATATGCCGCCGTTCTTATCAACCATAACCCCGGGCGATTTTTCAAGCACCTCCAGCACAGTTAAGCCCGTATTGGTAACCGATGCCCCAACATCCAGTATCACTTTACCTTGCTGATGCTGTATAGTCGGCGTACGGGCAACAACACTTACTTCGTTTAAAGAAGTGCTGGCCGGCTGCAGGGTAACTGTTGCCGAGGTTATTTTTCCGGGGATCAGGTACGTTGGTGTGGTTTGCTGCTGATAACCGGTATAGGTAACCACAAAGGTATATGTGCCGGGTTGTATGGCTTTAAAGTGTGCCAAACCCTTGTTATCGGTAACTGCGGTTAATACTGTTGCGTCGTTTTTTTGAAGTTTTACGGTTGCGGCTTCGGCAGGTTGGGAGTTTTCATTTAAAACAGCTATAAAAAAATCATGAGCATTGTTTTGCTGGCAAAACGTGTTAAGGGCACACAGGCATAATAAAATACAACAAGCAGCTGCTTTAAATGACATCATAGATCAGTTTTTCCACGTAAGACATCCAAGCCGGAAAATAGTTACAAGAAAGGCCGCTTGTCGGCGGCCTTTCTTGAGTTTCTATGTATTTTGGTGATAATCACACATTAAAGCGGAAGTGCATGATATCTCCGTCCTCAACCACGTAGCTTTTACCTTCAACGCCCATTTTGCCGTTCTCTTTGATCGCAGTTTCCGAACCATTGAATTTTACAAAGTCATCATACTTGATAACCTCGGCACGGATAAACCCTTTCTCAAAATCGGTATGGATAACACCTGCGGCTTGCGGGGCCGTAAAGCCTTGTGTAATGGTCCATGCGCGCACTTCCTGCACACCCGCGGTAAAGTAGGTGGCCAGGTTAAGCAAGCGGTAAGCTGCCTTAATAAGTTTATTCACACCGGATTCGGTCAGTCCCAGGTCGTTCAGGAACTCCTGGCGCTCTTCATATGATTCCAGTTCGGCAATCTCGGCTTCTATCTGAGCCGATATCACAAGTACCTCGGCGCCTTCTTCTTTTGCTACGGCTTTTACCTTTTCTACATAGGCGTTACCGTTAACCACTGAACTTTCGTCGACGTTGCAAACGTATAATACAGGTTTGGCGGTAAGCAGCCAGATATCTTCGATGTATTCCTTATCCTCTTCGGCAACAGGCGCGGTGCGGGCCGATTTGCCTGATAGCAGGTGGTTTCGGTAGATAGTTAAAACATCATATGTTTTTTTAGCCTCTTTGTCGCCACCGGTTTTGGCCATCTTCTCAACCTTCTGTATCTTTTTCTCTATCGAATCAAGATCTTTCAGCTGCAGTTCGGTATCAATGATCTCCTTGTCGCGTATAGGGTCAACCGAGCCGTCTACGTGTATCACATTATCATTATCAAAACAACGCAATACATGTATAATAGCGTTTGTAGCACGTATATTAGCTAAAAACTGGTTGCCCAAACCTTCGCCCTTGCTGGCGCCTTTAACAAGGCCCGCAATGTCAACAATCTCAATGGTGTTGGGCACCACATTTTTGGGGTTAACAATCTCAGTAAGTTTTGTAAGGCGCTCGTCGGGCACGGTAATTACACCCACGTTTGGCTCTATGGTGCAAAACGGAAAGTTTGCCGCCTGTGCCTTGGCATTTGATAAACAGTTAAAAAGTGTCGACTTACCCACGTTTGGCAAACCCACTATACCACATTGTAAACCCATTATTTAATTTTTTTGTTGTCCATGGTCAATAGTTCATAGACCATGGTGCATTTATATTTTGCTATCGACTACAGTCTATGGACCATCGACAGATTTGCCGCAAAGATAACAGAAAAAACTACCTTGTAATTTGAAAAAATAAACGACTTTTGCCTGCGTTACAAAAGGAAATAAGTAAAAACATGTAAAACGGGCACTGTATGGAAGAGATGGTTGAGCAAATAGAACTACTACTGGAGCAGGAAGATAACATGCAGCTGCAGGAATATTTGAACAACCTGAATATATCTGACGTAGAGCAACTTATTGACGAACTGCCGGAGCATGGCCCCAAATTCATCGAAACGCTTTCTATCAACAGGGCGGTAAATGTTTTCAGGATATTAGATTTCCCTACCCAAGAGCGCATCATTAAAAAGCTTTCGGGCAAAAAGGTAAGTGAGATCATCAATGAGCTGCCGCCTGATGACCGTACCGCTTTTTTTAGCGAGCTGCATGGCGATGCGGTAACCAAACTGATCCTTCATCTTTCACCTGCCGACCGCAAAGAGGCGCTTTCCTTATTGGGTTATAAAGAAGACAGCGTTGGCCGTTTGATGACACCCGATTATATTGCCGTTAAAAAAAGCTGGGATGTGAACCGGGTGCTGTCGCATATACGCCGCTACGGCAAAAACTCCGAAACTATTGATGTGATATATGTAATTGGCGAGAACGGCATTTTGCTGGATGATATCCGTATCCGCGAGATATTGCTGGTAGCGCCCGAAACCAAAATAAGCCAGCTGATGGATGGGCGACTGATCTCCCTTAGCGCCAATGACCCGCAGGAAGATGCTATTAACGTTTTCCGGATGAATAACCGCACGGCGCTGCCGGTAGTTGATGAAGAAAACATATTGCTTGGTATTGTTACGGTAGATGATATTTTGTGGATAGCGAACGAAGAATATACCGAGGATATACAAAAAATTGGTGGTACCGAAGCTTTGGATGAGCCTTACCTGGATATCAATATATTCCGCCTGGTAAAAAAGCGTGTGGGCTGGCTGATCATTTTGTTTATCGGCGAAATGTTCACAGCCACTGCAATGGGCTTTTTTGAGGGCTCTATAAAAAAAATGGTAGTGCTGGCGTTGTTTATACCGTTGATCATATCGAGCGGTGGCAATAGCGGCTCGCAGGCATCAACGCTTATCATACAGGCCATGGCGCTGGGCGAGGTTACCGTTGCCGAGTGGTGGCGCGTTATGCGCCGCGAACTGCTCTCGGGCTTAATGCTTGGCCTAACCCTGGGCATAATAGGCTTCTTAAGAATTTTCACCTGGACTTTTTTTACCGATATATACGGCCCGCACTGGCTTCTGGTAGGCTTAACCGTTGGCATTGCGCTGGTAGGGGTGGTGCTGTGGGGGTCGTTGGCGGGCTCTATGCTGCCGCTGCTTTTAAAGCGCCTGGGCGCCGACCCTGCAACTTCATCCGCGCCGTTTGTGGCCACTTTGGTTGATGTTACCGGCCTTATTATTTATTTTAGCGTGGCTGTGTTATTTATGCAAGGTGTATTACTTTAAAAATTGTGCGGATATAGGTAATTTTCTATATTTAAAAGAAATTTAAACCTTTATTAAACACAATGGAAATCGACGAAAGACCAGTGCAGCCGGCCGCACCAGAGCCGGAATCAAAACTAATTTTAACGGACGAAGCACAGTACTACCTACAAAAAGCCGGGCAATGGGCTTACTTTTTAGGCATAGTGGGCTTTGTAGGTACAGCATTTATAACAATAATGGCGCTTTTTGCCGGCACATTATTTTCAACCATGGCATCCATGAACCCCATGATGGCAGGTGCTGCAGGCATGGGCGGCGTAGTCACATTTTTTTACTTGCTTATTGCAGTGTTTAGCTTTTTCTTCGCATTGTACAATTACCAATTTGGCGACCGTATTAAAAAAGCTATAGCTTATCAAAATACACAAGAACTAACGCTGGCATTAGGTAAACTTAAGTCCTTTTTTAAGCTTTGGGGTATTTCAACTATTGTTATCATATCCCTGTATATCTTAATGTTTATCGGTATTATAATTGCCGGTATAGGCGCCGCATCAATGATGGGCAGGTAATAAAATCTAAGATACACTAACACAAAATACCCGTTAATACAAATACCCGCCTTTCGGGCGGGTATTTTTGTATAATTTAGGTTTGTTTAGTTCGCTTTTTAAAAGGAGAAATCCTCGTCAGCTTTGGCCACTTCGGTATTTTCGCTAAACTCGTAGCGTTTTTCAACAACCTCCTGGTGGTCTTTTATGTAGTCTACGGTGTCTTTTAACCCCTCGGCAAATTTTTCAAAGTCCTCTTTGTATAAAAAGATCTTATGCTTAATAAAAACCCCATCCTCTAAACGTTTTTTACTTTCTGTGATGGTCACATAATAGTCGTTAGACCTGGTAGCTTTTACATCAAAAAAATAAGTTCTCTTCCCGGCCCTTACCTTCTTCGAGTAAACCTCTTCACGCTCTCTGTTGTCAAAATCTCCCATATATTTTTTTTATTGTAATAGTTTTGGTGGCCTAAATATATATAAAAATTCAATTGCAAGTATATTTGCACAATAATTAAACTTTATTGGATCTTTTACGCCGAAAGCGGTAAATGGTTACCTATTAGGCCTGTTCTTCTTCCTCAAGCAATTGCTTTTCGTACAACTCAAAGTAAGCGCCTTTCAAATCCATCAGTTGGTTGTGGGTACCTTGTTCAACTATTCTGCCGCCATCAAGCACCAGTATGTTGTCGGCATTTTTGATGGTTGATATACGATGCGATATGATCATGCTGGTTTTATCCTGCATAATACGCCCAAGGTTATTTAATATTTCCTCCTCGGTGCGGGTATCAACTGCCGACAGGCAATCGTCGAATATAAGCACCTGCGGATGCTTAACTATAGCGCGCGCAATGCTTACGCGTTGTTTTTGCCCGCCCGATAACGTTACACCACGCTCACCTATCAGGGTTTCAAAGCCTTTTTCAAGCTCCATTATATTGTTGTAAACGGCGGCATCTTTGGCGGCCTGCTCAACGCGCGGCATATCCAGCACATCGGCGCTAAAGGCAATATTATGCGATATGATATCCGAGAACAGGAAAACCTCCTGGGGCACAAACCCTATCTGTGAGCGGTAGTTATCCAGGTTTAAGCGGGTGAGCGGGGTATCGTCTATCAATATTTCGCCGCCGGTGGTATCGTACATGCGCATTATTAAATTGCCTATCGTCGATTTACCGGCCCCGGTGCGCCCAATTATTGCTACCATTTCGCCGGGATTTACCGTAAACGATACGTTATTTAACGCGGTGATACCTGTATCTGGATACCTGAAAGATACATTTCTGAACTCTATTTTTCCTTTAAGTGTGTGCGGCGCGGTAAGGGGCGATATGATCTCGGGCTGCTCATGCAAAAACTCGTTTATCCGTTTTTGCGAAGCTGCCGCGCGCTGTATCAGCGAGGTTACCCAGCCCAGCGATATTACCGGGAAGGCCAGCATATTCAAATACACTATAAACTCCGCGATATTACCCGGGGTGATGTTGCCCTTCATTACCTCAACGCCCCCGATATACATGGTGATTACATTACTTAAACCTATCAGCAGCAGCATAGAAGGAAAAAACAGTGCCTGCACTTTAGCCAGCGCCATGCTTTGCGTTTTGTAATCTTCGCTTTCTTCGGCAAATTTTTGGCGCACAAAACCCTCGCGTACATAGGATTTGATTACCCTGATACCCGAAAAATTTTCCTGTACAAAGCTGGATAAGGCCGAAAGCCGTTGCTGTATCTTTTCGCTGCGAAACTCAATGATCGTGTTTACATAAAATATGATGACTGCCAGGATAGGCAGGGGGAGTACCGAAAATATAGCCAGCCTTACATTTACGGTTAGCATGGCATATATCACCAGTATAAACAATATAACCGTGTTAATGGTGTACATAATACCCGGCCCAAGGTACATGCGCACACGGCTTACATCCTCTGTAACGCGGTTCATCAGGTCGCCGGTGTTGTGGCGGCGGTAAAATGCCAGTGATAACACCTGGTAATGGGCATAGATCTCGTTCTTGAGGTCGTATTCGATATGCCGCGACATTAGAATGATGGTTTGCCGCATAAAAAACAGGAACAATCCCCTTAGTAAGGCCAGCATTAACACCAATGCGCCGAAAAGCAACAGGCTGGAGCCAAAAATATCATAAATAATGTGCTGCCGGTTAAACCCGTCGAAAAGCTGGTACACACCAATGTTTTCGGTAACAAGGTCAAACGCAACGCGGATAACCTGCGCAGGTAACACCGCAAAGATGTTTGATATGATAACAAACAGCACACCCGGCACCAGCCGCCAGCGGTATTTATAAAAGAATTTATTGAGGTATGCGAGTTCTTTCATGTGTTTTGAAGTCCGGAAAGTCGGCATGTCCGAAAGTCCCAAAGATAGCTTTCAAAAGTAAGGTAATGGAAGTTATAATTCAAGTCGGTGAAATGGCAATTCGCGATTTACTCACCCCGCGACACTACGTGCGCGACCCTCTCTTTGCCTTCGGCGGAAAGAGGGTGAGCTTCATTTTTCTTTTCCACCCTCTTTGCGCAGCAGAGAGGTCGACCAGCGCAGCGTAGTCGGGGTGAGTTAACTAACAAAGCGGCGAGTTTACTCACCCCGCGACACTACGTGCGCGACCCTCTCTTCGCCTTCGGCGGAAAGAGGGTGAGCTTCCTTCCTTGTCTTTTCACCCTGTCTCCCGAGCAAAGAGGGTAAGAAAGAATGGCGTGGCCGGGGTGAGAGCCGCGTTAGGGATAGTAGCGGATACCGGCCTGTGGCTAAGGCCTGTGCAGTATGAGCGGATAGCCCGGGCCGCAGGCAACGCTAAAGAATTAAAATGTAGCTCAGGTCCTACTTTTAAACCTCAATAATTAATCTAACTGTACCCACCGTCAATGTTGCATTTAAGCTGTATAAAAATTCGCTATTAACTTCATTCGATAGATCCACATTAAAACCCTGTGAAACGCCTATTAAATAACCGTCTTCTACCTATCATCCCCTACAACTTTGTTTAACACATCCACATCCGCTACCACTTCATTATCTACCATTTTCACCACACAGCCAACTAAACTTTGCCACAATAAAAAAAACCTTTAGTTTTGCACTGCTAACAAACAATTACATTTGCCGCTACCACAAATGCCTGCTCAACAACCAACCACAAGTATCTTTAACCAGCTCGATGTTTTCGGACACAAGAAAGTTGTGTTTTGCAGCGACCCGGATACCGGTTTAAGGGCCATTATAGCCATACACGATACAACGCTTGGCCCGGCATTTGGCAGCACACGCATGTGGGCCTATAAAACCGAAGGCGACGCTTTGAACGACGTTTTGCGCCTTTCTAAAAGCATGACCTATAAATGTGCCATAGCAGGGCTTAACATGGGCGGTGGCTACTCGGTTATTATAGGCGACTCGCGCAAGGATAAAACCGAAGCGCTGATGCGTAAGTTTGGCCGGTATATCAAAAACCTTAACGGCGAGTTTATCACATCGGAGGATGTGGGCACCAACCCGCGCGACATGGAGTACATACGTATGGAAACCCAGCACGTAACCGGGATACCCGAAAGTCTGGGCGGCAGTGGCGACCCCGCCCCAATTGCTGCAAAAGGCGTGTTTATGGGGATAAAAGCGTGTGTAAAAGAGCAGTTTGGCAGCGATAGCCTTACCGGTAAATCGGTAATTGTACAGGGGATAGGCCACGTGGGCGAGAGCCTGGTTAAACTGCTGCGCGACGAGAACGCCAAGGTTTACATAAGCGACATTAATGACGAGCGCACACGCCAGGTATCAAAAAAATATGGCGCCGAGGCGGTATCAAACAATTCAATTTTTGATATCGATGCCGATATTTATTCGCCATGTGCGTTAGGGGCTACCATTAATACCGAAACCATTAAGAAAATTAAATGCGGCATTATCGCGGGCTCGGCCAATAACCAGTTGCAGGACGAACAGGAGCATGGCAAAATGCTGCTTGATAAAGGCATCCTTTTTGCGCCCGATTACGTTATAAATGCGGGAGGTATTATTAACTGCTATTCGGAGTTAATGGGTTTTAGTAAAAAGCGCACCATGCAGCTTACCGAAAATATTTACGAAGCGACCCGCAATGTTTTAAAACTTTCTAAGCTCGAAAGCATTTCTACAACTGACGCGGCAAACAAAATTGCCGAAATACGTATTGCTGATATTAAAAAAGTAAAATCAACCTATTAAAAATTTATCATAGGCGTGCATCAGGCACGGCCATAATCGTTCTTACAACATGTTAAACAGAAGGCACCTCAGGGTAAAAGTGTTACAATCGCTGTACGCGTTCCACCAATCGGATACTAAAGAAATCAAGGCACATGAAAAACATCTGCTGCACAGTATCGACCAGGTTTTTGAAATGTATATATGGATGCTATCGCTGATAAGCGAGGTTATTGAATATGCAGAAATCGATGCTGCGGAGAGGGCTAACAAACATTTACCCACAGCCGAGGATCTGAACGCGAGTGTAAAAATATTAAGCAATCGATTTATCCTCTCGTTAAAAGAAAACAAGGATTACCTTGCCGCCCTTAAAAAGTATAAGGTGGAGTGGTCGTTCGATCCTGAACTGGCAAAATCTTTATTCACCACCCTGAAAAAATCAACGGAATACGCCGAATATATAGCTAAAACCGACGACACCATACAAACTGATAAGGATATCATCAAATTCATTTTCAAGAAGGTGATCTTGAAATCGTCGTTAGCCGAACAGGTGTTCGAGGATAAATTTATTTACTGGCCGGTTGACCGCGAAGTGCTGCAGGCGCTGATCGCCAAAACGTTCAAGAATTTCTCGTCTGACAATTATGCCGAAAATAAACTGGCCGAAATTAGCGGTAATTGGGTAGAGGACAGGGAATTTGTGATCAATCTGTTTGAGCAAAGCATCCGTCACGATGCCGCTTACCAGGAGCTTATTGCGCAAAAGACACAAAACTGGGAACCCGACCGTATTGCCATGATGGATACCTTATTAATGAAAATGGCTATTGTGGAATTTATTAACTTTACATCTATCCCGGTTAAAGTTACCATTAACGAATACCTGGAGATATCAAAAGAGTTTAGTACGCCTAAAAGTAATTCGTTTATAAACGGTATATTAGACAAGATTTTGTTTGAGCTTAAGGCCGACAACAAAATAAAAAAGATAGGCAGGGGTTTGATAGAGTAAGTACAAATGTGCAGATGAGCCCATCTTAAACGATATAAAGAATTCATTAAAATCAATAAAAAAGTTCAGATGAAAAAGCTGTTTTTATGTGCAATTGCTGCCGGTTTGTTAATTACAACGGCCTGCAACCAATCAAGCCACAGTGCTAATGCGGCCGTTGCCGCTACCGGCAATGTTGCCGCAACTAACGCGCCTGTAATGAAGTTTGAAAAAGAAACGCATGATTTTGGCAAAATAAAAGAAGGCGAAAAAGTTACTTACGAATTTAAATTTACCAATTCGGGTAAATCGCCATTGATCATTAAAGATGCTGTTGCCACATGCGGCTGTACCAAGCCCGAGTGGCCTAAAGCACCCATACAGCCCGGCCAGGCCGGTGCAATAAAGGTTACCTTTAACAGCGCCGCCAAAATGGGCCTGCAGGATAAACAGATAACTATTACAGCTAATACCAACCCGGCCCAGAATATGGTGCATTTAATTGGCGAGGTTACTACTGCATCAACTACTACTAAATAATTATATAATGATAGCAACAGTTTTATTACAAGCCGCCGGCGGGGGAATGGGTTACCAGCAATTGATAATGTTTGGCTTAATTGCCATTGTGTTTTACTTTTTTATGATACGCCCCCAGGTTAAGAAACAAAAAGATCAGAA
The DNA here is from genome assembly GCF_014200785.1 of Mucilaginibacter sp. AK015. Lineage (NCBI taxonomy): Bacteria > Pseudomonadati > Bacteroidota > Sphingobacteriia > Sphingobacteriales > Sphingobacteriaceae > Mucilaginibacter > Mucilaginibacter sp. AK015. Next base: position 160,208 of record NZ_JACHCV010000005.1, read on the forward strand.
AAAGTACGTAGAAGAGCTAAAAAAAGGGGATAAAATAATTACAACTGCCGGTATACACGGTAAAATATACGAAGTAGCTGATACCACCTTCCTGATAGAGGTTGAAGGTGGTACGCGCATCCGGTTTGATAAATCGGCTGTATCGTTAGATGCCTCTAAGGCGTTGAATACACCGGTGGTTACTAAGTAAGGTTCGAAGGTAAGAGGTTAAAGGCGAAAGGTTTTCCTTTCGCTTTTTTGTTTAAAGCCATTTACCTTTTACCTTTACCCTTTCACCTCAACAACATGGCAATAATCAAATTATCTGCAATTGAGCGCCGGCGCTTATCAGCCTTTGTTACCTGCCTGGTGCTTGCCATATTTGCATGGTTGTTCACTTCATTATCAAACCCGTATAAATATACGGTTAGGCAGGCGGTGCATTTCAGGAATGCTCCCCAAAAGCGCGCGTTTCATCCGTTACAGGCCGATACGGTTAATGCTATTGTGCAAGGCACCGGCTGGCAAATGTTGTTTTCGAAAATCAACGAGGATAAAAAAGTAATTGACGTTGACCTGCGCACGCTTGATACCCGGAACTATGTGGTGTTAAGCGCTCAGTTACGGCAAATTAACGCAAAACGGGAGGTAGGCCGCGAAATTATAGCGATCACTCCGGATACGCTTTTTTTTGATTTTAGCAGCCGTACGGTAAAAAGGGTGCCTGTAGAACCGGTAATTGCCATCAATTATCAAAAGCAGTTTGCGCAGTCGGGTGATGTTAGTATTAAACCCCGATACGTAACCATAAGCGGCCCCGCCGAGGCGTTGAGCAGGATAAGAACATGGAAAACTGATTCGATTAAAATAAATGACGCCAACGAAGACTTTAACGGTCGGATTAACTTACAGGGCGCCAAAGAGGGTAATTTGAATATTGTGCCCAAAAACGTAAGTGTGAACATCCCCATTGATGAATACACCGAAAAAACGATCGAGGTACCTGTTAAACTGATCAATAATCATAATTATTACGATGTAAGGGTTTTCCCGCAAAAAGTTAAGGTAACCCTAACCACATCGTTAGGTAATTTCCCCGATCTTAATGAAGATGATTTTGAGGCCGTGGCCGACCTTGAACTGTGGCGGCACAGCGGTTATAGCATGCTGCCGGTAAAGGTGACCCGTTTGCCATCGTACAGTAAAGTGGTTAAGATAGAACCCCGGAATATAGATTTCATTATCAAAAAATAATGTTGAAGATAGGCATCACCGGCAATATAGGCAGCGGCAAAACAACAGTCTGCAAAATATTTGAAGTATTGGGTATCCCTGTTTTTTATGCCGATGAAGCGGCAAAAGAGGTAATGATAACCGATGCAGCATTAATCACCGGCATAAAACAAGCTTTCGGCGCTGAGGCTTATTTCGATGACGGCACCCTTAACCGCAAGCATATTGCAGGGATAGTGTTTAACGATAATGAGCAGTTGAATAAACTGAATGCGCTGGTGCATCCCGCAGTTTTCAGGGCGTTTGACAACTGGGTGCTGCGTCAAAAAGATGCACCTTACGTGCTAAAAGAGGCCGCAATTTTATTTGAAAGCGGTTCGTATAAAATGTGCGACAGGACCATAATGGTTTCCGCGCCGTTAGAGCTGCGCATGAAACGCGTTGCCCGCCGCGATGGAATAAGCGCCGGCGATGTCAAGGCCCGCGACGATCGCCAGTTTACCGAAGAACAAAAGCTGAAAATGGCCGATGATGTTATTTTTAACGACTATACCCAACCAGTAATTCCGCAAGTGCTGAAACTGCATCAGCTGTACTTGTCCCTTGCCCCGCAATATCAATGATCCTGGATGATTTTATCGCCTTTAATGCAAACGGCCTTTACTGCCGTTACGCCGATTTTTACCTGGACCCGCAGGCGCCTGTAAGCAATGCCGTGATATCCCACGCTCATGCCGACCATGCTGTAAGTGGTAATACCAACGTTTATGCTACCGCTGCTACCAATGCCTTTATGCAGCTGCGTTATGGCAAAAGCGCAGCAAAGGTGAGCTATACAGCGGCATATAACGCGCCCTTTACCATTGGCGATGTGCAGCTAACCCTTATACCTGCGGGGCACATGCCAGGCTCGGCACAGGTGCTGATGGAATATAAAGGCACCCGATATTTATACACCGGCGATTACAAGTTACAGCCCGACAGTACCTGCGAGCCATTCGAATTTGTAAAAGCCGACGTGTTGATCACTGAAAGTACTTTTGCCGACCCCAACACCGCGCACCCCGATCCGGTTGAAGAGATCAAAAAACTGAATGACATAAAAATAAACATCCTGCTTGGGGCTTATAGCCTGGGTAAAAGCCAGCGCCTGATCAGGATGATAAACGATTATGCGCCGCAAAAAAAGATACTGGTGCATCACCGGGTAATGCCTGTTAATGCCGTATACCAAAAAATGGGTTTTGACCTGGGCCCTCACCAGATATATGGCCGTAAATTAATGAAAGAGCAGTTGGAATACGTGTATATAGTGCCGCCGTTCACCTTTGATAGTTACCTTAGGGCAACGGGTGTAAAACGCTTGTTTGCCTCCGGGTGGAAAAACCTGCAGGTGAACACGCAGGATACCCTTTTTATATCAGACCACGCCGACTGGAATGATATTATCAAAACCATTGAGCAAACACAGCCCGGGCAAATATGGACACTTCATGGCAACGGCACACACCTTAAAAATTATTTTAATAATAATATTTTTGTGAAATTGCTTAGCTGATGCTGCAGGAGAACGTTGACTATTATATAAACGAGGATGGTAATTTCGTTTTTACCAAAGAGTACCATTTAAAGCGCGGGTACTGCTGTAAAAACCGCTGCCTGCACTGCCCCTGGAACTACGGGCGGGAGGATAACAAGCAGAGAGAGTCAGGACGTTTGGATACAAGAATCAAGAAAGAAATATAATAAAACAATGGGTTAAGATCATTTTGCTTTTTTACTCCTTGTCTTGATTCTTGATTCTCGGCTCTTGATTCGTTATAAATAGGTTATATTTGAAGGATATTTTTATCATGGGAATAGAGGAAGATATAAAAAGCACCAATTTTGAAGATAATTATCATAAAGCGGTAATTAACCTTTCATATACATCGGGCTGGATAAACAACCATATGCGCCCTCATTTCGAGCGTTTTAACCTTACGCAGCAGCAATTTAACATACTGCGTATCTTACGCGGGCAGTACCCAAAGCCAGCCACGGTAAACCTGCTTAAAGAGCGCATGATAGATAAAATGTCTGATGCGTCGCGTATTGTCGATCGCCTGGTTCAGAAAGGCCTGGTATCGCGCTGTACCAACTCCCGCGATCGCCGCGCTGTTGATATACGCATCAGCGATGAAGGGCTGGCTATCCTTAAAAAAATGGATGCCGATTTTAAAACCAAAGATTTTTTCAAACAAAACCTTACGGAAGAAGAAGCCGGCCAGCTAAGCGACCTGCTGGATAAGATGAGGGGATAGTAAGATCTACGATTTTAGAATGACGATTTCGGATTTATGATATTGGGCGCTTAAGGGCGCCTTTTTTGTGCATCGGAAATCCCTCCTTGGGGAGGCTAGGGAGGGGTTAATAACTTTGTCTGCATTGTATTCAACTCACCCGGTCGTTGCTTCGCTCGACCACCCGCTCTTCATTGCGCGCAAAGAGGGCGTTGTTTAAATTTTTCACCCTCTTTGCGTAGCAGAGAGGGTCGCGCACGAAGTGCTGCGGGGTGAGTAAACCACAAATTACGCCCTAAACGCCGGCACCACCTTCCTAAATCCAACCGCGAACAATATCCCTACCAAACTGCCGTAAATAGCGCCGCCGGTAACGTCGAGCGGGAAATGTACACCTACATAAACCTGCGCAAAACAAATAATGGCCGCCCATAACAATGTTGCGGGTAACACCCATCGCCGTTGCTTGTAAAACAACCAGCTTAAAAACACGGCAATGGCAAAATGGTCGGTGGCATGGGTGGATGGGAAACTATACCCTGTACCACACGGCACGCGGCGAACCACCGCTGCCGAGGTAACCGGGTCGCGGCAGGGGCGCAGGCGATGGGCGTATGGTTTGATCAGGCTGGCGCTGGTATAATCGGCAAATCCCACAGCCAGGGCCAGGAAAACTATCAGTATAGCGCCCTGCTTTTTATACTGCCAAATGCAAAAACCTATAATGAACAGGTATAGTGGTATCCAAAACTTGGGGTTGCGCATCAGGGGCATCAGCCAGTCGAAAAAAGTATTAGACAGGTCGTGATTGATCAGGTAGAATATATGCCGGTCAAAGTGTAGCAGGTGGTCGGCCATTGGCTTTTATAAGGTGATACTTAGTGTTCTCAATAGCGGGTAAATATAGCTAATAAAATCTCGCTTAAAACTACATCAATTTTACACTGCTATCACTTAAATATTTCTATTTTTGCAGCTTAACATCACATACGTTTTGACACTCATAAAATCAATTTCGGGCATCAGGGGTACCATAGGCGGTGCAGCCGGCGACGGGCTAACCCCATTAGACATTGTTAAATTTACATCTGCATACGGTAGCTGGGCTGTAAAACGCACCGGCATAAAAAAGATAGTTGTCGGCCGCGATGCCCGCCTTTCGGGCAGTATGGTAAACAACCTGGTGATAGGTACACTGCAGGGTTTGGGTATTGATGTGATAGATTTGGGCTTGTCTACCACGCCAACTGTTGAGGTTGCCGTGCCCGACGAAAAAGCCGCCGGTGGTATCATCCTTACCGCCAGCCATAACCCAAAGCAATGGAACGCCCTGAAATTATTGAACGAAAAGGGCGAATTTATAAGTGATGTTGATGGTAAGGAAGTTTTAGAGATCGCTGAGAACAGCGATTTTATCTATGCCGACGTAAATGACCTTGGTAAGCTAATCAATGATGATAGCTACCTGCAAAAACATATTGATAAAGTTTTGGCTTTGCCGCTGGTTGATGTAGCTGCTATTAAAAAGGCTGATTTTAAAATAGCTATCGACTGCGTGAATTCAACCGGTGGTATATTTATCCCTGCCTTGCTAAAGGCGCTGGGAGTAGAGGTTGTACACGAGCTTTATTGCGAGCCCGACGGGCACTTTCCGCACAACCCGGAGCCGCTGCCCGAAAACCTGGTTGCACTGTCGCAGGAGGTTTTAAAAACAAAAGCTGACCTTGGGATAGCTGTTGACCCTGATGTTGACCGCCTTTGCTTTGTATGCGAAGATGGCAGCATGTTCGGCGAAGAATATACGCTGGTAGCCGTTGCCGATTATGTGCTTAAAAACACAAAGGGCAACACGGTGTCAAACCTTTCGTCAACCCGTGCCCTGCGCGATGTTACCGAAAGTGCGGGCGGCGAATACCATGCTGCCGCCGTAGGCGAGGTAAACGTGGTGAACAAAATGAAAGAAGTTAACGCCGTTATTGGCGGCGAAGGTAATGGCGGGGTTATTTATCCCGAACTGCATTACGGCCGCGATGCCCTGGTGGGTATAGCCTTATTCCTTACGCATTTGGCTAATTACGGTAAGCCGGTGTCTGTTTTAAGGGCATCGTACCCCGGTTACTTTATATCAAAAAATAAGATAACATTGACACCCGAGATGGATATTGACGCCTTGCTGTTGAAGGTTGAAGAAAAATACAAGCAACAGCCGCACTCTACCATTGACGGGTTAAAAATAGAGTTTGATAAGGAGTGGGTGCACCTGCGCAAATCAAATACCGAGCCTATTATCCGTATATACTCTGAGGGCAATTCAGAAACCGTTGCAGACAACCTGGCCAACAAGATAATTACCGATATAAAAGAAATTTTGAATTTAAACGAGTAACAAGTAGCGCCTTTGGGGTTGGGGAATCCTGTTTGGCCGGCTGTTATTTTACTGACTTATTATAATTAAAGAAACGATGCGAGTTTATTTTGACAACGCCGCTACTACCGCGCTTGATCCAGAGGTTATCAAAGAAATGTATAAGGTTATGGAAGGCCAGTTTGGCAACCCATCATCTATACACGCCCACGGGCGCGAGGTGCGTACTTTAATTGAGCGATCACGTAAAACCATTGCCGGTTTGCTGCATACCTCGCCTGCCGAAATATTTTTTACCAGCGGCGGCACCGAGGCCGACAATACCGCTATACGCTGCGGCATTGTAGACCATAAGATAACACACGCCATAACCACCAAACTGGAGCATCATGCAGTGGTACATACCCTGCAGGCAATGGAAAAGGCCGGTGTTATCAAATTAAGTTTTGTAGATGTTGACTGTAAAGGCAACGTTGATTACGACCACCTGGAAACTTTACTGAAAAATAACGACCGTAGTTTTGTATCGCTGATGCATGCCAATAACGAATTGGGCACCCTTACTGATATTGAACGCGTAGGCAACATTTGCGAGGCGTATAACGCGCTTTACCATAGCGATACGGTACAAACTGTTGGCCATTACAAACACGATCTGAGCAAGCTTAAATTGCATTTTATGGTTTGCGCGGCGCATAAGCTGCACGGGCCAAAAGGGGTAGGCTTTCTGCATATCAATAATAAGGTTAAAATAAACCCCATGATTTACGGCGGCGCGCAGGAACGCAACATGCGCGGCGGCACCGAAAACGTTTATGGTATTGCCGGGCTTGCCAAAGCGCTCGAGATGGCCTACGCTGATATGGATGCACATCAACAACAGATACAGGCCCTGAAAAGCTATATGAAGGCGCAACTGGAGCAAAACATTCCGGGCGTTCAGTTCAACGGGGAAACCGACCCGGCTAAAAGCCTGTATACTGTACTAAATGTATCATTCCCGGAAATGGAAATGGCCGATATGTTACTATTTAACCTGGACATTGCAGGCATATCGGCATCGGGCGGCAGTGCATGCAGCTCGGGTACGGATATTGGCTCGCATGTGCTAACCGCTATCGACGCAAACCCCAACAGGCCTTCTGTAAGGTTCTCATTCTCTAAATACAACACCCGGGATGAAGTAGACTATACGGTAGCTAAGTTACGTGAATTGTGCGCAGTTGTAATTTAAGTTAAATTATTTTCATTTATTGAAATAATTAGCAAACAATCAGTTTGCTTCATAGGTTAGTTATGTACAATTAAAAACAAACCTATGATGACTACAGAAGAAAACACCTGGAACAACGATTCAACTGATCAAGGCCAGGGCGGAAGCTCAAATTCTTTCGGTAACGGCGGTAATGCCGATACCACAAATCAAAACAGCGACAATGCCGGTACAGGTAGCGGCACAACCCAAAACAATCTGGATGATACCGAAGGTGGCGGCAACACTACCGGCGGTTACGCATCGAGCCAGGGCACCGATAGCGGCCAGGACTCTGGTGGCAGCACAACGGGTGGTTACGCAAGCCAGGGCGACGGCATGGGTAACAATGCCGGTGGCAATACCACGGGCGGTTACTCAAACCAGGGTATGGGCGGCGTTGACAGCACCGGCGGCGAAGACCTGGGCGGCGGATCTGATCTGTCGGGCGATGGTATATCTGACGATGAAATGGAAGGTGACGACGAGCTTGATACAGACTCGGAAGATATCGGCCTGGATGAAGCAGAAGATTCGGACACTACGGGCGGCGGCAGCAGCCAGGGTTCTTTTTAAGTAAGTGCTTTATTTTGTTTTAGAAGTACGGGTTGCTGCCTGATTCTCTCGTATTTCTAAAACAAAATGCTGTTTTTGCCAAAACTGGCCTCGTTTTTGATTATTTATCAGTGAACAATTAAAAACTACTATTATGGAAAACGACGAAAGAAATCCGGAATATACTCCAGATATTAACCCAAATGAAAACCCTGAAGAAAGCCAGTCGGATAACGAGGGTACAGGATACAGCCAGCAAACAGAGCGCGACCAGCCACGCGAAGGCGCCGATACATCGTTTAGCGAACAAAATGATGTAACGCCACCCGAAAGGCACGAGTTCCCGTCAACCGGTGCTGCAACAAAAACAGATTTTTCCAGCCGTAACCAGGGCCGTACAACGGGCCGTATGTTAGGGCACGAGCCAGGCACAGAGGGGATATAAGAAGCCCTCTCCTTGTCATGCTGAACGCATGTGAAGCATTTATTAGCCGCTATGCATCCCTGCGATTGCAAAGTTCATTAATAGATCCTTCGCTGTCGCTCAGGATGACAAAAAAGAAAAAGGCCATTCGTAAAACTAACGAATGGCCTTTTTATATAGATTGCTTTTTTATCTTAGCATAATGAATCCGATAATAGCAATTGGATATGTAATCATATTTACCCTCATCCATCAATTTACCAAAAAGTGGATGGCCAATGGATTGCCAGCTTCAGTGTATTATAGTTTGTTTGTTTTGTTTGCCGCGGTTTTTGTTATTTTAACCCTTATTTTGTTAATGATATTTAGCGGTGTACACTGTTAATTTAGCTTAATGATGAAAAGAAAAAGGCCACCTTATTCAGATAGCCTTTATTATATTTTTAATATACTGGCATTAAGCCTGAGGCGCGGCTTTTTCTTCTTTAGCAGCAACCGGGGCAAGCATTTTTAAAAATGATGCCAGCTTTTCTTTCATCTCCCTGCGGTCAACAATAAAATCAAGGAATCCGTGTTCCTGTACAAACTCCGCGGTTTGGAAACCTTTCGGCAGGTCTTTTTTAATCGTTTCTTTAATAACCCTTGGGCCTGCAAAACCAATTAATGCACCCGGCTCGGCAATATTGATATCGCCCAGCATGGCGTACGATGCGGTAACACCGCCTGTGGTAGGGTCGGTTAACAACGATATATACGGAACCTTTGCCTGGCTTAATAATGCAAGTTTAGCCGATGTTTTGGCCATTTGCATTAACGAGAACGCGGCCTCCATCATCCTTGCGCCACCAGATTTTGATATCATCAGGAAGGGGATCTTATTGGCTATACTGTGGTCGATAGAGCGGGCTATCTTTTCGCCCACTACCGAACCCATAGAGCCGCCTATAAAATTAAAATCCATACAGGCGATAACCAGTTCCTGTCCGTTCATTTTACCATGCGCGGCGCGTATGGCATCGGTTAAACCGGTTTTATTTTTGGTTTCTTTAAGTCTGTCGGTATATTTTTTGGTATCGGTAAAGTGCAGGGGGTCGCCCGAATGCAGGTTTGTAAACAGTTCGGTAAACTGGTTATCGTCAAACAATACCGAAAAATATTCTTTCGAGCCAATACGTAAATGATAGCCACAGTAATGGCAAACATATTGGTTTTCAACCTGTTCGGAGTAGTGAAGGGGTTTTTTACAGTTTGGGCATTTGTTCCAGATGCCGTCGGGGGCTTCTTTCTTTTCCTCAGTAGTCGTAATTATCCCTTTAATTTCTCGCTTAAACCACGCCATGTTTATATCTAAGTCTTTCAAGTACTGCAAAGAAACAAAAAATATCACAACAAGTTTGTAAATGTTAGCATAAGTTAAGTTGTGATGAGCCTGGCCGCGCAAGTAAGTGTAAAAATAACACAGCTGATATTGCCCTGTGCGCGTTTTAACGTCTATTAGGTGTTTTTACAGGGCATTTATACCTAAAACTTTTGTAATTATATAGGTAAAACCCATATTTTTTATAACTTCGAGGCCCAAACATAAGCTCATGGATTTAAAAAATATAAAAGGTGTTCTGCACGGCGATCAGGTGCAGGAACTATTTGAAGCAGCTAAAAAACATCAGTTTGCTTTGCCTGCCGTTAACGTTATCGGCACAAACACTATTAACGCGGTAATGGAAACAGCTGCGGCTGTTAAATCACCTGTTATTATTCAGCTATCCAACGGTGGCGCGCAGTTTTACGCGGGTAAATCGTTAGATAACTCAAAGCTGCAAGCCTGCATTTTAGGTGGTGTATCTGCTGCAAAGCATGTGCATTTATTGGCCGAACATTACGGTGTTGCTGTAATTTTGCATACCGACCACGCTGCGAAGAAATTATTACCCTGGATAGATGGTTTGTTAGAGCACGGCGAGAAATTCTTTGCCGAAACAGGCAAGCCGTTGTTCTCGTCGCACATGCTCGACCTTTCTGAGGAGCCTATTGAGGAAAACATTGAAATATCCGCCAAATACTTAGAACGCATGGCCAAAATGGGCATGACCGTTGAAATTGAATTAGGTGTTACCGGTGGCGAGGAAGACGGCGTTGATAACTCTGATGTGGATAGCTCGCGCTTGTATACCCAGCCCGAAGAGGTTGCGTACGCCTACGAAGAACTATCAAAAGTTAGTCACCGCTTTACTATTGCAGCTGCATTTGGCAACGTGCATGGTGTATACAAGCCCGGTAACGTTAAGCTTCAGCCGGTTATTTTGCATAACTCACAAGAGTTTTTAAAGAAGAAACACAACCTTACTGCCGAAAAGCCCATCAATTTTGTGTTCCACGGCGGTTCGGGTTCAAGCCAGGAGGAGATCCGCGAAGCTATATCATACGGCGCTATAAAAATGAACATTGATACCGACATGCAATTCGCATTTTGGGAGGGTATAAGAGATTACTACCAATCAAAAGAAGGGTACCTGCAAACACAGATAGGTAACCCTGAAGGTGAAGATTCGCCAAACAAAAAGTATTACGACCCGCGCGTTTGGCTGCGTAAGGCCGAAGAAAGCTTTGTAAAAAGGCTCACTGTTGCTTTTGCTGATCTTAATTGTATAGATGTGAACAGCAAATTGTAGTCAGGTACAACGTATAAGCATAATAGCGCCGGTGTTGGTAAACATTTGGCGCTTTTTTTTAGTTGTAGGTTTATTAAATGTACATGCCATGACCATTCATCGTAAAAAGAAAAATTTATTTGAAAGATTTGCCAATTGGGCTACCATAGCAACCGGCAGTTCCGGCGCGTTTATTACTGCCATTACGGTAATTTTGATTTGGATAGTTACCGGGCCTATCTTTCAATATTCAGATACCTGGCAGCTTATTATCAATACAGGTACAACCATTGTGACTTTTCTGATGGTGTTCCTGATCCAGAAATCGCAGAATAAAGATTCGAAAGCGGTACACCTTAAGCTGAACGAATTACTGGCATCGCACGCGGGTGCAAGTAACCGCATGGTAAATATTGAAGACCTTACAGAGCAGGAACTTGATCATTTGTATAAATTTTACATCAGATTATCTAAATTAGCCGAGGAAGAAGATGATATCACCTGCACGCACTCGATAGATGCTGCCGATGAAAATCACAGTATAAAGTTATCGGGCTATAAATCTAAAAAGCATTACCAGGATGCCATCCAAAACAGAAGTAAGAAAAGTAAGTGACCCTGCCGACCTTGAAAAAGTATTTGCCATACGCCGGGAAGTATTTGTGGGCGAGCAAAATTGCCCTCCCGAACTGGAGTGGGAATTTGAAGATGAATCGACCCACTTTTTGGCTACTGTTGATGGTGAACCTGCCGGGGCATCGCGCTGGCGCAAAACCGATAAGGGTTACAAGCTGGAACGCTTTGCCGTACTGTCTAAGTTTCGTGGCTATGGTGTAGGGCAGGAGCTTGTAAAAGCCGTTTTAGCGGATCTGCCTGCTGAGGCCGGCTATGTTTACCTGCATGCACAGATACATGCCGTAACCCTTTACGAACGTTTCGGCTTTGAAAAAACCGGCCCTGAGTTTGAAGAGGCGGGTATAAGGCATTATAAGATGGTGAAAGGGAAGTGATTTCGGATTTCGGATTTTCGATTTCGGATTATTTACCTTGTTCGGCGTACTTGTCAGGTACCAAACAATCGAGAGCTACCGCGAATTTTAAGCCCGTGGTTTGCATAAGGTTGGCTTTCAGCTTGCTCAAGCTGAAGTTGTAAATGCCACACCGCCAGTTACGCTGCGCTAATCTCGCGGAAGCAAAAGGCACTTAAAATAAGGTTAACACGTTTTTTTGTTAAGTGCCTTTTAATCAAGTAGTTAATTTAAAAATCAGTTTAATTGTGTTAACCATGTTAACCATGATTTGTGTTGTGAAGGAAACGATAAAGCGAACCTATACAAACACTTTCCCTGAGTAATCCATCGCTTCGCTTAGTTTATCTAAATTAAGCCCCAGGTCGAGGTTTTGGTGCAGCAGGTATGCTATCAGGTTCTCGGTAGCGATGTTGCCTGTAAGGTCATCTTTGGCCATCGGGCAGCCACCATACCCCTTCAGGGCTGAATCAAATTTATTACAGCCACTTTGGTAAGCGGCGGCTATTTTTTCCTGCCAGGTATCAGGGGTAGAGTGCAGATGCACACCAAACGCTGTTATTTCTGATAACTTCGTGAGCGCAGGGTACAAAGCGGTGATCTGTTCGGGTGTGGCAACACCTATGGTATCCGACAGCGCAATATAGCCAATACCCTCGTCTATCATTTTTTGCGCCCAATGCTGAACTATTTCCGTGTTCCACTCATCCCCGTAAGGGTTACCAAAACCCATAGACAGGTATATCAGCAAGCTTTTGTTGTTGGCGCCGCACAACTCGTTTATCCGTTTCACGTTATCAAATGCCTGCGCAATGGTGGTATTGGTGTTTCGTAGCTGGAAGGTTTCGGATATGGAAAAAGGGTAGCCCAGGTAATGGATCTCGGGGTATACGATCGCCTCTTCTGCTCCCCGGTAATTAGCTATAATAGCCAGTAATCTCGACCTTGTGCTACCCAGGTCAAGCCTGCTTAAAACCTCTGCGGTATCACTCATTTGCGGTATGGCCTTTGGCGATACAAAGCTTCCGAAATCTATAGTGTCAAAGCCCACCTGTAAAAGCAGGTTTATGTATTCGGCTTTAACATCGGTAGGCACAAAATCGTGCAAACCCTGCATAGCGTCGCGGGGGCATTCGGTAATCTTAATATGTTCGGTCATCAGTTAGTCGGGTTTAGAAACTTGTTCGTCTTTTTGAACCAGTTCGTCGCGCTTAAAGTTACGAATTATAAGCCTGCTGCCACCGTTGTAGGTGATATAGCTGGCAACCCAGTTGATGAATACAATAACCCTGTTACGACCGCCCATAAGCGATATCAGGTGAACAAACATCCAAATAAGCCAGGCGAAGAACCCCTGGAATTTCAACTTACCCAGGTCGGCAATGGCTTTGTTGCGGCCAATGGTTGCCAGCGACCCTTTGTCGTTATATTTAAACGGCACGGTTTGTTCGCCTTTTATTAGCCGGTAAATGTTCTTGCCTGTAGTCTCACCCATTTGTATAGCTACCTGCGCAACGCCAGGGTGCCCTTTGGGGGTTTCGGGGGTTATCATGGCTGCCACATCGCCAATGGCGAATATGTTACCAGTGCCAACAACGCGGCATATAGTATCTACTTTAATACGGTTGCCACGTTCAATCGCGTCTTTAGCAACCCCATCGGGTACAACGCCCATTACGCCCGCGCTCCAGATAACATTTTTCGTTAAAATGCTTTTGCCGCCTTCAAATTTTATTTCGTTACCGTCATAACTTTCTACCTTAACGTTCAGCAAAACCTCAACGCCCATGTCGTGCAAAAATTTCTCGGCAGCTTTTGAGCCTTCATCTGAGAAGGGGCCCAGCACTTTGGGTAAAAAATCTACCAGGTAAACCTTCATCTCTTCCCGGGCAAGCTCCGGATAATCCTTACAAAGCACATGATTACGCAATTCGGCCAGGGCGCCTGCAAGCTCTACACCGGTTGGGCCGGCGCCTACCAGTACAAATGCCAGGTAAGGCGCACGTTCTTCCACAGAGGGCTTTAAAATGGCTTCCTCAAGGTTCTGAAGTACCATATATCGCAGGTTCAAGGCTTCGGGGATAGATTTCATTGGCATGGCATAATGCTCTATCTCTTTATTGCCAAAAAAGTTGGTGGTCGAACCTGTTGCTATTACCAGGTAATCATAAGGGATATCGCCAATGGTGGTAACTACGGTGTTTCGCGCTGTATCAATACGGCTTACCTCGGCATGCCGGAACCGAAGGTTTTTTTGGCCATCGAAATTTTTGCGCAGCGAAAACGCTATCGACTCGGCTTCCAAACTTCCTGTGGCTACCTGGTATAACAGTGGTTGAAAGGTATGGTAGTTGTGCTTATCAATCAGGATTACTTCTACAGGTTTTTCGGCAAGTTGTTTGGCCACCTGTAAGCCGCCAAAGCCGCCGCCTATAATTACTACTGTTGGGAATTTTGATTTATCGGTAGGGTTCATGTTGTAAATATTGAGGCCGGCCCCACCCAAACCTTACGTGAGGCAGGGCTTCAGCGTATAATTCCCTCTTAAAGGGATGGTTTGAGGGGGGCTGACGCGATTATTTACTTTTACAACAAAAAAGGCTCCAAATGTTCTTTGGAGCCTTTAATTTATGTGAGATATTTTTTACCTCAGGTCTTTCTTTCCAAAGTCGATGATAACCGGTGTAGCCACGCAGATAGACGAATAGGTACCAAAAACAACACCTATAAGCAATGCGAACGAGAACCCGCGGATAACATCTCCACCAAATATGAACAATATCACCAATATCAATACCACGGTAAACGCGGTGATGATAGTACGGCTTAAAGTATTATTAATGGCATGGTTAATAACCTCTTTAGGGTCATCTGTTTTGGCATGGTGCAGTTCAAGGAACTCGCGGATACGGTCGAACACTACCACGGTATCGTTAATTGAATAACCTATAACCGTAAGCAGCGCAGCGATGAACGCCTGGTCAATATCCAACGAGAACGGAAGGATATCCTTGAATAAGGAGAAGAACGACAGCACCAGCAATGAATCGTGCGCGGTAGCCACCATCGCACCAAGGCTGAACTGCCATTTACGGAACCTGATCAATATATAGGCCGATATTACAATAATTGCTAAAATAATGGTCCATTTAGCCGAGGCCTTCACCTCGTTTGCTATGGTGGCCTCTACCTTTTGATGGCTTAATATTTGTTTAGCGTCAATTTTGGTTGCGGGGTTTGCAGCCAGCGCTTTTATCAATGCTGTTTGTACTTTGGCATCAGCATTTGCAGATGTATCATTTATCTGATAGTTGGTATTGATGCTCATTTTGTTATCAGTACCGTAAGTTTTAACCTCGGTACCGCGGCCAAGTGTTGCATCAACGGCATCGTGTATTTGCTCGGTAGTAACGGGGTGGTTAAACTTAATGATATAAGTATGCCCGCCGCCAAAGTCGACACCATAGTTAAAGCCGCGTGTAACCATAGATACTAAACCTGCCGCAATAAATATCCCGGAGAATGCATAAAACTTAAACCTGTTTTTTACAAAGGCATAGTTAGCGTTTTTAAAGGTGTGCGAGCTCCATGGACGAGAGAAGGTGATATCCCAGCCTTTTTCGAGCATAAACTCGAATATAAGCCTTGAGATCAACAGGGAGCAGAAAAGGGTAGTTACGATACCGATCATTAAGGTCGTTGCGAAACCCTGTATTGGGCCGCTACCGAATAAGAACAGTATAACCCCTGTTAAGAATGTACTGATGTTGGCATCAAGGATAGAAGGTAAAGCATGTTTAAAGCCATCGGCTACAGCTATACGGATGGATTTGCCCAGGGCAAGTTCTTCGCGCACGCGCTCGTAAACCAACACGTTGGCATCAACCGCAACACCCAATATTAAAATGATACCTGCAATACCCGGCAGCGTTAACACTGCGCGCAGGCTCACCAATACCCCCATCAGGAAAAATACGTTGATCAGTACCGCTATTACGGCAACTGTACCCGCGCGTTTGTAATAAGCGATCATGAAAATAAGGATCACCACCAAACCTAATATACAAGATAACAAACCGGCGTTTATGGCTTCCTGACCTAATGACGGACCAACTACAGCTTCGCCAATGATGCGTGCAGGTGCAGGTAAACGGCCGGCTTTTAATATGTTGGCCAAATCCTTTGTATCTTCAAGGGTAAAGTTACCGCCCGATATGGATGATACGCCACCTGAGATTTCGTTCTGAACGTTAGGGGCCGAGTAAACGTTATCGTCGAGTACGATGGCTATAGCCCTTTTATTAGCGCCTGAAGAAGCTTCGGCGGTAATGGTTTTCCATTTTGCGGCACCCTGCGAGTTCATATACATGGTAACCTCGTAGCCGCCTTTCATTTGGTCTACATCGCTGCGCGCGTCGTTTATCACGTCGCCCGACAGGACAGGGCCGTTCTCGGCACCCGAAAGTTTGATAGCGTAAAGTTCAAATACTTTTGAGTTTTTAATAGGTTTTACGCTCCATAAGAATTTCATGTTTTGCGGAATAACCGATTTGACATCGGCACTACGCAGGTAGCTATTTACCTTAGCGGTATCTTTTTGTGCAGTGTAACCAACAATTGGGCCCGGGCTTAATTGCTGCTGGCCCGTTTGATCCTGATAAGTTACAGGCGACATAACCGCGAATAGCGGGTTAGCGGCCAACTGGTTTTTAACCAAACTGGCAGAATCTTTATTGGTGCTGTTTTTTAATTTGTTTACTAACGAATTTGCTGGCTTACCGGCAGCAGATGTATCTTTTGCCGCTGCCAGTAATTTTGCGGTATCGGCTTTTGAAGTATCGGCTTTTGAAGTTTTGTTTTTAGCAGCTAACAGGCCGTTAATGTTGTTCAGCAAACCGTAAACCTCGGTATTGTCAAAAGTTTGATAAAACTCCAGTTTGGCCGAACCTTGCAAAAGTTTGCGAACGCGCTCGGGCTCTTTAACGCCAGGCAACTCAATTAATATACGATTAGTGCTTTTTTGCAGCTGAATGTTTGGCTGCGTAACACCAAACTGATCTATACGGGTGTGTAACACCGTGTACGACTGTTGCACAGCAGTGTTTGCCTGATCTTTTAAATACGCCTCAACATCGCTGTTTGACGAGTTGAATTTCAGCTTATCCTGGTTGTTGCTGTTTGCAAATATAGCAGCAAGTTTGCTGTTGGGCGCCAGTTTTTCGTACTCGTCAACAAAAAGGGTTATGTAATCCTTTTGTTCGGTAATGCTGCGTGCCTGCGCGTTGGTTAGTGCCTGGTTAAAGGCCGGATCGGTGTTGTTGTTTGACAACGCTGTAACCAACTCGCGCAACGATATCTGCATGGTTACGTTCATACCACCTTTTAGATCGAGGCCCAGGGCCAGTTCCCGCTCTACGCAATATTGGTAGGTGTGGTTAAGTACCGGGTAAACCGGTAATGTGGAAACAGAATCAAGATAAGCCTTCTCCTTTTCAGGATCGCCTTTAGCATACGCCTTGGCATCTTGCTCAACTTTGTGGGCCACCCATGTGAACGAAAACTGGTATAAGCACACCACAGCCAGCAGAATGGCGAAAAATTTAATAACCCCTTTACCTTGCATCGCGAATTAAATATGTAATTAATTAGTTTATAAGCTTTTTAAATAAGACGGCAAATCTAATAAAATTTCACAAGCATGAAATTTTTAATTGAAACAAAATAATCTGTGTTTTTGTTAGCGGCGGTAAAGTGTGATAAATGAGTACGGCAGCGGATTTTTTTCATCCGGTTCGTTGTAAACTCGGCTTACCTCGTTCCATTTCAGGTAGTCAATTTCGGGGAAAAACGTGTCGGCCTCAAAATCCTTGTGGATAATGGTCAAATATATCCGGTCGGTTTTATCCATCGCCTGCCGGTATATCTCGGCACCACCTCCAATAAACACTTCATCCTCATGCGCGCAAAGGCTAAGCCCTTCGTCAATTGATTTTACCACCTCGCAACCCGGTATTTGTATATCCTGCCGGGTAACTACAATATTGCGGCGGTTGGGCAGCGGCTTACCAACCGACTCATACGTTTTGCGCCCCATAATAATGGTGCGGCCTGATGTTATCTGCTTAAAGTGTTTAAGATCATTGGGCATATGCCAAAGCAACTGGTTGTTTTTGCCAATGGCGTAGTTTTGGGCGATGGCTACTATAATGGAGATTGTCATTGAATTTTAATTGAATGCTTAACGATCCAATTTTTTATTTGATCGAAATTAAATTGACCCATACTCGCAGCTATTGCCATATCATATTTTTCTTTTGGGGATGCTACTAGCGTAGTATTTTCAACCCTCATGGTAAGGCGAAGTAAAAGATATGCTATACGTTTATTACCGTCGATAAAAGGGTGATTGATAATAAGACTTTCAAATACCGCAGCAGCTTTATCAGCAGCTGTCGGATAAAGATCTTGCTGATCGAAGGTCATTGACAGACGCGCTAAAGCAGCTTCCAAACCTGCGATATCTCTTAGGCCCTTACTTCCACCAAACTGATCAATTAAATCGTTGTGATATTGTTCGACCTCCTGTAAGTCAATCATTGCGCAAGTTTCCTAAATACTTCTTCGTCTTCAGCAATTATTTCTTTAACATATTCAGCACGTTTTGCCTTTTCAGTGATTTTATTACTTACATCTTGTATGTAACCTAAAACCTCTTGCAGCAGATTTTCAGGAGCATTTTCAGGAATTTGCTCAACGGCTTTCTGTATCTCTTCTTTTAACTCTGTAGTGCTCATAATCCAAATTTACAAAACATCCGTCTAAACCGCAACAACGCCCTTAATATGCGGGTGTGGCTCGTAATTTTCCAACGTGAAATCCTCGTACTTAAAATCGAAGATGTTTTTCACATCCGGGTTGATGCGCATGGTTGGTAATGGCCTTGGCTCGCGGCTTAGCTGCAGGCGGGCCTGCTCTAAATGGTTGTTGTAAATATGGGCATCGCCAAAGGTGTGAATAAAGTCGCCGTAATCCAGGTCGCATACCTGGGCCATCATCATGGTAAGCAAAGCATACGACGCGATGTTGAAGGGTACCCCTAAAAATATATCCGCGCTGCGCTGATATAATTGACAGGATAATTTTCCTCTTGTTTCACCTTTAGCGGCGTTGGGGGGCTCCACATAAAACTGAAACAAACTATGGCAGGGTGGCAGGGCCATCTGGTTAACATCGGCAACGTTCCATGCCGATACCATAATACGCCGCGAATCGGGGTTTGTCTTTAATTGGTTTACAACCTGTGTTATCTGGTCTATATGGCCGCCATCGGGTTTTGGCCAGCTGCGCCACTGGTAGCCATACACCGGGCCAAGGTTGCCGTTCTCGTCGGCCCACTCGTCCCAGATGCGTACGCCATTATCTTTAAGATATTTGATATTGGTATTGCCGCTCAGAAACCAGATCAGCTCGTGGATGATGGATTTAAGGTGGAGCTTTTTGGTAGTCACCATCGGGAACCCGTCCTGCAGGTTAAAACGCATTTGGTAACCGAACGCGCTAAGGGTGCCTGTACCGGTGCGGTCGTGCTTCTGCGCTCCGTTCTCCATCACATGCTGCATCAGGTCGAGGTACTGTTTCATTTTGTGGTTGTAAGGGTTGTAGTGGTTAAAGGGTTAAAAGTTGCCAATGTGTTACTACAACATTTACAACCTCTCTAAACATCCCTAATCAAATGCAAATAAAAATAATCTATTTTTGGTATCCTACTGATGTGTATAAATACATACGGTGTTAATTGAATTTTTGATGATAGTATTCCCGAACGCCAAAATAAATATCGGCTTAAATATTGTTGCCCGCCGGCCTGATGGTTACCACGACCTGGAAACCGTTTTTTACCCGGTGAAAATTAAAGACGTACTGGAAGTTACAGAAGCTGACAAATTGAGCTTCGAATCATCGGGACTTGACATTCCCGGGGCAGGGGTTGATAACCTTTGCATCAAGGCATACCACTTGCTAAAAAAAGACCACCACCTGCCGCCGGTAAAAATTCATCTGCACAAAAATATCCCAATAGGAGCGGGGCTCGGTGGAGGCTCGGCCGACGCCGGGTTTTTCATTAGGTTGATGAACGATAAATTTGAACTGGGCTTGTCGGCTGATAGGATGGAAGATTATGCCCGCACACTCGGCGCCGACTGTGCTTTCTTCATCCGCAACCAGCCCGTGTTCGCGTTTGAGAAGGGAGACGAGTTTGAACCGATCACTCTCGACTTGTCGGCATATAAAATTGTATTGGTGATGCCTGATGAGCACGTATCAACCGCAGAGGCTTACAGAGGCGTAAAACCGGCACCGGTCCGCGATTCGTTATACGACCTCATAAAAACGCCCCTTACGGCGTGGAGAGGGCGCATTAAGAACGACTTTGAAAGCCATATCTTCCGCGATCATCCCGTTATACGTGGCGTAAAAGCAGAACTGTACGAACATGGCGCCGTATACGCAAGTATGAGCGGCTCAGGCGCATCGGTTTTTGGCATTTTTAAAGACACACCAAACCTTGATGTGATGAAAGAAAACTACCGGGTTTTTGAAAATGTGTGACGCTTTTGGAAAGATGAAAAACCTTAAGGATTAACCGGTGATCACCAACCTCTAATCCCGGCTGATATAATCCCTGTCTTCGTCACTTAGTGTATTTTTGTCTTCGCCGGCATGTAGTTCGTCGTAGTGTTCGCTGATATTGTACTTTTTATTTTTTGGCCGTCCAACCAGTACGCCCAGGACGAAAGCGGCCAACGCTATGGCTGTCATCACCGCAAGTTTTGAAACGCTTTTTTTAACAAACAAAATGGTGAACCACGCCTCGTCGGTATTTTGCATAATGACGATAGTGATGAGCACTACAAGGACGAGTGCGAAAATATTTTTAATACTCATGGTTGTCTTCCTGGTTTTAGTTTATACAATATGCGCTTTTTAAATCTTTTTTAAAAACGCCGTAACTGATAAGCGGTTTGCAATTAAAAAACATAGCAGTAAAAGCCCGCTCATGCTACTCTGTGATAACAATCGTTTCAAAAAGTTTTAAGCACGTTTTTCCCGCGCGAGGGGCCGCATCCCTTTTGGCCCGATTTTGGTAATTAACCAATGACTTGTCTTGAACAAATGACCGCTGCCTCGAACCGATTTTTAACTATCAGTTTTGATGTTAAAACGCGCTGCTGTATACAAAGTTAATACTCCCCGTATTTTTTTAAAAAGCTTAAAGTTTGAGTTCGGTACACTTTGAAAAGAATACCGACTTATTTTTCGGCCTCAAATTGTTTAATGATTTAACCTGTTGTATTTATCTGATTAATAATATGTTATTGACATATTTTACTCTGTTTATGAACGGTTGCTATTTTTTTTAGTATTTGTAAATTTAAAAGCTGAATTTTATTTAAAATTATTATTCTTATAAAAATTATAAATATTTGATTTTAAATTTTTTATATTAAAACATCAATTGATTAGTTTAGTTGTAAATTACCGAAATAAGCACTTTCATCAGCTATGTTTATAACTGAACTTTGCCTGAACAATCAGTACACTAACTGATTTTTAAATTTGCCCCAGTTTCGCACCAAAATATTTTTACAGCATGCAGGTGGGCAAAAATTAATAGTGTCTTAAAACGACTTAAAACGCGCTGTACAGCAGGCGCACTTTATCCCCTACCCCACAAGATATGGTTGCAACCAGCGGAATTAGAAAGAAGAAATTTACAATTTACGGCGTTTAGCAACCTGCTTTTGTGCCACAGGAAAAAGGAAGATAGTAGATAGTATAATAACCGAACCTACCCAAAAACCAACCGACATTTTGTTCATATCACCAAAAAAAAGGAAGGCCATAATGATGCCATAAACCGGTTCGAGATTGGTTATAAGGGCTACGCGAAAGGCGGACAGCTCGCGCATTACCGATACGCCCGCGACGTACGCAAGCGATGTACATACAGTGCCCAGCAGGAATAAATATCCCAGATCAGCAGCTTTCGGTATCAAAAAACCAGCTGTGCCTGCAGTAGCAAAAAGGTAGATAGTGATCCACAGCAGCGCACCAGACAGTTCATAAAAAGCGATAACAGGCGCCTGGTGGTGCTTTACCTGGCGGCTGTTGATGATGGCAAACAGGCTTGCAAGCACAGCGCTGATTAGGCCGGCAATTATACCCTTAGTGTATTGTGTTTCGAATTTGAAAATTAATATGATACCCGTTATGATCAAAATACCGGCCAAAATCTCCATTCTTGAGATGCGCTTTTTATTAATCAGCGGCTCAAAAATCGCCGTAAAAAGCGTGATGGAAGACAGGCATACCAAGGTTACCGGCACCGTTGAAAGCTTAATAGAAGCAAAGAAAAGTATCCAATGGCCGCCCACTAAAGCACCCGTAAGCAGTAATTTCAGCGCGGTTTTGGCGGTAACTTTGAACGCGGTTTTGTTAAATTTGAAGTATAAAAATAACGACAAGCTTGCTATAAGCACCCTGTACCACACCAAATTTACTGCTGAAATAGAAATAAGCCGACCTAAAATTCCGGTAAATCCCCATACAAAAACAGTAAAATGCAGTATTAAAAGGTTCTTGTTTATGCCTGCATTATTGTTTGAAACAGTCATTATTTTGGTGCTTTAGCAAGAAGAATATAGCCCAGTGTGCCAAATATCAGGTTGGGCATCAGCACTGCCATAAGCGGCGGAAAGCCCCCTTTTATGGCAAATACGAGGGCGAATTTATTCACTACAATATAAGTGAAACATATAAAAATGCCGATACCTAATGGCAAACCAACGCCACCACGCACTTTTCTCGACGCTATGGCGACCCCGATACAGGTGAGTACGAACGAAGATAATGGCTCCACAAAGCGGCGGTATTTTTCAAATTTCATGTCGGTAATTACGCCGGTGCCACGTGTCTTTTCTTTCTCGATACCCTTGTTTAAAGCGGTTAAAGACATAGCGCTGTAGATGTTGCTGGCTACATTATCATGCGCTTCAAAATCAATCGGGCGCATGTCTAAAACGGTATCGATGGAGGGCATGTTTTGTTTAAAGACTTCTTTTAAACCGTTAACATATCGTATGGTTGGCATGATGATGGTCCATCGGTTTTTAAGCGAATCGTACTTGATACTGGTAGCGGTAAGCTTCTCTTTTAGTTCGTCGCCATCAAATTTTTCGAGTGTAAAGTTATAGCCGGTTTGCACATCCGGGTCATAAGTTTCCAGGTAAACAAAGGTGCGTTTATCAAGCTGAATGTGTACTTCTTGTTTTGAGGGGTCGTCGTTTTTAAAAAAATGAGCGCCTTCAAAAGTGATCTTTAGCTTATTGGTAAAGGGTAGCAGGTAAACATTTGCGAACAAGGAAACGGTAAATATTAGCCCGGCAGATAACACATAGGGCCGCAAAAAGCGATAAAAACTGGCCTTACTTGTTAAAATAGGCACAATCTCTGTTTGATTGGCCATTTTAGCCGTAAAAAAAATAACCGCTAAAAAGTTAATGAGCGGCGAAAGCAGCATCAAATAAAAGGGGATAAACCCGGCGTAATAAGTAAAAACAATATCGTTTACCGCTACGTCGTCGCCTAAAAAGTTATCAAGGTGCTCAGATATATCAAACACAACCGATATCACCATAAAAATTCCCAATGTAAACACAAAGGTGCCCAAGTATTTTTTGATGATGTACCTGTCAATTACGGTTAAATATCGGTGTAAGAATGCTCTCATTTATAATCTTTGGCCTAAACGGTTCACCATAACTTTCTTCCACTCGTAAAACTCTCCGGCAATGATTTTATTGCGTGCTTCGGTAACTAACCACATGTAAAAGTGCAGGTTATGCAATGTAGCTATTTGCGCCCCCAGCATCTCGCCGCTGTGTATCAAGTGGCGCAAATAAGCTTTAGTATAACACGTGTCCGCGTAAAGATCACTATCAACCTCAATAGGGCTAAAATCGTTCTTCCACTTCTCGTTTTTAATATTAATGATGCCGTCCTTTGTAAACAACATGCCATTGCGGGCGTTTCGGGTAGGCATTACGCAATCAAACATATCAATACCCAAAGCAATGTTTTCTAATATATTAACCGGTGTACCCACACCCATCAGGTAACGTGGTTTATGCCGGGGTAAAATATCGCAAACAACCTCTGTCATGGCGTACATTTCTTCGGCAGGCTCACCTACCGATAAGCCGCCAATGGCGTTGCCTTCACGTTCAAAAGAGGCGATAACCTCAGCCGAGCGCACCCGCAGGTCCTTATATACCGATCCCTGAACTATCGGGAAAAGCGTTTGGTCGTAACCATATTTGGGGCCGGTTGTATCAAAGCGGTCGCAGCAGCGTTTAAGCCAGCGGTGCGTCATCTCTATAGAACGTTTTGCATAGTTGTAATCGCACGGATAGGGGGTACATTCATCAAATGCCATAATGATATCGGCACCTATAACGCGCTGTATATCCATTACGTTTTCGGGCGTGAACAGGTGTTTTGAACCGTCAACGTGTGAGCGGAAAGTAACGCCTTCTTCCTTTATCTTTCGCACATCGGTAAGCGAATACACCTGGTAGCCGCCGCTATCGGTTAAAATAGGACCCTGCCAGCCGTTAAATTTATGCAAGCCGCCGGCCAATTCTATGGTATTTAGCCCGGGCCTTAAATATAAGTGATAGGTATTGCCTAATATGATCTGTGCTTTAATATCGTTCTTCAGTTCGCGCTGGTGTACTGCTTTTACCGTGCCGGCTGTGCCAACAGGCATAAAAATAGGCGTTTGTATAACCCCGTGGTCTGTAGTAAGCTCGCCCGCGCGGGCTTTAGAGAGCGGGTCTTGTGCGGTTAAATTAAATTTCATTTACTGGTGCAAAATTAACAAAAGTTTGCGGGTTTACTCACCCCGGCATCGCTGCGCTTGCCGACCCTCTCTGCTGCGCAAAGAGGGTGAAGAAAAAGAGGCTTACCCTCTTTCCGCCGCAGGCGAAGAGAGGGTCGGGCGCGTAACGCCGCGGGGGTGAGTAAGATTCGCCGCTTTGTTAGTCAACTCATCCCGGCATCGCTGCGCTTGCCGATCTTCTCTGCTGTGCAAAGAGGGTGGGAAATAAAAGGAAGAGATAAAAGTTCCTCACCCTCTTTCCGCCGCAGGCGAAGAGAGGGTCGCGCACGTAACGCCGCGGGGTGAGTAAATAGCCGCTTTGTTAAGAAATTTTGCCTCAAAGTCTCACCTATTTTTATCAAATTTGCACCTTATTATCAAGGGGTTTGGAAGTTTATATTCACGAGGCGTTATTTGTTCTGTTTCAGCTATGTTTTATTCTTCAGCTGTATTACCTGCTAAGTAACCACAGCCGGCTTACACGCTACAAACCTGCCCACACCTCAATAGCTATCGGGATGCCACCGCCAACTGTACCCGTTTCAGTTATCATCAGCGCACGTAACGAGGCCCGTAATTTGACAGAAAACCTGCCTTATATTTTGCAGCAAAACTATCCGGATTATGAAGTGGTGGTTATAAACGATTGCTCTACCGACGATTCGGACATGATACTGCTGGAGATAAAACAAGAGTTCCCGCATCTTAAAATTGTAACGATCACGGAGCATGAGCGGTATAAAACCGGTAAAAAGTTTGCCCTTACCCTGGGTATAAAAGCCGCAAAAAACGAACATCTTTTGTTTACCGATGCCGATTGCAAGCCGGCTACCCTTAATTGGATAACCCTTATGGCGGCCGGTTTTACGGGTTCAACACAAATTGTTTTAGGTTATTCGCCATACACCCGCACCGGTAACTTCCTGAATCCTTTCATCAGGTTCGAAACCGTAAAAACCGCGATAAGTTACCTTTCGGCAGCGCTTAACGGCGATGCTTATATGGGTATAGGGCGCAACCTGGCGTATACCAAATCGTTGTTTTTTAAGGCGAAGGGATTCGCGTCCCACATGCACGTTATATCCGGCGATGACGATCTGTTTGTGAATCAAAACGCCACGCCTGGAAACACCAGTATACAAATACACCCGGATACCTTTACCTATACCGATGCTAAAACTACATTGGCTGGCTGGTTCAGGCAAAAAAAGCGGCATATGGGCGTAGGCAAATTATATAAGAACAGCCACAGGCGAATGCTAAGTTTTGATGCCGTTAGCGGGTTTTTATTTTATGTTTTATTTATATTGTGCCTGGTATTTAAATTTGAACCCTTTTTAATTATAGGCGTTTTTGTTTTCAGGTGGATACTGCAACTGTTGGTTTATAGCAAAGTATTTAAAAAGCTGGATAACGGCGACCTGGTATGGGCGCTGCCATTTTTTGATATGATATATTATATATACTTAAACGTGTTTGGATTGATAGGTACTTTTATTAAAACAACGCGATGGAAATAAATAAACATTTCACCGAAAATGCTAAAAACGATTTCCACTTGGTTGTAAAGGCAAGGGGAGGTAACCAAAAAGCTTATGCCGACCTGATGCACCGGTATAAAGATTCGATATATTTTATGGTGTTAAAAATGGTTAACAACAAAGAGGACGCCATGGACCTTACCGTTGAAACCTTTGCCAAGGCTTTTGAAAAACTGGAAAAGTACCAGCCCGAATATGCGTTTAGCACATGGCTTTTCCGCGTAGCCACCAACAATTGTATCGATTTTATACGCAAGAAAAAGCTTAGCACGCAATCCATACATAGCATGATGGATGAAGATGGTGACGAAAAGCCGCTTCAAATAAAATCAGATGGCTTGAACCCCGAAGAAACATCCATCAAAAAACAACAAACCGAAGAATTAAAAGTATTGATAGATAGCTTACCCATACGCTACCGTAACCTGATAACCCTGCGCTACTTTGATGAACTTTCGTACGAGGAAATAGCTCAACAGCTTGATCTGCCCCTGGGTACGGTTAAGGCGCAGTTATTCAGGGCCAGGTATTTGTTAGGTAATATCATTAACCGTTATAATAAGGATGACATCTGATATCCTGCTTAAATATTTCCCGGATATTACGGCCCACCAGCAGGCCCAGTTTGCACAGCTGCAGCAACTGTACACCTTTTGGAACAGCCAGATCAACGTAATATCCCGAAAGGATATCGACCTGTTGTATGAGCGCCATGTGCTGCACTCGCTCGGGATAGCCAAAGTAATGACCTTTTTACCCGGCGAAAACGTACTGGATGTTGGGACGGGTGGTGGTTTCCCGGGCATCCCGCTGGCTATACTTTTCCCCGAAACCAATTTTCACCTGGTAGATTCTATCGGAAAAAAAATTAAGGTGGTTGCCGAAGTTGCCACCGCATTAGGGCTTAAAAATGTGCGGGCCACGAATGCACGTGCCGAAGATATTAAAGAGCAATTCAACTTTGTGATATCGCGCGCAGTTACGCAGCTAAAGGATTTTTACCCTTGGGTGAAGGGCAAATTCAAAAAGCAGTCGGTTAATAAATTTCCAAACGGAATACTGTATTTAAAGGGGGGGGACTTAACGCAAGAAATTGCCGACGCGGGTTTAACCGTGCAGCAATTCTACCTCAGGGATTATTTTGAGGAGGAGTTTTTTGAAACCAAGCAGGTTATCTATATAAAAGGGTAACCATTACCGCTACTTTAAATATCCTGCCAGGGTTACTTGTCCCATAAAGTTTTTGGCATCTACCACATTGTCAGTTAAGGCTGGCGGTGCGTAAAACTGACGCGCCTTCTCATTTATCAACATAAATGTTGCTACCATTGTATAGGTGCCCGGTGCCTTATCTATAGTGCCGTTAAATGCTTTTAACGCCCTGATGGCTTCTTCGTCGCAACCGTATCCTATTCCCTTTGCTACTTTAACATCAGTTATTTTATGTTCGTTATTAATAACAAGCGAAAGTATCACATCTCCGTTTATCCTTTTATCGAATGCTGCGGTGGGATAGCGTGTGTATTTAGCCATATAAGTGAACAATTGATCATAAGCAGAATCGTAAGGTGGCGGCGGCGGCGGTGGTGTGCCGTTAAACTTGTCTCTGGTTACAACCGGCGGCGGAAATTTTACATGGCTAACCTTTAACTTTTTTGGAGGTGCGGGTGGTGGCGGCGGTGATTTAAGCTTAACTTTAGGCGGTGCAGGCGGCGGAGGCGGCGGTATAGTATCGTTTTTTTCGCGCGCAACAACAGATACATCAAGCCCTTTTTCCTTTAGGGTTATTTTGTCTTTTTCGGTTAAGCTGTTTACTGTGTAAACGGATTCAACATTGGTTTTAGGGTTAGTGAACACCATTTTATCCGATATTATCGTAACCTTATCTGCCTTATTAACTATTTTCAGGGCATACTTGGTGCTGTCAATAACAGGATCGGGTATCTCCACAGTTTTTTGTGGCGCCAGGTCTATCACCCCGTAATCCTTACTAAACAATAATGTTGATGTGCAGAGCATGCCGGCACAAAGCGGCACCGCTGCCAGGTACTTTAGCCTTGCTAACTTACCCGATCGTTTTTGATTTAACATAATGATCCTCTTTTTTAATAGGTTATAATTGAAAAATGAATGCGAGATAGGCGCGCCCTGTATGCCATAGGCGTTGTTAAGTAAAAACGAAGAATAGGCGAGTGTGTCTCGCTCGTGCGCGGCGGTTTGTTCGTCGGCTATATATTCGTGTATAGTTTTGAGGCTCCGCTGAACAAGATAAATAAGCGGATTGAACCAGTTGATTACTTTCAGCAACTCTAACAAAAGAATGTCTGCAGAATGCTTTTGCCGTATATGCACCAACTCGTGCGCGATAATGGTTTCGGCCTGCGGCAAGTTGCGGCCAATAAACAGGTAATTAAAAAATGAGAAGGCGGTATTTTCGTCGTTCAGATTAATGAGTTTGTATTGGTTTTGATAAACCAAATGCTTTTTGCGCGTTAGCATATATAATTTGTATAAACGGTACACTAATGTTAAACAGGCAATTGCTGCCCCCAGCGCATACGCATACAATACCAAGTTTTGCAAGGTGAAATGATATTCCGGCGGGCCAATTTGAGCAGGCGTGTATGTCAGCGGCCCGCGTGCAAGCGGTGTTGCGGGTTGTATAACCAGTTCTTCAACAGGTTTTAACATGCCCAGTTTGGTTATGGGCAGCACAAACGACGCAACGCTGCTAAAAATGAGGTAAGCCCTGCTTAAGGTATAATGAGTATCGCGGTTCAAAAACAGGCAATAGCACAAATAAAAAACGCCCAGGTAAATATTTGCTTCGATGAGGTAGTGCAGCCAGCTCATTTTTTTTGAGATTTAAGTTTGTTGATCAGTTCGGTAAG
The DNA here is from genome assembly GCF_014200785.1 of Mucilaginibacter sp. AK015. Taxonomy (NCBI): domain Bacteria; kingdom Pseudomonadati; phylum Bacteroidota; class Sphingobacteriia; order Sphingobacteriales; family Sphingobacteriaceae; genus Mucilaginibacter; species Mucilaginibacter sp. AK015. Next base: position 189,346 of record NZ_JACHCV010000005.1, read on the forward strand.
CTCGTCAAGCTCTTTAAGGCCCAGGTTTTTTTCGTCGGCTATGAACGATACCAGGCTTTTGTAGGAGTTATCAAAATAATTGCTCATCAGCTTGTCGAAAGTAAATTTCTTGTAATCGTCTTCGCTGATTACCGGAAAGTAAACATGGGAGTTGCCGTAGGCTTTATGGTCTACAAAGCCTTTTCCTTCAAGCACACGCACTACGGTTGATACCGTGTTGTAGGCGGGTTTTGGCTCGGGTATTTTTTCGAGGATGTCCTTTACTATCGCTTCGTTCAATTGCCACAGTATCTGCATGATCTGTTCTTCGGCCTTGGTCAGTTCTTTTAGTTTCATAGCAAACTATTTTTATAGTTAGACTAAGGTAGAACTATTTTTATAGTTTGCAAACTATTTTTATAGTTTTTTTTCATGAAAGTATTTACTTGTTTAACCGTAAAAAATGCTAATTATTTTAGGAAATTTTATATTTTAGACGACCGAAGCTTATGTCGTTACAACACCAGGTTGCCTTAACATTTATTAAAAGTATTGGCTGTACCCATGCCAAAAGCCTTGTAGCGCATGCGGGCAGTGCCGAAAACGTATTTAAAACCGCCAAAGGCCAAATTTCTTAAGATATCCGGCATAGGCGAAAAAATCATCAAGCAGATAGATTTTGACCATGCCTTGCGCAAAGCCGAACAGGAGTTAAAATTCATCGACAAGAATAACATCGACGTAATATTTTATACAGATAGCCGCTATCCCAGGCGGTTAAAAGGCTGCCACGATTCGCCCGTGTTGCTATACAGTAAGGGCAATGCTAACCTAAACCCATACCATTGCGTAAGTATTGTTGGTACGCGCAACGCTACCGATTATGGCAGGCAGCTTTGCAGGCAGCTGGTTGAAGAATTACAGCAATACAACGTGTTGGTAGTAAGTGGCCTTGCCCTGGGCATTGATGTAGCCGCCCACAAAGAATGCCTTAAACAGGGTGTACCTACGGTTGGCGTGTTAGGGCACGGTCTTGATAAATTATACCCGCACCAAAACAAAGGCACCGCCGAAAAGATGCTGGAGAATGGCGGTTTGTTGAGTGAATATCCATCGGGCACTATCCCCGACAGGGAAAATTTTCCGCAGCGTAACCGTATAGTGGCGGGAATGGCCGATGCTACTATTGTGGTAGAGGCAGGGCTAAAAGGTGGCGCGCTAATAACCGCTGAAATAGCCAACAGCTATAACCGCGATGTATTCGCGTTTCCGGGAAGGCTGGGGGATGAGTATTCTGAAGGCTGCAACTTTCTGATCCGTAATAATAAAGCGGCTTTGCTTACCTGCGTTGCGGACCTGGCTTACAGCCTGGGTTGGGAAAAGAACACTGATATAAAAGCTGCACCCGAGCAATTATTGTTACCGATAGACCTATCGGCTGAGGAACGGGCAGTGTACGAAATTATCAGGCAGCATAACCAGGCACTTGCAATTGACGATTTAGCCATTAAGGCAAATATGCCCATGAGCCAGCTGGCGATGACCTTGCTGGATATGGAACTGCAGGGCTTTATCCGATCGCTTCCGGGTAAAATGTATAAGGTGAATTAAGTCTTGAGTTTTTAGTCTTAAGTCTCAAGTCGGTTTATATTACAGACTAAAGACTCAGAACCTTCTACTTAGTCTCCTTCGGGGTATCGTAATGTGCAAGTTTACCGCTTCCCTCAAAGACTTCTTGCCAGCTATCTGCGTCGAATTCAATTAAAGCAACTGAACAAGGCGGCACTTCTTTTATAACGCCGGTTAAATAATAAAGCACCTGGCTTATACCGGGATTGTGGCCCACAAGGGCTATAAAACCAAACTCCTGGGGTAAATTATATATCACGTTTAGCAGGGTGCTTTCGCTGGAGTCGTAAATATTTTTGTTGGTCAGGCTTTGTGGTAACCCCATTTCCTGCGTAAAAACATTGGCTGTTGACAAGGTGCGCAGGGCTGGGCTTGCTACCATTATCTCCGGCCTTATCCCATCGGCTATTAGCCTTGATGCCATTAGTTCGCATTGCTTAAAACCCTTGTCGGTTAAGGGCCTTTCAAAATCCGCATACCCGCTTTCGTGTGTGGCTTTGGCATGGCGAATCAGCAGTAGTTTTTTCATTTCCTCTAAAATAAAAAAAGAGGAACGCATGTCCCTCTTTTTTATAAATATTGTTTTTTCTGATTAGAATTTAAATCCTACAGAAACACCAAATACGCGGTTTTTTAATGACTCACCGTCGCTTGTATCGTTGCTGATGTTTGACAAGCCCAGGTCGTAATTAATACCTAAGATAAGGCCACCTTTAAATTCAACGCCGGCAATTCCATTTAAACCAAAATCAGTTTTCTTTAACATTCCCGGTTCGCTACCAAATTCAATGTCTTCGCTCACGGAGTTACCATCCGCATCAGTACCTTTTGCCTTACCTGATAAGCCCATGCCTACGTAAGGGCCTGCACCAAAATATACATTGCCAATAACAGCAGGTATGTGGTAAACAATATTTACCGGCACCTGCAGGTAATAAGTTTTAAAATCTGCTTCCCCATCAATACCCTCGAAAGAAAAGTTACCACCTTTACCGGTGTAGTTTAAAGCCGGCTGAATGGAAACTGCACCCACCTTAAAATCGGCAAATACACCTGCTGCAAAAGTGGTGGTTGAACCTGTTGATAAGGATAAGTTACCGCTTGATGCGCTAAGTTTTGCGAAATTTACACCACCCCTGATACCAAAGGTTGGCAACTGGGCAAAAGCGGTTGATGCTGCAAATGCACAGCAAAGCAATAGTAGAATTTTTTTCATGTATAATAAGATTTATGTTTCGGCAAAAATAATCTTTTTCCCAAGAAAAATTATCGGCTAAGTAATATTTACAAAGGTTGCAATGGGTTCTTCCGGTATATTGTACATGCACTTGAAATGACCAAGCGGGCATTTCTCTAACCCAAACTTTGAGCAAGGGCGGCAGCTAAGCTCTATACCGGCAACCATCGCGGTTTTCACCATATAAGGCTGAACTCCAAGCAGCTCAGGTACGGTACCGCCCCATATGGATACGATGGGCTTATTAAATGCTTCGGCGATGTGGGTAAGGCCGGTATCAAAACCAATAACGCTTTGCGCCTTTGATACCAGGAAAACAGATTCGTCAAGCGAGGTTACACCGCAGGCATTATAAACGTTAGCGCCAACCGCTGCTGCTATTTCTTCGCCGTTTGCTTTAACGTCGTTGCCGCCTAATAATGCTATTGGATAGTTAAGCTGTTTGCAAAGGCTGATGATCTTTTTATTGGGCATACGTTTGGTAAAGTGCGTGGCGCCTATAACAAATGCTACATAATTGTTTTGGTGCGATGCAGGCAGCAGCGCCTGCAACTGGTGATCTTGTTTAATATAATAATCTATCGGGCGGCCATCATTGGTAACCCCCAAAAAGGCTACAGCCTTTAAATAACGGTCGACAAGGTGTACCGGTGGCACAAGCTTTATATTAAGCTTTAAGCTCAGCCATTTACGTATGGTTTGTTTTTTATAGGTAGACGATTTTATACCGGTGCGCAATTTAATGATCGCGGTACGTAAATTATTATGCAGGTCGATAATGTAGTCGTAACCCTCTGATTTGATATCGGCGATCGTATCTGATAGGTTTGGTTTTAATAACAGCAGCTTATCAACATATGGGTTATTATCGTAAATATATTTAAATGCGGGTTTGGTAATAAAGTGTATCTCGGCATCGGGCAGTTGCGTTTTAAGGCAACGCACCACAGGAGTGGTGTATATAATATCGCCCATCGAGCTGAAACGGATTACCAGTATCTTCATTATTTATTTCGGATTTCGAATGTTCGATTTCGGATTTCTAAACTTTTAGATTTTTACCTTGCAGTCCCACTTTGCGCTTTTATTTTGTTGATGATATTAGTGGATGAATACCCCTCAACCAATGTAATGGTTTTAACCTCGCCGCCATTAGCCAATACCTCTTTGGCGCCGGCAATGTTTTCAACAGTATAATCTGCGCCTTTTACCAGTACATCGGGCATAAGTTGGGTTATCAATTCGCGGGGGGTATCTTCTTCAAATAAAACAACGGCATCTACAAAAAACAAGGCGGCTAACAGGGCCGCGCGGTTATTTTGATCATTAACAGGGCGATTTTCGCCTTTTAACCGTTTAACCGATGCATCGGCATTTAAACCAATAACCAGTTTATCGCCAAGCTCTGCAGCTTTGGAAAGATAGGTGATATGCCCCAGATGCAGCAGATCAAATACGCCGTTTGTAAAAACAACTTTTTTACCCCCGCTTTTCCAGGTGATGATATGCTCCTTTAGTAGCGGCAGGGTGGTTATTTTCTCAAGGAGTGTTTTTTCAAGATCGTGGCGCATGGTATAAAATTAAAAAAATAATTGGGTAACGCCCCGATGAGCTACTGTGTATACACATCGCTATTCCGCAGTCGCCCGGCTCCAGCCGGGTGACTATTATTATGCGGCGTTTCGCCGCAGTGTGCTGGTATACAGGCGGCCAGAGGCCTTATAATAATCATCACTCGACTATAGCCGAGTGATTGCAATAAAGATTATTAATACGCATCATCCACAGCCTTACACATAACGTGACCAATAAGGATGTGCATTTCCTGGATACGTGCGGTAACTTCAGATGGGATAACGATATTCAGGTCGCACAAACCATTCATTTTACCGCCATCGCGGCCGGATAAACCCAGCGTTTTGCAGCCTATATTACGCGCTGTTTCAAAGGCGTTTAAAATGCCCTGGCTGTTGCCGCTGGTTGATATACCGATAAACAGATCGCCGGATTGGGCCAGCGCTTCGACCTGGCGTGAGAATACATGATGGTACCCATAATCGTTAGCTATGGCCGTAAGCGCAGATGTATCAACCGTTAAGGCTATGCCGGGCAGGGCTTTACGCTCTTTTACAAACCGACCGCTAAGCTCGGCGGCAATATGCTGTGCATCAGCGGCGCTGCCGCCGTTACCGGCAATTAAAACCTTTTTACCATCTTTTAATACCGAAACCATAGTACGGCAGGCCAATTCAATATCGCCCGACAGGTCCTCTATAACCTTTTGTATCAAATTACGATGTTCATATAATTCTTCAAGTACCATCTCTTTATTTCGGATTTAAAAATTAGTGTTTAGAATTTCTAACCTCTATATCTTCCAGTATTTCATCAACTGTTGTTACGGCGCTTCCGGTTTGCCTTATTACAATAGCGGCGGCATGGTTGGCCAGTTCGCAGGCTTCTTCTACATTTAGGCCCTGCGCCATAAAATAAGCCATTGCTGCAAGCACTGTATCGCCGGCCCCTGTAACATCAAACACCGAGGTGGCCTTTACAGGCAGCAGTTTATAAGCCAGTTCGCTGATAATAACCATACCTTGTTCTGATAAGGTTACCACTATATATTCGGCGCCCGTTTGTTTAATAATAACGCGGGCGGCTTGCTGCAGTTCATCAATATTGGTAATTTTTTCTGTTTTAGCGGCTTCGGCAAGCTCCTTACGATTAGGTTTGATAATAAAAGCGCCTTTATACTTGCCATAGTTAAGCCCTTTAGGGTCAATAACTACTTTTTTGCCCATGCGCCCGGCTTCTTCAATAAGTTGTTGCGCAAGCCCTTCAGAAAAAAGGCCTTTGTTGTAATCTGACAAAACCACAATATCCGCCTGGCCTATGTTGGTTTTTATACCTTCTAAAAAACGGCGTTGTAAATCTTCATTTAACGGATTAGTTACTTCCCTGTCTACGCGGACCAACTGGTGGCTGCCCGCCATTACGCGTGTTTTTGTAGTGGTAGGGCGGGTGCTGTCTTTAAAAATGCCCTCAGCGTTAATGCCTTCAGCCCTCAAAATGGTTGTTAGGCGTTCGGCATCCGCATCGTCACCGGTTATACCTGCCAGCGATACTTTTGCGCCAAGCGCTAATAAATTTTGTCCGACATTAGCAGCGCCGCCGGGAGTGGTAAACTCGTTTTTTACGTTGACTATAGGAACGGGGGCTTCGGGCGACAGCCTGGTAGCATCGCCTATAATATAGTGGTCTATCATCAGGTCGCCTATTACCAAAATGTTTGGCACCGCGCCCGACTGCAGAATTTTTCGTACTTTATCTGTTAGCATTCTGTTGTGTCATTGAGTCATTAGGTCATTGCCTTGTTCAGTCTTTGACTGACTTTCGGACGTTCCGACTTTCGGTTACCGACCTTCTCTTTTCTTTTTAAACACCTCGGTTATCTCTGTTATAGATAACGCGTTTAAGCACATATCTTTTGTTAAACCACCTTTACGGGCAACATTTATGCCATAGTACATGTCGTGGAACCCGGCGTTGCGGTGTGCATCAGGATTGATAGATAACATAACGCCCTTATTAAGCGCGTATTGATGCCAGCGCCAGTCAAGATCAAGCCTTAACGGGTTGGAGTTTATTTCAATAACCACTTTATTAGCGGCACAGGCATCAATAACTTTTTTATGGTCGATATCGTACCCTTTGCGGCTAAGCAAAAGCCTGCCTGTTGGGTGGCCCAAAATGGTAGTGTAACGGTTTTCGATAGCTTTTATTAATCGGGCAGTAGCCTTATCCTCCTGCATCTTCAGGTTAGCGTGTATAGATGCCACAATAAAATCAAAGCGTTTTAATATTTCATCCGGGTAATCCAACGATCCATCGTTCAATATATCCGATTCGATCCCTTTAAATATGCGGAAACCCTCCAGCTTTTTGTTCAGGTGATCTATCTCTTCATGCTGTTGTAAAACCCGCTCGATACTTAAACCCTTGGCATAAAAAGCGCTTTTGCTATGGTCGCTGATGCCTAAATATTCCAGCTTAAGCTCATCGCGGCAGTACAAGGCAATTTCTTCCAGCGTATTTACCCCGTCGCTCCAGGTGCTGTGATTATGCAAAGTGCCTTTCAGGTCGTGGTAACTTATCAGTGTTGGCAGGTTGTCCGCTGCAGCTTTCTCTATAAAAGACTTGCCTTCGCGCAGTTCGGCAGGCATCCACGCCAGGCCGGCTTTTTGATATATAAGCTCTTCTGTTTCGGGCAATTCAAGCGGGGTGTTTATCCGCGCCAACACCGCATCAACGTGTTCCGTATCGCCTGTATTTATAAACAGTTCATAGTAATAATTTGCCTTGTCAACGCATATAATATCAACCAGTAAACCGTTATTTAACTCGGCAGATATATGAGTGCCACTAAGGGTTACATTTTTTAGGGTATCTAATTCGGCAAGTGCCTGGTAGGCTATTTCCTGGTTCAGGCTGCCCACTACAATAACCACCTCGCTTATTATCGGACTACGGCGGCGAAACTCTCCTGCAATGTGTTTTAACGCATCCGGAAAAATACCGCGAATCTCCTCCATCAGCGCCTTAACCTCATTCTCTACCTGGGCATACAAAAACTTGCCGTTACCGGCCATCCTAAATTCCAGCACCTTTATGATCTCTTCCTGCGTTTTTAAACCGAATCCTTTTGCTTCAATAAGGCGGTTCTCGTTACAAGCGTAATAAAGTTCACCGGCATTTTCAATTCCCAGCTCTTTCCAGATGATGGCAACTTTTTTTGGTCCTATGCCTTTTATACCCATCATTTCTATGACACCATCAGGCGTTTGGGCAAGCATTTCCTGCAGCTCGGTCATGGTGCCGGTCGCTAACAGTTCGGCTATCTTGGCAGCAAGGCTTTTTCCTATACCATCTATCTTCTCTAATTCGCTTACAGTTTTGCCTGCCAGCGGAAACGGCAATTTATCAACCTTAAAAGCAGCATTAGCTATCGATTTTATTTTGAAGGGGTTAACCTCGTGCAATTCCATCAATTGCGATAGTAAGCGAAGCGCGCGTGCGATGGGTTTGTTCTCCATAATTTAGTTGTGGCGTAAAAATACAAAAGAGGTGGGGGAGTTCATAGACAATAGTTAATGGTTCATAGTTTTCCCGGTTTTTACCATGAACCATGAACCATTAGCTATAAGCGGGTGGTTATCGAATCACCACATCGTAAGGCATACGCATTTGCGGGGTGCGCATCATTTTGGTAACGCCTTTTATTTGTTCGTAATAACGGTAGTTATCGCCAAGCTCGGCTTTTACAAAATGGGCTTTCACTTCGGCTGTTAAGCCTTCGCCAAATCTGTTCAAGAAGCTTTTTTGCTCGGGGTAGCTTACTATTTTATATTCTTTAACACCGGCTTTTTTAGCTGCGGATTGTATAGCGTCGTTAATATTGCCCAACCTGTCAACCAGGCCATTTTGCAGGGCTTGCGTACCAGTCCATACACGGCCCTGGCCAATGCTGTTTATATAAGCCTGCGTTTTACCGCGGCCGGCCGCCACTGCTTTTGTAAAATCATCATAACCGCGGTTAACGCTGTTTTGCAGTATAAGTCTTTCTTCGGGGGTTAGGGGGCGGCTTACATCGCCAAGGTCGGCAAATTTGCCCGTCTTTACACCATCAAAGGTAATACCCAGCTTATCATTAAACAGTTTTTGCATATTGGGCAGCACGGCAAAAATGCCTATCGACCCGGTGATGGTATTAGGCTCGGCTATAATAGAATCGGCCGCGCAGGCTATATAATAGCCGCCTGATGCAGCCACATCGCCCATAGATACAATAATAGGTTTCACTTTTTTAGTAAGCATTACCTCGCGCCATATCACGTCAGATGCCAGCGAACTGCCTCCCGGCGAATTTACGCGCAGCACCACGGCTTTTACATTGTTGTCCATCCGTACTTTTCGCAAAGCCTTTGATATGGTTTCAGACCCTATACTGTTATCATCGCCGTTGCCACCCGAAATTTCACCCGATGCATACACAATTGCTATGCGGTTTTTGTAGCTTACATCCTTAGGGTCGGTATCTGCCCTCGTACCGCTTTTCACATAATCGTTAAGGTCAACGCTGGCCATATTATTTTTTTCCTGGAGGCCGGTACGTTTTTTCAGGTCAGATAGTATTTCGTCCTTATACTTTAAGCCATCAACCAACTTATATTTCAAAGCGTCTTCGGGTTGTTGTATACGGCCGCTATTGGCATAATTAAACAACGAATCTTTGTTGATATTGCGGCTTTTGCCTATTCCTGTAAGGAAATGATCATACATTGAGCCTAAATATGAAGTTACCTGTAAACGGTTGGCATCGCTCATTTTAGTTAACACCAATGGCTCAACAGCGCTTTTGTAAGTACCAACCTTGATGATCTGAGCCTCGATCCCCAGCTTATCAAGCGCGCCTTTCAGGAAGGTGATCTCTGAACTGAAACCCCTGAATTCGAAGATCCCCTTTGGATTAATGTAGACCTTATCGGCCACCGACGCCAGGTAATAAAAGCCTTGGGTGTAAATTTCTGAATAGGCGATCACGAATTTTTTGGATTTTTTGAAGTCGATAAGTGCGTTACGTATTTCTTCGGTAGTGGCCTGGCCACTCATCATATAGCTCTCATCCAAAAAGATGCCTTTAATATTATCATCTTTTTTAGCTTTTTTGATGCATGCCAAAATATCGTTCAGGCCGATAGCCTTTTCGCCGTCAAAGCCTAAAAAGCTCAGGTTGGCAAGCGGGTTATTTGGTGTACGTTCGCTTATGGGGTAATCAAGCTTGATATGCAGTACAGAATTTGCGTCAACGTCTACCGCTTTATCACTCCCGGCTGATAGGATAAGCCCCGATAACAGTATAAAAAACAAAAAGAAAAGGATAATTGAGGAAATAATGACGCCTAAAACACTGGCCAATACAAATTTGAAGAATTGTTTCATTAACTGTTATAAATGATCTATATATGCAAACTTAGCGATTCGCATATTATTAAGAGCCTTAAGCTCGATATTTGTTACAACAATGATTAATGTTTTTTTATTACTGGGCAGCAATCTTGGAGATCGTAATGTGTTTTTGCACAAGGCAATAGCATGCATTGAGCAGGATATAGCGCCGGTGGTTGATAGGTCGGCAGTTTACGAAACACAATCGTGGGGTAAAACCAATCAGCCCGACTATTTAAACCAGGTGATTATGCTGCAAACCAATTTAACGGCACAACAGGTTTTAGCAAAAATATTGCACATCGAAACAGTGCTGGGGCGCAGTAGGGAGGAAAAATGGGGTTCGCGCACTATTGATATTGATATTTTGTTTTATGGGGACGAAATCATCAACCAGCCCAATCTTATCGTTCCGCATCCGCAATTGCACAATCGCAGGTTTACCTTAGAGCCTTTAGGAGTGCTGGCCCCCGGTTTAATACACCCCGTATTAAATAAAACAATTTTGGAGCTGAAAAGTGATCTAAAAGACGACTTGATTGTAAAAAAATTATAATTTTGATTTGATAAACCTTTATAATGTCTGATAATTTACCAACTCAAGACCTCGATCTTTCTTTCCTTTATGAGATAGCCGATGGCAGCGATGAATTTATTGTTGATTCGATAGGCATGTTTTTAGAGCAAACACCGCAACTGCTGGATGCCATAAGCATGGCTATAAACACAGGCGATTGGGTAGTTGCAGCGCAATCGGCCCATAAACTAAAGCCAAACCTGGGCTTTTTTGGAATGCCGCTAAGCCAGGCCAATATACAGGAAGTTGAACTTGCCTGTAAAGCTGGCGGTGCAAATCCTGCAGAAATAACTGCTAAATTTAACACAGTTAAACAGGTTGTAGAAAACAATCTTATAGCACTTGAAAAAATAAAAAGAGAAAAGGAAGCGAATTTATAGAAGTCTTGAGCCGAAAGTCTTAAGTCGGAAAGTATAGAAAAAGGGAAAGGCAAAATCATATGTGATTGCCTTTCCCTTTTATGTTTATAGATATTAGCCCGTTAAACAGACTTTCGACTTAAACTTTCGATTTATAACTTATGCAACTTCCACCAGCTTAAAGCTGTAACTTTCCATGATCAGGTTGGCTAATAGGTTTTTGCAGGCCTGGTCAACTTTTGCACTGGCGGTTTCGGCGCTGTCGGCATCAATCTCAAGCGAAATATGTTTACCAATACGCACATTTTGTATCTCAGATAAGCCCAGGTTTTTCATGCTGCCGGTAACTGCCTTTCCCTGTGGGTCAAGTATCTCTTTTTTGGGCATTACATCAATTTCGGCCAGGAATTTTTTCATCAGGTGTTTTTGTTAAAGAACGGTAATAATAAGGGCTTAATAATTTTTTTTGTGGCCGCTCATTAGGGTACCGTCTGCAAATTTTAGTTGAATTAACGATAGGGTGATATACATTACTATAACCACCGGAACTGCGGCAAATTTAAAAAATAGTATGAGTATTGCCGAAAACAGCAGCAATAAATAACGATAAAAGTTTTTGTTAAAATCGCGGTTCTTAAATTTAAGCGACATCAACGGAATTTCGGCAACCAGCAGTGTACACATCACCACAATAAACAGCGACAGGCCATATGGGTTTAGGATATAGCGCGAGAGGCCATTGTATTGTGCAAGTATCAATGGTATTGAGCCTATCAGTATGGCATTTGCAGGGGTAGGCAGGCCGATAAAGCTTTCGGCCTGGCGCGTATCGGTATTAAATTTAGCCAGGCGTAATGCCGAGAATACGGGGATCAGAAATGCTATAAAGTTGAGGTACTCGCTTACATGATCAATTTGCGGCGCGCGCAAAAGCAACTCGTACATTATGGCTGATGGTAGCACGCCAAAACTCACCATATCTGCCAGCGAATCAAGGTCTTTACCGATTCCCGAAAAAGATTGCAGCACACGCGAGGCAAAGCCATCAAAAAAATCGAAAATAGCTGCCAGGAAAATGGCATAGGCGGCAAAAACAAGGTTATCCTGAAAAGTAAAAACAATGCCAATGCAGCCACTGAACAGGTTTGCACATGTAATAGCGTTTGGAAGATGTTTTTTAACCCGTCGCCTCATAATGTCATGAAGGTATCATAAATTTTACAAAAACCAAAGGAGTTATAATTAACCTTACGTTATTTATAACTCCTTTTGGTGTAAATATATTATGAATTCATGGATATCAAAAATTCTTCGTTGGTACGGGTACCTTTTATCTGCGCCTGTAAAAACTCCATTGATTCCTGCGAGTTCATATCGGCAAGGTGGTTGCGCAGTATCCAGATACGCTGCAACGTGTCGCGGTCAAGTAACAGGTCATCGCGGCGGGTGCTTGACGCGGTAATGTCAATAGCCGGGAATATACGTTTGTTTGAAAGTTTACGATCCAGTTGTAACTCCATGTTACCCGTACCCTTAAACTCTTCAAATATAACCTCGTCCATTTTAGATCCCGTTTCAGTAAGCGCTGTAGCTATAATCGTTAGCGAGCCGCCATCCTCAATGTTACGGGCCGCTCCAAAAAAGCGTTTCGGCTTGTGCAATGCGTTGGCATCAACACCACCCGATAATATTTTGCCCGATGCAGGCGCCACCGTGTTGTATGCACGCGCCAAACGAGTGATAGAGTCTAACAGGATAACTACATCGTGGCCACATTCCACCATACGTTTTGCTTTTTCTAACACAATATTAGCAATTTTTACATGTCGCTCCGCAGGTTCATCAAAGGTTGACGACACTACTTCTGCGCGCACGCTGCGGGCCATATCAGTAACCTCCTCGGGGCGTTCATCTATCAATAATATGATCAGGTACACCTCGGGGTGATTTTTGGCTATCGCGTTAGCAACATCCTTCAGCAACATGGTTTTTCCCGTTTTTGGCTGCGCGACAATTAAACCGCGCTGGCCCTTCCCAATAGGTGAAAACAGGTCCATAATACGGGTAGAGTAGTTACCCGCATCAGTAAACAAGCTCAGCTTTTCAGAGGGGAAAAGTGGCGTTAAGTGGTCAAAAGGTACCCGATCGCGCACTTCGGCAGGTATGCGGCCGTTTATAGCCTCAACCCGTACCAGCGGAAAATATTTTTCGCCCTCTTTTGGCGGGCGTATACTGCCGCGCACCGTATCGCCGGTTTTTAACCCGAACAATTTTATCTGCGATTGCGATACGTATATATCATCGGGCGAAGTAAGGTAGTTATAATCTGACGAGCGCAGGAAGCCGTAACCATCAGGCATTATTTCTAACACGCCCTCGTTAACAATTACGTTATCAAAATCAAGATTAACCGCTGGTTCCTGGTTCTTAGGCTGGTTTTGATTAGCGCGGCGATCAAATTTTTGCGGGCGGCTTTCTGCAGCAGGCTGTTCCGGCTGTCCGGCCTGCTCCGTTGTTTCTCCGGTTTCGGCTACTTCGCCAATACGGGTTGCTTCGGGGGTAGCGGCATTTTCGTTATCGTCGGTTAACGGTTCGTCATCCTCCTGGTTAAAAAGGTTAGTGTCATCCAAAGGTACTTCTATGCGTGGCTGGTCTTTGGTTTTCACAGAGCGTACACGTTTCCGTGTTTTCTCGATATTTTCGGCGGCTGCAACAGCCGGTTTTTCTGCATAATTATTTTCAACAGTGGCTTGCTGGTTTCTTGCGGCTTCTATCAATTGCTGCTGCTCAACAATTTTACCTATCAGCTGTGCTTTTCTAAGCTCATCTGCCTCTGCAATACCTAAACTTTTAGCAATTTCGCGCAACTCAGATACGAGTTTGTCGTTCAATTCGATTGTATCAGACATGATATGAATTATAGTTCAAAAGGATTTTTTATATGAAAGTTGTTTTGTGAAGCCCTGATTATGCAATTACTAAGCCCAGGTAATGTATTAGCTAATAAATAACGTGGAGATCAAAATTGTTTCTTTAGTGCAAGAAATAATGCAGGAAAACACTGCAATTTTAACGAAATTAAATTACAATGCAAATTTATTAAAAAAATAAGCTGTTAAGTTTAATTTTTTAGTTTTGCTGCACCATAACAAATTCAAAATCTACATGATATCACGCGCCCAGCTAATTGAACAGATCAAACAAAAAAAGTCGTTTTTATGCGTTGGGCTTGATACGGATATCGACAAGATCCCGGAATTTTTGAAGCAATACCCTGACCCGGCATTTGAGTTTAACAAACGCATTATTGATGCTACAAAAGATCTGTGCATTGCCTATAAACCCAACGCTGCCTTTTACGAAAGCCGAGGTTTAAAGGGCCTGCAAAGCCTTATCAGTACAGCACAATACCTGCCAAAGGACGTTTTAAGTATTATTGATGCAAAACGGGGCGATATAGGCAACACATCAGACAATTATGCCAAAGCCTTTTTTAATGAGGAAACATCGGGCATGGGCTTTGATGCTATCACCGTAACTCCTTATATGGGCAATGATAGCGTAACCCCTTATTTGAAGTACGACGGTAAATGGGTGATCATACTGGCGCTAACTTCGTCAGTAGGAAGCAAGGATTTTCAGTACCTGAACACAGGCGACGGCTACCTTTACGAAACCGTAATAAAAAAGGCAAATACCTGGGCCGGTGCCGACAGGCTGATGTTTGTTGTTGGCGCTACAAAAAGCACGGAGTTTACCGATATACGCAAGCATGCGCCCGATAACTTTTTACTGGTGCCCGGCGTTGGTGCGCAGGGTGGTAGCCTGGAGGATGTTTGTAAGTATGGTATGACGAAAGACTGCGGCCTTATTGTAAACTCATCGCGCGGCATCATTTATGCAAGCAACGGCGAAGATTTTGCCGATGCTGCCCGTGCCGAAGCACTAAAACTGCAGCGACAGATGCAGATAGAGTTACAAAAAGCGGGGGTTATTTAGAGCCAAGAAATAAGAGTCAAGAATCAAGAAAGAGTATGTCCTATGTCTTGATTCTTGACTCTTGCGTCTTTTATTCTAAACTTCCAATTTTCCTTCTATCGAATCATCGAGCGTTTTGCCGATAGCGGCGCCTACCAGTTGTTTTACGAATGCGACGGCATTGCCGTGTTTGTTATCCCAGTAGTAACCTTGTGTTGGCGATACTTTTATCACCGATATCCTCGGGTCGTCCTCACCTTCGGTAAACCAGGTTTTTAGGATGGGTTCCCATAGTTCTTTTATTTTTTCTTTATCCTCGCTTATTTCGGCAATGCCGTAAACGGTTAAAAAGTCGGAGTACTTAGAACCCTGGAACAATAACTGCACCATTGGGTCCTGTTCTATTTCCGCGTTTTTATGACTGTCGTTTGCGCTCAGAAACCACATATCGCCATTGTCGTCAACCTTTTGCGGCGACATAGGGCGGGTAGAAAAAGGCAGCCCGGTTTTAATATTGCTGCAAAAAAAGCAGCTTACACCTTCGGTCATTTCCTTTAGTTTTTTCCAGGCCTCGTTTCCTTGTAAATTCTCAAAATTATCTTCGGGTTGGTTTTGATTAATGCTATCCATAGGTTAGTTAATAATGTTATTTGATAATCTATTAACCTGCGAGAAAAAGGTTTGTTTTGAATTTCTCTGGTGAAAGGTTGAAGGAAGGGTAAGCCGGGTAAATGAATAGCGGTGACGCTATTTTGTAAGTGTGTGATATTCAAGAATGTTCATGTGTTAAGCATGAACACCGTATTGGGTTTTTACAAAACTGAAAAACTCACTTTACGTTGCGGAAATCTGTCGGCGTAACCGGTTACAATATTGCGGATATAATCGTTACCCGGGTAGGGTGTTAAGTAATTTTTAAGCGCCTGAATATTATCGGCGTTATAGTAATGAGATATATAACCCATGCCATAAAAGCGGCCTTCTTCGATGAGTATGCAGCTATGCTCGTCATCGGTACGGCCTTCGCCGCGTATAGCAAAGGTTGGTAATGCTTTTTTCAGTTCGTTAAGCGCGCCTTGTATGCGCTCGTTGTATACGTTGGGTAACTCGTGGCCCTCGCAGGCGCATGTCCCCACGTTGGCACCGTTACATGGCTGATCGTTTTTTTGGATAAAGCACAGCTTCGGGCAAAGGCCATACGTATCAATCAGGTTTAAAAGCAGGTTTCGCCCCTCGTACAGCGAATTGCAGGCATAAACTGCCGGCATATATTTGCGGTGTTTATCAACAACCAGTCGCATGTATCCGCGCTGATCTTCAAAAACGTACAGCCCGTAAGTATTTTCAAACCGCTTTAACGACCGGTTATATTTGGGCCAAAGGCGTTTTATTTCTACCGCTTCCAGCACAAAGGCAACCAGTTCGGTGCCGCATACCTGGTGGCTGATATGGTAAATATTTTTCAGGAATTCTTGTCGCTGTGCATTAGGGTTGTTGCCGGTAAAATGGCTGCATACCCTTTTGCGGATATTTTTTGCCTTGCCTACGTAAATCACCTTCCCTTTTTGATCATGAAAGTAATATACGCCGGTCATGTTTGGCAGCGCCTCGATATCAGCTTTCGGCAGGTTAGCTGGCAGTACCTGTTCTTTGCTGTTTTGCTTCAAAGCCTGGGCAATATGGTTGTTGGTATCGCTTTTTAGGTACAAACCGAACAATTGCGCGGTAGCCTCGGCATCCCCCATGGCACGGTGGCGGCTATTGTTTTGGATACCCAGGTGCGTACAAAGCTTACCCAAGCTGTATGACATCAACCCAGGCATAATTTTACGACCCAAACGTACGGTACAAAGTTTATTTGCGTTTAAATCGTAACCAGCGGCGTTAAGGTGATAACGCAGGAAAGAGTAGTCGAAGTTTACATTGTGAGCTACAAATATCTGCCCCTTAAGCAGATGGTATATCTCGTGTGCCACATCCTCAAAAACGGGGGCGGTTTGCACCATTTCGTTAGTGATACCTGTTAATGCGCGGATATACACCGGGATATCACGCTGGGGGTTTACCAGCGTTTCAAAGCGACGGGTAACCTTTTTGCCATCATGTATACATATAGCAATCTCTGTAATGCCATTAGCGCTGGCATGCCCGCCCGTCGTCTCGATATCTACAATTGCATACATGGTTTCAAATATAAAACATTTTTGCTAATAATATTAGTCGGAAGTCCGAAAGTCCGGAAGTCCGAAGTTTGGAAGAAAATGAGCAGCAAAAAAAATCCTGATAGTATTACACTACCAGGATATATCTTTCGGACTTTCGGACTTCCAACTTTCGGACTATTTTCCTTTCTTCGCCTGTATTTGTTGCTGCTGGCGCATCATTTCTTCCATTTTGGCAGCGAAGCCTGATTTCTTCTTTTTAGGATCATCTGGTTTCTTTTTGTTTTCCTGGATCTGGGCGTGTATCTTTTTATCATCAACCATCAGCCTGATCATATATTGCTGCGCGAATGTCAGCATGTTGGCTAAAAAGTAGTAATAGTTCAAACCTGAGGGATAGCTGTTTAATGTAGCCAGGAAAATGATAGGGGTTATATACCCTATATATTTCATTTGCCCGGTAGCGCCAGATATCTGATTATTAAAATAAGTGTATATCAATGTAGATATGGTCATTAGCAAACACATTAAGCTGATGTGGTTACCAATAAAAGGGATCTTCCCAAAAGTAATTACCGCATCGTAGGTCGAAAGATCATGCATCCACAAAAAGCTTTCGCCCCTAAGCTCAAACAAGCTTGGGAAAAAGCGGAAGAAGGCGATCACAATCGGCATTTGTATCAGCAGCGGCAAGCAGCCTCCCAGCGGGTTTACCCCTGCTTTTTTGTAAAGCTTTAAATATTCCTGTTGTAAAAGGGTAGGGTTATCCTCGCCAACCTTACCTTTTATCTCGTCCATTTCAGGCTTAAGCACACGCATTTTAGCCATGCTTAGGTACGATTTATAGGTAAGCGGCGCCAACACCAGCTTAAGTACAATGGTTAATATCAAAATGATAATACCATAGTTCCAGTTAAACTTATTTAAAAAGTTAAACAGTGGTAATACAGCAAACTGGTTGATGTATTTTAACGGCCCCCAGCCCAGGTTAACCAGCTTTTGCAGGTCGTAGCCCTGTTCTTTAAGCGTGTTAAAGCGGTTAGGGCCAAAGTAAAATTCAAGCGGGGCCGAGCCATCGGCATTACGGTTAAGCGTAAGGTCGGCCTTCATTTGTTTTACGTCGGTGGTGTCGGCCACGTCGGTAGCAACGTTAAGGTCAGATTTTGTTATGCCGCCCTTGGCGATGAGTACATTCGAAAAGAAATGCTGTTTAAAGGCAACCCACTGTAGCTTTTTATCTGTAATCGATTTCTGATCGTCCTTAGCCTCGCTTAAGTAATCTACTTCGTTTTCGGTGTTTTTGAAATAAACAGTACTGTACTGGCGCTCCTGGGCAATGTCTTTTTCCTGCTTAGGCAGGCTTGCAGCCCAGTTAAGGTTATAAACGTTGCTGTTAGCAACAACCTGGTCTAACCCGGTTGATTTTATATTAAGGCCCAGTTTAAAGCCTTTGCCTTTAAGCGTATATATATAATCTATATACTGGGTGGGGCTATAGCTTAAGCGCATGGTAACCGATCCCGAATCCTGTTCAGCAACCTTTAATGATGTTGCGGTAGGGGTAAAGTACAAGTCATTTGTATTCAGGTTCCTGTCGCCGGCTTTAAGGGTTATACCAAACTTATTTGTATTGCCTTCAAACAGTATCAGGGGTTTTTTATCAAAAGTTTTGTAATTTTTTAGCTCGGCGCTAAAAATACGACCGCCTTTTGTAGATAGCTTTAAGCGCAGCTCTTTATTTTCGATGGTTACAAATTGCTCGGTGCCTATGGTAGCCGCGCCGAAAGGTGTTTTTAAAACAGCAGAATCAACACCTGCTTTTTTAACGGTATCGGCTTTAACAGCCACAGTAGTAGTTGCTGCTGAAGCCTGTGTTTTGATCAGGCCTTTTTTTATCGAATCCTGGTGAACAGTAAGCTGTTCTTTTTTGATGTCGGCTTCCGAGGGTTTCATAACCCATATGCCAACACCCATGATGATCATGATCAGGAATAACCCTGTAAAAGTATTTTTATCCATTATGTGTGTATCGTACTAAAATTAGTTCTTGCGGGCGTAAGCCAGCGAAGCGGCGACAAAGTTAATAAAAAGTGGGTGCGGATTAGCAACCGTTGATTTTAATTCGGGGTGAAACTGCGCGCCTACAAAAAACGGGTGATTTTTAAGCTCTACAACTTCAACAAGGCCATTATCAGGATTGATACCCGATGGTACCAGGCCGGCCTGCTCGTAATCTTTCAAATATTTGTTGTTAAACTCAAAACGATGCCTGTGGCGCTCGCTGATATGTGTTTTACCGTAAGCAAGGGCTGCCTTGCTGTTCTTTTTCAGATCGCATGGGTATGCGCCCAAACGCATGGTTCCGCCCTTATTTACAATTCCTTTTTGCTCTTCCATCATATCAATTACCGGATGAGGCGTATCGGGGTTCATTTCGGTGCTGCTGGCGTCCTTTAACCCTAAAACATTGCGCCCAAACTCAACTACCGAACATTGCATCCCCAGGCAAATGCCAAAGAACGGGATATTGTTTTCGCGCACATAGCGTATAGCCTCTATCTTACCTTCAAAGCCACGCTCGCCAAAGCCCGGTGCAACCAATACGCCATGCAGGCCGCGCAATTTTTCGATAGCGTTAACCGGCGTTAACTGTTCTGACGGGATGTATTGTACACGTACCTTGCACTCGTTTTTTGCACCGGCATGTATAAACGCCTCTATAATTGATTTATAAGCATCCGGCAGCTCTACATATTTACCTACCAACCCAATTTTCACTTCAGAAGTAGGGTTTTTCAAACGGCCCAGAAAATCCTTCCAGTTTTCCAGGTTTGGCTCGTTTTTGTGCGATAACTTTAACTTTGTTAAAACCGTTTTGTCCAGTTGTTCTTTCAGCATCAGCAACGGCACATCATAAATCGTCGACGCGTCCATGGATTCGACAACGGCGTTGATGTTAACGTTACAAAACAATGCTATTTTTTTTCTGATATCGGCGTTTATATGGTGCTCGGTACGGCACACCAGTATATCAGGCTGTATACCATACTCAAGCAGCATTTTAACAGAGTGCTGGGTAGGTTTGGTCTTTAGTTCGCCGGCAGCGGCTAAAAACGGTATAAGCGTAAGGTGTATCACCAGCGCGTTGCCAGAGCCCGCTTCCCATTTAAACTGTCTTACGGCTTCCACAAACGGTAACGACTCGATATCTCCTACGGTACCGCCTATCTCGGTAATTACAATATCGTAATCGCCGGTTTCGCCCAGTATGCGCATGTTGCGTTTTATCTCATCGGTAATATGGGGTACAACCTGTACGGTTTTACCAAGGAATGCGCCTTCGCGTTCGCGATTGATTACGTTCTGGTAAATACGGCCGGTGGTGATGTTATTGGCTTTTGAGGTAGGCGTGTTTAAAAAACGCTCGTAGTGGCCAAGGTCAAGGTCGGTTTCGGCGCCATCCTCGGTAACATAGCATTCGCCATGTTCGTAAGGGTTTAAGGTACCCGGATCAATGTTAATGTAAGGATCGAATTTTTGGATGGTGACGCGGTAGCCGCGTGCCTGTAAAAGTTTAGCTAATGAGGCCGAAATAATGCCTTTTCCTAACGATGAGGTAACTCCACCCGTAACAAAAATGTATTTAGTCATGATTTTTTTGAAATCCGGTAAGCGGTTTTTATGCCGAAACCAATTGTTTGTGTACGGGATACAAAAGTAGTAAATTTTGCGGTATTTGCAGGCTTAAGTTATAAATGTTGAAAAGGTTTTGGTTATTGAAAGTTATAGCGGCTTACTGTCAGAAGGATGTATATAAGTATCAATGAAGTGTTCACGTTCGCGCCACGTGAACACCGTGAACAAACGTGAACGCCTGATAATCAGAACTATGAAAATATTGGTGACACAACAACGTCACTACGTTTATTATCTGTGATTATTGCATTGACAATATAGTGTGCTCTGTAACTGCAAAAGCGGCTGTTTGCGTGGCGGGGCCGGTATCTGATAATTAAAACAACCCGTTTATTTCGCGCTCTATCAGGTTTACAATGGTGGCCATGTCTTCGGTGTTGTTGGCAAAGTCAAGGTTGTCCTTATCAAGCACCAGCAGTTTGCCCAAATTGTAGCCCTTTATCCACTTGTCGTATTTCTCGTTGAGTTTAGACAGGTAATCTATCCTGATGCCTATTTCATATTCGCGGCCGCGGCGCTGTATGTTGTTAACCAGGGTAGGCACGCTGGCCTTTAGATAAACAAGCAGGTCGGGTGGTTTGATAAATTCGGTAATATTATCAAACATGCTTTGATAATTCTTGTAATCGCGGGTGGTCATCAGGCCCATATCGTGCAGGTTCTCGGCAAAAATGTGGGCATCCTCGTAAATGGTGCGGTCCTGTATAATATTACGGCCGCCTTTCTGAATATCCACTATCTGGCGGTAACGGCTGTTCAGGAAATATATCTGCAGGTTAAAGCTCCAGCGCTTCATTTCGTTGTAAAAATCTTCCAGGTAGGGGTTATTGTCAACCGCCTCAAAAAGGGGTTCCCATCCGTAATTTTTCGCTAACATTTCGGTAAGGGTGGTTTTACCGGCGCCAATATTTCCTACAATAGCTATGTGCATACTTTTATTGCGATTATTTGTTCATGGTTAACAGATCATAGTTCATGGTCAGGAGGCCACCGCTCAAACACATTAGCTACATCGCTAATATACACTATGAACTACGAACCATCAACTATCAACCATCTAAAAACTTCTGAAACCGATAATTTCACGTACTTCCTTAATGGTTTTTGAAGCACTTTCGCGGGCTTTGGCCGCACCGTACCGGGCAACCTGCCTTAATAAAGGTGCATCGTTGGCTATGTCGTTTATTTTTTCGCGTATGGGTGCCGTCGCGATGATCATATCCTCGGCAAGCTGCTTTTTAAGGTCGCCGTAGCGGATAGCGCAGGTGTTATACAGGTTATCAAAATGTGCCAGTGTATCAGGTGCCGATACTACCTTCATCAGGTCGAAAAGGTTTTGTATCTCCTGAGGCTTGGGTTGGTTTTCCTGTGTGGGGCCACCATCGGTAACCGCGCGCATTACCTTTTTGCGAATGGCCTCGGGTGTATCCGAAAGGAAAATGGCATTGCCTTCTCCTTCGCTTTTACCCATTTTGCCTTTGCCGTCAAGTCCGGGTATTTTTACAAGGCTCTCGCTAAAGTTAAATGCGTAAGGCTCGGTAAAATAGTCATTTTTATATAGCCTGTTAAAGCGGTTGCCAAACGTGCGGGTCATTTCCAGGTGTTGTTCCTGGTCTTTACCAACGGGCACTTTAGTTGCATGATGTATCAATATATCGGCAGCCATCAAAACAGGATATGTTAACAGGCCTGCGTTAACATTATCCGGATTGGCGCGTACTTTATCTTTAAACGATGTGCTGCGTTCCAGTTCGCCCTGGTATGCGTTCATGTTCAGGTACAAATAAAGTTCAATAACCTCGGGTACATCGCTCTGTAAATATATGGTTGCTTTTTCCGGGTCGATACCGGCCGCCAGGTACTCTACCAAAACCTGTTTGGCAGCGCCATGCAGATTGGCAGGCGTGGGGTGCGTGGTTAACGAGTGCAGGTCGGCTATAAAAAAGTAGCACTTATACTCGTTTTGCATTTTTACAAAGTTTTGTATCGCCCCGTAGTAATTGCCCAGGTGTAAATTCCCGGTAGATCGAATGCCGCTAACAACAGTTTCCATATAAGGGGCGAAAGTAAGTATTTTTAGTCTCACCCCAAACCCCCTCGCCGGGGGAGAGGCGCTTTTTTAAAATTCGCACCTGTAGAGCGGGATTCAGGGGGCGGCTAAAACGTCACTATTTTTTCTAATTTTGACGGCGATGAATATGATATTGAAAAAAGTGCACCTTTACCTTTACCAGGGTAGCGTGGCATTTTTTTATTTCCTGTTATGGCCCCTTATGTACTATTTTTCGCGTAAGCCGGAAAGGTATAAGCACCTTAACAGGCTGCGCCGCGTGTGGGGCGTGGTAAGTTCGTTTTGTGTGGGCATTAGGTACCAATATCATTTCGAGGAAAGTATCGACTGGACCCAAACCTATATTGTTTGCCCCAACCACACCTCTAACCTGGATATTACCGCCATGAGTGTGCTGGTAAAAAGCAACTGCTGTTTTATGGGGAAAGAAGAACTGGTAGATGGGGTGGTTACGCGCCTGTTCTTCCGCACGGTAGATATACCAGTGAACCGCGAAAGTAAGATAGCATCTTTCCGGGCGTTTAAAACCGCGATGGAGAGACTCGGAAATGGCATTACGGTTATTATATTTCCGGAAGCAACTATTCCTGATACCTACCCGCCTCATCTGCACCAGTTTAAGAACGGGCCGTTCCGCATGGCTATCGAGCTTAAAGTGCCTATTATCCCGGTTACGTCAGTAAATACATGGAAAATATTATGGGACGACGGTGATAAATATGGCTCGAAGCCGGGTGTATGTGATATATTTGTACATAAGCCTGTTGAAACGGCGCATTTAACTATTAATGATGCTGATGCCCTGCGCGACCAGGTGCACGCGATTATCAGTAAAAAGATCAAGGAAAATGACCATAGACGAACAAACGGTTGATAAAATTGCCCACCTGGCCAGGCTGCAACTTGCCGCCGATGAAAAGCAGGCCATGATAAAGGATATGAATAAGATACTGGGCTTTATGGACAAACTGAACGAGGTTGATACAACAGGCGTCGAGCCCCTTGTTTATATGACCGAAGGGCCAAACATACTGCGCGAGGATGTGGTAAAGCAGGAAATTACTACTGCCGAGGCGCTGCAAAACGCTCCCGATCATGACGGAAGCCATTTTTTGGTAGCGAAGGTTATTAAGTAGAGTCAAGATATTAGAGACAGGAGTCAAGAAAAAACATTGCTAATATTAGTCTTGGCTCTTGATTCTTAACTCTTGATTCTTTTTCAAAATCCTGTAACATTTTGTACCACTATACTGTCAAAGTAACAAAAACGGAACATGCCCATAGCTACAAAAACGGAAGAGCCCCTTATAATCATTAAGGATATCGGTAGAAAATACGTTATTGGATCTGAAATTATCCACGCGATAAAATCGGTAAGCCTAACTATTAATAAGGGGGAATTTGTTGCGCTGATGGGCCCTTCGGGTTCCGGTAAATCAACCCTGATGAATATTTTAGGGTGTTTAGATACGCCAACCAAAGGCGAATATATACTTAACGGCATAAATGTTAGCCACATGACTGATAACGACCTTGCCGAGGTGCGTAACTCTGAGATTGGCTTTGTTTTTCAAACATTTAACCTTTTACCACGCAACAGCGCCCTGGATAATGTTGCCCTGCCGCTGGTATATGCCGGTATAAGCAAAGAGAAAAGGAACGAGCGCGCCCGCATAGCCCTGGAGAATGTGGGGCTTGGCAACCGTACCGATCACCGTCCCAACGAACTTTCGGGTGGGCAGCGACAGCGCGTAGCTGTAGCCCGCGCGCTGATAAACAACCCATCTATTATCCTTGCCGATGAGCCCACCGGTAACCTGGATACAAAAACCTCGATAGAAATTATGGGCCTGATGGAAGATATCCACGCAAAAGGCAACACCATTATACTGGTTACCCACGAAGAGGATATTGCCCTGCACGCCCACCGCATTGTGCGTATGCGCGATGGCCTGGTTGAAAACGATTATAAGAACGAAAATATCATAACCGTTAGCAAGCGCGAACCCGAGGCAATTAATTTAGAAAAATAATATTCTAGTCATTGCGAGCGTAGCGTGGCAATCTTCGATGGAAAGGTAGATAAGATGCATTTATAGTAAGCTATTTTATAAATTGCACTATGATAATGCAACGTGGCGGATGTGTTTACATCATCACAAATAAAGAACACACCGTCTTATATACCGGTGTTACGTCTGATATTATAGGTCGTATATCGGATCATAAAAACAAGACTTATCCTAAAAGCTTTTCAGCAAAGTATAACTGTAATAAATTAGTTTATTATCTTTTCTATTCTCATATCGAAGAGGCAATAGCAGAAGAAAAACGGATAAAAGATAGAAATCGACAAAGTAAAATTGATTTAATAAATGCTACGAATTCGGAATGGAGAGATCTTTATGACGATTTATTAAACGAATAATATCTTGATAGTCGACAGTCCGTCATTGCAGCGATAGCGTGGCAATCTTCGACAGAAAAGTTTGAGATATGCATGTCTATGATTACCACGTCGCTATCGCTCCTCGTAATGACGTAAGAGGAATCATCAGCACTTCAACGCTGCCAGCCTGGCAACAAAATCTGCCAGGTATAAAGTGTGCTCTGGCGTTAGGGGTTTAGGATTACTGATGATGAGCGTATGCTCAAATATCTCCACCACAAAATCAGTTTCCTTTATGGCCATCATTGCGTCTCTAAAGTCCTGTTGCATGGCCAGGGCTGTTTTGTACTTATCATCGGTTAATACGTAAAAACGTTTGCTAAAAGGCCTATCCTCGCTAAAATCAAGCTCAATCGGGAATATCAATTCCCTCATTTTGTCTATATAGGTTTCGGTACGTATAAATACACGGCCAAAATCGCGTTTTAAATAAACAAGCCCTACCGGTTGCTGCTCCGTTTGATATTTGATTTTACTTTTAGCCGGATTAGCCAAAGCTTCTATCTCCACAAATAACAGGTAGCTATCTCCACAAATATTTTTAATCGCAAAGGCATCTCTTACGGTGGTTTTACGGTGGTGGTTCAACGCCTCGAACTGCTCCAGTTTAAAATCGATATAACCAGGTACCTCAATCCTGAAATTTTCTTTCAATGCCTTGCAGGTGGCCTCAAAATCATTGATTTGTGCTGCCGAAAGCCCCGTAGTGTCAAATAAAAGTTTACCCATTCCGTATAAATAAAAATCAGACTAAATTTACTAACAGATGTTACAGCTACGCAGATTTTGATTATTAACCGCGCGGCGTAAAAAATCTGTAAAATAAACGTATTTTGGGCAATAAATCTCTTATAACTAAATGAAAAGAATATTACTCCCCGTTATTACCCTTTTGGCTGCCGCGATCGCATTTCAGTCATGTAAAAAAACAAAAAAAGTAGAGGTGGTAAGGGCCATAAACATCAGGGGCTTGTTTACACTAACCGGTAGCGGAAGCACGTTGGGTAAAACCTCCAGCGCGGCCATACAGCTTGCGGCCGAAGATGTAAATAAGTACCTGGCCGCTAAGGGCGTGCCATACAGCATAGGGGTAAACGTAAACGATACCAGGCATACTGCCGACCTTGCCGTAGCACATTTTAAACAGGCAAAGGCCGACGGAATCAGCTTTATTATAGGGCCGCAAAGCAGTTCGGAACTGGCCGCATTGAAGCCCCTTGCCGATCAATCTAAAATTATTGTAATAAGCCAGAGCAGTACCGCAGGCAGCCTGGCAATTGCCGGCGACGCGATATTCCGTTTTTGCCCTTCAGACAAAATTGAAGGTGCGGCCAGCGCTAACACCATTTATAAAAGCGGTAAAAGGGGCCTGGTAACCGTTGCGCTTGACGATGCAGGCAACAAAGGCCTGCAAACCTCGGTAGGGAACGCTTTTACAGCCAAAGGCGGCGTGGTTAGCGCTGTAACACCTTACGCTGTCACTACCACAGATTACAGCGCGGTTGTTGCTGATATCAAAGCGAAGGTAGCAGATCTTTCTGCAACTTATGGCGCCGATAAGGTGGCCGTGTACCTGGCATCATTTGATGAAGGCGTGGATATATTTGAACTGGCCGCAAATGAACCAACATTATCAGCGGTTAAATGGTATGGTGGCGACGGGTCTGTATTGAGCGCTGCTTTTACCGGCAACGCCGCAGCTGCCGATTTTGCAATAGCCACCGGCTTTTCGTCTCCATCATTGGGATTACCTGCCTCGTTTGCCGCCAAGTATCAACCGATTATAGATAAAATTAAAGAAAAAACAGGCTTAGAAGCTGATGCTTTCGCGTTAGCCGCTTATGACGCTGTATGGGCTATTGCTTATACAATTGAAGCCAATAATGGTGATATCAGCGATTTTGAAAAGCTGAAGTCATCGTTTGTAGAGCAGGCTAATTCGCACCAGGGCATTAGCGGCAGCGATGCGCTTGACGAAGCAGGCGACCGCGCAACCGGTACCTTTGATTACTTTGGAATTGTTAAATCAGGCGCTACCTACAACTGGGTTAAAGTTGGAACCTCTGAAGATTAAACAATGGCTGCCGGATATTTTAAATATACACTGCTTTTAACCTGGTTATGTTTAATTAGTTATTCATCTGCATGGGCACAGGCTAAAAGCACCGAGGTTATAAACCAGGAGCTTAGTCAAAGCCGCAAGAAGATAGACTCGCTTGACAAGTTGCTGATTGAGGTGCTGGGCAGCAGGCAGCGCGTGGTTCAGGAAATCGGCGTTTATAAAAAAAAGAACAATGTGCCGCCGCTGCAGCCGGCGCGGTTTAAACAGGTTGTTGATAAAGCAATTGCAGCCGGCGCTAAAGAAGGCTTATCTGCCGAATTTGTTACTGAATTAATGAACGCCATACATAAAGAAAGCCTGCGCATGGAGGGGGATACCACCAGGCATTAGTAACAGCAACAAGTAAAAGATGACCGCTTTAAATCCGGTGCTCTTTTTTAATTTTTATTCCCACCATTTAGCGTTTTCTACCTGTTTTGCTTTGGCAGACAAAGCGGTGTTGTTATAAGCATCATGGACAGTTTGCCAGCCTGCCGAAAGGTATTTATCAGCAGGAGAAAATTCGCCCGCGCCTATATCAAGCGCCTCGGCGTAGGGTATACGGTAATCACCCCAGTTACATATTTTAATCAGTTTTTTATTATGGCTTATCCATTGGCCAACAAACTGATTATTTGCATAACCATCCGCATTCTTATCAATATCATCGTAATGCACGCCGTTGTTTTTATCAAGATAAAAGCCAGAACGGAATGTCCCTTTAAATACGCCGGCGTGTTCCTGTGTAGCCGCTTCTCCCAAATTATAGGTTCCGATCAACAGATATTGACCTTTAATGCCTTTGCCTTTTAACTCGTCATCCACTCCGTAAGATGTTTGCTTGTATTTGCGGATGTTTGTTATCGTAATAATGCCCTTAAAATCATCAATGTTATTCTTAACCATCGATTTGCCGTAAACCTGGTAAATATAAGGCGACCGGGGGGCTTTTGTTATAGAGATGATCTTTAACCTGATGCGCTGAAAATTATCGCCAATAAAACCATATACAAAAGCATTATTCGTTACCGTAAACAGCTTTGAATAATCGTAACGGATAAGTTTGCTTTTCAGTTCCGTTGGCGACAGGCGCGTGTTACTCAAATTTTCCTTACTGAATTTTTCCGCTTCGGTTTGCGCGACAACAACTGTCAGCTGGCACGCTATTAAAATGGTGAGCAGGACTTTTTTCATTGTGATGGTTTGTATGATAAAGATATACAATTTCCAACAGGTTTAAGTGCTCACGATTTACTGCTTTTAATACTTATATGGCTCCATTTTGCCGCAGCTGCAGGCGCAGTTAGGGTCTGCTACACCCAATTTTTTCAGGAAGAACTGGTAAAAACCAATACGGTCTTTCATACTGTAGTTATCGTCGCCTTTGTTGCATTCCAGGTCGCCGTTTATGATATTTATGGTCATGCCAAAGCCGGGGGTGCGGCCTTTGGCTTTATCAATGGCATTTGGCTGCCACTTGCCCGTCATAACATCATGGGCCGACGGTTTGTGGGTTTCGGGCGTCATCCAAAAGTATATAGCTGTTTTAAAGGCCACAACAGGGTCGGTTTCTACCAGTCCCGGGTTATTCAGCAGTACCTTTTTATCGCCGAAGATACAATCAGAAGCGTAACCATAGTTGCCATTGTAGCTTATCTGCATCGGGCCGCGGCCATAATACTTTTGCCCTTTAACCGGTGGGTACTCATCACTATCGCTGATATAAACATTATTGGTGTTATCCTCGTGCAGCAGCATCAGGCCATCGGTATAGCTTTCGTTGCGGCCGTGGCGGGTTTCGTGTGCTATTTGCGCAAAAAAAGCCGCCAGTTCGCGTTTGTTGCCAACAGCGTCTTTTTCGGTGCAAAAGTTACCATAGTCAACCGTATAGGTGCTGTCGGGCTTGGCTTTAGCCCATTCCTCGTTCCAGTCGGCATCCTGCCTAACGGTGGTTGCCTTTCCGGTAGTTTTATCGGTACGGATGAACTGGTAAACAGATACGGCCCTGCGCGTTACCTGCACCTTTATTTGAGCCAGCTCGTTAACGGCCTGTATAAAGGCCCGGTAAGTATAAAACTTATCACGCTCAGGAAATAATGCGTTAAACTGCTGCTCGGTCAAAAACGCCGAAAAATCTGCCCTGGGCGCCGGGGCCTTGGCAACTGGCTGCCTGGTGTTACCGTTACCGTTGCTGCATTTAAAACTGAGTAGCGCCAAAGTAAATAAACATATAAGGGCGGCCCTGCCCGATGATATTATAGGTTTCATAGCTGTAAATTATATATTTGAACAAAACAACGCTACACAAGTTTAATACAATATGCTGAAACGCTGATACTTTTGTTAAATTGCCGCCACACCATGAAAATATATACTAAAACCGGCGATAAGGGTTATACATCGTTAATTGGCGGTACCCGTGTGCCGAAGCATCATTTAAGAATTGAAAGTTACGGCACGGTTGACGAACTGAACTCTTATATCGGCCTTATCCGCGATCAGGATATCAGCACGCATGATAAAGACCTGCTTAAGCAGATACAGGACAGGCTGTTTACCATTGGCTCGTCGCTGGCGGCCGACCCGGGGAAATCAAAAATGGTTATACCCGACCTGCACCCAGAGGATGTTGAGTTGCTGGAAAAAGAGATGGACAGGATGAACGAAACCTTGCCCGAGCTACGGCACTTTATATTACCGGGCGGGAGCAACACCGTATCGTACTGCCACATAGCGCGCTGTGTGTGTCGCCGGGCCGAGCGGTTATGTGTACACCTCGCCGGCGAAAGCACGGTTGATGAAAAGGTGAATATTTATCTTAACCGCTTAAGTGATTATCTTTTTACCCTGGCACGAATGGTGGCTTATCAACACAAAATACCTGAAAATCAATGGATACCAAGGGTTTGAAAATTTTACAAAAAAATATTGATAATCAATTTAAAAATATTATACTTTTGCGAAAAAGTAAAATTTACCAATTTAATATAAAAACATGTATTGGACACTTGAATTAGCATCGCACCTTGAAGATGCCCCCTGGCCGGCAACTAAAGATGAATTAATTGATTACGCCATACGTTCCGGAGCACCGGTTGAGGTTATCGAGAACCTGCAGGCGCTTGAAGATGATGGTGAGCCTTATGAAAATATCGAGGAGATATGGCCGGATTATCCAACCAAAGACGATTTCTTTTTTAATGAAGACGAGTATTAACACCCTTGATTCTTCCCGAAAATAATTGAAGGCCCTGCATGCAGGGCCTTATTTGTTTGCGCTACTCGGTACGTAAACTTTTAATAGGGTTAACAAGGGCGGTTTTAATTGCCTGTATACCTATGGTAACCGCTGCCACGCTGATTGCGGCCAGACCTGCAAGCGCAAACACCACCCAGCTAACCCCCGTATGGTAAGCAAAATCCTGCAGCCACACCTTCATTAGCCACCAGGCAACGGGCATAGCAATAACAATGGCTACAAAAACCAGTTTAACAAAGTTAAAAGATAAGGCAACTGCTATATTGCCTACGCCTGCGCCTAAAATTTTGCGTACGCCTATCTCCTTGGTACGCTGTTTTGCGGCATAGGCTGATAAACCCAGCAAGCCCAGGCACGCTAACGCGATCGCCATGCCTGCAAAAATGTTAAGCACCTTGCCCAAGCGGTTCTCAGACCGGTAAAGCCGGTTAAAATCATCATCCAGAAAATGGTATTCAAACGGGCGGTATGGTACTATGGTTTTCCATTTACTTTGCAGCGCGGTAACAGTTTCGGCAATGTTATGGCCGCTAAGCTTTACCAGCAGTGTGCCGCCGCGATTTTGCGGAAACAGCACTAATGGTTTTATAGCGGTATGCAGCGATTCGAAATGGAAGTTTTTGATCACCCCGGTTACAAAGCCCGGCCGCGACGCATCCAGGAACATACGTTTGCCAATGGCCTGCTCGGGTGTCCAGCCTAATTCGCGGGCAGCTGCTTCATTCAAAATAAAGTGAAACACGTTTTTCTCAAGGTCGTCATTCATTACATCCTTTACGTCTTGCCGGGTAAAATCCCTGCCAGCAATAAGCTGCAGGCCGGTGGTTTTGATAAACTCTTCATCAACATTGTTGGCTGTTACGGCTATTTGTTGATTTTCGGGCATAGTGGCCGACCGCATGTTATACCCGCTGCCTATATTTACCGGGGTATTATTACAAAGCGATACGCTTAATACGTTTTTATTTGCCTTTAGCTGTTCTTTAATGTAAGGCAGGTCGTTAAACATACGCTTCTCCATTGGCAACACCATTACATGGTCGCGGCTATAGCCAAGCTTTTTGTTTTGAATATAGTTTAACTGCTTTTGGATAATTACCGTTGCTACTACAAGCACTACCGAAATTGAGAACTGGAACACAATTAACGATTTACGAACCCACTGCCCCGAGCCGGAGTTTTTAAATGAGCCTTTTAAAACCTTAACCGGCTGAAAGTTTGACAGTATAAGCGCCGGGTAGCTGCCCGCCAGCAGGCTGACTACCACAATTAAACCTGTACAAGCCAGTATAAATGACGGCGACGCCAATGTGTTTACCTGCAGATGCTTATCTGTTAACTGGTTAAATACCGGCATAAGCAGGGCTGCGGCAACAATGCTCAGGATGGTTGCTATGATGCAAAACAAAACAGATTCGCCCATAAATTGCCAAAAAAGCTGCTTTTTACCTGCGCCTATAACCTTGCGCACGCCAACCTCTCGGGCACGTTCCATTGAGCGCGCTGTGCTTAAATTAACATAGGTAAAGCAGGCAATAGCCAATATCATTAATACCACCACCTCCAGTATATGTATATAAGTAATACTGCTGTTTGGCTCAAAGCCATCAAACTGCGAGTACAGGTGTATGCGGTTAAACGGCTCTAATGTAAAATTAACAGTTGCGCCCTGGCCGGCCATCTCCTTTTGCATAAAGGGCGCAATTTTTTGTTGTAACGGCGCAAATGAATGTTCGTTTTTGAGTAGCAAAAAAGTGGTGTAATTGGCATTCCAGTACGTTTTTTCTTTATCCGGGTTTAACGAGGAAAATGAAGCCAGCAGGTCAAATTTAATTTGCGAGTTTGACGGGCAGTCCTTCATCAGGCCGGTAACCTGGTACAAGCTGCTGTCAGACCCTACCTGCAATGTTTTACCAACCGGGTCGGCATCGCCGAAATATCTTTTAGCTGTAGATTGGGTGAGCACCACCTTTTTAGGGCCGTCAAGGGCGGTAGCTTTATCGCCCTTTAGCAGATCAAACGAGAACATATTAAAAAAGCCGCCGTCGGCAAACATAAAGTTCTTCTCGTTTATCAGCTTATTGTTGTACTGTACCAGTATCGGGTAGCTCGCCATCCTAACCGCCTCGCTTATCTCCGGGAAGGTTTGCTTAAATACCGGCGCTACGCTGGAACTGGTAAAGTTCCCTTTTTTTGATTCGCTGCCGCCGTCAAACTTGTACTCCATTATAACGCGGGCAATGCGCTTGCCGTTAAGCTGAAAGTTATCATAGTTTAACTCGTGCTGTATGTACAAGCCAATAAGCAGGCAGCACGTTAGCCCTATGGTTAACCCAAATATATTGATACCCGCAAAGGCTTTATTTTTCCGGATATTGCGAAAGGCGATTTTAAAGTAATTCTTAATCATAGCGTATATTGTAGTTATTATTAAACACAAACCGGCAATTACCGTATATTTTACGCTAAGTAAATGCCAAACATGTAAATATTTAATATCCAATAAATTACGAATATTTATAGCTAAAAAACGTTCGGTTTTGATACAAAGGGATGTACGTTTATAGCTGTGCCGGCATACCAACCCCTTTTTGGAATGATTTTAGCATAATACCTGTAACATTTACTTAAACATAAAAACATTAATAATGAGAGGCTTATTGTACATTATTGCAGTTATCCTGGTGATAGGATGGGCATTCGGATTTTTCTACGCAGGTTCTACAGGTATTATTCACATCCTGCTGGTAATAGCTGTCATAGCGTTGCTTTTAGGGTTGATAAGAAGAGCGTAAGAACGTT
Organism: Mucilaginibacter sp. AK015; assembly: GCF_014200785.1. Classification (NCBI taxonomy): domain Bacteria; kingdom Pseudomonadati; phylum Bacteroidota; class Sphingobacteriia; order Sphingobacteriales; family Sphingobacteriaceae; genus Mucilaginibacter; species Mucilaginibacter sp. AK015. The sequence continues at coordinate 222,650 of NZ_JACHCV010000005.1, forward strand.
GCAGATATTTGTAAAAAAACATCCCGGGCAACCGGGATTTTTTTATGCGAAAACTTTTTTTACCAACGGTGGTTTAATATTAAACATCTATTTAAACATTAACTAAACACACAACATTATGAGAGGCTTATTGTACATCATCGCGGTAATTTTGGTAATAGGATGGATCTTCGGGTTCTTTGTTAACCATGCCGGCGGTTTAATTCACATTTTATTGGTAATAGCGGTTATCGCTTTACTGTTAGGCGTTATCAGAAGAGCCTGATAATTTTTTGTGACATATTACAGCCATCAGCTAAAACTGATGGCTTTTTTTGTTTATGAGTGCTTCGGCAATAACGATATCCTCGGGGAAGGTGATCTTGATATTGCTGTAGCTGCCCGGTATCAGTTTAATGGCAACACCGCTTTGCTCTACTACCGAAGCATCATCTGTAAACGCATCTTGATAAGGCTGTTGATAAGCCTTCTTAAGTAAATTTGACTGAAACGTTTGAGGGGTTTGCACCAGGTATATACGCTCGCGATCTAAAGCGGCAGATACCCCCGCGTTTATCTGCCGTATGGAGTCGCGGCTTTTAACGGCCGTTACCGCGGTGCCATTTTCGGCGGCGCATTGGTAAGCCTCATTTATGATATCGCTACTTACAAGGGGGCGTACGGCATCATGTACGGCAATTAAAGCATCATGATCGCTAATGGTATCAACCGCGTTCTTAACGGAATCGAAACGGGTTTGGCCGCCCGAAATGATGGTATGCGGAATGGTGAAGTTATGATTATCGCAAAGGCTGGCCCAGGTGCTGTGGTAGTCTGCGTGCAATGCCAGTATAATTTGAGGCGATGAACCGCTATCGTAAAAGGCCCTGATGGTATGCATTAACACAGGTAGCCCGCAAAGCTCTATAAATTGTTTAGGCAATGCCGACCGCATCCGACTGCCAGATCCCCCGGCTACAATGATAGCGTAGAATTTCGGATTTCGGATTTCGGATTTCGGATTTGAGAATTGCATCTGCGGCTAATTTACAATTTGATAAGCAAAAAAAATGTCATTCCGGTTAGAATGACATTTTGTATGATAAATCAGAAATTGAAACTTCGAGATCCGATGCTTAAATGATCAGCATCGCGTCGCCATAACTATAGAAACGATATTTTTCTTTTACCGCTATCTCATAAGCGTTCATCACATTTTCGTAACCGCCAAAAGCGCTTATCATCATCAGCAAGGTTGACTCGGGCGTGTGGAAGTTAGTAATCATAGAGTTGGCAATGCTAAAATCGTATGGCGGGAAAATGAACTTGCTGGTCCAATCGTTTGCGGCTTTCAGCGTTTTACCAGCCGATACGGCGGATTCAACAGCGCGCATTGATGTGGTACCTACCGCGCAAATACGGCTTTTGCGTTCAATAGCACGGTTTACAATATTAGCCTGCTTCTCTTCTATAATAAACTGCTCAGAGTCCATTTTGTGCTTGGTCAAATCTTCAACCTCAACCGGGCGAAAGGTGCCTAAGCCTACATGCAGGGTAACTTCGGCAAACTCAACGCCTTTTAGTTCAAGGCGTTTCATTAGTTCGCGGCTAAAGTGCAGGCCCGCGGTAGGGGCGGCAACCGCGCCCTCGTGCTTGGCAAATATGGTTTGGTAGCGTTCTTTATCTTCCGCGGTAGCCTTCCGTTTTATATATTTTGGAAGTGGGGTCTCGCCCAGTATCTCTACGTTACGGCGAAACTCCTCGTCGGTACCATCAAACAAAAAGCGTATGGTACGGCCGCGCGATGTGGTGTTATCAACAACCTCGGCAATTAGCAAGTCGTCGTCGCCAAAATAAAGTTTATTGCCCACACGTATTTTACGGGCCGGGTCAACCAGTACATCCCAAAGGCGTAGTTCCTTGTTCAGTTCGCGCAATAAAAATACTTCAATGGTAGCGCCGGTTTTTTCTTTGTTACCATACATACGCGCCGGGAATACTTTTGTATTGTTCAGGATCATCACATCCTTATCGTCAAAGTAATCTAAAACATCTTTAAATATTTTATGCTCAATTTTGCCCGAATCGCGGTGTAGAACCATTAAACGTGATTCGTCACGGGTGTCTGCTGGAGAATGTGCAATTAATGATTCGGGTAGATTGAATTTAAATTGAGATAATTTCATGCTTATATATATGAATTTTCAGGGCGCAAATGTACGGATTTTTTGTTATTTTTAACGATTTTTTTTAGTATGACCGCCCGGTTACCATTAAAATCAAAAATAACTGTAACTTAACTGCTTTAACACCGTCTAACCAATACTGTTTTCGGGCAAGCTAAAAATCAATTGGCCGGTACACCGGGTTACATCAAAATAGCGTATGATATTACTAAAACTTATCCGTGAAAGCTTCCTGTTCGCCTTTGATGCGCTCAGGCAAAACAAGCTGCGCACCATGCTGTCGTTATTGGGTGTAACCATCGGTATATTCACCATTATAGCGGTGTCATCCGCAGTGGATACCCTGCGTAACAACCTGCAAAAAAGCGTTGATAAACTTGGTAGTAACAGCATTTATGTGCAGAAGTGGCCATGGGTTGGCGAGGATAATTTTCCGTGGTGGAAATACATGCAAAGGCCTGTACCCAAGCTGCGCGATTTTGAACAACTAAGCCGCCGCAGCCAAACCGCCAAGGCCCTGTCATACGAAATTAGCATCGATAACCGTACAGTTAAATATAAAAGCAACACGGTTGACGGGGCGCAAATTGATGCCGTATCCCACGATCATGATAAAACATGGAACTTCAACTTCCAGGACGGGCGGTACTTTACCGAGATCGAATCGCGTACGGGAGCCCCGGTTACCATAATTGGCGCCGATATAGCCGATGCACTTTTTCCTGACGGTACCGGTGTGGGCAAGCAAATTAAGATCATGGGCCGCAAGGTTACCATTATTGGCGTATTTAGCAAAGAAGGTAAAGATATGCTGGGTATAACCAGCGATAACGAAATATTGCTGCCGCTTAATTTTGCCAAAAACGTGATTGATATTGAAAGCGAACGGTACAACCCCCAGATAGTTGTGCGCGGGCACGATAACCTGAGTGATGTTGAAGTAGAAAGCGAGGTGAGAGGCTTAATGCGTTCCATTCACAGTATACGCCCGGGAGACGAGGATGATTTTTCGCTTAATAAATCAACAATTTTAACCAACCAGCTCGATCAGCTTTTTGGTATCATAAACAAAGGGGGCTTTATTATCGGCTTTTTCTCGGTACTGGTAGGTGGTTTTGGTATTGCCAATATTATGTTCGTATCGGTAAAAGAGCGTACCAACATCATCGGCATACAGAAATCACTGGGCGCAAAAAATTATTTTATACTCCTGCAGTTTTTGATAGAAGCTATCGCGTTATGCCTGATGGGTGGTTTTATTGGCCTGTTTTTGGTTTATCTTGGCACACTGGGCGTGAAGGCCGCGGCCGATATACAGGTAGTGCTCGATATCAGCAATATCACTTATGGCATTGGCATATCGGTTACCATAGGTATGTTATCCGGTATTATCCCGGCTTACTTCGCATCAAGGCTCGACCCGGTGGAGGCTATACGTACCAATTAAAAGGAAATCGTTTTTAACCTGCGTTTGTCGAAGACCTGCGCGCTGGCTAATGGTTAAACAGCCGGGCACCATGACAGAAGGTGAGCCATTTTGAGCTTGCCGAAGATTTATACATACTGTAAATGGTTCGGTCGACTCATCAGAAACCTATGTTTGATCAGGCGTTCAGTTCATCGTCAGCTACCGCTGCCTTGTAGTACTTAAATACCTTACCGAACAATACATCGGGCACAAATGGTTTGGTCAGGTAATCGCACATGCCGGCTTCAAAGGCTTTGCTATGTGTTTCGGGCATGGCATCGGCGGTAAAGGCTATTATTGGTAAATCGGGGTAGCTTTGTTTGATAATGCCGGTAGCCTCAAACCCATCCATCACCGGCATTTGCAGGTCCATAATGATCATATCATAAGCCCTGGCGTTTGCCATGTCAACCGCTATCCGGCCGTTCATAGCCTCATCCACATCGGCGTTCCATTTTCTGAGGAATTTAGACGCTACCATCAGGTTCATTTTGTTATCATCAACAACCAAGATGGCCATACCGCTAAGGTCTGGCGGCAGCAAAGTGCCCGGGTGCGCAGTCGCCGCGGGGGCAAGTTCTGCAACTGTAGGCGCTGGCGTAAAATGAATGCTAAAGGTAAACGTTGTGCCTTTACCAACCTCGCTAAACACCTGTATAGTGCTTTGGTAAAGTTCTACAAGCCGCTTGGTTATGGCCAGGCCAAGACCCGTGCCGCCGTAGCTATACGTAGTAGTTTGGGGCCCTTGTATAAACGGATCGAACATAACGGGGATGTTTTCGGCAGGTATGCCAATACCCGTATCGGCCACCGCGAATTTTACCATCACCCCGTCACCGGTAAGCTGCTCTTCTTTTTCAACTTTTATGGTCACCTTGCCCTCGTTCGTAAACTTAACCGCGTTGCTTACCAGGTTTATCAGTATCTGTCCCAGCCGTATCTGATCGCCCATTAAAAATTCAGGAATGGTTTCGTCAACCGTTAGTTCAATATCCAGGTTTCTTTCAACTGCTTTAGCGTAAAACGATTGCCTGATATTTTGCGTTAGCTGGTGTATGTTAAACGGCACGTTACTTAGCTGCAGTTTGCCGGCCTCTATTTTATTATAATCTAAAATATCATTGATAATGGCCAGCAGGTTTTCGCTGCTAAATTTTAATGTGTTGAGATATTCAAGCTGCTCGGGTTTGGGGTTTTCGTCTAAAAGCAGGTTGGTTGTGCCAATAACCGCGTTCATAGGCGTACGTATCTCGTGGCTCATGATAGACAGGAACTCCGATTTAAAATGCGAAGAACGTTCAGCCTGTTCTTTAGCTGATATCAGTTCCTGCCTTACCTTTTGCTGTATGGTTATATCTTCGCCAATGCTGGTGGTCTCCTTAATTTTGCCGTTTTCATCATAACTAACCGTATTTTGCCAGCTTATAATGCGCAGTTCGCCATTGCGGCAAATAATAGGATTTACATAATGCGCCCGTATGGAGTTGTTTTTGAACCATCCGTTAAGTATATCGCGATGTTCATCGGCGACAAAATGTTCCATCCAGTTCATGCCCAGTATTTCCATCTGGCTGTATCCAAGCAGGGTTGCCAGGTACTTATTGCAAAATATAACACGTCCGTCGGCATCTAAAGATATTGCCGCCAGCTTTATGGTTTCAAGTACCAGCCGGTATTTATTCTCGGTACGGCGGTAATCAATTTCTGCTTGTTTGCGCTGGGTGATATCCTGCAGGGTGCCAATAATTTTGCGTACGGTCCCATCTTCGCGGTACATTAATTTGCCGGTGATAACACTAATGTGCTTAATGTTGCCCTTTGGCGTTATAATGCGGTACTCGTACGAAGTGCCGCTGTTATCCGCATTTTGAAACAGGTGTTTTACAATATACTTATCATCAGGATGGATATAATCTAACAGCAGCCGGCCAAAGCGCGATATTGCGCCATTGCTGCTGCTTACTTCATAAATGGAGTTTACCTCGTCGCTCCAGGCAAGCATCTTGGTTGTGCTGTCCCATTTCCAATTGCCTATTTTCGCGATGGTTTGCGCCTCAAGTAACTCGGCCTGACTTATTTTTACGGCCTTTTCAGCGAGTTTGCTTTCGGTGATATCCTGTATTATGCCAAATACACGTTTTAGGAGGCCGTCTTTATCCTGCAACAGATCGCCCCGCAGCACCTTCAGGTATTTTAAATTGCCCTTTGGTGTGATGAATTTATGCTCCAGGCTATTCTCGGGTACCGAGTTGATGTTTGTAAAATAATTTAAAGCTTGCTCGTGGTCATCCGGATGCACCAGGCTCATGTAATACTCAAACCGGGTTAAGCCTTCGGGTGCGGCATCTATCTCTAATATCTTACATAAACTCTCCGACCAAAAGTTCTCTTTGGTTTCGCTATCGTACCACCAATTACCCGTTTTGGCGATATCCTGGGCCTGCAGTAAAAGGTTCTTATTTTCTATCAGCGCGTCAGCGTGTCGTTTTTGTTCGGAGATATCCGTAACAGAAATTGATATGCGCCCGGTGTATTTGCCTGTTACATCAACCACCGGCGATGCCTTGGCTAAAAACCAGCCGGGTTTGCCGTATATCGCTTCAAATTCTATTGAAGTGCTTTTATTGTGTTTTAATACATAATCGTAAACAACTAAAAACGGTTTAGCCCGGTCGGGGCCGATAGCTTCAACCAGGGTTTTGTTCAGAAACTGCCCGGCTTTTAAGTCGTCGGGGTTATCGGGGCCAAACCATACGTTTATGCAAGTGTGGTTTTCGTCGAATTCGAAAATGGTATCGTTTATGGAACTGATAAGCGCATGCAATTGCTGCTGGCTGTGGCGAAGCTTTTCTGCATTGGTTATTAGTGAGTTGTTTAGCTGAATAACGTTATTAACGGCCTTTTTAAACTGCATTTTATAAGCAAGCATTACCAAAAACCACACATAGGCTATAGTGGTAAAAACGCCTAATAAAATGAATAGCACACCGGGCGATATATCCAGTTTTGGCGCGGTATAATAGGCGGCTACCACCGCTATAATGTTTAAAATTGTGATACCTACAAATTCAAGGCGTTTTTTGCAGAACAGCGTTAATGCCACAAATATAGTTATTGAACTAAACACGTAAACATGTGCAAACCCGTTTACCCCCAGCAGCAAAAAATTGTTTACAAACAGGTATGAGCATATGGTAAAGTACACCATGCCTTTAAAAAATGCCTTATTATTGCCGTATGATAAACCCAGGGCCACCAGGCAAAAAGCGCAGTTTACCATGCGCAGCCAAAGCGGGTCGTAAGAGTTATGAAAACACAGGTAATGTAACGATGGGCTGGCTATTAATAAGCCTAATAAAATAAGCCTGTAGATAGTAATGTCGTTTTCAATTAACAGGAGCGCCTTATCTTTAAAAGACATATGTAGCAGGGGAATTTTTAATTACGCCAAACAATATTGGGGATTTAAACATAACTACTTAATAAGAATTTTACAAAGAGTAAATATATCTTAAAGGCTATTAATACGCAGATTTATTTACATTTGTTGCAAAACATATTTTTTCTATGTCTGAAACTGCACAATTAAAGATTGGTGATAAAACTTATGATTTGCCGGTTATAGAAGGTACCGAGGGCGAAAAGGCCATTGATATTTCTAAGCTTCGCGATCAGAGCGGGTACGTTACGTTAGATATTGGGTATAAAAATACCGGTGCAACCAAAAGCGCCATTACCTTTTTAGATGGCGAAGTAGGGATATTAAAATATCGTGGCTACAGCATAGAGCAACTGGCCGAAAAATCAACCTTTATTGAAGTTGCCTATTTGCTGATATACGGCAACCTGCCAACCGCCGAACAATTACAGGCGTTTGAGTTCGACATAAGCCACCATACCCTTGTACACGAGGATATGAAGAAGTTTTTTGATGGTTTCCCTTCGGGATCGCACCCTATGGGGCAGTTGTCATCGTTAATAGGGGCATTGGCTGCGTTTAACCCGGCATCATTAAAACAGGGCCTTACGGCAGAAGAGGTGAACCTCGAGATCATTAAGCTGATAGGTAAAATGAGCACGGTAGTATCCTGGATATACAAAAAATCGTTAGGGCACCCGGTTATTTACCCGCGCAATAAATTTGATTACGTAACCAACTTTATGCACATGACCTTTGGGCAGCGCACCGAGGATGTAGAGATAGACCCGGTTGTGGTAAGTGCCATGAACAAGCTGCTGATACTCCACGCCGATCACGAGCAAAACTGTTCAACATCAACCGTGCGGATAGTAGGCTCGTCAGATGCCAACCTTTACGCGTCTATATCGGCAGGGATATCTGCCCTTTGGGGCCCGCTGCATGGCGGCGCAAACCAGGCCGTAGTAGAAATGCTGCAAAAAATTAAGGAAGACGGGGGCGATACCGATAAATGGATAGCCAAAGCAAAAGATAAGAACGATCCGTTCCGCCTGATGGGTTTTGGCCACCGTGTTTACAAGAACTTTGACCCGCGCGCCAAGATCATTAAAAAAGCCTGCGACGATATCCTTGAGAAATTAGGCGTTCAGGACGAAACACTTGCCATAGCCAAAAAGTTAGAAGAGGTAGCCCTGAACGATCCGTACTTTGTACAACGCAAGCTTTACCCTAATGTGGATTTTTATTCGGGCATTATATACACCGCGCTTGGTTTCCCTACAGATATGTTCACCGTATTATTTGCTTTGGGCCGCCTGCCCGGGTGGATAGCTCAATGGAAAGAGATGAAAACCAACAAAGAACCTATTGGCCGTCCGCGCCAGATATATGTGGGCGAAACTAACAGGGATTATATTAGTATCAAGGATAGAAAATAGAGTTGCTTCGGGTTTACTCACCCCGACCATGCTACGCTGGTCGACCCTCTCTCCGCAAGCGCAAAGAGGAGGAGTGAAAAGTGAAACCCTCTTTGCGTAGCACAGAGGGGTAGAGCGAAGCAACCGCCGGGTGAGTAAATAATGGCCGCCCAAAAATATTTTAAATTTAAAGCCCGCCACACGACGGGCTTTTTTGGTAAAACTGAATGACGCCACGCGAGCTATTAAAACAATATTGGGGACACGACAGCTTCCGGCCGTTGCAGGAGGAGATCATCGATTCTGTATTGCAGGGTAGGGATACCCTGGCCTTGCTGCCTACCGGTGGGGGTAAATCGGTGTGTTTCCAGGTGCCTGCGCTGGCTACGGACGGTATATGTATAGTGGTGTCGCCCCTTATTGCGCTCATGAAAGACCAGGTAGAGAACCTGAAAACAAAGGGGATCCAGGCAATGGCTATTGTATCGGGCATGGGCAGGCGCGAAGTGGATATAGCGCTTGATAATTGCGTTTATGGCGCGGTGAAATTTCTATACCTATCGCCCGAGCGACTGCTGTCAGAATTGGTGCGCGAACGGATCAAATACATGAAGGTGGCCCTTTTCGCGGTTGACGAGGCGCACTGTATTTCGCAATGGGGGTATGATTTCCGCCCATCGTACCTGCATATTGCCGATCTGCGCGCACTGCACCCAAATGTACCCGTACTGGCTTTAACCGCAACGGCTACCGCCGAAGTAAGGCTGGACATACAGGAAAAGCTGTTGTTTAAAAACAGTATTGTTTATCAGCAAAGTTTTGAACGTAAGAATTTAAGGTACGTGGTGCAAACTACAGAAGATAAGCTACGTAAACTGCTTGATGTTGCCAAAGGCATCGGGGGTAGCGGCATTGTATATGTACGCAGCCGTAAAGAGGCCTTCGAGATAGCGAAATTTTACCGGCAGAATCATTTTCAGGCAGATTATTACCATGGAGGCTTACCCGCCGACGAGCGTTCGGAAAAACAGGACGCCTGGAAAAGCAACCGCACACGTATAATTGTGGCTACTAATGCCTTCGGGATGGGTATTGATAAACCTGACGTAAGGTTTGTGATACATAAAGATATGCCGGATAGCCTTGAAGCCTATTATCAGGAAGCGGGCAGGGGAGGCCGCGACGAGAAAAGGGCATATGCAGTTTTACTGTACAACCCTGCCGACCGGATACGGCAGGAAAGCATGTTCCTCCGTAACTTTCCATCGGTAGCCGAAATAAAGCAGATATATCATTTTTTAGCCAATTATTGCCAGCTGGCTTATGATGCCGGCGAGGGTGCAAGTTTTGAGCTTGACCTGGGCGATTTTTGCAGCCGCTTTCAACTGGATGCGGTTAAAACGTTAAATGCCCTTAAATTTTTAGAACAGGACGAATACCTGGCCTTTAATGAAAGTGTATTTTTACCTTCTCGGTTCAGGTTTGAGGTATTGAATGAAGAACTGTATAATTTCCAGATACAAAACCCCGGGTGGGACCCATTCATCAAAACCCTGTTACGCTCGTACGGCGGCTCATTCGAAAATTATGTACGGATAAAGGAGTTTGATATTGCTAAACGTACCGGCATGAACACACAGCAGGTTATTGACGGCCTTAAGCAATTGCAGGATTTTAACCTGCTTAGTTACCTGCCCCAAACAGATAAGCCTCAAATAACCTGGATAAAAGCACGGCAGCACGCCAACAACCTGCATATTAACAAAGCCTTTATTGATCAGCGCAAAGCTACCTACCGCAAAAAAATGGAAGCCGTATTTGCTTATGCTGAACATAAACGCTGCCGCAGCCAAATGCTGCTGAGTTATTTCGACGAGCCGAACGCACCCAAATGCGGTGTATGTGATGTTTGCCTGGAAGAACGCAGCGAAAAGAACGCCGCCGAGATATTCGACGATATTACTAATGAGATAGCGCAGCTGCTAAGTACCGCCCCGCATACTATCGACGAATTGATAACCTCCCTGAAACTTGGCACAGAAAAAGAGAAGATAGAAACCATCCGCCTGCTGCTGGATGCGGGCAAGATCAAAACCGACGGCGGAAATTATTATTTGTAAGGTGTAACCTGCTGCCCTACCACCCTTTCTCAAAAAAAATTCCAGCCATTTCACCGTCATAAATCCGGCGTTTACCGACATAATTAGGGCGTACATCTATTAGGCCCAAAATTGCTGTAACGTTTTGTAACAGGTGGCGTCATATGGGTGTATTTAAAAATTATAAAAAATAATAAAGCACTCACAATCAAATAATAATAAAAATGAAAACTCAAATTTTAACCATAGCAACCATCTTCACATTAGCATTAGGTACTGTAGCATCAGCAAGCGCATCTGTTAAAAACAGCAGCGACGAAGCCAGCACCATTTTAACCAACGTTAGCAAGATCAACAAAATAGAAGTTCACGGAAATGTGGAGTTGTTTGTGTCAGATGGCGCTGCCGACCAGGTGAAAGTTTACAATAAATATTACGCCGAGAACGCATTGGTACAAAGCCAGAACGGCGTGTTGCGCATATCATCATACACCGATAAAAAATTAGTAGTTTGGGTAACCGCTAACGATCTGCAATCAATTGTGGTTAATGATAACTCTCAGGTTAAATCATTCGGAAACCTGGAGAAACTTGACCTGGAAGTAACGCTGAACAACAACGCGTCGGCCGACCTTAACCTTGAAGCTTACAAAGCAAGCATCACTGTAAACGACCGCGCCAAAGCTAATATCAGCGGTAACGTTAACGACTATGTGTTAAAGCAAGACCAGTCTGCAACAGTTAACCAAACTAACCTGGTTGCAGTAACCGGCAGCAAAACGGTAACCAATATGCCGGTTAAACCCCAACCATCAGAGTTGGCCATCCTGTAAGCTCTACTTTTGCAAAAGTTCAACATATATTTCTGGAGCCATCGCTAACGCGGTGGCTTTTTTTTGCCAAGCGCGGTGTTCTTTTGCACGCTGATACCGCGCAAAGCGTTCACGTTCGGCGCACGTGAACACTGTGAACACTTATGAACATCTGGTAATCAGATACTTAAAATTTCATGTACTGACATGATATCGCCACCAAAAATGACATGCTTATTTAGTATGCAAAATAGGGGCGAATACTTAACTGGTTTTTATGGGCGGCTGCAAACCTGGCGACCATTGGAATAAGGCCTTACCGGTATCTTTTCGCTTTGGTTAGTCGCGCACAGCAACGCGACGATTGATAAGTATGTATGCTTGTAGGTTGGTGGTGACAGCAAAAAGAGCGGGACCTGTGCGGAACAACCCAGTCTGCCTTTGCACATCCCGGCGGCACCCGCCCCAGGGAAGGGAAATCATATAACGTTCTAATACCAAATAACAACACCAACAAGGCAGACTGCCTGTTCCCGTCCTGTATCTTTATTTTAAAGTGTAAATCATTTTCACCGCCATTTTTCGCCCCTTTACCGACATTATCAGGTGTTGTGTCTAAAATACACTTATTGGCTGTAACGTTTCTTCGCGCGGTTCGTCATATCTATGTATTTAATAACATAACACAACTTATAGTATTCATAATCAAAATATTAATAAAATGAAAACAAAAATCTTAACCATGGCAGCCGTAATGATTATGGCAGTGGTAACCACAAAAAACACTTACGCAAACGTAAATAATAACAACAACGAAGAAGTAAGCACCGTTTTGAAAAACATCAGCAAGATCAACAAAATAGAGCTGCACGGAAATGTTGAACTGTTTGTATCTGACGGCACTGCCGACCAGGTGAAGGTTTACAATAAGTATTATGCCGAAAGCGCTTTGGTACAAAGCCAGAACGGCGTGTTGCGCATCTCATCATACAAAAACGAAAAGTTAGTGGTTTGGGTAACCGCAGCCGACCTGCACAACATCAGCGCTTATGACAATGCCGAAGTAAAAACATTTGGCCGTTTAGCAAGCCTTGAACTGGAAGTTAACTTGTACAACACCGCTTCTGCAGCGTTAAACTTAGAAGGTTACAAGGCCACCATAAATGTAAACGACAATGCTAAAGCAAATTTAACCGGCAGCGTAAACGATTATAACTTAAACTACACACAACCCCAAAACGTAATCCATACAAATTTTGTAGCCGTTACTGCTTCAAAAAGCCAGATACCTGCTAAAACAAAAGCAAACGAATTAGCAGGTTTATAAGCCGCTAATTTACCCATCATAAAAAAAGCCGTTACCATAATGGCTTTTTTTATTTTTAATGTAACTTCATACTCATAAACATCGTCACAATAACTAAAACCAAACTATTATGAAAACATCCGGTCTTAAAATATTAATCCTGTTAGCCGTGTCCGTTACAATTTTTTCGTCATGCCGCCGGTTCAGATGCGTCAAGGGTAACGGCAATGTAAAAACGGAAAGCCGTAAAATGGTAGATTTTAATAAGGTGGATATTTCGGGCGGGTATAAGGTTACGCTGAAACAGGATAGTTCCGAATCGGTGGTGATCAATACCGATGATAACCTTTTAAAGTATATCGAAACGAGTGTTGAAGGCGGCACCCTGCGTATACACAACCGCCGTAATATTTGCAGCAGCGGCGAAACTACTATTACTATAGGCGTAAAAAATCTGGAAAAGATAGGGGCATCGGGAGCGGTGGATATTACTGCAAACGGGCGTCTGAATGTAAAAGATCTTAGCTTCGACCTTTCGGGCTCAACCAAAATTGATATGGAGCTAAACGCGGCCAATGTTCGTACTGATGCCAGCGGATCGAGCGAGATATACCTGCGGGGCCAGGCTGCATCGCACGATGTGGATATGAGTGGGTCAGGCAAAGTTGAAGCGCTTGATTTTGTGGTAGGCAAATACAAAATAAGCACATCGGGTGCAAGCGAATGTAAAATTAATGTGCTGAACGAACTTGACGTGCATACCAGCGGCGCTTCGGATATATCGTACCGTGGTAACCCTTCAAAAGTAAACAACGATCAATCTGGCGCATCCTCCATCAAAAAAATAGATTAATGTTAAATATATTTGATTGACAATGTAACACATGGCGGCCAAAAGCCGTCATTGTTGCTTTAACAGTATTTATTATTACCAAACCTTACATGAAAAAGTTTAAAAAATGGGCGACCTACATCGCCATCTGTGTAGCGCTGTTTATTATTGCGGCTATATCATACGTATCATTGGCACTGCCAAATGTTGGCGAACCACAAAACATTAAAGTAGATGCAACCCCGCAGCGCATAGCGCGCGGCAAATACCTGGCAAATCATGTTGCGGTATGTATTGATTGCCACAGTACACGTAAATGGGATATATTTGCGGCCCCGATAGATACGGCTGTGATAGGAGCGGGCGGCGAAAAATTTGACTCCCGTATCAGTTTCCCGGGCGAGGTTTATGTACCAAATATTACCCCGGCAAATTTAAAAAGCTGGACCGACGGCGAACTGTACCGCGCCATTACAACAGGCGTTAAAAAAGACGGATCGGCTATATTCCCCATCATGCCGTGGCAATCATACTCAAAAATGGACCCGGAAGATGTTTACGATATTATTGCATACATCCGTACCCTGCAGCCGCATGCTGCCTCATATCCAAAACGTAAGCTCGATTTCCCGCTTAACCTGCTTGTAAATACGATGCCTAAAAAGGCTGAGCCAGGCAAAAGGCCGGCCGAAAGCGATACCCTCAAATATGGCGCGTACCTGGTAACAACTGCTGCCTGTGCCGAATGCCATACCAAAGCCGAAAAAGGCTCGCCGATACCGGGGATGGAGTTTGCCGGCGGTAACGAGTATGGCATGGGTAACGGCGCAACCCTGCGCGCGGCCAATATTTCGCCAGATAAAGAGACCGGCATAGGCAGCTGGACCAAAGAACAGTTTATCAGCAGGTTTAAACAGTTTGACAATAGTGCAATGAAACCTGTTGCGGTGAAACCGGGCGAGTTTCAAACCATTATGCCATGGTGGCGCTACAGTGGCATGAGCGAAACCGACCTGGGCGCCATATACGCTTACCTTAAAACGGTAAAGCCGGTAAAAAACAAGGTGAATAAATTTCAGGTTGACGCTACGGCCTCAATAAATCCAAAATAAATTCTTACTTTTGCGCCTCGAATTTTGTATGGCCGGAATGGCCGTATCGCAATGAATTTTAATTAATACCAGGCAAAAAAGATGAATATATCACAGGAAAAAATTGATAACCTGAATACCGTTGTTAAGATCAACATTAACCCCGAAGATTACCAGCCACGGGTTGAAAAAGCAATGAAGGACCATGCTAAAAAAGCAAAATTACCGGGTTTCCGCCCGGGAATGGTACCGGTTGGCCACATCAAAAAAATGTATGGTAAAAGCATTCTGGTTGACGAGATCAACAATATGTTATCAGATACCTTGAACAAATATTTAGACGAAGAAAAGCTTGAGGTATTGGGCCAGCCTTTACCAAAGGCCGACGATAACAAGGAGTACAACTGGGATTTTGCCGATAACTTTGAATTTAACTATGAAGTTGGTTTGGCGCCCGAGTTTGATATCGATTTTTCATCGAAGGATAATTTGCCGCAATATGTAATAAAAGTTGACGACGAGACATTAGAATCGCGCATTAAAAATATCCGTCGCAGCTATGGCAAAATGACAAATCCTGACGTATCGGCAGATGATGATGTACTTTATTCCGAATTAACGCAGCTTTCGCCGGATGGTTCTGTTTTTGAAGGAGGAAAAAGCAATACCACATCGGTGCGTTTAGACCAGATCAAAGACGAGAATATCAGAAAATCGTTGATAGGTTTAAAAAAAGGCGACGAACTGGTATTTGACATCAACAAGGCTTTTGATAACGATGCGGCTAAGGTTGCAGGCTTATTAAAAATTGAGGAAGATGAAGCGGCTGACTTAAAATCGAACTTTAAGTTAACGGTAAAAAATGTTAACCGTTTAGAAGAAGGCGATTTAAACCAGGAGTTCTTTGATAAATTATTTGGTGAAGGTGTAGTTACCGACGAGGCGGGTTTCAGGGCTAAGATTACCGAAGAACTGGAAATGATGATGACCCAGGATGCCGAGCGCAAACTGCAGGACGAGATATATAACTACAGCATTGGTAAGGTACAGTTTGAGTTACCTGATGCGTTTTTGAAACGCTGGTTAAAAGTAACCAACGAAAAACTGACCGACGAAGAGCTGGAAGGCGGTTATGCCGATTTTGCTAAAAACCTTAAATGGACCCTTATCGAAAATAAATTGATGAAGGATAACAACATCGATATTAAATACGAGGAGGTGTTTGATTTTGCAAAAGGAAGCTTAGACCAACAGTTCAGGATGTACAGCCCGCAGGCATTGAGCGAAGAGCAACTGGGCCAGTACACTGTACAGTACCTGCAAAACAAAGAAAATGCTAACAAGGTATTTGAACAGGTAAAAGCGCTAAAAGTATTTGATTACATTAAAAGCGTTATTACGCTTGATAAAAAAGAGATACTGTTCTCTGACTTTAACAAGCTTACTGCATAAACAGTAACAGTTTTAAATACCCATATTCACCAAAAGCATTTGCCGTAAGCAGATGCTTTTGTGTTATAGGGCCTCACCTAAGTCCTCGCCAAAGTAGAGGACTTTAAAGACAGTGAGTGTAGCGCTCTCCCTTAGAGAGGGCAGGGCGAGGCTTTTTTTTACTTTCATCAAACTAATTAGTTTAAAATCTATTCAACTAAAAACTATATTTATCGCGGGCAAGAGCCCGTACCACAATTATAAAATAAACAACATGAACAGTAATCCAGATAAAAACGAATTCAGAAAATATGCTGTTAAGCATCACCGCATTAGCAGCACCTATGTAGACAGGTTTATTGGCGGCGTAAACCGCAGTGCCACCCCATCGGGTATTGTTACAGGCGCCGGCATTACCGGCATGACGCCTTATATCATCGAAGAACGCCAGATGAATGTAGCCCAGATGGACGTGTTCAGCCGTTTAATGATGGACCGCATTATTTTCCTGGGCGATGCCATTTATGAAAATATTGCAAACATTATTCAGGCCCAATTGCTGTTCTTACAATCGGCAGATAGTAAACGGGATATCCAGATCTACATCAACTCCCCGGGCGGGTCGGTTTATGCAGGTTTGGGTATATACGATACCATGCAGTTCATATCAAATGATGTGGCCACTATTTGTACAGGTATGGCGGCATCAATGGGCGCAGTGCTGTTGGTGGCAGGTACAAAGGGTAAGCGTGCGGCTTTACCGCATGCCAGGGTGATGATACACCAGCCGTCGGGCGGTGCTCAGGGTCAGCAGTCGGATATCGAGATCACATATCACGAGATCACCAAACTGAAAAAAGAGTTGTACCAGATAATTGCAGACCATAGCGGAACCGATTACCAAACCGTGTGGGATGCATCGGATCGTGACCACTGGATGATTGCCGAAGAAGCAAAAGAGTTTGGTATGGTTGATGAGATATTAAGAGCTAATACAAATAAATAAATTGGTATTTGCTGTGTAACAGGCGTTTAGCAGTTAAATGTTTTGTTATAAGTGGGCGAATAGCTATTTTTGATAAAACCTTATAAACATGAATAAGAACAGCAAGGAGATCAGGTGCTCGTTTTGTGGTGCAGGTAAGCAGGACTCCCTGATGCTGATAGCCGGGCTCGACGCGCACATTTGTGATAAATGCGTTGATCAGGCAAACGAAATATTGGCAGAAGAGCTGAAGGTACGTAAGGTGAAAGCATCGCCGGCGGTACCCGCCGTGCTAAAGCCCGCCGAGATCAAATCTCACCTCGATCAGTACATCATAGGCCAGGATGATGCCAAAAAGGTATTATCGGTTGCTGTGTACAATCACTACAAAAGGTTAAACCAGCGTGTTGATAAGGATGAGGTAGAGATAGAAAAATCGAACATTATTATGGTGGGCGAAACCGGTACGGGCAAAACCCTGCTGGCAAAAACACTGGCCAAAATTCTTAACGTACCATTTTGTATTTGCGACGCCACGGTGCTTACCGAGGCCGGATATGTGGGTGAAGATGTTGAAAGCATATTGACCCGCTTACTGCAATCGGCAGATTATGATGTGAACATGGCCGAGCGTGGCATAGTTTATATTGACGAAGTTGATAAAATTGCCCGTAAAAGCGATAACGCATCCATTACACGCGATGTGAGCGGTGAAGGTGTTCAGCAGGCATTGTTAAAAATACTGGAAGGTACTATGGTTAACGTACCGCCGCAGGGCGGCCGTAAGCACCCCGACCAGAAAATGATAACGGTGAACACCAGTAACATCCTGTTTATTTGCGGTGGGGCGTTTGATAGCATCGAGAAAAAGATAGCCAACCGACTGCGTACACAAACCGTTGGTTACAAAATGAAACGCGACGACAGCGAAATAGACATGAAGAACCTGTATAAGTATATTACGCCGCAGGATCTGAAATCGTTTGGCTTGATACCAGAGTTGATCGGTCGTTTGCCGGTATTAACCTACCTGAACCCGCTTGACCGCGAAGCACTGCAGAATATATTGACCGAGCCCAAGAACTCGCTGCTTAAACAATACAAAAAATTGTTTGAGTACGAAGGTGTAAAGCTTGAGTTTGATGCCGAGGTGCTTGATTTTATTGTGGATAAGGCAATGGAGTTTAAACTGGGTGCCCGTGGGCTGCGCTCCATTTGCGAGGCCATCATGATTGACGCGATGTTTGAGTTTCCGTCAAAAAAGGATGCTAAGCGCTTAAACGTTACACTTGATTACGCCAGGGAAAAGTTCGAAAAATCAGACCTTAAAAAGTTAAAGGTAGCTTAACCGTAATTTGATACTTTAAAAGTATTTTCGTATATTACACACTAACCCTGGTGAACAGCCGGGGTTTGCTGTATAAAAAGGTTTCTGAAAAAGCCTTTATACAGATACATACACAAAAAAAGAGGAAAAAAAGACATGAACGAAGAATTAGATGTAAAGAAGGACGAAAACACTATCCCGGCAAAAAAGATTAAAGAGATACAATCGCCGGTAAAATCTGGACTAAAAACAAAAGAGGCCATTGTTACCAACTGGCTGCCGCGCTATACAGGCAGGCCGCTTGATGGCTTCGGGAAATATATAATACTTACCAACTTCTCTAAATACCTGCAGTTATTTTCGCAATGGCATGATAATGCGCCGATAATGGGGTTGGATAAACCTATGCAAAGCGTAACCGCTGACGGTATCACCATTATAAACTTTGGGATGGGCAGCCCGGTAGCCGCAACCGTTATGGACCTGCTAACTGCCATTGACCCCGAAGCAGTGATATTTTTAGGAAAATGCGGCGGGCTTAAAAAGAAGAACAGCGTAGGGGACTTGATACTGCCCATAGCGGCCATCAGGGGCGAAGGTACATCAAACGATTACCTGCCTGCCGAAGTGCCTGCATTGCCCGCGTTTGCCTTGCAAAAAGCCATATCGACCACCATACGCGACCACGCGCGCGATTACTGGACCGGAACCTGCTACACCACCAACCGCCGCGTTTGGGAGCATGACAAGGATTTTAAAAAGTATTTGAAAGACCTGCGCGCAATGGCCATCGATATGGAAACCGCTACCATTTTTACTACCGGCTTTGCCAACAAAATACCAACCGGCGCACTGCTGCTGGTATCAGACCAGCCCATGATACCCGAGGGCGTTAAAACCGCCGAAAGTGACAGCGCCGTTACCGAACAATACGTAGAAACACACCTGCGTGTAGGTATCGAATCGTTAAAACAATTGATAAATAACGGGTTAACGGTAAAGCACCTGAAGTTTTAAGTCGGCCGAGTGGTTGGTAAGTGAATGGTGAGCTGTTACATGATGCAACCACTCACCTAATCAACTACCCACCAACTCACTAATTTCCAATTACCACCTTTTTCATCGCTTCCCTGCCATAAAACACCGGGAAGTACATCAGCTCGGCCTTGGCAGGGTTCAAGGTATATTTACCGTTATAGCGTGGCATCAGGTTTATGATAAAGGTGTAAGTGCCTTGTTTCAGCTTGTTGCAGAAGATGCTGACCTTTTCTTTAAAATATTCGCGGTGTACCTCGTTGTTGGTCCATTGCTGTTCTTTATCCTCGTAAGAACACCCGGCGGGGATAGGTACCTCGATCATTACATAGTCACCATCGCCCTTGGCAGTAACTTCAATTTTAAGCTGCACGACCTCGCCACCTTTAAGCTTATCCAGCTTAATGCCTTTTTTCTCGAACCAGGAGTTAACCGTAAAGTCTTTATTTACCTTCTCGGGCCGGCTGTTCCAAAACTGCTGGTAACCGGTAATATACACCGGCAGGTTGCCTGTTTTGCTAATGGTTACCCGGTTATCACGTAAGGTATCAGTATGAGGGAATTTGGATATGGTTTTTGTATCGCTGCCCTTTAATGTTAATACCGATGGCACTATTTTATCGCCTTGCCCTAATACATCGGGTAAGATGGTTTCTAGTATCATTGCCGCTTCATAAGTATTGCGCCAATTGCCGGTACGGCGCTGCTCCAGGAAGTAACCTCTTATTTTTTCCAGTATATCGGGATGCTTGCCTTCATTACGGATGAGTTGATAAGCCAAAATACTTTCCTGTATCGAGTTGTCAAAGAAACGGTAACTATTGTCGCCCCAATAGATATTGCCAAAAAGCGTGCTGTGCTTTTTGCTTAACAGGCTATCGATATTAACCTGAGCACCCGTTTGCTGCCTGAGTAAAAGGAGTTTTAAGCGATCGTAATTACTAAGCCATTTTGCAGCCGACTGCGCTTTAGCTATTACAGTGATATATTTGGGATAATCAATTTTTGCCTTTAGTTTAAGCAGTATCTGCAGACTGATAAGCTTATCCTGGCCGTTATAACTTTCCAACTGGTAAACCAGATAATCTGTCAGTTTTTGCGCGTTCAACAAAATATCGTATCCCATATTTTTGGCATCCACCAGCGCTTCAACCGCGTGCAGGCTTATCCATAACTCTTCGTTGCTGTCTTTCCACCATCCCCAGGTGCCGCTTGTTTTGCGGTTGTCCTGTAGTTTTTTTATAATATCTAAAATGTTCTTTTCATACTTAAACGGTTCATTGAGTTTGATTTTTATCCGTTTTTCGGCTAATAAACCTTTAAGCTTTGATGCCAGCTGCTCGTTGCACAGGTACTTGTATTCGCGCAGTTTCGTGGCTTCCTCTTCTAAAGCAGGCAGGGCAGAAGCCTCCGCACGGAAAGTTACCGGGCCAAGTTTTGGGTCGAAGGCAAGTGCAACGGTAGTATCGCGGTAAAGCGCTTCAAATACACCTTTGGTTTCTTTTATGCCCTGCTTAAAAACAGGTACCGTGCGGCGTTCGCCATCAAAATAACCGTTATCGCGTTTTATACTGTATTCAAATGTCAGGCTATCTGCTGCTGCCGCAATGATGTTAAGAGTATCTATTTTGGCGTTGGTAACATTTAAAATATCATTTTTAAGCGTTTTATCGTTGTAAATAAAGCTGCGGTTAACTGTGGCGGCGGTCGAGTTGTAATTCATTACCTTACCTATCAAACTCATTTCATCACCGGCAATGGCAAATTGCGGGGCTATGAAGTTAGCGCTAAGCGGTTTAAATGCTTTGATCTGGTTTTCGGTAGTGCCGCTTTGGCGGTTACCGTTTATGCCCACCACAAATGTACGCCAGCTTGTAATATCATCAGGGAACACTGTTGTAAAACTGGCTTTACCGTTTTCATCGGTAACAAGTTTCGGCTGCCAGTAAGCATAGTCGCTAAAGTTTTTGCGCATGGTTTGCTCGCCACCCGGACTGTCGCCGGCCGGCTGGTTAGGTTTACTGGCGCTACTTTGCTTTGTGGTGATGATGATCACACCATTTGCAGCTGCTGCGCCATATAAAGCCGTCCCGGCAGCATTTTTTAATACTGATATATTGGCAATATCCTCGGGTTTAAGCATATCCATACTGGGTACAATAATACCATCTACCACAATAAGCGCCTTATCATTACCAACAAATGAATTATTACCCCTTAATACAATACGCATTGCAGCGCCCGGTGCGCTGTTTACCTGCACACCGGCTACCATGCCGTTTAATGTTGTTACGGCATAACTTAATTCCCGTTTATACTGCGCACTATAACCAACAACCACAACTTCCTGCAGTTCGTTTGAGCTTTCACTGAGCGAGACACGGATGTCGCTACCGGGTTTTATGGTCTCTTCTTTTGTGTAAAACCCAATGAACGAAAAAATAAGTTTGCCGTGCGGTGGTACGTTAATCTTGAATTTTCCGTTTTTGTCGGTTTGTATACCGGTAGCAGTGCCCTTAACCTTTACCCATACGCCCGGCAACGGGAGTTTGTCATTGCTTGATGTTACCTCTCCTGTCATCCATTTATCAAAGCTTGGATTCAGGTACTTTTCGTTAAAGGCTTCTTTTAGTTTTAAGGCATCATTCTGTATCTCATTATCCTTATAATTGTTAGCAGCGTTATCCCTGTAGCTGATGATGGTATTGATCTTGATGCTTACCGAATCTTTACAATATTTTGGCAGGATAGCGAGCCGGTAATAATTTGTTCCGTTTGGCTTAACGGTAATATCTTCTTTAATATCGTAGCTATCGTCTTTCAGCAGGTAAAATATTTTGTATTTGCCTGTGGCAAGCTTGCCAAAGCTAGTTGTGTTCCCCGGGAATATCTGTATAAAATCAGGGTCATCCGGCTTGTAGATGATAACGTTTTTAACAAACGCCGGTGCCAGGTTCTTTGCCGAAAGTACATCGATAGTTAAATTACCATATAAGTTACCTGTAATGGGTTCGTTTTGAAATAGCCAGCGCTTATTGCTGCGGTCGGCCAGGTAATTTTGCCACAAGCTATCGGCACGGGCGTTTGTTAAAACATACTGGGTATAATTTGTCGCGCCTGTAGCCGCCCAAAGTGCGGTTGAAAAAGGATATCGCGATCTGATGCTTGTTTGTTTTATTAAGCCGGGCTCAAACCAATAGCTATAACCCGGTTCGGCAATAAAGGCCTGTTTTTGGTTGTGGTGTTCGTAAATTGTAAAGTTGCTTGCCAGCGGGCCTGCAAGCACACTGCCCCGCGCCTGACCGTTGGGGTTTAAAAAGAAGATACGGTCATCCTGTAACAGCATTGCCTTTTTTTCGCGGAAGTTATTTACTACCGTTACCATATACCTGTTAAGCAGGTCGGCTTCATAAGTCAGCATTGTATCGGGCATTTTAGTTGGGGTAAAAGCATCCGCATTGATACTTAGGATGAGTTTTTTTGACGGCTCTACCAACACGCTATCAACCCGCAGACTTAAATTGCTTGTGCGAAACCTAACTGAATGCTTGCCCGGCGAAACCTTAAAGCTGTATGGCTGCAATTGCTGCGCCTGGCTAAAATATACAGGCCGCTCATCTATATAAAGGATATGTATGGGCAATACATCCCCTTTTTGTACCACAAAGGGTGCTATCTGGGTAATGGTATCAGCGCCGGGTTCTTCAATGCGATAAGTAGTTAAAGGATGGGTGAATTTATAGTACTCAATGCTGTCCAGGCCCATGCTGCGGCTGCGAAGCGCCCAGTTAAGCGGCAGCCCGCCGTTTATTTCCCGCTCGCTCAGGTTAACGGTTTGTGTGCGCCGGTTTACGGCAGGATAGTCGTTACCCAGGTTAGGCACATTCGGCACGCTGTAATTATTAAATTTCCGGGTTACTGCCCAGGCAGTAACATCGGTATTGGCAACAGGCTTGCCTGCGGCATCGGTTACTACGATATCTGTCGTGGTTTTTTGCCCCGGGTAAACCGATACCGGTTGCTTAACAGCTATGTTGAGGGCGTCTTTGTTATAAGCCAGCGAGCTTTGCTGCTGGTTTACCCGGCCTCCCCATACATAATTCACAACCACATTTATCAGCTTATTATCATGATAAGCCTTTTTGTAGTTAATGCTTTCGCCCTGCCCGGCATCCAGCAGCTTGCCACCGGCAAATATGCTGTAAAAAAGCTTTAGCCTGCGTGGGTTGGCCACACTTACAAATAACGAATCGGCAGTACATTCGCCTGATATTGACACATCGGCAGTAAGGTCTTTTAGTTCGATATCGGTATCTGTGCTGTCGGTTTCGATGTTGTAGCTATCGGCGCTGGCGTTTAATTTTACAAAACCGGGCAGCATTAATTTTACTTTTGATAGGGTATCCCCATCCGCGTTCAAGGTACTTACTAATGCTGGGGTTTTAGCGTCTTTACCAAATTCTGAATAAGCTATCAGCAGGGTATCGGCACTTAATTTACTTATTACTTTAAACCGCACATAGTTGAATTCGGCATTTTTATCAACCTCCTGCGATTCATTGTCGGCATTTAAAAAGGCAGCGTGTATATTGTAACTTATATCCGCCTTCGGGAAAATAGAGTCGGGGATGGTTATCTTGGTTTCGCCCACAGGGTCTAATGGCAGCTTATGCACCCATAAAGTATCGGGCACAAATGTTTTAACGTTATAGTAGTAACTTACATAATTAGGGGTAAGGGTTAAGGTTACGCGCCCGTCGCCTATGGGCAGGTCGTTTTGGTCTGTTGCTTTTAAATAAACCGATAGGGGGTTACCGGGCTGGTGCTCTTTTTTATCCAACCGGGCATCAAACTTTATACCTTTCAATTCATATTCTTCGTACTTGAAAGTGCCGGTTATAAGGGCGTTGGTGTTATCGGTTTTTTCTTCGTCGCTTTTCGCTTTTGTTTCGGCAGTTTCATCAACCAGGCTAACCATGTAATCTTCGTCAAGCGACATATCAAGGCTATCGGCTAATACAAAGCTATACTCAAAGCCACCATCGCGGTAGCTGCCTACTGTCCCGATAGTTTTAGCTTCGTCATCGCCGCTCTCTGCCATTTTAACCAGCAGCTTTTTTTGTTTAACCGGTTTTTTGGTTTTTGCGTTCAATACAAATGCCTTAAACCTAACGGTATCATTAGGCTTGTATTTAGGTTTATTAAATACCATAAAGCCGGTGTAGGGCGAAGGCTTATAATATTGATCCGGCTTTTTCTTAAAGATATTTTTTATTCCGCTCCAAAGCTTCGCGAAAAAACCTTTATGATACTCTTTAGTTTTTATAACGCTGAAAAAATTGCTCACTCCTGCATGATCAACCTGCAGCAAGCTGGTGTCTTTTTTCGGGTGGAAAAACCAGGTATCGCTGTTGCCATCGTAAGCTACCGGTTTACCATTAAGCAATACAGTAGCATTTTTTATATAATTGCCTTGCTTATCGGCAAGGGTAAAACGGTTTTCAAACCTGTTTTGGAACATTTTTACATAGGCCGAATGGTTCTCAATGAGCTTGTAAACCAGGGCATTTTTATCGGCGTACATTTCCAGGTAATTACCTGCGGGCAAATTATTCTTCCAATGCTTGTCGGTTTTAAAGGAATCTACAAGCGTATGGAAAAGCTCCGCCTCGTTCTTCATTTGCTTCGATTGATAGAACCTTACTACATCGGCAGGGTTTAGTTTGTAAATGTAAGTGTAATAGCTGCTTTGCCTGCTTTTGGTAAGTTTTTGCTGCGCAAACAGCCGGCCAGACGTGTAAATTAACAGCAATGAAAACAACAAAGTTTTTAGTAGTGATGTCATGTGTGGTTTAGATTTGGTATTTGCCGTTGTTTTTAAATATATGAACTTAATATCCCTATGATGCACACGTATTTGATATTCCATAAAAAAATATCATTTAAAAAAAGCTAATTTTGAGCCTGCCCTGTTAGCATATCGAATTAGTAGATTTTTATATATGTGGTACAACAATATACTGGAAACCATAGGCCATACGCCACTGGTAAAATTAAATAAAGTAGTAAAGGACATACCGGCGACGGTATTGGCAAAAATAGAAACCACCAACCCCGGTAACTCTATAAAGGACCGTATGGCCCTTAAAATGATTGAGGATGCCGAAAAAAGCGGAAAACTTAAACCGGGCGGTACCATCATTGAGGGTACATCGGGCAATACGGGCATGGGTTTGGCTATTGCAGCCGTTATAAAGGGCTACAAATGTATCTTCACCAGTACCGATAAGCAATCGAAAGAAAAGTTTGACGCCCTGCGTGCTTTTGGCGCCGAGGTTATAGTTTGCCCAACCAATGTGGAGCCTGAAGATCCCAGGTCGTATTATTCTGTTTCCTCTCGTTTAGAGCGCGAGGTGCCAAACTCATGGAAACCAAACCAGTACGATAACCTGAGCAACTCGCAGGCGCATTATGAACAGACCGGCCCCGAAATTTGGGAACAGACAGAAGGCAAGGTAACCCATCTTATTGTAGGTGTGGGTACAGGGGGTACCATATCCGGCACGGCGCGGTACTTAAAGGAAAAGAACCCGGCGATACAGGTTTTAGGTATAGATACTTACGGCTCTGTATTTAAAAAATATAAAGAGACCGGTGAATTTGACAAGAATGAAATATACCCTTACATCACCGAAGGTATAGGGGAGGATTTTTTGCCGCAAAATGTTGATTTCAGCCTGATAGATCACTTCGAAAAAGTGACGGATAAGGATGCCGCCCTGATGACGCGCGAGATAGCACGTAAAGAGGGTATTTTTGCAGGTAACTCAACCGGTTCGGCGGTTGCGGGGGCATTGCAGATGAAGGACAGGTTTAAAGCCGGAGATGTAGTGGTGATCATATTCCCCGACCACGGCACCCGTTACCTGGGCAAAATGTATAACGACGACTGGCTGCGCGACCGTGGTTTTATCAAAGAAGAAAAGCTAACCGCGCGCCATATCATCAGCAAAAAGGAGAACCAGGAGATCGTTACCATCGACTGCGAGAAAACAGTTCTGGAGGCTATCAACACCATTAAATCGCTTAACATAAGCCAGATACCTGTTACCCAAAAAGGAATGGTGATAGGCAAAATAACCGAGAGCGACATCCTCGGCTCACTGATGGAAAACCCGGCCATAAAATCGCAGCCGGTTAGCAGTATATCAACAGCGCCATTCCCGTTTGTTGACCTGAACACATCTATTGATAAGATATCAGGCATGATCAACAAGGATAATATAGCCGTGCTGGTTGAGGATGATAATGGCAGGATAGAGATCATTACCCAGTACGATATTATTAATGCTATATCGGCTTAATTAGAGTAAGGATAAAGGACGAAAGATAAATGATGACTGTAGAGGCGCGATACTTCGCGTCTCTTTTTATAATTTGAATTGTCAGCCTGAGCGATAGCGAAGGATCTATTGTTACTTTGCAATCGTCAACATGCATATCGCGATGAGGTGCTTCGCTATCGGTCAACATGACGAGTGGACTGCTTATCTGCACATCTGAAACTCACCACTTCTTAAATATCACAAACACCGCCAGTACAATCAGCCCAAAACCAACCAGGTGGTTCCAGCCAAGCTTTTCGGTTTTGAAGAATAAAATCGTAAAGATCATGAAAATAGTAAGCGTAATGGCTTCCTGTATGGTTTTTAGCTGTACAAGCGTAAACGGGCCGCCATCGGCTTTAAAACCGGCGCGGTTTGCAGGTACCTGGAATAAGTATTCGAAAAACGCCAGCCCCCAGCTAATGAGGATAACCGATATCAGCCCCAGGTTTTTACCCCAGTCGTACTCCTTAAATTTAAGATGCCCGTACCAGGCAAACGTCATAAAAGTGTTTGATATGGTAAGGAACAAAATGGTTTTTAGTCCGCGCATTATTCCAGTCTCTTATTAGCCAGTTCGGCCCGGTAAATGTCGTTTAATTTAGGCGATGGGTTGGTAAGCAAGTATATCCTTGTGCCATGTTCGCGCGCCATTGGCGTTGTTATTTCACCGGTTTGGCGGTAGCTTTCCACCAGGGGGCTTATCCTGCGTTCTATATTATCATGGTCATCCACATAAATAATATAACGGGCGTTAAGGTTATCGGCCGCCCACAACTGAAAGCTGCTGTTTAGGCATACTACCTCGGGCAGGTTATATTTGTGCCTGTAGTGGTGCAGGGCACCGGCCAGGCCGTAATTATCGGCATATAGCTGTGTGTTTTTCTGCTGCTCGGGTGTAAGCGCATGGTAGGTATCGCTAACCTTTTTGGCCATTTCTTCCCACCCAAGCATATCAGCGTAATCTTGCGTAAGGGGGTGCTGTTTTTGGTCCTCCCAGGTAACAATAAACTTCAGGAAGGAATAACGGTTGGTTTGGTTTTTAATAAATGAGGCGGTTGTATTTAGCGGCAGCAGCGGCAGCACCAGCGGTAGCAACAAAAGGTTTGGCAAAATAAACAACACCATGGCAGCAGTGCGCAAAACATTCGCTTTACGGTTCAGTATCCGCTCAAAGGCAAAGCCACCCGCTGCAAACAGCATAGGGTAAGCGCCAAAAAGGTAATAGTTTTTACCATTCATTTGCAGCAAAAACAAAAATATCAGTACATAGGCAATGGCCATAAACCTGAACCTGCGCAGCCTGAACGAAAATAGTAAGCTGATAAAGCCTGTAAGCCATACAAACAACGCCGTGCCGTTAACCAGCAGCTGTTGCTTGATAAAATCTGAAGGATGCACGTAATCCAGTTGGGTGGCGCGCAGCTCTTTCATGTGATGAATTACCGGCAGGTGATGGGCAAATTGCCAGATAACATTGGGCAGAAAAATGAGCGTAGCTATTAATGCCGAGTAAATAACATGCTTATTGAACAGCAGTTTCCGTTCGCGGCTGATCAGGATACCGATGATGAGCGATACCGTAAAAAATACCATGGTGTATTTGGTTAACATGCCCACGCCAACCGCTACGCCCAGCCAGTACAGGTATTTAACCGAGGCGGTATTTAAATAACGTACAAATAACCAAACGGTTACCACCCACCAAAGCTGATCGAACACTACGGGCTGAAACAAATATCCGCTGGCGGCAAAGGCAGGCGAAAATATCAGCGCCAGGCAGGCCAGGCTTATGGCAAACCTGCGGCCGCCAAGTTCGGCTGTAATTTGTCCGGTAAGCCATATGATGAAGCCGCTGGCAATGGTGCTGAATATACGGGCGGCAAAAACGGAATCGCCAAAAACAGTGAGGCTTATTTTTGCCAGTAAGGCGATAAAAGGAGGTACTTCCTTATAACCCCAGTCAAGGTGATCGCCTAAAACCAAGTGGAGCAACTCATCGCGGTGAAAACCAAAATTGCTTATGGCAAACAGGTTAAGCACTATTTTCAACGCAACAAAGATCAATATAAAGGTAGAATACGACGATCTCCGGTTTTTATATGGCATTGATGCGTAGAATTATTGAGCTGAAAGCTTAAAGCACAAAGCGTAAAGCTAAAAAAAAATGCTAAAAGCAAAAAGCTTTGGTCTTTCTGCTTTTAGCTTTCGGCTTTACACGCGTTTTATATCCGCCCCAATGGCTCTTAGTCGTTCATCTATATTCTGGTAACCGCGTTCTATCTGTTCGATATTGTAAATGGTAGATTGCCCCTGGGCCGACAATGCCGCGATCAGTAACGACACCCCCGCACGGATATCGGGCGATGTCATGGAGATACCCCGCAATTGTACCTGTTTATCTAACCCGATAACCGTGGCCCGGTGCGGATCACAAAGGATGATGTTAGCGCCCATATCCAGCAATTTATCCACAAAGAACAAACGGCTCTCAAACATTTTCTGATGTATCAGCACCGATCCTTTGGCTTGTGTGGCAACTACCAGCACTATGCTTAGCAAATCGGGTGTAAAGCCCGGCCACGGCGAATCCGCCACGGTAAGCAGCGAACCGTCTATAAAGGTATCTATTTCGTAATGATCTTGCGACGGGATGTAAATATCATCGCCGCGGCGCTCCAGTTTAATCCCCAGGCGTTTAAACACGTCAGGTATCATGCCCAGTTCGTCGTAGTGTACGTCTTTAATCGTGATCTCAGAACCCGTCATGGCGGCCAGGCCAATAAACGACCCTATCTCGATCATATCAGGCAGCATACGGTGGTCTGTACCCCCCAGTTCGCTTACGCCCTCAATAGTAAGCAGGTTTGAGGCAATACCGCTTATTTTTGCACCCATACGGTTTAGCATTTTACAAAGCTGCTGCAGGTAGGGTTCGCAGGCTGCGTTGTAAATGGTGGTAGTGCCTTTTGCAAGCACTGCTGCCATAACAATATTGGCGGTGCCTGTTACGGATGCCTCGTCTAGCAAAATGTAAGTACCCTTAAGGTTTGATGCATCTACATTGTAAAAACCGTTTTCGGGGTTATAATCAAATCTTGCGCCCAACTTTTCGAATCCCAAAAAGTGGGTATCGAGCCTGCGGCGGCCAATTTTATCGCCGCCCGGTTTTGGGATAGAAGCCTTGCCAAAACGGGCCAAAAGCGGGCCTAATATCATGATAGAGCCGCGTAAGCCACCGCCTTTGGTTTTAAATGCTTCTGAGGTGAAAAAGTCCTGGTCTATTTCTTTGGCCTCGAAGGTGCAGGTATCGCGCGATATGCGGTTTACCTCAACCCCCATATCGCCTAATAACTCTATCAGCTTATTTACATCCTGTATATCGGGGATGTTGCTGATGGTCATTTTTTGGCTGGTTAATAATACCGCCGATATAATTTGTAATGCTTCGTTTTTCGCGCCCTGGGGGATAATTTCGCCTTTGAGCTTTTTACCGCCCTGTATCTCGAATGCGTTTTTCATAGTTTATAGTTTGTAGTCCATAGACGATAGTCCATAGTTCATAGTATGACAAAGATTAAAAAAGTATAATTCTTTTCCCAATCAACTATGGTCTATAGACTATCGTCTATCAACTAATATTTCTTTGCCCCACCGGTGTTACGGTTACGGTTGTTTTGGTTATTGTTACGCGGGTTGTTATTGGTGCGGCCACCGCCACCACGGGTGTTTTGGTTGTTACGCCCCCGGTTGTTATTGTTTTGGTTGTTGTACTGGTTACCGCGGAACTCTACCCGGTTAAGGTTAACGTTCTCTTCCAGTTTAAGCGCACCTCCCGATAGGGCGTACAGGTCCGATAGGATAGTTTCGTCCGCAACCGAATCTTTGTTCCATTGCACGTAGGCCATTTTCATAAAGTTAGCTATAGCCTGTACCATGTGGCGCTTGCGCTCGGGCTCTTCAATAGCTTTAGCTTTTTCTATCATCATTTCGATGGTTTTGCCATAGTGCTTGTACCTGATACGCTGATGCGGGTATTTAAGCGGCTCGGGCTTTAAGTGGATAGCCTCGGGATTGGGTTTTGGGTACGGCGAATCAACATCCAACTGGAAGTCGGATATGATGTGCAGATGGTCCCAAAGTTTGTGCTTAAAGTCGGCTACATCTCGCAGGTGTGGGTTTAAAAAGCCCATCAGGTCTATAACCACCTGTGCGTATTTGTTGCGTTCTTCTTTGGTGGGTAACGCCACAATATATTTTACCATATTTTGCACGTTACGGCCGTATTCGCTTAGTAAAAGCTTGCTCCTGGTCGAGTTATAATCAAACGGACCAGGCAAATTTGTTAATGCCATGTATATTTTTAATTAAAAAAGTCGTGAAATGTTTTCGGCGCATGGACGATTTCTTAGAAAAGAAAGCAGAAACCGGAGAACCGAAATGGAAGCGTACGAAGTACTAACGCAAATATAAGGTAAATGTGTTAATGTGCAAATTTTGTTAACATCCGCCAGTTTAGCGATAAAAGTCATAGATTTAACTGTTTAGCCAAAATGAACTTATTTGCTATAAAATGATGCAATTCGACCCGGACAATAATATCAATAAACTTTGCGCTAACGGGATGATGTTAGAAGGCGAAGGAAAGCAAAAAGAAGCTGCAGTGCTTTTTCAGCAAGCGTGGGACATTGCGATAAACGATATGGAAAGATTTACTGCTGCGCATTACATCGCCAGGCAGCAAAGTTCTATTGCCGATAAATTGAAATGGGACCTCACTGCTTTAAACCTCGCGCTTAAAATAAGTGCCCCGGAGATAACATCGGTGTACCCATCGCTTTATTTGAATGTTGGCAAATGTTTTGAGGATTTGAAAGAGTTTGATAAGGCAAACGAAAATTATCAGCTGGCACTTAAGTTTGCTCCATTTTTACCTAACGATGGTTACGGCGATATGATCAGGGCAGGTATCAATAACGGGCTAAAACGGGTAAATTAACGCCGGCTACAAATCTTATATGAACGTACAAGTCATTATTGCCTCTATAGATATTTACCGTTTCAGCATCCCGATGGTGCCCTTTACCATCGCGACGGGCACTATGGACCACGCGCAAAATGTGTTTATCCGTATCCACACTGATAAGGGCTTTTACGGTGTGGGTGAATGCTCTGCCTTCCCGATGATCGTTGGGGAAACACAGGATACCTGCCTGGTGATGGCTAAATATTTTGCCGGGCTTTGGAAAGGGCAAAATGCGCTGGATATCCCCGCGCGGATGCAGCAATTGCACGATGCCGCCGCAGGTAACACCACCATAAAAAGCGCCTTTGATATAGCTTTGCATGATATTGCCGCGAAAAATGCCGGGCTGCCGCTTTATAAATTTCTTGGCGGCGAAAGACGAGTAGTTGAAAGCGATATCACCATTGGCATTGATACCCCCGAAGCGATGGCTAAAAAGGCAATCGACTTTAAAGCATCGGGCGCGAATATTTTAAAAGTAAAGCTGGGTAAGGGTGCCGAAACAGATGTAGAGCGGATAAAACATATCCGGCAAGCTGTTGGCCCCGAAATGAAGATAAGGGTTGATGCAAACCAGGGCTGGAGCTTTGATGAAGCCGTTTTTGCCCTGCAGGCGATAGGCGAATATGATATTGAATTTTGTGAACAACCCATGCGTACCTGGCATAACGACCTCCTGCCTCGGTTGATGAAGCTATCGCCGGTAAAAATAATGGCGGATGAAAGCGTTTATAACCACCACGATGCCCGCATGCAGATAGAAAGCGGCAGCTGCGATTATATTAACATCAAAATGGCAAAATCAGGCGGGATACTGGAAGCAAAAAAGATCCACGATACCGCTGCCGAACGCGGAATTGCCTGTATGATGGGCGGTATGCTGGAAAGCCGCATCGCCCTCAGCGCTAAACTTCACTTTGTGTACGCCAGTCCGAATATTCGGTTTTATGATATGGATACCTGTATGCTGGGCCATTTGGTTGACCCATGCGTTGGGGGCGTAACTTATGATGGCTGTAAACTAAGCATAAGCGACGAACCCGGTATAGGCGCGGATGCTGATGAGGCGTTTTTGACAGGGTGTGAAAAGTTTACGGTATAATCAAAAACGTCATTGCGAGCGATAGCGTGGCAATCTTCGACATGCTTGTCGCTGATTGTCTATCGAAGATTGCTTCGTACCTCGCAATGACGCCGCGGGAATAAGGTTGTTACCTACTCAATTCCGCAAAATATTTGTGGAACAATGGGATGGTCTCTATCCCTTTGTAATAATTAAAAATATCGTATTTCTCGTTCGGCGAGTGCAGGGCATCACTATCAAGACCAAATCCCATTAATACGGTTTTGATACCCAACTCAGCCTCGAACAATGCTACAATAGGTATGCTGCCGCCGCCACGGGTTGGGATAGGCTGCTTGCCAAATGCCTCGGCAATAGCCTTTTGCGCCGCTTTGTAGGCGATGCTATCGGTAGGGGTAACCACCGGCTCACCGCCATGATGTGGCGTTACTTTTACCTTTACTGTTTTCGGCGCTATCTTCAGAAAATGATCGGTAAACAGCTGGGTAATTTTCTCTGATGACTGGTTAGGCACCAAACGCATCGAAATTTTGGCACTGGCTTTTGATGGCAGCACGGTTTTAGCGCCCTCGCCAATGTAGCCACCCCAAATGCCGTTCACCTCAAGGGTAGGGCGGGTGCCGGTACGCTCAAAGGTGGTGTAACCCTTTTCGCCCCAAACTTCGGCTATGTCGAGGTCTTTTTTGTATTCATCCTCGTTGTAAGGTGCGGCGTTTAGTTCGTCCTTTTCAGTTTGCGTAAGTTCAATTACATCATCGTAAAAGCCCGGTATGGTAATGTGGTTGTTATCATCGTGCAATGAGGCAATCATCTTAGCCAGTATTGTTGCCGGGTTAGCAACAGCGCCGCCGTACACACCCGAGTGCAGGTCGCGGTTAGGGCCGGTTACTTCAACTTCCAGGTATGAAAGGCCGCGTAAACCGGTTTCAAGCGATGGATTTTCCATGCTGATCATCGAAGTATCTGATATCAGCACCACATCGGCCTTAAGGCGGTCTTTATTCGCTTTTACAAAGATACCCAGGTGGTTAGAGCCAACTTCCTCCTCACCCTCTATCATAAACTTGATGTTGCAGGGCAGGGTGTTGGTTTGCATCATCAGCTCAAAAGCCTTTACATGCATGTAAAACTGGCCTTTATCATCGCAGGCGCCGCGGGCATAGATCTTACCATCGCGAACGGTGGGCTCAAACGGCGGGGTGTGCCAAAGTTCCAGCGGGTCGGGTGGCTGCACATCGTAATGGCCGTAAACCAGCACAGTTGGCAGCGAAGTATCTATTAACTTTTCCCCATAAACAATAGGGTAACCTGCTGTTTTACAAACTTCTACGTTATCAGCACCGGCGTCGGTCAGTTTTTTGGCCACATAGTCGGCGGCGTTCAAAACGTCGGGGGCATACTTAGGGTCGGCGCTAACGGACGGGAAACGCAGCAGTTCAAATAGTTCGTCGAGCAGGCGCTGTTTGTTATCTTCTATATATTGCTTTATTACTTGCATAGGAAGGCTATAATTTGAAGCAAAGATAGCAGTTTATTTTAGGCGAATAATTAAAAGAAAATTTCGTATCCCGACAGCGCAAGCCACCTAAAAGATCAGAAAATCCTTGAATTTTTTGAAGAAAATTGCGGTAAAATTCTGCTGGAAACAGCGGTTCCGGAGCGGTTGGCCCGGACCTGTCGAAACACCTCCGCGAGCAAGTTTCGACAGGCATATCCTAACATAATAAAAATTACTCCGCCACCTTCTCAACCACCACGGCAGTACCGTAAGCCAGTACCTCGGTGATGCCCTGCATTACCTCGTTGGCATCGTAGCGCATACTCAGGATGGCGTTTGCGCCTAAGGCCTGGGCATGCTGTATCAGCAGGTGATAGGCTTCTTCGCGGGCATTCTCGCAAAGCTCTACATAAACAGAAAGCCTGCCGCCAAAAAGCGATTGTATACCGCCGGCAAAGTTGCCTACTACGCTGCGGCTGCGCACGGTTATACCGCGTACCACGCCCAAATGCTTAACAACCTTGTAACCATCTAAGGCGGTGCTGGTGGTAATCAGAGAAGTATCCATAGTATTTGTTTTTAGTGTTTATTTATGGTTTAGATATTATTTGCGCAGAAATGTTACCAAAGCAGGGTTAACAATATCCGGCTGCTCCAGATATGGCAGGTGCCCCGCATTGTCAACAGGTAAAAATTCGGTTTTTAAAACGCTCCGTACCGAGTCGCTGTAGGTAAAGGGCACGGTCTTATCTTCCCGGCCCCAGATAAGCATTACCGGTTTATGCAGGTTGTTAAGGGCGGTATTGCTTTGCCGCCCATTATATTGCGCGCCATAATTATAAGCGGTTGAAATGATAGCGTGCCTGAACCCTTTATATTCCATTTGCGGGCGGTAACGTTCAACCCAGGTAGGGTGTCGGTCGGGATATTTAAAATCGTCCATTTGCCCCAGCGCCCTTTCTTCGGGGTGTATGGCTTCGTAATATTCGGCTACAAATTGGGGTACTTTAATTTTATTCGCAGGGTACCCCGGATCAATAAGCACAACCTTGTTCACCGCATCGGGGTAAGCCACGGTAAAGTCGGTAGCCAGCATGCCGCCAAACGATACGCCCACCAGGCTAACGGGTTTTTTTAAATGAAGCTGCGCTATAAGTTCGTTAAGCTGCTCAAAATAAAGTTGTTTGTTATATACCACATCCGGCCGGTCAGAGTAGCCGCGGCCATACTGGTCGTACCGTAAAACACGGAAGCCATGTTCTGTTAAATACTCAAAGGTACCGTTCCAGATGTAGTACGGCACGGTAGCACCATGCAGCATAACCACAACCTTACCGGTATCAGGGCCGTCAAGTTCGTAATGGGTAACTCCATGGGTTAAATCGATATAGCTGCCGTTAGTGCTTTTGCGCAGTTCATAGGTCAGTTGTTTTTTCTCTGCATTATAGTGATCGTAAATAATATACAGGGCGGCACCACCAAATATTATCAACAAAATAATGATCAGGAACAGGTTTTTTAAAAATTTCATCAAGCGATCGGGATTGCGGAATAAGGAAATAAAAATAGTAGAAATATTTAAGTTTGTGCCATTACTTGATACACCTATTATGCGTATAACCATCATCGGTTCGGGCAATGTTGCCACCCATTTAGGCGCCGCGCTTAAAAATGCGGGGCACCGCATAATGCAAGTTTACAGCCGCGATATGCAGCATGCGGCATTGCTGGCTTACCATATCGGCGCCGAAGCTATTGATAAGCCGGAAAGCCTAAGCCCTGACACCGACATGTTTATACTGGCTATTAAAGACGATGCCATACCCGGATTTATCCCGCATTTATCCGCCTTTAACAAGCTTATTGTACACACGTCGGGCGCGGTAGATATGCAGGCGTTGCTTGATAATACCACAAATGCAGGCGTGTTTTATCCGTTGCAGACCTTCAGCAAAACCAAGGAAGTTGATTTCAGGCAAGTGCCCCTTTGTATTGAGGGGGCTGATGAGGATATCAGCAAAACGTTGGAGGAGCTTGCCCGTAGCATAAGCAACAATGTTTACCGGGTAAATTCGGCGCAGCGCAAAGTGCTGCACCTGGCAGCAGTATTTGCCTGTAACTTTACCAATCATTTATACAGCATTGGCGAGCAGCTTTTGGCCGGCAGCGGGTTGAGCTTTAATATGCTGCGCCCGCTGATTATTGAAACAGCCGATAAAATAAAAGAATACTCGCCTGCTAAAGTACAAACCGGCCCCGCCGTGCGTAACGATGATTTGACAATGCAGGCGCATTTGCAAATGCTTAACGGCCAGCCCGGTTTGCAGCAGATATATACATTGTTAAGTCAGGATATTATCAAAAACCATAACGCGGGTAACGGGGATAAGTAATTTTGTTACTTTTGCCAAAATGAATATTTTTAAAGTAAAGATTAACTTTGAGGAAAAGGACCACGAAAGCGTGGAACTGCCAATTGCCGAAGGGGAATCTGTTTTAGATGTTTGCCTGGAGAATGGCATCGAGCTGCAGCATAACTGCGGCGGGGTTTGCGGGTGCAGTACCTGCCATATTTATGTGAACAAAGGGATGGATAACATCCAGGAGATATCTGACAAGGAAGAGGACTTTATTGACAGGGCTGTTAACCCGCGTATAACATCGCGCCTGGGATGCCAGTGCGTGGTTATAGATGGCGATATAGAAGTAACCCTGCCTGACCAGTCGGGCTTTATGGGCCACTAAACCTGTAAAGATCTAAGATATTAGAATCAAGAATCAAGAAAAGCAATAACAGTTATATACTTGATTGTAACAAATAGAAAATGAACGACGATAAATTCGCCCTACCCATACACTGGAATGATTACGAAGATATAGCCATGAGCCTTTACGAAAAGTTTGGCGATGATTTTGGCGAATCGAAAATATACCGTATCCGCTTTACCGAGCTTTTGGAATGGGTACTAAGCCTGCCAAACTTTGCCGGTACGCGCGAAGAATCAAACGAGGGGCACCTGGAGCAGATACAAAGCGCCTGGGTGTACGAGTGGAGGGATAACCAATAGTTGATGTGCGGATGTGCAGTCCCGATAGCTATCGGGATCAGATGTGCAGATGCTTTTCAATCGGTGTAATCAATAGTTTCAGTAACGGTTTACAGCTTTCAGTTCAAACACCAATGAACCAACAAAATGGAATCCTATTTAACCAAGCTTAAAGATATAACCACGTTTATTTTTGATGTGGATGGCGTGCTAACGGATGGGTCGGTTTTTGTTACCGAAACCGGTGTACAGAGCCGGGCGTTCAATATCAAAGATGGTTACGCTTTGCAGCTGGCCGTTAAATGCGGGTATAATGTTGCAGCAATATCGGGCAGCCGGTCAAAAAGCGCGCTGTTCCGTTTAAACAGTTTAGGCATAAAAGACGTTTACCTGGGCGCGCATACCAAATCTGAAAGGTTTAAAATATTCATCGAAGAAAAAAGCATCAACCCGGCCAATATTCTGTACATGGCCGACGATATACCCGACCTGGCTGTGATGAAGCTGGTTGGCCTGCCGGTATGCCCTGCCGATGCCGCCGAGGAAATTAAAGCGATATGCAGCTATGTATCGCCTATACCCGGGGGCCGTGGCTGCGCCCGCGAGGTGATAGAAAAAGTGATGAAGGTACAAGGCACCTGGATGAACGAACAGGCGTATAGCTGGTAGACGGTTAAGTCAAAAGTTTAAAGTAAAAAGTCAAAGTTTTCTTAGATGAATACCTTTCCGCAGATAATTCTTGCATCTAAATCGCCCAGGAGGCAGGAGCTTTTAAAGCTGATGGATATTGATTTCCGGGTGGTTTTAAAAGAGGTGGACGAGTCGTACCCTGATGGTTTGTCGCCCGCCGAAATTGCCCTGTATATTGCGGCTAAAAAAGCCGAGGCCTTTGACGAAGACGTTAGCGATGAAATAGTGCTTACCGCCGATACTATTGTAGCTATAGATGGCCTGATATTGGGCAAACCTGAATCAACAGAGCACGCTGTGGAGATGCTGCAGCGCTTATCCGGCAAAATGCACGAGGTTTATACCGGCGTTTGCCTGCTGCACAACGGGCAATACAACAAATTTTACGACAGGAGCGAAGTGTTTTTCCGTAAGCTTACCGACCACGAGATCCGCAGTTATGTAGAAGAATACCAGCCCATGGATAAAGCCGGCTCATACGGCATCCAGCAGCGTATAGGCATTATCGGCATAGAGCGCATCAACGGCTCTTATACCAACGTTGTGGGCCTGCCTACCGAGAAGGTTTACCAACAGCTGTTAAGGCTGAAATCATAAAAATCTTACCGTCCTCCCCGCACGTCATCCTATGTTTGTATAGGAGTTGTTTACAAGGAGAATAAGAATAATTTTATTGCAGAAGAAAAGGGTAAAGAGAAAAGATTAAGGCGTGTC
>NZ_JACHCV010000006.1:0-92583 GCF_014200785.1 Mucilaginibacter sp. AK015
AACGAAGATAGATAAAGTGTCGTGCTTTCATGAACGGTAGTCCGCTCATTGCCGCGGAGGGCTACTTCTTTTGTCTTGATACAAAAGAAGCAAAAATCAAGTCAGCAAAAAGGCTTCTTTGCGCACAAGGCCTTTACCCTGCAAGGCAGGCAGAACCACGGGCTGCAAAATCTCGCCCCAACTTCGTTCGCACCCGGCCCCTGCGCTTCGGGCAAGTATTGCTATGCCCTTGCCGCGCTAAAGGCCATTATCGTTCTGCCCGCTTTCGCCCGAAGCTGTTTTGCTGACGAGAGAAAACATAACCGTCATTGCGAGCGATAGCGTGGCAATCCTCGATAGAAAGGCCGCTGTAAAGGGGGGAAGTACATCCACTGACGATCCATCAACTCACTACCAGTCGTAACGAAGAACAAATGAAGTGTTGTGCTTTTATGAACATCAGCGCAAGAACGGGTGGCTTTTATGTAATAAAATCGCTACCCTGCCGGATATTTTATGATTAAACTGCTATTTTAGCTTTTACCAATTGTGCTTATACATCACTAATACCTATTGTTATGCAACGCAGAAGATTTATCCAGGGGGCAGCCCTCACGGGCACCAGTTTTTTAATTGGGTCGCAATTAGCCGCGGCCGGTACCTTCACGGGGTCGCCAAATAAAAAAGTTATCATTGGGGTAATGGGGGTTAACAGCCGCGGAGGGTTCCTGGCGCAAAAGTTAGCCGCCCTGGCCGATGTAGAGATAGGGTACATATGCGATGTAGACAGCGTTGCCATGGGCAGGTGCATTGCCGATATCGAAAAAATAACCGGCAAAAAGCCTACCGGGATTACCGACGTACGCAAACTGCTTGAGAAAAAAGACCTTGACGCCCTGGTAATAGCCGCGCCCGACCACTGGCACGCGCCTGCCACTATATTGGCCTGCCAGGCAGGTAAACATGTATACGTAGAGAAGCCCTGCAGCCATAACCCGCACGAAGGCGAGCTGGCCATAGCCGCCGCAGCCAAGTATAACCGCCTGGTACAAATGGGCAGTCAGCGGCGGTCGTTTGATAATGTACAGAAAATGGTTGCCGAACTGCATGCCGGCATTATTGGCCGGGCTTATTTTGCAAGGGGCTGGTATGTAAATAACCGCAAAAGCATTGGCATAGGCAAGGTAGTGCCTGTGCCAGCAAACTTGAATTATGAATTGTGGCAGGGCTATGCCCCGCGCAGGCCATACAAAGATAACCTGATACACTACAACTGGCATTGGCACTGGAACTGGGGCACCGGCGAAGCCCTTAACAACGGCACGCACGAAATTGATGTA
The DNA here is from genome assembly GCF_014200785.1 of Mucilaginibacter sp. AK015. Classification (NCBI taxonomy): domain Bacteria; kingdom Pseudomonadati; phylum Bacteroidota; class Sphingobacteriia; order Sphingobacteriales; family Sphingobacteriaceae; genus Mucilaginibacter; species Mucilaginibacter sp. AK015. The sequence goes on from NZ_JACHCV010000006.1 coordinate 1,320, forward strand.
ATGCGCTGGGGGCTTGGGGTTGATTTTCCGAACAGGGTGACCTCGTCGGGCGGTCGCTTTGCCTTTAAGGATGATTGGGAAACCCCTGATACGCAAACTATACTGGCGAATTTCCCGAATAATACCGCCTTGTCATGGGAGGGGCGCAGTTGCAACGGCTTTAATTCTGAAGGAGTGGGCCGTGGTGTTGTATTTTATGGCGATCACGGTACCATTTATTATGGCGGCGGGAATGGCTACCAGGTTTATGATTATGATAACAAACTGGTGAAAGAAGTAAAGGATGAAACCCCGGTAGATGCTGCTAACAAAGTAAGCCCTACTGAAATGCTTGACCGCGTGCACCTGCAAAATTTTGTGAACGCCATACGCGGTACCGAAAAGCTGAATCAAACTATCATCAACGGGCATAAATCAACCGTGATACCGCAATTGGGTAATATTGCCCAGCGTGTTGGCCGTGTGCTGAATCTGGATACCACTAATGGCCATATCCTGCACGATGCCGAAGCGGCCAAACTTTGGGGCCGCGAGTACCAACCCGGATGGAATTTAAAAGTTTAACACATCAGCCTGAAATAAATTATGAAGAACTTAACTACCTACCTGCTTGCTATAGCTATGGCCGCCGGTGTCCAAACTGCATCGGCGCAAAGCAAAGCCGGCTACACCAATTTGTTCAATGGCAAAAACCTTAGCGGCTGGAAAATACTGGCCGGCAAAGCCGAATATAAAGCAGAGAACGGCGGCATAACGGGCACAGCGGTATTAAACAGCGGCAATACTTTTTTAGTTACCGAGAAAGAGTACGGCGATTTTATTTTAGAACTTGATGCCAAAACCGAAAGCAACCTGACCAACTCCGGCATACAATTGCGTAGCCATTTTGACCCGGCAGGGCACGATGGCAAGGGACTGGTTTATGGCCGCCAATGCGAAATTGACCCGAGCGACCGCAAATGGAGCGGCGGGATATACGACGAGGGCCGCCGCGATTGGCTTTATCCAATGGAGCTGAACGCCAAAGCCCAAAACGCCTGGAAGAACGGGCAGTTTAACCATATTAAAATTGAGTGCATTGGCAACACTACCAAAACCTGGATAAATGGTGTAGCAGCAGCTTACGTTATTGATACCATAGATACCAAGGGCTTTATTGGATTGCAGGTACACGCCATTAACGATGCCGGGCAGGCAGGGAAGAAGATATTTTTTAAAAACATCCGTATAAAAACTACTAACCTGCAGCCGCAGCCCTTTGCGAAGGATGTTTACGTAGTTAACCTGCAGCATAACACCTTGTCGGCTTACGAAAAACAGGATGGCTGGAAGCTTTTATTTGACGGAAAAACCAGCGCGGGCTGGCATAGCGCTACCGCCGCTACCTTCCCGGCAAAAGGGTGGAAGATCGAGAACGGGATGATATCCGTTATCGGCGCCAATGGCGGCGAGGCTACCAACGGCGGGGATATCATTACCGATAAAATGTATAGCGCCTTTGATATGTCGTTCGAGTTCAGGATGAGCCGGGGGGCTAACAGCGGGGTTAAATACTTTGTTACGCTTGATGAAAAAACACAAGGCTCGGCCATCGGGCTGGAGTACCAGGTGCTGGATGATGCCGTTCACCCCGATGCCAAACTGGGCCGGGATGGTAACCGCACCCTGGCATCGTTGTATGATCTGATCCCTGCAAAAAAACAATCCCGCTTTGTGCACCCTATCGGCGCATGGAATACCGGGCGTATTGTGGTTTTGCCAAATAACCATGTAGTGCATTATCTGAATGGCATCAAGGTGCTGGAATATGACCGCGGCTCCAAAGCCTACCGCGACCTGGTAGCCATAAGCAAATACAAGGTTTGGAAAGATTTTGGCGAAGCTAAGGAAGGGCACATCCTGTTACAGGACCACGGCTTTGATGTGGATTACAGGAACGTGAAGATTAAAGAGTTAAAATAACCCTTTGCCTTTGTCATACTGCATCTGATCGCCGGCATATAACCGACATGCATAGTTGGTATCAGTTCCCTTACTATCGCCCAGGATGACAGATTATGTAATACGTCATGGTGAGCCTGTCGAACCGTTAGCGGACTATGCCCGCCGCGCACCCTTCGACAGGCTCAGGCTGACACCTCCGCTTTCTCATACACCTAAACAGCTCATTTTAAAAAGTTTATAACCGAACACCGCACCGTCCGTTTACGAACGGTTGATGAGTTGCTTTTGATTGTAAATAATTTATAATCAATTGGTTGTAGTTTTGGCACGTATGTTATATTGTTCCTTATAGCAAGCTTGCTTGCTAACTAACAATAAACTAAACTGTAGGGCAATGTTTAAAAATTATCTGAAAATTTCCTGGCGCAACCTGTTAAAAAACAAGGCGCATACGTTTATTAATGTTACCGGGCTATCGGTTGGTATGGCGGTAGCTATGCTGATTGGCCTTTGGATATGGGACGAGGTATCTTATGATAAGTATTTTAAAAACCGCGATAGAATAGTGCAGGTTTGGCAGCACCAAACCTTTAACGGCATTGTAGGCAGCCAAACCTCCATACCCATCCCTTTAGGAACGCTGCTGCGTACAGATTACACCGGCAAGGGTAAGGACTTTAAGTATATGGTGCTTTCCAGCTGGACATTTGAACATGTACTTGCCGTTGGCGATAAAAAGATAACGCAAACCGGCAACTTTATGCAGGCCGAAGCGCCGGATATGCTGTCGCTTAAAATGCTGAAAGGGACACGCGGGGGGTTAAAAGATCCGTTGTCCATCCTGTTATCGGCTAAAGTTGCCAAAACTCTTTTTGGTGATGCCGACCCGATGAATAAAACCATTAAGATAGATAACAAGCAATTGCTTAAGGTTACCGGCATTTACGAAGACCTGCCGCACAACACTACCTTTAATGATCTGAACGTAATTATCCCCTGGGATTTTTATATGACCACGCAGGATTGGTTTAAGCGTGCGGCAACAAGGTGGGGCAATAACTCGTTCCAGCTGTTTGCACAGTTAAACGATAACGTTGACATACAGAAGGTTGATGAGCGGATAAAACCTCTGAAGCAAAAAAACATTGCGGCGCAGGGCGACTCGGTAGGCGCGGCGGCCAAGCCTGCGATATTTTTACATCCGATGAATAAATGGCACCTGTACTCGGAGTTTAAGGATGGCGTTAATACCGGCGGGGCGATACAATTTGTATGGTTGTTTGGCATTATCGGCATGTTTGTGCTATTGCTTGCCTGTATCAATTTTATGAACCTGAGCACCGCCCGGTCAGAGAAACGCGCCAAGGAAGTAGGTATCCGTAAAACGGTGGGCTCGCTGCGCAGCCAGCTGATAGGCCAATTCTTTAGCGAATCGTTAATGGTAACGGGCTTTGCATTTTTGTTTTCGATAGTGCTGGTGCTGTTGATATTGCCGTGGTTTAACCAGGTAGCTTCTAAAACCGTTCAGGTGTTATGGAATAACCCGGTATTCTGGATAATGGGATTGGGCTTTGCCTTGTTCACGGGACTTATAGCAGGGAGTTACCCCGCGTTCTACCTGTCGTCTTTCCAGCCGGTTAAGGTTTTGAAGGGCACCTTTAAAGCGGGCAGGTACGCCGCGTTGCCGCGTAAGGTATTGGTAGTACTTCAATTTTTTGTATCGGCAACCCTTATTATAGGAACAATTATCGTTTTCAGGCAGGTGCAGTTCACCAAAAACAGGCCGGTAGGGTATGATCGTACAGGCCTGGTGCAGGTAAGCATGAAATCTGACGATATACATAAAAATTTTGCTGCGGTACGTAACGACTTGCTGCAAAGCGGCACTGTCGTAGAAATTGCCGAATCAAACAGCCCGTTAACCGGCATTTATTCAAACAACAGCGGTTTAAACTGGCGCGGTAAGTCGCCCGACCTGCAGGACGATTTTGCAACCATGCGGGTAACGCACGAATTTGGCAAGGTAGCCAACTGGAAACTTATTGAAGGCCGCGACTTTTCAAGAGAGTTTGGGAGCGATACATCGGCAATGATATTGAACGAGTCGGCAGCGAAATTTATGAATTTTAAGCATGCGGTAGGCGAAATTATTGATTGGGACACCAAATTTAAAGTGATAGGTGTTATAAAAGATATGGTGATGTCATCGCCGTATGAGCCTGTAAAACCAACTATTTTTATACTGGCCAACGGTCCCGAAGGCACTATCGATATTCGACTGAACCCTAAAAAAAGCACACACGAAGCATTGGCTAAGATTGAAGCCGTGTTTAAACAATACGATCCCGGCAGCCCCTTTGAGTATAAGTTTACAGACGATGAGTACGCTCAAAAATTTGCTAATGAGGAACGGGTGGGTAAGCTGGCAGGTTTCTTTACCCTGTTAGCAATATTTATAAGCTGTATGGGCTTGTTTGGCATGGCATCGTTCATGGCCGAGCAGCGCACTAAAGAAATAGGGGTACGAAAAGTGCTTGGAGCGTCGGTGTTTAGCCTGTGGCGCCTTATGTCAACCGATTTTGTTATCCTGGTAAGTATATCGCTTTTAATAGCCATACCAATGGCTTACTACCTGATGCACGGCTGGCTGCAGGATTATAAGTATCGCACAGAGCTTTCGTGGTGGGTATTCGGGCTTACGGCTTTGGGCGCTATTGGCATCACCATATTAACGGTAAGCTATCAAAGCATCAAAGCCGCATTAACCAACCCGGTGAAAAGTTTAAAAACAGAGTAAAGGGATTTTTTGATTTCGAATTTCGGATGTTCGATTTCGGATTTAATTTCAGCTTTAGGATTTAGGATTTAGCGTTTAGAATTTAAAATTATCATGTTCAATAACTATCTAAAAATGGCATGGCGTGTACTATCCCGTCAAAAGCTATTCTCGTTGATCAACATACTGGGCCTGGTTATTGGTATGGTGGCGTGTATGCTTATTATACAATACATCAGCTTTGAGTTAAGTTACGATAAGTTTCAAGCCAATGCCGATAGGATATACCGGGTAAAGCACCAGAACTACAGCCAGGGGAATTTAATTGAAAACCTGCCAAAAACATACTCGGCGGTTGGCCCGGCCTTAAAAGCAGAGCTGCCCGGCGTTGAGGAACAAACCCGTATCTCTAAACTCGAAGGGCAGGTAAGTACACAGGCGGGCACCAATGTGGTTGCGTTTAACGAGCGCCGTTTATACCTGGTCGAGCCCTCGTTCCTCAAAGTGTTTTCGTTCCCTTTAGTGCAGGGGACTGTTAACGCGCTAAGCAACCCAAACACCGTGGTGATAACCGAAAGTACGGCAAAAAAATATTTTGGTAACGCCGATGCCATTGGTAAAACCATCAGGATACAGCAGCAGATATCTGGAACAAATATCACGGCTACGATAACTGGGGTTTGTAAAGATGTGCCCGCAAACTCGCACCTGCAGTTTGATTTCCTGGTATCGCAAGATCCGCACGCCGGCGATTGGCTTTACGCCGATTCGTACACCTATCTTTTATTATCGCCAAAAATAAATTACAAACGTTTTGAGGCCATGTTGCCGGCCTTTATCAAAGATCATGTAGCGGGTAACGATAAGCTGAATAATGCAAGCTTTACTTTGGGGAAAACCAATATCAGCAACATAGCATTAAGCTTGCAGCCCCTGCGCGATATTCACCTCTACTCGAACCTTACCGACGAGATAAGCGCCGGCGGCAATGGTAATATGGTTTGGTATTTGGGTATTATAGCAGCGTTGATTTTGGTCATCGCTTATATCAATTATATCAACCTTTCTACCGCTAAGGTAATTGAACGTGCCCGCGAAGTGGGCATACGCAAGGTACTGGGTTCGCAGCGCGTTCAGCTTATCATTCAGTTTTTGTTTGAGTCGGCATTACTGAATGTCATCAGTTTAATCGTGGCGGTATTTGCTGTAATTTTATTAATGCCCTGGTTTAGCGCTTTATGCGGTGTGCAAATACAATTTACGCTGTGGAAAAACCCCGCCTTTTTACCAGGCTTTGCAGGCTGCTTATTAGCAGGGATTGTGCTTTCGGCATTTTACCCCGCGCTGGTACTTTCTGATTATAAACCTGTACAGATACTCAAAGGTAAATTTCAAACCAGCGCGCAAAGTATATCGCTGCGCAAATCTTTAGTGGTTTTTCAGTTTGTGGCCACCATAGCTTTTATGATAGGCACCCTTGTGGTTTACCGGCAGGTTAATTACATGAAAAGCGCCAACAAAGGGATGGACATGACCCAAACCCTTGTTGTAAGGGCGCCGCAAATTGTGAGGGATAACGATGCCGATGCTATGAGTTTTATGCATAAGGATAGCGTTTTCCAGACGGAGATAATGCGTAATCCGCGCGTGCAAAACGTTACCTCATCATCGGCAATACCCGGCGAAGTGATTAACTACATCATGGCTTACAGCCGCCCTGAGGTGGCAGCGGGCGAAAAGGGGATAAGGCTGCCAACCCTTGAAATAGGCGGCGGTTTTTTAAACCAGTTTAAGGTAAAAGTAATAGCCGGCAGTAATTTTGATTCGGCCGTACAAACCAACGGGTCGTTAATGATGCTGAACGAAGCGGCGGTGCTGTCATTAGGGTATAAGAACCCGCAGGATGCAGTGGGTAAGATCATCCAGACCAAAAATGGCCGCGGCAGGGTGTTTGATAATACCATTGTAGGAGTGATAAAAAACTTCCATCAAACATCGCTTAAAGAAGGGTTTACACCTACGGTTTTCAGGCTTATAGACCCATCCAGCGTAACCCATTACGAGTTGAAGGTAAACACGGCCGATATGCCTGCCACCATCGCTCAGATCAATAAAACTTATAAGGCCATTTTTACCGATGCCGCTTTCGATTACTTTTTTCTGGATGAGTTTTTTGACCAGCAATATAAAACCGAGCAGCACTTTGGCCAGGTATTCAGTTTGTTTTCGGGACTGGCTATATTGGTTGCCTGCCTTGGTTTGTTCGGGCTAACGCTCATTACCATTGGCCAACGGGTTAAAGAGATAGGCATCCGTAAACTATTGGGTGCATCCATACCCAATATTTTACTGCTCATATCAAAAGATTTTGTGAAATTACTGGCTATTGCAAACGCTATTGCAATACCGCTGGCTTATTGGGGTTGTTATAAATGGCTGCAGAATTATAAGTTCCGTATTGATTTTAGTATCTGGTTCTTTATTGTGCCAATGGTATCAGTGTTCGTCATCGCGCTGGCAACCATTAGTTTGCAGGCGGTAAAGGCTGCCATAGCCAACCCGGTAAAAAGCTTAAGAGCGGAGTAAAAAGATATTAGTTATGAAAAAGCACAAAGCATTGATTTTTTTAGCCTGCCTGTACAGCATTAACTGCTTTGCCCAGCAGGTTAAGCCGCAAGCCGGCAACTTAACCGTTGTTAACCGTCAGGCGAGTTTTGCAAGCGATGGCAGTTTGCACCTAAACGGCGTAGACAACGCGGGCATGGCATGGATCAATAACCTGAAATTTACCAATGGTGTAATAGAGTTTGATGTAAAAGGCAACGACCAGATGCAGGGCAGCTTTGTAGGCGTGGCGTACCATGGGTTAAACGATAGTACTTATGAATGTGTGTATTTCAGGCCCTTCAATTTTTTGGCTGCCGACCCGGTTAGAAAGAGCCATGGGGTGCAGTACATCGCCCCGCCAAAATATGACTGGCCTGTACTCTGCGAAAAATATCCAAACAAATATGAACAGGCGGTTGTGCCCGCACCCGACCCTAATGCGTGGTTTCACGTGCGTATAACGGTTACGCCAGCAAAAGTTAATGTGTATGTGAACGGCCAGCAAAAAGCTGCCTTAACGGTTGAGCCCCTGCTTTAAACAGGCGGAACCAAAATTGGCTACTGGGTAGGCAACGGCTCGCCCGGCGACTGGAAAAATTTAAAGATCGCCAATGCCAAATAGCGAACTTAAAACTGTAAGCGCAAAAAAAGGTTCGATGTTTTGCATCGAACCTTTTTATAAAAATCAAAGAAACTGATCTCTGATCACAAATCTCTCATCACTAAACCTTAGCAATATTGCTCAAACGCGCCGATCAGGTTATCCGCTATCATTTGTGCAGGGCGGCCTTCAATCTGGTGGCGCTCTATAATGTGCACTAATTTACCATCTTTAAACAAAGCCATTGATGGCGACGATGGAGGGTATGGCAGCATCAGGTTACGGGCAGCGTTAACAGCCTCGGTTTCCATTCCTGCAAAAACGGTTACCAGTTTGTCCGGGTGTTTTTCGTTAGCTGCGGCCATACGTGCTGCAGGGCGGGCATTGGCTGCTGCGCACCCGCATACCGAGTTTACCATCACAAACACGGTGCCTTCGCTTTTTATAGCTTGCTCAACAGATTGTGCGTCTTTTAATTCCTCAAAACCAACTCTGGTCAATTCTTCCCTCATCGGGGCAACTAAATATTCTGGGTACATAATTTTACTTCGCTTATATTCAGCACAAAAATACTTAATTCAAAATAAAAACAACCCGTTATCAGAATAATCCGCAATAATTGACGTTTCGGTTATAATAACGGTTACAGGCATTTTAAGAATTATTTTTTATCTTGCATTTTTAATATTGTTAACCCTAATTAACACTATTGTAATGAACTTAAAATCAATGTTTTAGGTATGGGAATTATTACTCGAAAAGATAGCGCCCAACCACGCGTAGTACAAGTAAAGGCAAAACACTTTAACTCGCTTAAGTTTACAATTGCCGCTGTATTAATAGTAGTAATGGTACTGATGACGGCCATTGTGCGCCTTAGCTCGCAAAGTGCGCAGCAAAGGCAGGAGAACAGCAGGCTGCAATCGCAGATAGCTGCATTACAGGGACAAATTGATAAAGAATCGCAGGACGCGGTGTTGCTAAACGCCGAAAAGGAAGGCCAGCGCAGCAAAGCCGTATCGTACATACTTGACATACAGGCTAAGCTAAAGATCATAAACAATTTTATGCACAAACGTGGTTTGCGCAGTATATCGTTTAAAAAAATAAACGTTAGCGATAAACCCAATAACGAAACCAAGCTATACGCCGAGTTTAGCAGTTATCTGGATAAACTTGTAAATAATATTGCGTTTACCCCCATGGGTTATCCAAGATTAAGCTCGTTCACCTCTTTTTTTGGTTCGCGCGGCAATCCATTTGATTTTGGCGGGAAGGAGTTTCATCCCGGCATTGATTTTAAAGGCCACCGCGGCGACCCCGTTAAATGTACAGCCAGCGGCAGGGTGATATTCGCAGGCAGGGCAGGGGGGTATGGCAATTGCATAAAAATACGCCATGCCAATAACCTGGAAACTTGGTACGGGCATTTATCAAAGATAAATGTAAAGGAAGGCGAGCGGGTTACCGTTGGCGATATCATTGGCAAAGTTGGTTCAACAGGGCGTTCCACCGGCCCGCATTTGCATTACGAGATACGACGCAACGGCCATCCGGTTAACCCCAAACAATACCTGAGTATTAATCTTTAGAAAGTGTTTTTTTAGTTTATTATTGCCTATATTAGTTATACAATTTAATATTATCACAATGAAAGACGAACTTAAAAAAGACGAATCGGCAAAAAAAGGGAAAATTATTGTTGTATCTGAAGAGGCACAGTTAAAGGACCGTAAGGACCTAACCCTTAAAGAGATTTGCGAGGCAGACCATGTGGGCAGATGCGGGTATTGTGACGAGCAGGGACGGTTTACCGCTTGCGCCTAACGCAAAATGAAAATAATTATTCTTTGCTTTTGGGTTATTATAACACGTATTGGCTATTACTTTTTAATACAAGGCAGCCACAACGGGTTATACTATATACAAATGAGTAACCTGAAAGATATTTGCCAGTACCTGGCCGTTGCGGGGTTTCTGCTTATATGCTACAAGAGGCAATTGGCCCGCAAAATAAGGCATGTTATAATTTTCGCACTTATTTATTGTCTTTCGTTCGCCGTTATTATGCTATACCCTTTTTTGGGCGGCGACATCAGCAGCGGCAGCGAATCGGCCCTGTTTGTATTCAACTCTTTTTGGGCCTATGCATCGGCAGCCTTGCTGGTCTACTTAGTATTCAGCTCCGACGATTTTTCTACCAAACAAGCCTAAAGCTCCCTGTCGACACCGGTTTCACCAAGCTTAAGGTCCACCTCCTGAGGTTGTGTAATTGCCGGGTAATCATAACGCAACCTATTTCATTAAAATATTTATAATCACTATTTTTGCAGTTCAAAAAAATAATAATATGTCATCAGTAGAAACTGCATACGTTAAAAATAAAGTGAAGGACCCTTCACTGGCCGCCTGGGGCCGCAAAGAAATTGAATTGGCCGAGGCCGAAATGCCGGGCTTAATGGCGCTGCGTAAAGAATATGGCCCCGCTAAGATATTAAAGGGTGCACGTATAGCGGGCTGTTTGCACATGACCATCCAAACCGCTGTTTTAATTGAAACTTTGATAGAACTGGGTGCCGAAGTTACCTGGTCGTCATGTAATATATTTTCTACACAAGATCATGCTGCTGCTGCAATCGCTGCCGCCGGCACTTCAGTTTATGCCTGGAAAGGCATGAATGCTGAAGAGTTTGACTGGTGTATTGAGCAGACCTTATTTTTTGGCGAAGACCGCAAACCATTAAACATGATACTGGACGATGGCGGCGACTTAACCAACATGGTACTGGATAAATATCCCGAGCTTATAGATGGCATTAAAGGCTTATCTGAAGAAACCACTACAGGCGTGCACCGTTTATACGAGCGCATGAAAGCAGGTACACTGCCAATGCCTGCCATTAACGTAAACGATTCGGTTACCAAATCGAAATTTGATAACAAATACGGCTGCCGCGAATCGTTGGTTGATGCCATCCGCCGCGCTACCGATGTAATGATGGCCGGTAAAGTGGCTGTTGTTTGCGGTTATGGCGATGTGGGTAAAGGTTCGGCCGATAGCTTACGTAACGCCGGTGTACGTGTTATCGTTACCGAAATTGACCCTATCTGCGCGTTACAGGCAGCAATGGAAGGCTTCGAGGTGAAAAAATTAAGCACTGCTATAACCGAGGCTGATATTGTAGTTACTGCAACAGGTAACAAAAACATTGTTCGCGAGCAGCATTTCCGCGCGTTGAAGGATAAAGCCATTGTTTGTAACATAGGCCACTTTGATAACGAGATTGACATGGCCTGGTTAAACAGTGCTTATGGCAATACCAAAATTGAAATAAAGCCACAGGTTGATAAATACACCATTGATGGTAAAGACCTTATAGTTTTGGCCGAAGGCCGTTTGGTAAACCTGGGTTGCGCCACCGGCCACCCAAGCTTTGTAATGAGTAACTCGTTCACTAACCAAACTTTAGCTCAAATTGAGCTTTGGACAAACGGCGATGCTTACGAAAACAAAGTTTATACCCTGCCAAAACACCTTGATGAAAAGGTTGCCCGTTTGCACCTGGAGAAAATTGGTGTTGAATTGGAAGTTTTAGACCAGGACCAGGCCGAGTACATCGGCGTAACAGTTGATGGTCCGTTTAAACCGGAGTATTACAGGTACTAAGTCAAAAGTTTAAAGTAAAAAGTAAAAATGGGATATGGTTTTTGGCCATGTCCCTTTTTTGTTGACACATCAGTCATGCCGAACTTGTTTCGGCATCCCTAATGCAAAGTAGCCTGTTTATCCTGAGAGGTCCTGAAACAAGTTCAGGATGACAAGATATTTTCACAGCAACTCATAAGATTCTCTTATCCACGCGAATAATTGCGGGCGCAATTCACCGGTGTGGCTAAGCCTGATATTATTTTGATACCTGCCTGCCGTAGCAATGCTCTTGTAAACCGGCGGCTCGGTTAGCGGGTTGATCGAGTAAAACTTAAGGTCGAGCACTTTTTGCATGGGGCGGATAACAAAAAAAGTTTGCTTATGCACAAAAGTGATACAGTTTGGGGTAGTGCCTACCAAAACATCGGGCCAGTCGGCAACCTCGGCAAGCAGCTTATCAAACAGCAACAACAACTCATCGGGCTTGCCGTTAAAAAGGTCGTCGAGGCTAACCCTGGCGCAGTAATGCCTTTGGGTTTCGCTGGTTAGTTCACGGTCGCATTTGGGGCAGGTGTAGGGCATAGTGAGTCCTCCGAGATGTGCTAAGATATAAATTATTGATTTTAAAGCGCAGGTGGTTTGCAGGTTTTGCAACAGGTGATAATCGCATAAATATTCTTTTATATTATTTGTAACTTAAGCCGTTTTTTAAGACCTGATTATAATGAAACTATTAACTAAAACCTTTATCACAGCCGTGGCTGTGTGCCTGGGCAGCTTTACAGCTTTTTCGCAGGAAAACCTGCCTAAAGATTACCTCACCAAAGAATTTCATGCCGGCCGCCGCCAGGCGCTGCGCAACCTGATGCCTGCCAACTCGGTAGCAGTAGTATTTGCTTACCCCGAGCAGGTATTCTCTAACGATGTAAACTACGTTTTTCATCAAAACCCCGATATGTACTATTTTTCGGGCTACATGGAGCCCGATGCCGCGCTGCTGATATTTAAAGATATGCAGGGCACCGGCGATACCAGCTATAACGAGGTGCTTTTTGTACGTAAACGCAACCCGCAGCAGGAGCAATGGACCGGCAGGCGCCTGGGTGTTGACGGAGCAAAGGCTAAGTTAGGTTTCACAAGGGTTTACAATGGCAGCGAGTTTGCCAAATTCCCCATCGACTTCAAAAAATTCAGCGCCGTTATTTATGATAATATAAATGACGATGCTACCGGCGACCTGAAGAGTTTGATAACCACGTTTAAAACCAGGGCTGCGGTACCAAATATTGATAAAGCCTTAAAAGCCGATTATGATATTATTAATAAATATGCCACCGGTAAAAATTTAACACAGATCATAAACTACATGAAGCCCCGTCTTGATGACGACGCGCATAAAAACAGCGCAATTATACAAGCGTTGGTAGCAAAGCCGGATTCGGCCACTTTGATTGACGTTAAAGCCAAAATCAAGGAAACCATGGGCAGCGCCGGCTTATTTACTGAATACACAACCAAACTGCGCGGCATTAAGCAGCCCGAAGAATTGGCGCTACTAAGCAAATCGGTGCAATTATCGAGCATAGCCCATGCCGAGGTAATGCGCGCGGTAAAACCAAACATGAGCGAACGCGAACTGGAAGGCATATTAATGTATGTACACCGTAAGTATGGCGCCGAAAACGAAGGCTACCCGCCAATAGTAGGCGTTGGTGCAAACGGCTGTATACTGCATTACGAGGAAAATAACGAACAGGTGCTGAATAACCAGTTGGTGCTGATGGATGTTGGCTCGGAATATCATGGCTACTCGGCCGATGTTACCCGCACGGTGCCGCCAACCGGCAAGTTTACCGAAGAGCAGAAGGCTATTTACCAGATAGTTTACGATGCGCAGGAAGAGGTATTTAAACTGTGTAAGGCAGGTGTGCCTTATTCGTCCCTGGAAGCAAAAACGGGCGAAATACTTGCCGCCGGTTTAATAAAGCTCGGTATCATCAAAGAAGCGAAAGAATTGCGCACCTATTACCCGCATGGCGTATCGCACCACATGGGGCTTGATGTTCACGATAAGGGTTCGTACACAGGCAACCTGGAAGAAAACATGGTGATCACCGTTGAGCCGGGCATTTATATTCCCGCGGGCAGTAAGTGCGATAAGAAATGGTGGAACATTGGTGTACGTATCGAAGACGATGTAGTTATCGGCAAAGATAAGGGCACTATTTTATCGTTAGATGCGCCCAGAAAATGGCAGGATGTTGAGAAAATGGCCGCGGAAAAAAGTATATTTGACGGTGCGAAATTCCCGCCGCTTAAATAGGATTACTTATTATATCGGAAAGCCCCTACAAGTCGGGGCTTTCCTGTTTTAAGCTATTTTAATGATATTTGTGCTTCATATCAAAACTATGGCCCGCTTATCCGTCAACATCAATAAAATAGCTACCCTGCGTAATTCGCGCGGCGGCGACAACCCAAATCTGATACAGGTTGCAAAGGACTGCGAACGTTTTGGCGCGCAGGGTATAACTGTACATCCCCGGCCCGATGAAAGGCATATCCGCTACCAGGATGTTTTCGACCTGAAAAAAATAGTAACCACCGAGTTTAATATCGAAGGAAACTGCCAGGAACAAAAATTTATCGACCTGGTGCTGGCTAACCAACCCGAACAGGTAACCCTGGTGCCCGATGCATTGGGGCAGATCACATCAAACCACGGGTGGGATACCATAAAAAACCAGCAATATTTAAAGGATATAATTAGGGTATTTAAAGACGCCGGCATTCGCGTATCTATATTTGTCGACCCCGTTGTGGACATGATTGACGCCGCAGCCACCACCGGTACCCACCGCATTGAACTGTACACCGAGGCTTATGCACACAACTACCTAACCAATAGAGAGGAAGCCATAGCGCCTTATGTACAGGCAGCCGAAACCGCGTATAAACTTGGCCTGGGCATCAACGCCGGGCACGACCTCGATCTGCACAACCTTAAATACTTCGCGCAAAACATACCCGCGCTTGATGAGGTAAGCATAGGCCACGCCCTAATCAGTGATGCCCTGTACTATGGCTTGGAGAATACTATACAGATGTATTTGAGGCAGCTGGCTTAGTGTAAAACATCGCCTATTTTTCCTTTGGTAAACCTACTGTCACTATCGTATTACCTGATTGTTATTCAACAGCTAAATTGTACCTTTGCGATAAATTTTAAGGGACAACCATTTCAATGAAGCTGAACGTAGATTACCAGGAAAAATTCCAGCAAAGGCACATAGCGCCAAACCAGGCAGATACCGAAAAAATGCTTAAAACTGTCGGTGTAAATTCGCTTGATGAATTAATTGATGAAACCGTACCGGCCCGGATAAGGCTTAAGGCCCCGCTAAACCTGCCGGCAGCTAAAAGCGAATTCGATTACCTGAATACGCTAAGGCAAACAGCTTCAAAAAATAAAGTATTTAAATCGTACATAGGCCAGGGCTACTATGATGTAATTGTGCCCGGTGTTATACAGCGTAACATCCTTGAAAACCCGGGATGGTATACCCAATATACGCCATACCAGGCCGAAATAGCCCAGGGCCGATTACAGGCCCTGCTGAATTTCCAGACTATGGTTATCGATTTGACCGGGATGGAAATTGCCAATGCATCATTACTTGATGAAGGCACGGCAGCTGCCGAAGCTATGTTTATGCAATACAGCCTGCGCAAAAATCAGCAGGCCAATGTTTTCTTCGTTTCAGAAGAACTGTTCCCGCAAACTATTGATATTTTAAAAACACGCAGCGAGCCCTACGGCATTAAACTCCAGATTGGCAACCACCGCACCGTACAATTAACCGACGATATGTTTGGTGCTATTGTACAATATCCTGCGGGTAACGGGGCCGTTTATAACTATACGGATTTTGCGAACGCCCTCCACGATAAAGATATAAAACTTACTGTTGTTGCCGATATCATGAGCCTTGTGCTGCTAACCCCGCCGGGAGAGTGGGGCGCCGATATTGTGGTGGGCAGCACCCAGCGCTTTGGCGTACCCATGGGCTTTGGCGGCCCGCATGCGGCATTTTTTGCCACTAAAGAAGAATATAAACGTTCCATCCCCGGCCGCATTATTGGCGTAACCATAGACAGTGCCGGTAACTATGCCTTGCGCATGGCGCTGCAAACCCGCGAGCAGCACATCCGCAGGGATAAAGCTACTTCAAACATTTGTACAGCGCAGGCATTACTCGCCATTATGGCCGGTATGTACGCGGTTTACCACGGTCCGCAAGGTATTAAACTGATAGCCGAACGCATACACGGTTTAACCGTTCTGCTGGCTAACTCGTTAAAAGCCCTTGGTTATGAGCAGTTGAACGAAACTTATTTTGATACCCTGAAATTTGACGTTGGACCGTTGGTTGGCCCGCTGCATTCAGAAGCGCTGAACAATGAAGCAAACCTGAATTATAACGGTTCAGTGGTTACCATTTCTGTTGATGAAACTACCTCGACCGAAGATATCAAGACACTTGTACGTTTCTTTGCCAAGGTAAAAGGTAAAACGCTTGCCGATTCAAACTTTGATACCTTGAAGGGGAATGTTGAAGGCATTATTCCTGCAGAGCTGCAGCGCACCTCGGCTTACTTAACACACAGCTTGTTTAACTCGCACCATTCTGAACACGAAATGCTGCGTTATATAAAATCGCTGGAAGCAAAAGACCTTTCGCTTTGCCACTCAATGATCGCCTTGGGTTCATGTACTATGAAGCTGAACGCGACGACCGAAATGATACCCGTTACCTGGGCCGAGTTTAGCAAGATGCACCCCTTTGCACCAACCGATCAGGTTGGCGGCTACATGCAGTTGTTTGACGAACTGAACAAATGGCTGAGCGAAATTACCGGCTTTGCAGCTATGAGCCTGCAGCCAAACGCAGGTGCCCAGGGCGAATACGCGGGTTTAATGGTTATCCGCGCTTACCATAACGATAGGGGCGACAGTCACCGTAACATTGCCCTGATACCATCATCTGCACACGGTACCAACCCTGCATCGGCGGCAATGGCCGGCATGAAGATAGTGGTGGTAAAATGCGACGATAACGGTAACATAGATGTTGCCGATATGAAGGCAAAAGCAGAGCAATACAAGAATGAGCTCTCGTGCCTGATGGTAACTTACCCGTCAACCCACGGGGTGTTCGAGGAAAGTATTATCGAGATCTGTGAGATCATCCACCAAAACGGCGGGCAGGTTTATATGGATGGCGCCAACATGAACGCGCAGGTAGGCCTTACAAGTCCTGCTAACATCGGTGCTGATGTTTGCCACCTTAACCTGCATAAAACCTTTTGTATACCGCACGGCGGTGGCGGCCCCGGCATGGGCCCGATTGGTGTAGCTAAGCACCTGGTGCCATATCTCCCCGGCCATGCCGTTGTTGATATCGATAACGGAAAAGCCATCCACGCCGTATCCGCAGCACCATGGGGCTCTGCATCTATCCTGATCATATCGCACGCTTACATTGCCATGATGGGCGCCGACGGGTTAACCAACGCAACCCGTTACGCCATACTGAATGCCAACTATATTAAAACACGCTTAAAAGATCATTATAATGTGTTGTACACCGGCGCTAACGGCCGCTGCGCGCACGAAATGATATTGGATTGCCGCTCATTTAAGGCTTACGGTGTAGAGGTTGTAGATATAGCCAAACGCCTTATGGACTATGGTTTCCACGCGCCAACAGTATCGTTCCCGGTTGCGGGTACGGTTATGATAGAGCCAACAGAATCGGAACCAAAACACGAGCTTGACCGCTTCTGCGACGCGATGATATCTATCCGTAACGAAATTACGGATGTAGAGAACGGCATATCAGATAAAACAGATAACCCGCTGAAGAACGCGCCGCACACCGCCGCAGTGATCACCGGCAACGATTGGGAGCACCCATACACCCGCCAGAAAGCTGCTTACCCGCTACCTTATGTTGCGGCCTACAAATTCTGGCCTTCGGTTGGCAGAGTAAACGATACCTATGGCGACCGTACGCTTATCTGCTCGTGCCCCCCGCTAAGCGATTATGAATTTGAAGAGAGCGAGGTAACTACGCCCGAGTACGGAACGTGAAGATAGATGTGCAAGATGTTTAAATATGCAGATGTGCAGATGAAAAATGACTGAAGTAAGGCCCCTTAAGGGGCCTTTTTTATTGGTTTCGCCCTTGTTGGTGTTGTCACTAACAAGCGGCTATGCATTCCGTTTTACCGTTGTAAAAGTTATTGGCTACTGCGCCATCCCGCGTAAAAGAATGGGCTATGTGCGATTCCCTCGCAGCAAGAGGGTGTAGGAAGGTTAATAAAGCGGACTGAACCCTCCCTGCCACCACCACGCCAACCGCACCCCTCCCGGCAACCGCTTAAATTGACTTTTTGCAAAGGAAGATAAATGAGTATGCTGTTATATGGTTCTCATTTGCTGCCTTTTGCAACTATTTGTACATTATTTACGTATTTATACTAATATTGTCTGCATTGGTTGCCGTAAACACTTAGCTTTAAAGAGCGCGTTTACACGTAACTTTAATGAAATTTTAACGTTTACAACCTTTAAGAATATAACTTTTTAATTTGCAATTCCGTATAAGACCCTATGAGCCTTAATAACGACAAAACAGTAAGTGTTTTATTGGTTGATGATGATGAGATAAATAACTTTATTTCGATAAAGTTGATAAAGAAAGCGTTGACCAATTCTGATATTATGGCATGCCTTAACGGTAAATTTGCTATTGATCAACTGGCTGATATTCAACGTAAAGATCCAAGTAAGCTCCCCGACTATATCCTGCTGGATATCAATATGCCGATCATGAACGGCTGGGAGTTTCTTGACGAGTACAAGCGCTTAAACCTCGACCCGCTCGGTAAAAGCAAGATCTATATTATTTCATCATCGGTGTTCAGTAACGACATCAACAAGGCCCGATCATACCCACTGGTAAAAGATTTTATCTCAAAGCCGCTTAATGTCGAGAAAATAAAAGAGCTTTTTGGAGTATCGTCGAACTAAGCCGGCGTAACTACAAACTGTTCGTCGCGGTAACTAACAGTTCCTATTGCTGTCGCCCGTGCATGATAAAATAAACAGGTATAACCTTCGGCTGCGGCTTTTTGTCCGTATTGTATACGCAGACCGGCGGCGCGATTACCATCATAATCGTATTTAGCTACAAACTTTCTTATCAGCTGCTCGGGCTCTGGCAGCTCATCGCCTCCAAAAAATACCTTTTGTCCTTCAATATCTATCCAAAACACCTGGTGAAACTTACTGTGACCGGCAGATAGCTCATATTTAATACCGGGCTTGTACTCCCCGCTGTCTTCAACAAAATCAATATCGGCTTTATCCTTCAACGCTTCAAAAATTTCTTTATGGTATGAGGAGGATGCGCCGCTTAAGGCAAATTCAAACTCCCGGCGCTGGATAACATGTTTAGCTTGCGGAAAGCTTGGTTCCAGCTGGCCGTTACGCTCGACCACCAACCCGCCCGAGTGATCATAATGCAGGTGAGACATGAGCACCAGGGTAACATCGTCAGGGTCGAAACCTGCGTTGCGGATATGCTGATGCAGCAACAGTTCGTCGCGGGTGTCCTTATAGCCAAGGCCGGCGTCAAGTACGATAAGGTCGGTAGCGGTTTTTATCAGAAAGGGATTAACATGAATGAACAATGAGCCGGGGCGGTCCCTCTTGCTATCCGTTTCGGGGTTAAAGGGAATGAATTTTTTGGTAGCATCAACTGAGTATGAGCCCTCGCCCAAAGCAAAAATTTCCATAACTAATGTTTGCGCAAATATAAGGTGCAGAAAGCTAAGCGGGGAATGTTGGGTGATAAATGACATTAGCTTCAACATCGCCTTAAAACCTTTGATTCCTCTGCGTTAAACTCCGCACCGGATGTTACCGGCTTATTCTATGGCTGATTTAAATACCCGCTGTAACGTTTTTAATCGACTAACGTCTATTAGGTGCGATCAAGTAAAAAATATTTTTAAATAAATTTTGATATACGAAAACTATCGTACATATTTGTACGAAGAAATTCGTATAACTTTAAAAACATGGATTTTAAACCGACGGAAAGCGAGCTGGAAATATTACAGGTAATTTGGAAAAAAGGGAAATGCAGCGTACGCGATGTACACGAGGAACTTGCCAAAAATAAGGACTCGGGCTATACAACCACACTTAAGCTAATGCAGATAATGCACGAGAAAGGCTTGGTTGAGCGCGATACGACGGCCAAAAGCCACTTGTATACGGCTTTGATAACCCGCGAGGCGGCTCAACAGGGCGCACTGGATAAAATTTTGTCGACGGTGTTTAAGGGCTCTACATCCGACTTGGTGATACAGGCACTGGGCCAGCACCGGGCTTCAAAAGACGAAATAGACGCGATAAAAGATTATTTGAAACAGTTTGGTGATGGTGAGTAGTGAGTGGTGAATAGTGAGTAGTCAGGTGTAAGTAGTTGGAGGTCTGGGTTTAGGATTTAGAGCTTCGCTTTTAGGATTTAGAATTTAGAATTTACCTTTTACGATTTAGAATTTAAAGGTTATGGAAAATATACTGTATAACATTAGCCAGGTTTTAGGGATAACCATTGTCCACTCGTTATGGCAGGGGTTGCTTATCTATTTTTTGCTTAGGGTAGTATTGCTGGTTGCCGGTAAATTGCCATCATCTACAAAATATATGTTGGCAATGGGCAGCTTAGTGGTTATAACAGGTTGGTTTGCCTATACGCTGGTACACCAGATCCAGGTATACGATTGGCTGGCAAAGCCTGCTAACCTGGCCAACATGCCTATAATGCTTGAACTGCCTGCCAATATACGCCAGTTTAATGAGCAAACCATACGTTACTACTATAGTATAGAAGAGTACCTGCCCTATGTAACCGCGATATATGTTGCCGGTTTGTGTTTGAACCTGGTAAGAATAGTGCTTGCCCATAAAAAAATACGCAGTATAAAGCGCACCATGAGTATTGGTGTGCAGCTGCAGCAGCAAATAGGCAGCCTTGCTAAAAAGCTTGATATCGGCAAAAAAGTGAAGGTTGGCTTTAGCAAAATGGTTGATGTGCCCTGTATTGTAGGGTATATTAAACCGGTTATATTATTGCCGTTAACCTTGTCTACCTACTTGGGTGCCGAAGAAATTGAAGCCATATTACTGCACGAACTGGCTCATATTAAACGTAACGATTATGTGCTTAACCTGCTGCAGCAAGTTATAACCACGTTGTTATTTTTTAATCCGTGCGTGTTACTTATCAATAAAATAATAGGCGAAGAACGCGAGAACAGCTGCGACGATCTGGTTGTAAACGCTACTCAAAACCCTGTTATATACGCGAAAGCTTTATTCAAATTAGAGCAAAACCGCCAAAACGAGTTACAGTTAGCGCTGGCTGTAACAGGCAAAAAGTACCATTTATTAAACCGAATTGAAAGAATCATGAAAACAAAAAAACAAACCCCAAGCGTAAGGCCAACATTAGTGGCCATGCTTATATTAACCATAAGTATTGGCAGTTTAGCCATGCTTAATCCCCGTATAGCAGAAGGAAAAATATCCTTAAAGGCCATAAACCCGGTTATAACAAAATTATTGGCAACAGATACCGTACCTGTAAAAAAGGCTGTAAAGGCACAGGCAAAAGCGGTTAAGGCCACAGCCAAGGCAAATGTTAAAACCAACGCGGCACTAAAAGCTAAATTTAAGGCCGAAAAGGATGCAGAAAGCTTTAACTATGGTTACCATTACAACTATAACGGATTAAACGACCCCGAATTGGAACGTTTAAGCAAAGAAGTTGAAAAACATGCTGATGCCGTAGGCAGATATTATGATAGCCCTGAGTTTAAAGCCCAGAGCGATCAGATGAGCAAGCTGGGCGACGACGTAAGCGCATTTTACGATAGCGATAAAATTAAGCAGGCAACCGCTGCGCAGGAAAAGGCCGCCGCCGAGTTTAACAAATTGTATGCCGGCAAAGAGGTGGGTACCGAACAGATGAGTAAACAGATGGAGGTATTAGGTAAGCAAATGGAGCAGTACTTTAACTCGCCCGAGTTTAAAACCATGAACGACAAACTGATGAAGCAGTACGGCATCAGCCAACGCGACTACCATACCGATAAGGACGAGAATTACAAAAAATACCAGGCCGAACTGGATAAGACCCTATCGCCCGAAATAAAACAGGCAACTAAGCAAATGCGTGACCTGGGCGAACAGATGCGCGCCCGCTTTGATAACCCTGAGGTGCGTAAAGCACAGGAGCAGATGCGTGCCGCCGGTGCAGATATGCGCGAGGCGTTTAATAACCCTGATATTAAGCGGAAACAGGAAGAAATGCGCAGGCTGGGCGAAAAGATGCGTAGCTATACCGGTAATGCCAGTGTTAAACAGGAGCAAAAGCTGTTACGCGAAGCGTCTGAGAAACTGAGGGCTTATACGCAAACGCCTGAGTTTAAAAAGAAGTTAGCAGAGTACCGCAAAACGCACCCGGAAGAACGTTTTTATTGGAATAACGATAACAACAACGATAACGACAATAACAATAATAATAATAACAACAGCAGCACCGAAAAGGCTGAAAAAGCAGAGAACAAATAAAATTAGCAGATAGGTGATTGGCGAACCTTTTGGAACCAGTCGCCTACAACTTAATCAGCAAACTCACCGACACAAATGCTGTAAAATTAGTAATTTAGTATCCTCAAAAACGGGGATACTTTTTTTATGCTTCAAAAGCTAACCATACAAAATTACGCGCTGATAGATAACCTCGAGATCAATTTTGATAAGGGGTTAAATATCCTTACCGGCGAAACCGGGGCGGGTAAATCTATCATTTTAGGGGCTCTGTCGCTTATTTTAGGGCAGCGGGCCGAAAGCCGTTACTTTTTTAACCAGCAAAAAAAGTGTGTGATAGAAGGCGCTTTTAAAATTGCTGGTTTCCACTTAAATACGTTTTTTGAGGATAACGACCTGGATTATGATGGCGAAACCGTATTGCGGCGCGAAATTTCGGCCGATGGTAAATCGCGCGCGTTTGTAAACGACACCCCGGTAAACCTTGCTACGCTAAAGCAACTTGGCGAAAAGCTGATAGATATACACTCGCAGCATGCCACTTACGAAATAAACGACCCCGAATTTCAACTGCTGGTAGTTGATGGCGTTGCCGGCCACCACGATTTGCTGAGCAGCTATCAAACTAAATACCGTGCGTATAAAAGATCGCTTAAGCAGCTTGATGAACTGATAGCCCAAAACGATAAAGCGAAGGCCGATCTGGATTACTACCAGTTTCAGTTTGACGAGCTGGAAAAGGCAGCAATTGCCGCTGATGAGCAGGAGGGGCTTGAAAGGGAGCTGGCCACACTAACTAATGCTGAAGAAATAAAGCGTAACCTGTTAGGCGCGCATTACCTGATGCACGAGGGCGAAACATCTGCTATAATACAACTGCGGGAAGCAGGGCAGCAGCTATCAACGATAGAAAGATATAACCCCGAGGTAGAAGAGCTGCATGAGCGGCTTAAAAGTACGCTGATAGAACTAAAGGATATTGCCGGCGAACTGGAAAACATAGAACAGCGAACCTTTACCAATGAGGCCCGGGCCGAAGAAGTAAACACACGCTTAAGCATGTTGTACAACTTGCAGAAAAAACACCGGGTAAACACCAATGCCGAACTGCTTGAAATACAGAATGACCTGAGCGAAAAAATACAACAGGCCGTATTTGGCGACGAAGCGGTAGAGAAGCTGCAAAAGCAGATCGCAGCAAATAAACAAGAACTGGAAGAAATAGCGAAAGAGCTATCGGCCAACCGTAACAAAGCTATCCCGGTAATACAGGACAAAGTTTTGGCCGGCCTTACCGAAATGGGAATGCCAAATGCTGTATTAGAGATAGAGCAAACAGTCGGAAAGTCGGAAAGTCAGCAAGTCGGAAAGATAGCTTCTTCTGCGGACTTACGGTCTTCCGGACTTTCGGACAATCTTTCAAAAAACGGCATCGATACTATCCGCTTTATGTTTTCTGCAAATAAGGGGCATGCCTTGGCGGATATGAGCAAGGTAGCATCGGGCGGGGAACTGAGCAGGCTGATGCTGAGTATCAAATCTATCATAGCCGAATACACCGCCCTGCCAACCATTATTTTTGATGAGATAGATACGGGCGTAAGCGGCGAGGTGGCCAACAAAGTAGGGCAGGTGATGGAGCGCCTGGCGCAAAACCTGCAGGTAATAACCATAACCCATCTGCCGCAAATTGCGGGCAAGGGTAAAAGCCACTATTTTGTTTATAAGGACAATTCGTCAACCGTAACCAAAACCCGCATCAAAAAGCTCGACGATAACGAACGGGTACTGGAAATTGCCAAAATGCTGAGCGGTGATAACCCCGGCGAAAGCGCCCTGCAAAATGCAAGGGAGTTACTAAGTATTTAAGATTGCAGATTTTAGATTTAAGATTGGGCTTTCCTCAATCTAAAATCGTAACTCCAAAATCGTAAATAAAACATAACTTTACCCACTTATAAAACTAAAAACAATGGCTTACAATTTATTAAAAGGTAAAAAAGGAATTATTTTTGGTGCCCTTAACGAGCAATCCATCGCCTGGAAAGTGGCGCAGCGCTGCCACGAAGAAGGTGCCGAAATAGTTTTAACCAACTCGCCGCTGGCCTTGCGCATGGGCGAACTGAATAAACTTGCAGAGGAATGTAATGCCCCTGTTATCCCGGCGGATGTAACCAGCAATGAGGATGTAACCAACCTGTTTACCAAAAGCATGGAGCATTTTGGCGGCGGCGTTGATTTTGTTTTACACTCGATAGGTATGAGTGTAAACGTGCGCAAAGGCATTGCCTACACCGATAATAACTACGAATTTACCCACAAGGGGCTTGATATATCTGCGCTGAGTTTTCACCGCGTGCTGCAAACAGCCATGAAACTGGATGCTATAAATGAGTGGGGATCGGTTGTAGCGCTAACTTACATTGCCGCGCAGCGTGTATTCCCTGATTATAACGATATGGCCGATAACAAAGCTTATCTGGAAAGCATTGCCCGTAACTTTGGCTACCAGTACGGTGTTAAAAAACATGTACGTATCAATACCGTGTCGCAGTCGCCAACCCGCACCACGGCAGGTAGTGGTGTAAAGGGCTTTGATGGCTTTATCAATTATGCCGAAAAGATGAGCCCGCTGGGGAATGCCGATGCTAACCAGTGCGCTGATTACTGCGTAAGCTTATTTAGCGACTTAACAAAAATGGTTACTATGCAAAACCTTTTCCATGATGGTGGCTTCTCGTTCACCGGCGTTACTGCTGCTGTGATAGAGCAGATGGAAAAATAATAACAACCAGTATGTTCAAGGCTGACAAAATGCGAATTGTCATGGTGAGCCTGTCGAACCATTCAATACCGGCTAAGTCTTCGACAAACTCACACTAACTGTAAAACAAAAGGCCCCGATAATTATCGGGGCCTTTTGTTTTACAGTTAGATCTGCAGAATTACTGCTGCGAATCTATCAGTACGATTTTTACATAGATCGGGTCGGTGTCGTTTGGCGCACCCGAACCGCTCGACCTTTGTTTGTAAAGGGTTACATGGCCAGGGTTGTGGGTAAAGCTGAAGGCTTCTCCGTCAAAAGTTTCCGGGATCTGCTCCCATGGGTTATTACTGCCATAAGAGATATAAACCAATACAGCGCCGTTCTCGTTGTAATCATTATCAAGCTGGGGAACATTCAGGTCTACCGATAAGGTATTCGCATCAAAGTCCGACCAGTCGTTTGAGTTTACAGTTTTAACAACGGTAAAATTGTTGCTGGGGCCAATAACGGTTTCTTTTTTGCACGAAGCAGCAGTCAGTAAAATAACCGACACGCATAGGATAGATAGTAGTTTTTTCATGTGATAATTATTTGTTTGATCATAAAACC
This sequence comes from Mucilaginibacter sp. AK015, assembly GCF_014200785.1. Taxonomy (NCBI): domain Bacteria; kingdom Pseudomonadati; phylum Bacteroidota; class Sphingobacteriia; order Sphingobacteriales; family Sphingobacteriaceae; genus Mucilaginibacter; species Mucilaginibacter sp. AK015. Next base: position 26,963 of record NZ_JACHCV010000006.1, read on the forward strand.
GGCTATGAACCCTATCATAACGCTTTTATAATGTGTTTATATATAGAAGACGCTATATTTTGAAAAAGGTTTAAATAACTAACTAATTAGTTTTACATTTATTTTTTAATGAAGAGGTTTTTGGCAATGCTTTTTTTTATCCCGTTTGCCTGCCATGCGCAGGTAAGTATAACGGGTAAGCTGGTTAACGCTACAGATAAAAGTGATGTAGCCGATGCCAGTGTATTTTTAAGCAACGCAACCATAGGCAATAAGTCCGCCGGCGACGGCTCTTTTATACTGCGTGGCGTTAGGCCGGGCCAGTACGAACTGGTTGTAACCGTTGTTGGTTATGAAACCTACCGCCGCGACGTGTTGGTCGCCAGCGACAACATCAGTTTACCTGCTATAGGTTTAACCCCTAAAGTAACAAGTTTGGCAGAAGTAAATATTACGCCCGACCCCGAGTGGGAGCGAAACTACGATGTATTTAAAGAAGAGTTCCTGGGCACTTCTGCTATGGCCCTGCGGTGTACAATACTTAACCCCGAAACCATTGACCTGGAGTGGGACAAAAACGCGCTGCAGTTAACAGGGTCGTCATCCGGTTTTGTGGAGATAGACAACAAGGCTTTAGGCTACCATATTAAATATCTTTTATCGCGGTTTATAAAAGACTCGAAGATCAGCCTGGTGTATTACGAGGGTTCGGCGTTATTTGAAGAAATGAAAGGTACGGCCAGGGAAAAAGAGCGCTGGAAAAAGAACCGCCGACTGGCTTACGAGGGATCGTCTATGCAGTTTTTACGCGCCGCGATAGGTAATAATATAACGGGTTATGGCTTTGAAGTTTTAAGGCTGATCAGAAAGCCTAACCCCGACGCCAAAGGTTTTAACGACAAATACATCCAAACGTTGGTAAATGCACCGCTAACCCCGGCTGATTTTACGGTTCGCACGGATAAGAAAGGCCTGTTCGCGTTGAAGTTTACCGATTGCCTGTATATTATGTATACCAAAAAGCGCGAGGATGACCGATACAACAGCACCTACCGGTTGCTGCATATGCCAAATTACTTAACAACTATAGCATCCTTTACCGGGCCTTACGCGTTATTTGATACAAATGGAGTAATACTAAACCCCTCTGCAATAACTTTTGAAGGCAATTGGGGCAAAAGCCGTGTTGCAGAAATGTTACCTGTTGATTATACACCCAAGGAGAAGTAATGGTATATTAGTTTTCAGCTTATTTATGAAACATTTTTTATTCGTTTTATTGCTGTTTCCTGCCGTGTGTTTTTCCCAGGTTAATATCAGCGGAAGGGTTGTTGACGCTGCCGATGGTAAACCCATACCTGATGCCAGCGTGTTTTTAAATAATGCAACTATCGGCACAAAATCTGGCGATGACGGAAGATTTGCGCTGAACAAGCTAAGCGCCGGCCAATACGATCTGATAGTAAGGGTGATAGGTTACGAAACTTATCGCCAAACCATTATGGTAAATGGTGATGTCAATCTCCAGGATATTAAATTACTGCAGAAAACCATGGTGATGAACGAAGTGGTTATAGCCGGTAAAGACCGTAAGCGAGCTCGAAAGATCAGGATGTTTAAGGAGCAGTTCTTAGGCAGGTCGGCTTTTGCAAGGCAATGCACTATATTAAATCCGGAAGAGCTGATTCTGGTTTTTGGCAAGCACGAAGACGTGCTCACCGTTCATACCAACAACTTTTTAGAGATTGATAACGATGCACTTGGCTATAAGCTGAAATATCTGGTCAACAACTTTGTTTTAGACCGGCTTACCCTTAACGTAAGTTATGAAGGCGACGTATTATTTGAAGAAAAACCAGGCACGGCCGAGCAAAAGGAAAAATGGGAAAAAAACCGCCGCCGTACTTACTTTGGTTCGCCAACGCACTTCTTAAGGCAGGTGCTCGCCGATAAGGCCGACGCCAATTACATGGTGCGAAGTTTTTGCATAAAAAAAATAGATAACGGAAAAGTTTTATACGATACTTTGGCGCCGGTGAAATACGTGCGCAAAACAGACCGCAGGGGAGTGTTCGCGTTGAGTTACCCCAGTGGTATTGATATTTTTTACTATGGCCCCGGGGTAGCGCATTCGCTCCACTATGCAAACGGAACAGAAAAAGGTAACCGAGGCCAGGTGGCGGGCATTCAGTTTATTGATGAATATCTATATTTTGATACCCGCGGTACCATCCTTAACCCTACCGGGGCGCTGTTTAATTACCAGTGGGGAAAAAGCCGGGTAGCCGAGTTGCTACCGTCTGATTATTGGCCGGCCAGCTAAAACTTTCATATATTACGTAAATGAAACACGTCCTCATAATACTTTTTTTATTACCCCTTACTTGCCTCGCGCAATTTAAAATAAGCGGGAGGGTAATAAACGCAACCGATGGTAAACCTGTGCCCGATGCCAGTGTGTTCATCAATAATACTTCGGTTGGGGCTAAGGCGGGCAGCGATGGTTCATTTACTTTGCGCAACCTAAACCCCGGCCAGTATAACCTGATAGTTAGCGCTATAGGTTACGAGCGCTTTAGCAAAACCATATCTGTCGAAAGGGACATAACAATGGATGATGTTAAACTGCTTCCTAAATTAATGATGATGAACGAAGTAGTTATAGCCGGTAAAGACCCGTACCGCGCCCGCAAGTTAGCTATGTTTAAGGAGCAGTTTTTGGGCAGGGCGCTTTTTTGGCGTCAGTGCACTATTATTAATCCTGATATTTTGAAGCTAACGTTCAGCGATCATCAAAAAATTCTTACTGCAAGTACCAACGATTTTTTAGAAATTGAAAACAATGCCCTTGGCTACAAATTGAAGTACCTCTTAAATAGTTTTACGCTAAACAAACGGGCGTTGAATATGGCTTATGAGGGTTTTGTGCTTTTTGAAGAGAAACAAGGTACAGCAGAGCAAAAGGCTGAATGGGAAAAGAACAGGCGGAAAATTTACTATGGTTCGCCAACGCATTTTTTACGCACATTACTGGCGGGTAAGGTCGATTCTGATTTTATGGTAAGGCCATTTTGTATGAAGCATGTCGACTCGGTAGAAAGCGGGCACCCTGATCCTTTAACCGGTGTTTACAAATATGTACGCATGCCCAGGTACGACACCTTGAAGACCAACAGCTATGTGCACCGTACCGACAAGCCGGGAATATATGCCATCGGTTACCCTGAAGATCTGGATATATTTTATTATAAGCCCGGGGTAAAGCATTTTAGGGATAACCAGGGAAATGAGTTTGGCAACAGGGGGCAAATAGGCAGTATAGACTTTATCGACAGGGACTTACTTTTTGATCTTAACGGCACCATATTAAACCCTACAGGCGCATTTTTCAGGTACAACTGGGGGGTAACCAGGATGGCCGAACTATTGCCGATTGATTACCGGCCACCCCTCAGGGATATTGACCCGGCCAAAAACCATTAATTTGAATGAGATATAAATAAAACGCTTTCAAAGTTTATGAAGTACTTACTCATCTTACTGTTATTATTCCCTGTTACTTGCCTCGCGCAATTTAAAATAAGTGGCCGTGTTATTAACGCAACCGATGGTAAGCCCGTACCCGATGCCAGCGTGTTTTTAAATAACGAAACCATCGGCACAAAGTCGGCAGGCGACGGAACCTTTATTTTGAGCAATTTGACTACCGGCCAACATGATCTGACGGTAAGCGTGATAGGGTATGAAGTGTATCACCAAGCGCTGATGGTAAAAACTGACCTGGTTTTGCCCGACATAAAGCTTCCGCCAAAAACAACCATGCTGGGTGAAGTAAAGATAGAGCTTGACCCCAGGCGCGAAAAAAAACTAAAGGAGTTTACGCAGCAATTTCTGGGATCATCAGCCTATGCACGGCAGTGCGAAATATTAAATCCTGATGTTTTAACACTAAAGTACAACAGGGACGGCAATGTGCTTACCGGTAGTTCTGATGATTTTTTGGAAATCAATAATAACGCTTTGGGATATAAGTTAAAATACCTGATAACCCGGTTTGTGGTGGACAGAAATGAAAATAAACTTATATATGAGGGAGCTGTACTGTTTGAGGAACTGGATGGCAATGATAACCAGGTTAAACAATGGAAAAGCAACCGGATGAAGGTTTACTACGGTTCGCCAACGCACTTTTTGCGCGAAATACTGGCCGACCGGGTAGATAGCGGTTACTCGGTAGAAACCAAGAAGATCATTAGCAGTTACGTAACCGTAAAGGGGTTTACCGGCAACAAGAGCACCTCGCGCACTGCTTTGCAGCCCGCAGATTATGTACACCGTACCGATACTGCCGGCATATTTGCCCTGGGTTACAATACCCCCCTCGAAGTATATTACAAACCTCGCAAAGCCAGGGGCAAGGCAGCAAACACGCACCCGCAGTATGCAACAATTGGCTTTATAGACCCATACCTTTATTTTGACGGTAACGGTACAATTTTAAACCCGATGGGTGTAGTATTTAACTATGCCTGGGGAAACAGCAGGGTAGCGCAGCTATTGCCAATAGATTACTGGCCAACTGAAAATTAAATGCCAGGCACAAAAAAAGCCCGCTTGCATAACAGGCGGGCTTCTTATTATTAAGAGTAATTACTTCTGTTCTTCCTCTTCTTTTGGTTTGGCGTCATCGTTCTTTTTGTCGATAACCTTTATTTCGTTGGTTTCTTTGTCGTAATCAACCATCAGGGTATCGCCTTCGGTAAGTTCGCCTTTCAGTATCTCTTCGGCAATCGGGTCTTCCAGGTATTTCTGGATGGCGCGTTTAAGCGGCCTTGCACCAAACTGCGAATCGTAACCCTTTTCGGCGATGAACTCCTTGGCAGCTTCGGTTAGTTCTATTTTGTAACCAAGGCTGTTCACCCTGCCAAACAGGAAGCCCAACTCGATATCGATGATCTTGAAGATCTCGTCTTTACCTAATGAGTTGAACACGATAACATCATCAATACGGTTTAAAAACTCCGGCGCGAAGGCGCGTTTTAAAGCATTTTCTATCACGCCGCGCGAATGGGAATCGGCCTGAATAGCTTTCGCGCTGGTTGTAAAACCTACGCCCTGGCCAAAATCCTTCAGCTGGCGTGCGCCGATGTTGGATGTCATGATGATGATGGTGTTCCTGAAATCAACCTTGCGGCCCAGCGAATCGGTCAGCTGACCTTCATCCAATACTTGCAGCAGGATGTTGAACACATCCGGGTGTGCCTTTTCTATCTCATCCAGCAATACAACGGCGTATGGTTTGCGGCGCACTTTTTCGGTAAGCTGCCCGCCTTCTTCGTAACCAACATAGCCCGGAGGCGCACCCACTAAGCGTGATACCGCGAATTTTTCCATGTATTCGCTCATATCAATTTGTATCAGCGCGTCTTCGGTATCAAACATAAAACGGGCAAGCTCCTTAGCCAGTTCGGTTTTACCCACGCCGGTAGGGCCCAGGAATATGAACGAGCCTATAGGCTTTTTAGGGTCTTTAAGGCCGGCGCGTGTACGCTGTATGGCGCGTGTGAGCTTTTTAATTGCATCATCCTGGCCAATAATTTTACTGCCAATAGTTTCGCTCATGGCAAGCAGTTTGGTGCTGTCGGCCTGGCCAACACGCTGTACCGGTATGCCGGTCATCATGCTCACTACCTCTGCAACATTATCTTCGGTTACGGTGTAACGTTTAGATTTTGTTTCGGCTTCCCACAGCGATTTGGCTTGTTCAAGCTCTTCAAGTAAATGTTTTTCAGTATCCCGCAGTTTTGCAGCTTCCTCGTATTTCTGGCTGCGTACAACTTTGTTCTTTTCTATTTTTATCTGTTCGATCTTTGCCTCTATATCCAGGATTTCCTGCGGAACATGGATATTGGTCAAATGCACACGCGAACCCGATTCATCCAAAGCGTCGATAGCCTTATCCGGTAAAAACCTGTCGGTAATGTAACGGGTAGTTAAAGCCACGCAGGCATTAATAGCTTCTTCGGTGTAAGTTACACCGTGGTGCTCTTCGTATTTTTCTTTAATACGGTTAAGTATCTCTACAGTTTCGTCGGGGGTGGCCGGTTCAACCATCACCTTTTGGAAACGGCGGTCCAAAGCGCCGTCTTTCTCAATATACTGGCGGTATTCATCCAAAGTGGTTGCGCCGATGCATTGTATCTCGCCACGCGCCAGAGCGGGCTTAAACATATTCGAGGCATCAAGCGAGCCTGACGCGCCGCCTGCGCCAACTATAGTATGTATCTCATCGATAAATAAAATTACATCCGGCGATTTTTCAAGCTCGTTCATTACGGCCTTCATACGTTCTTCAAACTGGCCGCGGTATTTTGTTCCTGCCACAAGCGAAGCAAGGTCAAGCGTAACCACGCGTTTGTTAAACAATACACGCGATACCTTGCGCTGTACAATACGCAGGGCAAGGCCTTCGGCAATGGCGCTTTTACCAACACCCGGCTCGCCTATCAGGATAGGATTGTTCTTTTTACGGCGCGATAATATCTGCGATACGCGCTCTATTTCCTTCTCGCGGCCAACTATAGGGTCAAGCTTGCCTTCTTCGGCGGCCTTTGTCAGGTCGCGGCCAAAATTGTCAAGTACCGGTGTTTTTGATTTAATGTCAGATACCTTTTTAGGCTGGGTGAACGAGTCGTCTTCCTTAAAATCGTCGTCGCCACCGGTTGATGATCCCGGCATTTCGTCGGTAACATCATTTTTGTTGGATTCAACCTCACTTTTAAATACCTCGTAGTTTACATTAAACTGCATCAGTATCTGCGAGGCAATGTTGTCCTCGTCGCGCAGGATAGACAGCAGCAGGTGCTCGGTGCCTATCACATCGCTTTTAAAGATCTTAGCTTCAAGGTATGTTATTTTCAAAACCTTTTCGGCTTGTTTGGTTAACGGGATACTGCCTATATGTACATTGGTGCCAATTGTTCCTTTTACAGCATCCTCAACAGCACGGCGTAGTTTAGCGGTATCAACGGTTAGCCCTTTTAATAATTTGATTGCCACACCATCACCATCGCGGATGAGGCCAAGTAAAAGGTGCTCTGTACCAATATAATCATGCCCAAGGCGCAACGCCTCTTCCCTGCTATACTGTATCACATCTTTAACCCGTGGCGAAAATTTAGCTTCCATATATACCTTTCTGATTATGATCGTCCTAATCTATAAATTTGTTTTTACCTGTCAAGACGATTGTTATAACATTTATCAACAATATTGCCAACTTTTTTGCTTTACCGGAAACAGACAATTTTATGATAGATAGTCTGTTAAAATAAACTTTTTATGGCGAATTAATGCCCCACAAACAACCTGAGCAGTAATTATAAACGGTTAAACTTATATTATTTGATATGTTGGGCACCAAATAGTTTAACCTGATTACGGGTATTGCGCAACTATTATAACAAAGCAGGGCAAATAGTCACTGTTTATGACAATACGGCATGCTTGTGTATGATAGTTTGATAAACCAACCCGTTGTTAGCAAACCAACCAATTTACAATGAAAGATACAAGTTAACAGATGAATTTGTAGTGAAAATTATCCACCATTCCACATTTCAAGTTATATATTTGCTCTTCCTAAGTACAAAGCATAACATTTTATGGCAGACGAGAAGATCATTTTTTCGATGGCAGGGGTAAGCAAAGTTTATCCGCCGCAAAAAACAGTGTTAAAAAATATTTACCTGTCGTTTTTTTACGGCGCTAAAATTGGCGTTATCGGGTTGAACGGTTCGGGTAAGTCCTCGCTGTTGAAGATCATCGCGGGGATTGATAAAACCAATATTGGCGAAGTGGTGTTTTCGCCGGGCTACACCGTGGGTTACCTGAGCCAGGAACCCGAGCTTGATCCTGATAAAACCGTAAGGGAAATTGTGGAGGAGGGCGTTGCCGAAACTACCGCGCTGCTAAAGGAATACGAAGAGATAAACGAAAAATTTGGCCTGGAAGAGTATTACAGCGATGCCGATAAAATGGATAAGCTGATGAGCCGCCAGGGCGAGTTGCAGGACAAAATAGATGCTGTTAACGCCTGGGAGCTTGATGTAAAGCTGGAGCGCGCCATGGATGCACTGCGCTGCCCCGAGCCCGATACAAAAATTTCGGTACTATCGGGCGGAGAGCGCCGCCGTGTGGCTCTGTGCCGCCTGCTTTTGCAGGAACCTGACGTGTTACTGCTTGATGAGCCTACCAACCACCTGGATGCCGAATCGATAGACTGGCTGGAGCAGCACCTTAAACAATATAAAGGCACCGTTATTGCCGTAACGCACGACAGGTACTTTTTGGATAATGTTGCCGGCTGGATACTGGAGCTTGACCGTGGCGAAGGTTTACCCTGGAAGGGAAATTATTCTTCATGGCTCGAACAAAAATCTAAACGTTTGGCGCAGGAGGAGAAAACCGAAAGCAAACGCCAGAAAACCCTTGAGCGCGAGCTGGAATGGGTGCGCATGGGCGCTAAAGGCCGTCACGCCAAATCAAAGGCACGTTTATCAAACTACGACAAGTTAGCATCTGAAGAAACAAGGGAACGCGAAGAAAAGCTGGAGCTGTTTATTCCGCCCGGCCCGCGTTTGGGCAATATCGTTATCGAGGCCAATGGCGTTACCAAAGCCTACGGCGATAAGGTGTTGTTCGAAAACCTAAACTTTTCGTTACCGCCGGCGGGTATAGTGGGCATTATTGGCCCCAATGGCGCGGGTAAAACTACGCTGTTCCGCCTGATAACCGGGCAGGACCAGCCAGATGCCGGTACCTTCCGCGTAGGTGATACCGTCGCGCTCGGTTATGTAGACCAGATGCACGACGACCTTGACCCTAACAAATCTGTTTGGGAAAACGTAACCGACGGGCTTGATAATATTATGGTGGGTAACCGTCCGCTAAATTCCCGTGCGTACGTATCTAAATTCAACTTTAACGGCGCCGACCAGCAAAAAAAGGTAGGCGTACTATCCGGCGGTGAACGTAACCGCGTGCATTTAGCCATCACGCTAAAAAAAGGATCGAACGTATTATTGCTGGATGAGCCGACCAACGATATCGACGTAAACACCTTACGTTCGCTGGAAGAAGCGCTTGAGAACTTTGGCGGCTGCGCGGTAATTATCAGCCACGACCGCTGGTTCCTGGATAGGGTTTGTACCCACATCCTGGCGTTCGAGGGTAATTCGCAGGTTTACTTCTTCGAAGGCAACTACAGCGATTACGAAGAAAACTACAAAAAACGCGTTGGCGATGTAGCGCCTAAGCGGATTAAATATAAAAAGCTAACGGTGTAGCACGAAGCAAGACAACAAGAATCAAGATATAAGATATAAGATATAAATAAGCCCGGCTGCGCAAGCAGCCGGGCTTATTTATATCTTCGCCCGTCATTGCGAGGTACTAAGCAATCTTTTCACATGTAAAGCGGCCTGCGAGGTCAGGAGATTGCTTCGTACCTCGCAATGACGGTTTCGGTAGCATTTAATTCACACCTTCAACACTGGATACTTTCTTTTATACACTCTAAAGCACATCCAAACACCAGCGCCTGCCAGTATCAACACCCAAAGGTTGGCCAGGCCAAGTATCAGTTCGGTAAACAGGTACCAGCCATTAGCAAAGGATTGCAACAGGCGGGTGAAAAAAGGCATTTTATACGTCGAAAGGTCATCGTTAACTATGATCTCTTTATAGATGGTATTGCTTTGATAAAAGTTAAGGCTTACAACGCTGTAGTTTACCGCTTCATCAATCTTTTCATTATTTATCTGGCCGTCTACCATATCGTCTTTTAGCCATAACACAGCTTCAGGGTTTTTTATCTTTATTTTACCCGTCTTTTGCTGCGCTACCATTTCCCTGCGGTTCTTCAGCTTTAGTTTAGCCGACAAATAATCAAGCGATTTATCTTCGATATCCATTTGGCGCGAGGTAATGTAGATCCCCATATGACTCACATGGTTCATAAAGTCTTCCAGCTTTTCTGAGGGTATTTTCACGGTCATTTGGGAAGTAGTATTAAATGCTGATACCCGCATCACCGAGTCGTTATTCAGCTTTACGTCCTCGCTACGTTCGATCGACGAACCCATTTGATGATGGACGACCATGCCGTTAAGCCTGGCGGTAAGATGCGCGATGGAATCGCCTGTTTGCTGTACGTTCTTTACTTTAAAACGTATATCGGCAGTTTTTACAAGTTTTGGCGTTACGTTATTTACGGTGTCGCCTGCGCTGGTAATGGCTGTTGTATCTGCGCTGTTATTGGCAATTTCATAACGGCCTTCCCTCCCTTTACATGCTGCCAGCAAGGCTATGCCTGCTATCACGATAATGATCTTTGCTTTCATGGTTTTAATTGTTTTTTTTATTGATACCGGCAATGATACGATGGTAACCCAGCCAGGGCTTGATATTCAAAATGTTACATTGGATACGGTTAGCATGAACCAGAACGCGCCCTTACATTCAAAAACTTAATTCGTTGCGGTCTGTTCTATAAGCAAATCAGATAATATGAACGCATATCAGCAAAAATGGATAGATGTGTTGCAGGCCGCCGGACTTAAAGACTGGAAGATAGAGGCCCGCGGAGAAGATATAGCGGTGGATATGCCGCACGTGACCGACCTGAAATTAATAAGGGATAATTTACCCGCCACACTGGGGGCGATAGCGCTTGATATAAACCTTCCGCGCGAACGTGTGAAATTTATCTTTCATAACGGGTACGAGAATTTCGAGTACGTTTTAAACCCAAACGAAGCGGATTTGAACGCCGGATAAGGTCAGATCCTGGCCTTTGTGGCAAAGAATGTTACACACAGGCCCATGACTGCAATAAGGGTAAAAGACGCCCGCAGCGTGGCAATGCCTGCTATAAAGCCAATTAAAGGCGGGCCTATTAAAAAGCCCAGGAAACCAATGGTTGATACGGCCGCCAACGCTACCCCCGGCGACATGGTTTTGGATTTGCCCGCCGCGCTGTAAACCAGCGGCACTACAGATGATACGCCAAACCCAACCAATAAAAAGCCGAACAGGGCGGTATATAAATATGGCAGCGCTACCGCGGTAAGCAGACCGGTTGCAGTAAGCAGCCCGCTGATCTGCAGGGTACGTTTTAAACCAAACCGATGGGCAAATTTATCGGCAACAAAACGGCCGGTAGCCATGGTAAGCATAAAAGCGGTGTACCCGGCACCCATTAAGGCGCTTTGCGCAAGCACTACCTTTTTAAAATAAATAACGCTCCAGTCAAACATGGCGCCTTCGCATATCAGCGAGCAAAACGCTACAATGCCCAGTTTAATAAGCGAGTTATCGGGCATTACAAATACCGGCCCCGCGCTGGCAGGCTTATCATTCTTTAAATACCTGGATGTAAAAATCACCGCGACAATAATCACCGCCATTATAAGACTGAAATGCTTAAACGGGATAACCTGTTTACCGATCATGAACGTGCCAATGGCCGCGCCGGTAAAACCTGCCAAACTCCACAGCCCGTGGAAAGAGGCAAGGATAGGCCTTTTATAAAGTTCTTCGGCGGCAACGGCCTGGGTGTTTACAGAAATGTTTACCGCATTGCTGGCAAACCCAAATACCAGCAGGCAAACAATCAGCTGTACCGTGTTCTGGGCCGCACCCAGCGTTACAAGCGCCAGGCTGTAAACGGTTAATGCGCCTATCAGCAGGTTGCGACTGCCTATGCGGGTGATTACCCAGCCCGAAAACGGCAGCGAACACATAAGCCCCACCGGAAGCGCAAATAACACTCCGCCAAGCCCCGCATCACTTAAATGAAGGTTTTGCTGTATGGTTGCAATGCGCGATGCCCAGCTGGCAAAGCATAGCCCTGTCATGAAAAACATGGCACCTACCGCTAAACGCAGGGTAGTCCTCGAGAAATTATATGCTTTGGTTGTAGCTTCCAAATACGGTCAATTACTTAGTGTTAAATCAACACTAACGGCAAATATAACTTATTTAGCAAACTATTATGCCGGCATAAAAACGTTTATCACATTTTTATGCTGAAACTGCCCGATACGGTTTTATCAGCCCCATTCGAAATATCTATAAGATCGCCCGTAAACGTGCCGGCTATAGTCCCTTTATTACTTCCGGATACATTATACTGCGTCACAGTTACCTTGCCTGCATCGCCTATCAAGGCGGTACCAGCCGCTAAGGCACTAATGTCGAAAGTACCGGTCCCGGTTATAGGCGCCATCAGTGTGAATAAGTTTGAGGCATCTGTTCCGCCACCAATTTGCACAGCGCCATCCGGAGGGAACTGGTCAGCCGTATAAACCTGGAACACAACGTTGCTTTTTAAGGTTGTTGTTTTACCGTCAATGGTGTAGGTGATGGTACGGCCGCTTGCTGTATTGCCATTATTATTGCCGTCGTCAACGCCCTCGTTGGCAACCGTTCCTTCAGGATAAACTGGCGCATCAAGCTTACAGCCGGCAATTGCCGAGATCAGGAGCAGGAAAAATATTGCTTTGGTAAAATTTTTAATCATATATAAATCAGGGGGTAAAAAAGTCCATTATACGAAGCAATATACCACTAAGTTTTAATTATTAATAAATAAAAATAACGGTTAACAATCGCCGTCGGGGCCGCAGGTTGGGCCTTCTGCCACGTTTGTTATTTGTCGCTCACCAGGCCACTCGCCAAAGGCTTTTTCGAGCGTTTGGGTAAACACCGGTACCGCCTGCGCGCCGGATACCGCGTATTTGCTGTTCATTACAAAAAAAGGTACGCCTTTTATACCCAGGTACTGGGCTTCAGCAATGTCGTGCTTCACTTCGTCGGCATAGGTATCGGCAGCAAGTACCTGCTTTATTTCAGCGGCATCCAGGCCGATAGCCGTACCCAATTCTACCAGCGTATCGGTATCGTCAATATTTTTACCATCGGTAAAGTAGGCCTTAAACAACGCTTCTTCGGCAGCATCACCCAGGCCGTGCTTTTTAGCCAGGTGACTAAAACGATGGGCGTTAAAACTATTAGCGACAACAGCACTGTCCATGTGATAGGTAAGGCCAACCTCTGCAGCCATTTCGGTAACATGATTGTTCATTTGCTGCGCGTAGTCGAGCGTCCAGCCTTTGGCGTCGGCAAGGTATTGGTTGATATTAACGGATGGGTCGGTTTCCATATCCGGGTTAAGCTGGAAGCTTTTCCACTCTATCTCTACCTTATCCTGGTGTGCAAATTGCTGTAAGGCATCTTCAAACCGCCGTTTGCCTATATAGCAGAACGGGCACATTACATCGCTCCAGATCTCAACTTTCATCATTTTAAAATTGGTATAAAGGTAAGGCAATAGAAGTGTGATCGCGTAAGCGTAAAGTAAAATCTGGATCGGTGTGACAAGGGGCCATTGCGTGAGCGGGGGTAGTGAGGGATCGAAGCGAAGTCGTTAGGTTTGTACTACGGATGAGCGTTAGTCCGCTCAATTGCCGCGGAGGGCTGTTACTTTGTCTTGATACAAAGTAACCAAAGATCAAGTCAGCAAAAAGGCTTCTTTGCGCACATGGTCTTTGCCCCGCAAAGCAGGCAGAACCACGGGCTGCAAAATCTTGCCCCTATTTCGTTCGCACTTGCCCCTGCGCTTCAGGCAAGTATTGCTATGCCCTTGCCTCCGCTCCAGGCCAACATCGTTCTGCCCGCTTTCGCCCGAAGCTGTTTTGCTGACGCGGAAACACAATCCCACACGTCATTGCGAGCGTAGCGTGGCAATCTTCGATAGAAAAGTCAGCCGCAAGAAAAAGCACTGCCTTAACAACACCTTCAAACTGCGGCATTGGCCTGTTCGGATAGCACAGGCATTGCCTTAGCAAACCCTTTCGCAGAACAGGACGCAGCCGCGACTTTTCTTTGATCACTTTCTTTTGAGAGAAAAGAAAGTGACATCCACTGACGATTCATCAACTCACTACCATTGCTAACGAAGAACAGATAAAGTGTTGTGCTTTCATGAACGCTGGTCCGCTCATTGCCGCGGAGGGCTACTTCTTTTGTCTTGATACAAAAGAAGCAAAAGATCAAGTCAGCAAAAAGGCTTCTTTGCCGCACAGGGCTTTACCCCGCAAAGCAGGCAGAACCACGGGCTGCAAAATCTTGCCCCAACTTCGTTCGCACCTCGCCCCTGCGCTTCGGGCAAGTATTGCTATGCCCTTGCCGCGCTCAAGGCCACCATGTTCTGCCCGCTTTCGCCTGAAGCTGTTTTGCTGATGTGGAAACGCAACCTCTAACGTCATTGCGAGCGTAGCGTGGCAATCCACGATAGGTTACCCACTGCCTTAACGCAACCTCAAACTGCGGCATTGGCCTGTTCGGATAGTACAGGCATTGCCCTAGCAAACCCTTTTGCAGAACAGGACGCAGCCGCGACTTTTCTTTGGTCACTTTCTTTTGAGAGAAAAGAAAGTGACATCCACTGACGATTCATCAACTCACTGCCATTGCTAACGAAGAAGAGATAAAGTGTTGTGCTTTTATGAGCGGACTAAGGTTGCAGATGCACAACCCACCACTATAAATTCCGGTTTGCTTCACCTTACTTCCCGGTCGTATCCCGCTCTACCAGGTCCATACCGCATTTGCTGCAGGTGCCGGGCTTGTCTGAGGTTATATCGGGGTGCATGGTGCAGTAGTATTTACCTTTTGGCGTGGAAGTTTCTTTGGCATCTTTTTGTGCCGGACTGCTGCAGGCACCTGCTCCGAAGAGCAGGCCTGCAAATGCTATGATAAAGAGCGTTTTTTTCATGATCTATTTGTTTTTAATAAAGGCGGAAAAGCCAAATAATGATACCACCAGCACACCTAAAGCGGCCAGCATACTTACAATATCGCGAATGTTTTTGCCCGCCCAGCTCATGCCGAAGTATTTGTGTAAAAATATAAACGAAAAACCTTCGGCGCGGTCAATGCCGGCAACTTTTGTGGCCGGCTGCGACGTGGTAGTTTCTATGTACCAGTTCTCGCCGGTAGGGTAGGCTACCTTTTGCACCGGCAGGCGCTTGTTTATAAACCCGTACTCGTTATCAAACTGGCGTACCTGGGTTATGTTAACGGTTCCTTTAACCTTTTTAGCACCCGGTTTGCCACGGTAAAAGTTAGCCAGCCAACGGGCATACTGCGTGTCGCCATCTGTCAAAAGGGTTCCGGTTTGGGTGTTGTAATAAGTGATGTTCTTTTTAAAATCGCTTACCTGGTACCAGGTGCTATCGTTGAATTTAACCAGGTTGATATTTTTAACCGAACTATCAGCATACGGCAACGCCAGGTTAGATACGGTAAGGTCTTTACCGCTGATCACCTGGGTGTAACTTTTTTGTTCGGGCCCGATGTTATGCAGCTTTACCGCCAGGTGAAACGCCGCGCTGATAACGAATGTTAACATCACGAAGGAAACTATTAACCCAATTTGCCTGTGAAAACGGTGTACAAAGCGGTTATCCTTGCGATTGCCTGCCTTACGGTTTTGCTGCGCTGCCTTAAACTTTTTCCAGAACAGCCCGTAAATGGTCAACCCGCTTAGCAGCGATAAGAACATGATGCTTACAATAACGAGCAGTACAAGTACACGGACCTGGTCGCCTGCAATATCCGCCAGGAATTGCCATGTGTGCATCTGCTCAAAAACAGCCAGCATAACCTTGCGGGTATTGTTATTAAACGTACCCATGCGGCTTTGCCCGGTCTCGATGTAAACATCCATACCGTTCGGCGTATCAAAGGCTACCTTCCAAACGGGCAGCAAGCGGTTAATGGGCTGATAATGGCTGTCAAAGGTTTTTTGCAGACTGATGGCTTTTATTTTTGATGTGCTATCCTGTGTAAAATAACGGGCCAGGTAAGTGGCATAAAGCTTATCGCCGCCGGGTAGCAATACGCCGGTATTGGCCGAATAGTAATTATATGTGCTATCTGTACCTAAAACCTGGTAATAGGTGTCTTTATTAAAACTGATCTGCCCCGCATTGATAAAGCTATCAATGCTATTTTTATTAAGTACCTGCTGTAAAGATAGCGCCGGTTTTGTTTTAGCCGGGGCAGGTTTGTAAACCTCCTGCGCAATTACCGGCCTGAACCAGTTTGACATAAAGGGGTGCGACAGGCCGCTCAGCGTCCACATGATAACCGGTACCAGGGCCGTTAGGCCGAGGATGCGGTGCCATTTATAAAAATTTTGTTTTGCTGTTGCCATGTTAATTTTTTGCAAATGAATAACTGATGCCCAGTGTGTAAACCCTTGGCGGCGCGGCGGTATAGGTATCGCCATACTGGTTGCTAAGCACGGTTGTGGCGTAAAGCTTATTGGTTACATTTAATACGTTAAGCCAAATGCCCGCGCCTTTTAGCGCACCGCTTTTTATATCAAAACCGGTACGCACGTTAAATATATCGTAACCCGAATAGCTTTTGGTGTTGGCCGGGTTGGTAAAGTACTTGTTGATGTGCTGCCACTCGCCGGCCAGCCGGAAACCGTTGATGTACGCGGGTTTATAAGTAAGCTCAGAATTAGCTATCCATGCCGGGGCGTTGTTCATGCGGTTGCCGTTGTAAACTTTAACGGTGCTGGTGCCGGTGCTAAAGTTTGTGGCCACTTCGCTATAATCCACGTAGGTGTGTTTGGCATTGGTGCCGCTAAACCTGAAGCTTACTTCGCTTACCGGCGCATAAGCAACCGAATACTCAACACCCCTGTGGCGGGTTGCGCCCGCATTTTGATTTTGGGTAGTGTTATCGGGCAATAGCTGGTTAATGATCTCGTTACGGCCTTCCAGGTCGTACAGGGTAACCTCTAAGTACAGCTTTTTGTTGAGGCCGGTAAACCAGCCGCCCGCCTCGTAATTATTAAAGGTTGCTTGTTTTAGCGGGGTTAGCTGGCGCGCGCTGTACAGATCGCCGGTTTCGGGCGGCTGAAAGCCCACGCTGTAATTGGCATACAAGCCTTTATTGTTGCCAAAATTGTAGGTAAGGCCAAGCTTTGGCGCTACAATATTAAAATCGTTTGTTTCCTGCTGTTTGTATTTGCTGCCCGTGGCAATGCCATTGGCAAAGTTATAATGGATGCGATCGTACCGAAGGCCCATTACAATGCGCAAAGGCTCGGCAGGTTTCAGTTCGTACTGCGCATACGCGGCCGTGTTGAACAGCTTTATGCGATAGTTATCAATATAATTACCCGTATTGGTGTAGCCGGTGTAAGTGTTGGTAGCTACATCCTTTTGGATATCCAGGAACTGGGCGTAATAACTGCTGGGGCTGTTATCGGCATAAACCCCAACAATTAACCTCGAATGCAGGAAATCTATATCCTGCCGGTGTTGGGCAAGCAGGCCCAGGCTGTGAAAACGCTGGTCGTTCTCCTGCCCGTTCGAGCTTAGGTAGTTACCGGCGTTATCCCTCACATCAGATATGTAATAGCTTGGCAACTGAGCGGTAGAGTTATTGCGGTAAAACAGGGTTAAGAAAGTGCTGCTTTGCGTGTTCCAGGTATGCTCAAGCCGGGTGTTGGCCCTAAACGCCTTTACCTTACGATAGGTAAAGCGCTGGTTTGCGCCGTACATTCGGCTGTAAAACTTAGCGCTATCCAAAGCGCCGGGGGTTTGGGTATTCAGGTAATTATAGGCGGCAGACGCAGTTAGTCGGGTGGCGTTGTTAAAATCGTAAGTGGTTTTAAAGTTGCCCGAGTATTTATCAAAGTCGCTGTAGTCCTGCCAGCTGTCGCGCTGTTTGGCTATATAGCCGCCGGCATACAGGCCAAATTTGCCTGTGCTGAAACCGCCATCGGCATCAACCCGGCGGTAGTGGTAATTATCGCCCCGCACAGATATATTGCCTGCATAAGCCGCTGGCGGGCCTTGTGTAATAAAGTTGACAGCCCCGCCAATGGCATTGCTGCCGTAAAGTGATGAGGCCGGGCCTTTTATCACCTCGATATCGCGCACACCGCTCATGTTGATCTCATAAAGCGAGTTGTGGTTAAAAATCCCGGTAGGGCGTATAGGCAGCCCATCTTCCATATATAAGTACAAAGCGTTATAGGTAATTGGCTGGCGTATAGCCATAGTGTGCTGCTCGTTCCCCAGGTCAACCATGTAAACACCAGTCACCTTGTTCAATAACTGGTAAAGCGCGGTGGCTTTGGTATCGTGTATCTGGGTAGCGTTTATTTTACTGATGGCGATGGGCGCGTCCTGCCGGGCCTGGCGCTCCCTGCTGGCAGATATCACCACCTGTTGCAAATCGATGGTTAAAGGCTCTAAAGCTATCTGTATCGGGGCGCTGCCCGCAAGGGTGTAGGTCTTGTCGGCAAAGCCTATCATTCTAAAGCGCAGTGTTTTAACGCTGTCGGCTGATAATGTAAACAGCCCTTTTGTATTGGTGGTGGTAAGCAATTGGCCGCTGGTGGCATTGCTTACCATAACGCCTGCAACAGCTTCGTGTGTTCGGGCATCGATAACGGTTCCGTGCGGTGTGCTTTGGCCAAAACATATGGCGGGCGCAAAGCACAGCAGGATATATAATAATGTAGAGAGTTTCATAAAAACGGGAAACTTGCCCTTTTGCGCAGGGCATTAACAAATTACAGCGCATGCCAATGCATAGCAGATACAGGCCTTTAAGCGGGTATCGTAAACTGTATGAATAAATAAGTTGTTTTTATGAAAGCCGGGGCGGCTGAAAGATATTGCGCGATTGCTCGGGCAGGTGGATACGGTAGTTTGGAACTTTGGTAACCGATAATAAAACCTGGTAAAACTTAACCGTAGCGGGTTGGGTGCAAAATGCTTCCTGAAACAGGTTTTTTTGTGCCTGGCGTTCTTCGGTGTTTTGTTTTTCCTGGGCCTGCTTTATCTTTTTCATGAAATAGCACTTGCCGTTGCAATGCAGCTGGGGCTTATCACGGTTTTCACAAAGTTTTGTCGCGATGTAGTTCCTGTTCAGCTCAAAACCCGCGTAAATAAAAAAACGCGAAAAATTGGCCGATACCAGTGATACAATTAATAAGTATGCGGTAAAACGTTGTAACATGCGGCGCAAAGATACGTGTAGTTTGTAATAAATGCTACCATTATAACGGCAAAAGCCCCCGACCGGTTGGCGGGGGCTTAAAATATTTGCGGATGGCCTTGATTACTTATCGCGTTTAACAACAAAATGCGAGCTGCTTCCGCCAAAATCGATATCCATCGCGCACGAATCGGCATAGGCTTTACCCTTATGCGGATAATCGGTGCCCGATACGTTTACGCTGAACGAGAACTCGTCGCCTTTAATTTTACCGTTATCAATGGGTACCTCGCCCATTTGAGAAGTTGCCGTGCCGGTAAGTTTTTCGCCGTCAACCTTAAAGTCGTACGATACCGCTATAGCGTTGCCATCCGGAGTGTTTAACGAACCGGTCCATTTGCCGTTAATATCAGCATAAATTGCCGCCAAACATACCATAAAGCAGCAGGATAACAGGGCTGTTGTAAAAATTTTTCTTTTCATGCAGGGTTATATTTTATAATCCTAATATAGGGTTTTATTGGTACAAAATAAACGCCCTTACAATTTAGTGCATACAATTATAAAAAAAGGCGGAAGGTTCACCACGCTCTCCCGCCATCAAAAAGCAATGGCAATTAATTATTCAAATTTATCAGCCACTACTTGTATCTTCCCGTTTAAGCCAACGGCTTCAAACGTAAGGGTAACCTTTCCATCTTTACCTTCAATGGTCACGGTGATGTCTTTGTCGTCTCCGCCGTCGCCGCTCACAATACTCTTTACAACCATTTTGCCCTCTTTATAAGGCACTTTCCAGTCGCAGGTTTTCGAGGTTATCTTGCCGGTCATTTTATGATCTTCATCCCCCGGCACAATGGTAATATCAGTACTGCTGATGGTGATAACAGCCGTTTCATCTTTTGTTTTAGATATGTTCCCGTTCTCATCAAAGTGGGTGGTTTTTGACGACGTAAGGGTTACCGTTTTGTCGCATTGCGCATAGGTTATGGTGGTGCCTGTTATTACCAGAAATAAAGCTACCAGTGCTGTTTTAAAAATTTTTCGTGTTTTCATTTTATGGGATATAAAGGTTAATTATTCAAATTTATCTGCTACTACCTGTATCTTGCGGCCAACCCTTTCTTCCACCTCGAAAGTGAGGGTTACTTTACCATCTTTGCCCTCGATGGTTACGGTAGCATGCATCTCATTGGTACCATCTTTACTCACCGTGGCTTTGATAACCGATCTTCCTTCTTTATAAGGTACTTTCCAATCGCAGGTATACGAGGTGATCTTGCCTCCCAGTTCATGGTCGTTACCCGGTACAAT
Source organism: Mucilaginibacter sp. AK015 (assembly GCF_014200785.1). Classification (NCBI taxonomy): domain Bacteria; kingdom Pseudomonadati; phylum Bacteroidota; class Sphingobacteriia; order Sphingobacteriales; family Sphingobacteriaceae; genus Mucilaginibacter; species Mucilaginibacter sp. AK015. The sequence goes on from NZ_JACHCV010000006.1 coordinate 47,351, forward strand.
GGTCAGGTCGGTTTTGGTAACTGTAATTACGGCGCCTTCATCTACCGTGCGGGTTATGGTGCCTTTATCGTCAAGGTAGTTTGTAGACGATGCGGTAAGGGTAACTGTTTTATCGCATTGCGCTAATGCTACCCGGTGGCCCGCCACTGACAAAAAGCCGGCGAGTATAGTGCTTACTAAATAAAATTTCGTTTTCATTTTATGTGATGATTTAATTTTCTGTAAAGATATATGTTTTAAATAGTAATATGCAATACATAGTACTATTTATTTAATTATATAATTGAGATTTATTTACTTTCTTCAAATACAAGCGGATTGCCCCCGGAAAAACACGTAATTTTTTCAGGAATTTTCAGGAATTTTTAAGTTGAAGCCAATATTTTACCATGCACAAGGTTCGAATTTTATTTTTTAAGGTAAAATATGGGCATTATTTGGTAAAAATATGGCATCACGACGGTAAGTATTCCTGTACTTTTGGTTAGCTTTAAAATTCAAACAATTTATTGCCCATGAAAAAGTTTTGCCTGGTAATTCTAACCTCGTGCAGTCTTACTGCCTTTGCCCAAAAACAAGATTATAATATAAAGCCTCTGGCCTTTACCAACGTAAAACTGACTGATCATTTCTGGACACAGCGCATCGAAACCAACCGTACGGTAACTATACCGGCATCTTTTGCCCGTTGCGAGAGCACAGGCAGGGTAAAAAACTTTCAGATGGCGGCCGAACGCAAAGGCAAATTTTGTACGACTTACCCGTTTGATGATACCGATATTTATAAAACCATAGAGGGTGCATCGTACTCGTTAGCCCTGCATCCCGATAAAAAGCTTGATCGTTACGTAGATTCGATGATCACCATCATCGGCCGTGCGCAGGAACCCGATGGCTACCTGTACACCGCCCGTACCATCGACCCCTTGCATGTTGGCCCCTGGCTGGGTACCGAGCGCTGGGTTAAGGAGCAGGAAAACAGCCACGAATTATATAACGCCGGGCACATGTACGAGGGCGCGGCAGCCCATTACCTGGCTACCGGCAAGCGTAATTTCCTCAATATCGCCCTAAAAAACGCCGATTTGCTGGTACGTACCTTCGGGCCGGGCAAAAGGCATGTAGCCCCTGGCCACCAGGTGGTCGAGATGGGTTTGGTAAAGCTGTACCGCATTACCGGCAAAAAAGAATACCTGGACCTCGCCAAGTTTTTTATAGACGAGCGCGGACATAAGGAATACAACAAAAAAAGTAAAAGCGTTTATGAAAACGGCATTTACTGGCAGGATGACAAACCCGTAATTGATCAAACCGAGGCCGAAGGCCACGCTGTACGGGCCATGTACCTGTACTCGGGTATGGCGGATGTAGCTGCGCTAACAGGGGATAAACAATACCTGACCGCTATAGATAAGATATGGGATAACATGGTGGGCAAAAAAATGTACGTACAGGGCAGCATAGGTGCCGTTGGCGATGGCGAACGCTTCGGCGATAACTACGAATTGCCAAATGCAACCGCTTATAACGAAACATGCGCGGCCATTGGCAACGTATTCTGGAACCAGCGCATGTTTTTGCTGCACGGCGAATCGAAATATATTGACGTACTTGAAAAAACATTGTATAACGGCCTGATATCGGGTGTAGGGCTGGATGGTAAATCGTTCTTTTACACCAACGCCATGCAGATCCACGATAATTTTAACCATCCTGATATCGAGCGGGAGCGCGCGGGTTGGTTTACCTGCTCGTGCTGCCCCACCAACGTGGTAAGGCTGATGCCGTCTATCCCCGGCTATATTTACGCCCAAAACGGCAAGGATGTGTATGTAAACCTTTTCATCAGCGGTACAGGCAATATGAAGGTGAACAATAAAGACCTTAAGATCGTCCAGCAAAACAACTATCCGTGGGAGGGCGGACTGGCCTTTACCGTTGAGCCGGCAGGAACTATGGATATGAACCTGAGAATACGTATACCCGGATGGGCGCAAAACCAGGCTATCCCATCTGACCTATACAGCTATCAAGCCCCTGTAAACCAAAAAGTAGAAATAAAGCTTAACGGCAAGCCGGTTGAGTATCAAATGAGTAAAGGCTATGCAGTGATCAGCCGCAAATGGAAAAAGGGCGACAAGATAGACATGACCCTCCCCATGAATGTTCAGCGGGTTATCGCCAGTGATAAGCTCCAGGAAGATGCCGGAAAAGTGGCCCTGCAGCGCGGCCCTATCATGTATTGCGCCGAATGGAAAGACAACGGCGGCAAGGTAGCTAACATTATCATCCCGCAAAACACAACGTTTACCACCGCTTACGACCCCAGCCTGCTTAATGGCGTAACTGTGCTGAAAGCCGAGGTAAAAAGCGTAAATATTGATGAAAAAGCGCAAACGGTTTCTACCGTTGCTAAAACCATGACCGCCATCCCTTATTACAGCTGGGCTAATCGAGGCAAGGGCGAAATGACAGTGTGGTTTCCAGAACAGGTAAAATATATTGAATTGATATCAAAGTAGTTGCTAAAACCGTAGTTTTGACAGTAAACCAATAGCGTTTAATACGTCACCTAAAATCAAATCGATATCATCATGATGAAAAAACTTTTTTTACTGATCTGCCTGGCTGCGGCCTTTGTTACAGGGGCTGCGGCTCAGGAAATTTCCATTGATAAAGGCTGGAAATTTGCCATAAGCGACTCGGCCCAATGGGCGCAGCCCGCCTATAACGATGCCAACTGGAAACCCATCAACCTGGCGCGCCCCTGGGAAAGGCAGGGCTATGCAGATGTTAACGGTTTTGGTTGGTACAGGCTGCATTTAATTATCCCATCTTCCTTAAAAGAAAAATCTTACTTAAAAGATAGCTTACGCATCACCTTAAATGATGTTGATGATAATGACGAGGTTTACCTAAACGGACAGCTGATAGCCAAATATGGCGGTAAGGCCAGCGATATACAGACAGGCGATTATGGCCCGCGTAGCTATACCATAGCCGCAAATAATCCTGCCATTTTGTGGGATAAGCAAAATGTATTAGCGGTACGCATATTTGATACCGGCGGCGACGGCGGCCTGTATGGCAGTAAATTCACTTTGGCCATGGCTGACGTGATGGACCCTGTAAGCATTAATACTGATGCCGATTTCAATTATGGCGTTAACAATAGTTTAAGTAAATCCATCAAACTTATTACCACCAGTAATTACGTTTACAAGGGAAAGTTGACCTTTAAAGTAACCGATCCTGAGAATAACGCTGTTATTTATAACAAAACAAACGATGCCAGTTTTACAGCCGGCAAACCTTTTACATATAATTTCAGCATAGCCCGGCTGGCGCAAAAGTCATATACGGTTAGCTATACTTTTACCGAAGAAAAATCAGGTAAAAACATTACCAAAACGGATGGTACGCCTTATATTCTTACCCCTGCACCTGCCCTTACCCCTAAAGTTAACGGGCCCGATGTTTATGGTGCAAGGCCGGGCAACCCTTTTTTGTACCTGATACCTGCCAGCGGACAAAAACCGCTTACCTATGCGGCGAAAGGACTTCCGAATGGTTTAAAGCTGGATGCTAAAACCGGTATTATAAGCGGCGTGGTTAATCAAAAGGGCAATTATACCGTAACCCTTACAGCCAAAAACAGCCTGGGTGCAAATTCAAAAAACTTCACCATAAAAATTGGCGATCTGATTGGGCTTACCCCCGCACTGGGCTGGAACAGCTGGAATGCCTTTGGTTTATCTATTAATGATGAAAGGGTGCGTGTCGCCGCTAAAACCATGATAGATAAGCTAAGCGCACATGGCTGGAACTACATCAATATTGATGATGGCTGGGAGGCCGAGAACCGTGCAGCAAGCGGCGAGATCGTGACCAACCAAAAGTTCCCGGATATGAAGGCTACTGCCGATTTTGTGCATAGTCTGGGTTTAAAAATGGGGATCTATTCATCTCCCGGCCCACGCACCTGCGGTGGTTACCTGGGCAGCTGGCAGCACGAAGACCAGGACGCTAAAACCTATGGCGACTGGGGTATCGATTACTTAAAATATGATTGGTGCTCGTACACAGAAGTGGCGCCGCGGGACCTAACGCTGGATGATATGAAAAAGCCATACCGGGTAATGCGTGCATCGTTAGATAAGATACCACGCGATATTATGTACAGCTTTTGTCAGTATGGCATGGGCAAGGTTTGGAACTGGGGTGCTGAGGTTGGGGGCAATAGCTGGCGCACCACGGGCGATATTACCGATACCTGGAAAAGCATGGCGGATATTGGCTTTAGCCAAATGGATGCCGCCCCGCATGCCGAACCGGGGCATTTCAATGACCCGGATATGCTGATAGTAGGTAAAGTAGGCTGGGGCGATAACCAGCACAATACGCGCTTAACACCTGATGAGCAATATACCCACATCAGCCTGTGGAGCCTGCTGGCATCGCCATTGCTGATAGGCTGCGATATGGGCAAACTTGATAAGTTTACGCTTAACCTGCTTACCAACGACGAAGTTTTGGCTATTAACCAGGACGCATTGGGTAGAGAAGCCATGCGTGCAACAAAAACTGCTGATTACCAGGTATGGATAAAAGACATGGCTGATGGGAGCAAGGCTGTTGGTGTTTTCAATACGTCAGATATCTATCAAACGATTGTTATAAACAGAAATGAGAACGGCTTGCAGGGGCTAACCCAAGTACGCGATGTATGGCGCCAAAAGAATTTGATGTCGCCCCGTAACAGCTACACCGTTAAAGTAGCGCCACACGGTGTAATGTTGGTGAGATTTAGTAAGTAAGAAATTGGCCGATTAAATTGCCTCCTTGGGGAGGGCGCGATGATTGTGTAGCTGCAGGGAGGGGGGTACTTGTTTGACAGGCGGCCGATAATTTATAATGCTATTAGTAATAAGAAGAGTAAAGAAAAAAATAAACAATATGGGCGTAATTTGGAAAGGGGTATTCCCCGCAGTAACTACAAAGTTTACAGATGATGACAGGCTTGATTTTAATGCCTTTGATAAAAACATCGAGGCACAGATAGAGGCCGGTGCAAGTGGTATTATTATAGGTGGTTCGCTGGGAGAGGCAAGTGTTTTAAGCGACAGCGAAAAGATTGAACTGCTGCAACATACCGTTAAGGTGGTTGCCAAACGCGCCTATGTGATATTAAACATCGCGGAGCAAACCACAAAGGCGGCCCTGCTATGCGCGGCCAATGCCGAAAAGTATGGTGCCGATGGACTGATGATGCTCCCGCCGATGCGCTACAAGGCTGATGAGGAAGAAACTGTAAAATATTTTACAGATGTAGCCAAAAGCACAAAGCTGCCCATCATGATCTATAACAACCCATACGATTATAAAATTGAGGTTACGCTGGATATGTTCGAGCAGTTATCACCGTACAAAAACATACAGGCGGTAAAGGAATCAACCCGCGATGTAAGCAACGTTACCCGTATGATCAACCGTTTTGGCGACAGATTTGCCATACTTTGCGGGGTAGATACCCTGGCTTTAGAAAGCCTTTTTATGGGCGCCGATGGATGGGTGGCCGGTTTGGTAGATGCCTTTCCGAGAGAAACAGTTGCTATTTACCGTCTGGCTAAACAAGGCCGCATGCAGGAAGCGTTAAAGATCTATCGCTGGTTTTTGCCTGTGCTTGAACTGGATATTCATGCCAAACTGGTGCAATACATCAAGCTGGCCGAATCGGTTACCGGCCTGGGCACCGAAACCGTACGTTTGCCGCGATTGAAAATAACCGGCAGCGAACGCGACAGGGTCTTAGGCGCCATTAATCACGCCGTGAAAAACCGCCCGGAATTACCCGCGGGCAGCTGGGGCATAGAAGCTGAGGTGGATGTAACAGGTGTGAGTTGATAATACTGTTACCTGTTTAGCAGATGTCAGTCTGAGCTTGTCGAAGACTTAACAAAGCGGTGAAGAGGCTGTTATATATTTAAACAGGAAGCTAACCAACACAGCCATGTAAGTAAAGCCTTGTAATTATTAAATTACCCAGCCCCGCAAACATGGCGGTATGATAGGTAATTTACAACGGGCTAAATAAAAACACTATGGAAACACAAAATTTAATTGGTTATCAATATATAAAGGGCGGTAAAGCCTTCAGAGCGGTAAATCCCGCGACAGGTAACGAACTTGACGCGGAATTTAATGCCGCCAGCTTGCAGGATGCTGACAAAGCCATGCAATTGGCCGCCAAGGCATTTGAAACCTACAGCCTAACCGGTGGTAAAGCCAAAGCAGCTTTTTTGCGCAGCATTGCCGAAGAGATAAACGCCATTGGCGATACCTTAATACACCAGGCCATGGCCGAAAGCGGCCTGCCCGAGGCACGGCTGCAAGGCGAACGCGGGCGTACTACGGGTCAGTTGAATATGTATGCCAATTTGCTTGAAGAGGGCAGTTGGGTAGAAGCAGTAATTGATACTGCCATACCAGATCGCACTCCACTACCAAGGGCAGATATCCGTAAAATGATGGTGCCGATTGGTCCGGCAGTGGTATTTGGGGCAAGTAACTTCCCCATGGCGTTTTCGGTTGCCGGCGGCGATACCTGCTCGGCTTTAGCATCGGGTTGCCCGGTAGTGGTAAAAGCGCATCCGGCGCACCCGGGTACCAGCGCGCTGGTTGGCGAAGCCATTAAAAAAGCCGCCCAAAAACATGGTATGCCCGAGGGGGTGTTCTCCCTGCTTTACGATGATGGCTATACCATTGGCGAGGCATTAGTGAAACATCCCAAAACAAAGATTGTGACCTTTACCGGCTCGCTTAAAGGCGGCATGGCCTTAGTAAAAATGGCGCAGGACCGCGATGAGCCTATCCCGGTTTTTGCAGAAATGGGCAGTATAAATCCCGTTATATTATTACCAAAGGCTTTGGAAAAGCGCGCCGAAGAACTGGCAAAATTATCGGCAGCAATAACCACCAATGCGGGGCAATTTTGCACACAGCCGGGTTTATTGCTGGCTGTCAGATCTGCCGCGTTAGAGAAATTTAAAACAGCGCTTGCTGCCGCTATAGCGGATGTTAATTCGGCCACTATGTTAACGCCGGGCATTTGTGCCAATTTCAATAAACTATCCGGCGGCATGCTGGCAGATAGCAATGTTGAGGTTATAGCCAAATCAGACAAGCTCAACACTGATAATACTAATCAGGGCGCTGCCGTGGTTACCCAAATAAGCGCGTCGGCGTTTTTGGCTGATGAAAAATATAAAGAAGAGATCTTCGGGCCTTACACCATGTTGGTTCTTGCTGATGACGAAGCACAACTGGAGCAGGTGGTAGATAGCCTGCACGGCCAGCTTACTGCCAGCATTATGGCCGAGAAAGAAGAGCTGCCGCATTATAAAAGTATTACTGATAAACTGGCTAAATTAGCCGGCAGGGTTATATTGAACGGCCCGCCAACAGGGGTAGAGGTAGGCAATGCCATACAGCATGGAGGCCCGTATCCCTCAACATCCGACAGTCGTTTTACATCAGTAGGTACAGGTGCAATCAAGCGCTTTGTGCGCCCGGTATGCTGGCAAAACTGGGAGCAGGATATGCTGCCGGAAGAATTAAAAGACGGCAACCCGCTTGGTATATGGCGATTGGTTAATGGGGAAATGAGCAAATAGTTGAAAGTTTAAGGTGTAAAGTTGAAAGTGACTTTGAACCTTAAACTTTTCACTTTCAACTTAAAATATGAACAAAACATTCTTCTGCATAGACGCGCATACCTGCGGTAACCCGGTAAGGCTGGTTGCCGGCGGCGGGCCGAATTTGATTGGTGCCAACATGAGCGAAAAGCGCCAGCACTTTCTGCACGAGTACGACTGGATCCGCAAGGGCCTTATGTTTGAGCCGCGCGGGCACGATATGATGTCGGGCAGTATATTATACCCGCCTCATGACCCGCAGAACGATGTAGCTGTGCTGTTTATTGAAACCAGCGGCTGCCTGCCCATGTGCGGGCACGGCACCATCGGCACCATTACCATTGCTATCGAGGAAGGACTGATCACGCCGAAAATACCCGGCATTGTGCGTATGGAAGCGCCGGCCGGCCTTGTCTTGATATCCTACAAACAGGAAGGCAAAAAGGTGAAGTCGGTAAAGTTGGTGAATGTGCCAAGCTACCTTGCAGCCGAAGGCCTTCGGGTGGAGTGTCCTGAGCTGGGTATGCTTACTGTCGACGTTAGTTATGGCGGCAACTTTTATGCGATTGTTGATCCGCAGGAAAACTTCAAAGGCCTGGAAAACCACACCGCAGATCAGCTGATATCATGGAGTCGTGTTTTACGGCAGCGGATAAGTGAAAAATATACATTCGTCCACCCCGAGAACCCAACTATAAACGGCTGTTCGCATATCCTTTGGGCTGGTAAAACCATATCACCGGAAGCAACTGCACGCAACGCTGTTTTTTATGGCGATAAGGCGATAGACCGATCGCCGTGTGGCACCGGCACATCTGCACGTATGGCGCAATGGCATGCAAAAGGTAAACTTAAAAAAGGCGATAAGTTTATCCACGAAAGTATCATTGGCAGCCAGTTTATCGGCACGGTTGAAGATGAGGTAATCTTGGGCGGTAAGCCGGCCATTGTGCCCGGTATCGAGGGCTGGGCAAAGGTTTATGGTTACAACACCATCAAAATTGATGACGAAGACGATCCGTACGCATTTGGGTTTCAGGTAATATGATATGACAAGTAATCAGCACGTCATTGTGAGGAACGAAGCAATCTCTTTAGGACAAGCGGCCATGCAAGGCGTTAATACAAAGCCTGGAGATTGCTTCGTTCCTCGCAATGACGCGTAAAACAAACAGAGGGTATGAAAGCTATAATAATAGGCGGGGGAATAATAGGGCTCTTTTCAGCGTATTACCTGAACAAATCAGGCTGGGAAGTAGAGATACTGGAGCAGGGCGACCTGACGGACAACGCATCTTTCGGTAATGCAGGCATGATCGTGCCCAGCCATTTTATACCGCTGGCGGCGCCGGGCATGGTTGAGCAGGGCATCCGGTGGATGTTTAACAGTAAAAGTCCGTTTTATGTAAAACCAAGCCTAAGTCCCGACCTGATAGGCTGGGGACTTAAATTCCTAAAAGCGGCCAATAAACATCATATCGAACGTTCGGCAGGTGCCTTACGCGATCTTTCTTTACTCAGCAAAAATCTTTATCAAGGCCTTGAAAATGATGCTTACTTTGATTTTGGCTTTGCCGACAAGGGTATATTGATGCTTTTTAAAACGCCTAAATTTGAAGAAGAAGAACGCTATACCGCCGAAAAAGCGGTGCATTTAGGACTTGATGCTCAATACCTAACCGCTGATGAATGCCGCAAACTGCAGCCGGATATTGAGTTGGATATTTTAGGCGCGGTGCATTACCACTGCGATGCGCACCTATACCCCAATAAACTAATAGCGGGTTTGGTTAACTATTTAGAAAAGGCCGGGGTAAAGATTCACCGAAATACACCGGTTACCGGGATAGAGCATGCCGGGGGCAATATCACACAGGTCATCAGCAATGATAAAAGCTTTAAGGGCGATGCTTATATTTTAGCCGGGGGTGCATGGACACCTGCAATAGCAAAACTGGCGGGGTTAAAAATACCGCTGATGCCGGGTAAGGGTTATTCGTTTATGGTTGATGAGCCACGGCACCGTATGACTATCCCTGCGCTGCTGTGCGAGGCAAGAGTATCAGTAACGCCTATGAACGGGCAGATACGTTTTGGCGGCACCATGGAGATAGGCAAAATAAACCAGCAGGTGAATATGAACCGGGTGGCAGGCATCGTGGAATCCATCCCTCAATATTTCCCCGATTTTGCGCCTGCTTTACCACGGCAAAAAGATATCTGGTTCGGGTTTCGCCCATGCTCGCCGGATGGGTTACCGTACATCGGCTTATCTGACAAATATAAAAACCTGGCGGTTGCCGCCGGGCATGGCATGATGGGCTTAAGCCTTGCGCCGGCTACCGGCAAATTGGTAGATGAGATGCTGAATAACAACACCCCTTCGGCGGGTATCAGCCAGTTTAAACCGGACAGGTATGCTTAATATTTATCGATTTAGTGATTGACTGAATTAGTGATTAAAAATGGCTTTCTTAAAATCAATAAATCATTAACTTAATAAATCAATAATTGCTCCTGTGTTTCCTGGTAAAATCAAATATCCTGGAGATGGTAAATCCTAAACGGAACTGGCCTTTGCCCCAGCTCGATTCGGTATCGTTAAGGTAATTAAATTCGGATATGGCCTGTGCGTTGGTAAAGTTGATGGTAAATACGTGCCCGCCGGTCTCAATTTCGATACCTACGCCTAAACCGTCGTAAAAGCGTGGATCAGTGCTGTTGTTCCTGAAATCAGAGAACGGATGCACATAATCGATCAGCAACCCCATCCGTTTCGAGAACTTCAAACGGCCTGCTGCCGATAGGGCGAAGATATTTTTTTCGTTACCCGCCAAAAATGGAAATGGGGCATTATTCATCAAATACATAGGTGACACCTGCAACGATAAAGCCGGTGAAAATTTACGGGCTACAACCGCCTGCAGCAGATGCGAGAAACGGTTGCTGTAATTATCAAAAAGCGTAGTGTTTGAGTGGTAGGTTTTAAGCCCGGTTTTACCAATTAAAGTGAGGGCGAATGGGATGCTTTCGTCGGTTTTTTGATGAAGCAGGTTATATTTCAGGCCCAGCTCAAGCAATGATTCAAACTTGCTGCGACCGAAATCGATGTTTAGGTTATCGCTGAGGCCGTATTCAAAACCGATATAGATATCAGACGAGTTATCAAGTCCCCACAGCGTTTTGCCGCCGCCCGCCGATCCGCCGATATCGCCGAAGCGATGTATCACCAAAAAGTTAAGCTCATTCTTTTTAACTGTTTCGGTGGTTTGCGATAATATTAAACGCGTTGCCTTAAACGTGGCTATCACCGGTTCGCCTTTTTCGGGAGTGCTGAGGGTTTTCATCAGCGCATCGGCTGATGCGGTATCTGTTGAAGTAGTTTGCGCTTTTAATAAGCCGGCTGTACACAACAGCATAATAAACAAGAGGGATCTTTTCATGTGATTATAGTGTGAGGGATGTTATTTATAGGGTGAATAAGTTGCCGATACCGTTATCTTGAGGCTTTCGGCAATGTTGTGGAAAACCAGCGTTGGGATATCTACTTTATGATCTTTACAGGCCACCATAAACGTCGATGAAAGGCTTATGACGCCATTGTTTACTGTTAATTTGCCCGGTATAGTGCGGCTTTGCTTTACCCCGTGCACCTCAAGTATACCGCTCGCAATCACAGGGTAAGCACCGTCTTTCGTAACATCAACCTTATCGGTTAACTTACCCCTGAAGGTGGCTTGCGGGTACTTATCGCTTTCCATATAGTTTTCGTTAAAATGCTCCTGCATAAGCGCCTTATCAAACTTAAAAGAACGGATGGGAATGCTAAAAGCAAGTTCGCCGGTGGAAGTGTTAAAAACCGATACCCCTTTGTCGGTACGGGCCTCAATATCTTCTATAGGCGCCTTTGAATAAAGTGTTACTACCGCGTTTTTACAGGCATAGATATCCTGCCCCGTTTGGTTTACATTGAACCAAACGAGTAATATTACTCCGATATATTTCATGTTTTTACTTAGGTTTCAGTACCGAATTAATGTTCCAGGTTACTCCAACCGCAACGCCTGCCGATTTCAGGTTTACCTGCCCGTAACCAATACCCGTGAGCGGTAGTTTGTAATAGGGCTGTATGCCCAAACCGAATTTAGAGCTGAGTTCCCGCTGATAGGTCATGTTCAGGTTAAGTACCCCCATAATATGTTTGTTTTGGTTGCGTATGTTATAAGTTGCAGGCCCGCCCGGATAGGCGCCGGCATAGTTGAATGTGTAGTTCTCGCGCAGCATAAAATACGATGAAAGCCCCGTGCCTAAACTGAATTTATTGCCGCCCTTGTTATAAATCTGGTAACCCACATTTAAAGGAATATCCAGCACAATACAGCTTGCACTAACACTTACGGGATCGGTAGCGAACTTGTAAGCGGTGGAGTAATTGGCAAAATCACTTAAATAAGGTTTGTCGGCATATATGGCGCCGGTGGTTATGCTCCATTTTTTGGATACGCCCACGGTTAATAAAAGCCCTGCATTAGTGCCTACCTTGTTTTGCGAAAACCCCTTAACGCTGTTGATATCCGGCGATGCCACAAAGCTCAAGGAAAAGATTGGTTTAAACCCTGCGGATGATGCGACCGGTTTTTTCTTAGATTTTATATCATCAACTACAGAGGCTAACACAGGTGCCTTTTCAAGTAAAGGGCTATCAATCGTTGCCATATTGTTGGCCAGGTTATTTGCAGAGGCGTTTACAACGGTATCTATTTTGTTATTAGCTATGTAGGCAACGGCTTTTTTTGGAGGGGTGGTACCAACTTGTGGCTTTACAACAGCAGGTACAAAGTTATAGTTGCCTTGTTTGCCGGCAGTATTACGGCCGCGCTCGCCGGCAGATAAGGTAAAGAACGATCTACTTTTACGGCGCATACCATCTGCACTCATCGTGTTGCTATCATTTGCCGAAAGCGTATTACTTTTGGATTCTGCCAGTTGCCGGGCAGGCGGGCCGTATTTGCCGGTATCTTGTTGTGCCTGGGGTTTTGTTTTAACTAATTGCGTCGCAGCGTCATCAGGCTTTAGGGTTGGGTTTATATATAACCAGCCTATAATAAGCAGCAGCATCGCTGCAATAGTGCTTGCCAGCAAAACCAGGCTGCGTGTTATACCTCTGCTTTTTTTACCATCCAGCATAGCTTCCATAGCGTCCCAGTCCTCCTCCCGATACGATGCCTCTTCGCCGTGCCCGGTTAGGCCGCGGTTGAACAATTTATCAATACTATCTTCTTTTTCTTCTTTCATTTTTTGGTTACGTTATTCACAAAAGAAACAGACAGGTTGGGGTCACTTTGCTGTGTTATGGATATAATGGTATCGTTTGATGGCTGGTTTGGCTTATTGGGCATGCGGTTGCTTTCGGCTATCATTACTTTTAATTTTTCGCGCGCTTTATGCAGGTTAGATTTTGATGTGCCTGTACTGATATTAAGCATGTCGGCAATTTCCTCGTGCGTATAACCTTCAATGGCAAATAAGTTAAATATGGTGCGGTAGGCACGCGGCAGCCTGGTTATCATTTCCAGCAATTCGTTGTAACTTAAATTTTTGTCGGCATATTCCGTATCGTTGATATGTGCCGCTTTATCCAGTTCTTCGGTATAAGCCACCTTTAAGTTAGACCGGTAATAATCTATAGATGTGTTCACCATAATACGGCCAAGCCATGCTTTAAACGGCTTCCCTGTATCGTATTTGTCCAGGTTTTTAAAGGCCTTGTAAAACCCCTGATTCATGATCTCTGAAGCTTCGTACCGGTTGGCTGCGTAGCGTAAACAAATGCCCATGGCAAAGCCATAAAAAGCTTTATATAACAGCTTTTGGCTCAACCTGTCATTGTTTAAACAACGTTTTACCAGTTGGTACAGTTCATCTTCGCCCATATTGGGGATTCTGTTTATGCTTAAATATTACCTTATCTGCATACATCACGATGGATATGATGCAAAGGTTGCCACGGTGTTAGAAAATTTATGGTTTCCCGATAGCGGTCAGTATATGATCTATTGAATTTACTTAAATAAATCTGAGAAAATTAGGTATAATTAGAGATTATCAAATCAGTATCAGATCAAAATCAAGTAATCCCGTAAATCATCAATTATAGCGATGAAAGTACTGCCTTTTACCATACCTGTTCCGCACGATAAAACCATTATAGTGCAGCGTGAGACACTGCCGAGCTTTTACCCGCATTTGCACCGCCACGCCGAGGTGCAGATAACCCGGGTAAGGGAAGGGCATGGTACTTTGCTTGCCGGGAATAGTATGCACCCGTTTGGGCCCGGCGAAATATATGTACTTGGCGTAAACCTGCCGCATGTATTTAAAAGCAGTACCGAATATTTTGAGGACGACAGCGACTTAACTATCGAGGCGCTTACCATTTTTTTCGATCCGAAGGGTAAAATGTCGGCGTTGTTTGATTTGCCCGAAATGAAAGCGGTACAATTGTTTTTTGAACAATGGCAATGCGGGTTTAAAATACCTGCGGCCGGTTACATATTTTTTTCGTCATTGATCGATAAGGTTGAAAAGTCTGCAGGCGCTTCGCAAATGGCAGCCTTTATTGAAATGCTGCACATGATGAGTAAAGTTGACGGGCTGCAGCCATTATCGACAGTAAACTATGCCCAGCCCCTTACCGATCCTGAAGGGGTAAGAATAGCATCGGTGTATAATTATATTATGCATAATTTTAGTACGCCCCTAACACTGGATGAGGTTGCACAGCAGGCACATTTAACGCCCAATGCCTTCTGCCGTTATTTTAAAAAGCATACCCGTGTAACGTTTACCGCTTTTGTAAATAAGGTTAGGGTAAACCAGGCCTGCAAATTATTGGTAAGCAGTAACTACAACAGTATAGCCGATGTTGCTTACAATTGCGGCTTTACCAGTGTTACCAATTTTAATTATGTATTTAAGAACGTTACCGGCAGGGCACCGAGAGACTATGTAAACGAATACGAGCGGGAACTGAAAATAAAGCCACGATAATTCTTAATTTCCAGGCGTTTTGTAATAATAAATTGGCGCGTAAACGCCCTCGCTGGTGGTATAATAACCTTTACCGTCGGGGGTAAAAGCAACGGATTCGCCTTGCTTCTCCTGCTTGTAGGGCAATTCCTGTGGCATGCTTTTAAGGGTTTTCCAAACGGGCTGGCCAGCGGTGCGCCGCCAGTAGTAAACCTTCTCGTAGCTTTTTAAGAGTATTTGCAAGCCATCGGCCGATATATCAGCGGCGGTTATCCATTTAAACGGCTTTAATCCTTTAAAAAACAATCGCCCTCTTAATGTCAGCGTTATGGTATCATTGGCCTTAAATTTTAAGGGCGATGTATAAACGCCTACGCTATCGCTGCGCTTGGTTATAATGTAAAGCAGCTTTTCTACCGGGTCTATCGTCATGGCTTCGGCATCTTTAGGGCCGTCGGGGTATTTTAAGTTAAGCGAAACAGGCGTGGCATGTGCCAGGCTGTCCTTGCCCCACGAGGGGCTTTCTTCGGCGCGGTAAACGGTTATGTATTTTCTTTTTGAACCGTTATCGCCAATATCACCAATATAAACGTAGCTTTTGCCCTTTAACGGGCCGGGCCCAACGGCAATATCCTCGCAATCGCGCACACCAAGCCGCTCGGCTTTGTCACCCGTATAATATATGGTTGTTTTTAATTTGCCATCGGGTGTAATGGCAAAAAAACGGCTGGTATCGCCGCTATCATTATGGGCGTAGTAAATACCGGTATTTAAACCTGAAGCTACCAGACCTGACGTTTCGTCCATTTGCTTTGCGTACAGATGGCTTTGGGGTAGCTGCTTATTATCGATTAAACGGTGCTTGGCAAACGCCGCTATAAAGGTGATGCATAATACCGGTATAAATATTTTTAAGGCTTTACTTTTAAACATAACTAAGCTTATAGAACAAAAAACGGCCCATATTATTATATGGGCCGCATCATTATGTTTTTAAACTGACACTTACGAATCTTGCGTTGCCAGGCTTGCCTCCTTGCTGAAAACCAGCTCGGCATCCGGCTTTGATACGTCGGTTATAGCAACTTTGCCGCGCTCTCTGCGCAATATCCTGTTAAATAACGATATCTCCCGGTCAAACAAAAACCTGAAGAATAATTTGGTCCAGGATGTATGGTAATATAGTGTGTCGTAATACTCAGGCGCCGTTTTCCTGATCTCCGGCAGTTTATTCCACGGGATAGAAGGAAAATCGTGGTGCTCGTTATGAAAACCAACGTTAAAGGCCACCGCGTTAAAATTCCCGTAATAGCTGTATGTTTCCTGCTCAGCGCTGTGAGTTAAGTAATGCTCTTGTACCCATCGGGCGCCAAGTGGGTGCAGGCCAACCGAAAACGAGAAGCTTAGCAGCAAAAACGCTAACGAATGCCAACCCATAAATTGGTAAATAACTACTGTAAAGGCTATTTGCAATACCCAGTTAGTTAGTATCCATCCATCAAACGGGTGAATTTCGCGCAAGCGCGATAAGCGGAACAACTGGAATATAGGGAAAAACAACAGCCATAATGCTTTACCTAAAAAAGAGTTGTTGATCAGCTTTGCTTCCCAGCGGTTTGGCAGGTCGGCATCCAGTTCATGTATACCTTGAAAAGAGTGGTGTTTAATGTGATATTTCTCGAAAGAAATGGCGCTTGGCAGTATTTGCGGCAAATTGGCAAACATTGATGCCCAGCGGTTGGCATTGCGGTTTTTAAATAGTAACTGGTGGGTGCACTCGTGTATCATCACAAATAAAGCATGATCGGCAAAGGCTCCTAATAAATAGGCCGCGCCAAATACCAGCCACCACGATTGATCGCGGAGGAACCATGCCAGTATTACCTGGAAGGCAACCAGCCCGATTATTGCCCAAATGGTTTTTGGATTTTTTCCAATAAGGTTTCTTAACTGCGGGAATTGCTTTAATATCTTCTTAGTACGTATACGGTGCGGTTCCGACTCCTGGGAGTAAACAAAATCAGTCTTCTTCATATAGGGTTAAAACGATGAAGATAAGGATTAGGTGTTAAAAAAATGACTTTCTTGTGAAATTTCCCCAAATTTAGCAATAAAACCCTTACGGTACTTAATTTTAAGGAAAAATAATTGCCCTTAAAATACTAAACAACCAAACTTTTTAATAAATATTTTAATTTATAGAAATTTTATGTGGTGGATATATGCTTTACTATCAGCCTTATTTGCAGCTTTAACCGCCGTGTTTGCAAAAGTTGGCATCAAGGGCGTAGACAGCGACCTGGCCACCGCTGTACGCACAGTAGTGATTTTGCTTATAGCATGGGGAATAGTGTTGTATAAGGGCGCGCAACATGGCATAAGCGGCCTTAATAAACTAAACTGGACATTTTTAGTGCTTTCGGGCGTTGCTACAGGTCTGTCGTGGATATTTTATTTTAAAGCCCTGCAATTGGGCAAAGTGTCGCAGGTAGCGCCGGTAGATAAGTTAAGCGTAGCTATAGCTATTATACTGTCTGTATTGTTTTTGGGCGAGCCGCTTACGCTAAAAACCGGGTCGGGCGCCTTGCTCATAATAGCCGGTACGCTTATTTTGATATTTTAGGATCAACATAGTGTATATGTAACAATTACGAAACCTCTGCACTTAAGTCAAAACTTCTTATCAGTTTTGCGCCTCCAAATAGAGAAGAGGTTTACTATGCGTTGTTTTTTTGTTTTTTTAGCTTTATTATTTACCACAATACAAATAAATGCCCAAAACGCCGGAGGTGGGAAGGGGAAAATAAGCGGCAGAGTTACCGATGCCGTTAGCAAACTGCCTGTAGATTATGCCACTATTTCCATTTTTAAACAGGGCAGCACCAGCCCCTTCAACGGCATGAGCACCGATCCGAAAGGGAACTTTAGCCTGGAAAACATTTCCCCTGGCGACTACAGGTTAACTATTGATTTTTTAGGGTACAAGCGCCACACAATTGATCACGTAATAGTTACAGATGGAAATATTATGGCCCTGGGCAATATTTTGTTAGAGCCTGTTCAAAACCAGTTAAAGGGGGTAAATATTGTGGCCAAAGCCCCTTTGATTGAAAACCGTATTGATAAGATGGTATACAACGCAGCCAACGATCTTACCGCTCAAAGTGGTGCCGCAGTTGATGTATTAAAAAAAGTGCCCCAGGTTACCGTTGATATCGATGGCAATGTAGAACTGCAGGGTAACGCCAACATCCGTTTCCTGATAAACGGCAAGCCAAGCAGTATTTTTGGTGCCAGCCTGGCCGACGCGCTTCAATCGATACCCGGCAGCCAGATAAAGAGTATCGAAGTGATCACAAGTCCCGGTGCCAAATACGATGCTGCAGGTACAGGCGGCATCATCAACATTATATTGAAGGACAGCAACGTTGAAGGTATAAACGGCAGTGTTAACCTTACAGCAGGCACCCGCCAGGAAAACGGGTCGTTTAATTTGAACGCTAAAAAAGGCAACTTTGGCGTAAATGCGTCTTTTAGCGGTAATACTATGCTAAGGTCGACGGTATTAAGCAGTAATAACCGCACCTCTACCGATATGGAAGGAAACGTAACGCGCCTGCTGCAAAATGGTGGCAGTAACTCCAGCCGCGGCGGTTACAGGTCTGGGCTTAACTTAAACTGGAGCATTACGCCAAAAGATGAACTTACGGCATCTTTCGGGTTTAACCATTTTGGCAACCGAAATAACGGCTTGACCGACCAGCAGGAAACAAGGACCGATATGACCGGTAACCTATTTTCGGATATTTTAAGCCAGCGTAATTCTGACAGTAAATTCAACGCGTACTCAACAGATTACAGCCTTAATTATAAGAAAACCTTTGATAAAGAAGGGCAGGAACTGGAAGTATTGGTTAACACCAGCAATAGTAGAAATACCTCAAATTATAATCAGCAGCAGGATTATTTAAACACCGATGATATTACCACCGGTATAAAGGGCTATAACCCCGGCAATAACCGCGAAACCAATATATCCGTTGATTACACCCACCCTGTAACCAAAACCTTTATCCTTGAAGGTGGTGCAAAAGCGGTTATTGAAAACCTGAAGAATGTAACCAATACCGATACCTTGCTGGCCGATGGCACTTTTATTAACAATGCCGACCAAACTTACGCTTTTAACTATAAACGCAATATTTACGCGGTTTACTTTTCGGCGTCGACATCGTTATTTAAGAACTTTTTAGACTTTAAGGCCGGTTTACGTAATGAGTACACCAACACAACGGCCGACTTTCCGGGCGTTGTGATACCAGGCTATAACACGCTGGCCCCTTCGTTTGTATTATCACACAAAATAAGCCCTGCCCAAACCATTAAGCTAAGCTATGTTTACCGCATAGAACGGCCCGACTATCGGGATGTAAACCCCTTTTATAACATCAGCGACCCGCACAACATCAGCACGGGTAACCCTAACTTAAAGCCCGAAATAAGCAATACGTTTGAACTGGGTTACAACCGATCGTTTGATGGCGGCGCAAATATTTACGTTGGGAGCTTTTACCGCCATAACAATAACGACATACAGCAATACACAACATCGTTTGACACGCTGGATATAAACGGGAAGGAATATACTAACGTATTGCTAAACCAACGCGCCAATATTGGTACGCAAACATCAATAGGGGGTAATATATTCGCGTCGGTGCCGGTTACAAGCAGGCTTAATTTACGCACGAACATATTTTTGGTAAACCGTACAAACGTTAATAAGGACCCTAACCTGCAAACAAATGTAAACCGGATAAGCGCCCTGTCGTACCGTGTAAACCTAAATGCCAGCTACCAGTTCCCGGGTAATGTTATGGCCGAGGCGTTTGGTAATTACAATTCATCATCGCGCGGACTGCAAAGCACGCGTCCCAAATTCTTTTGGTATAACCTGGCTGTACGTAAACAATTCTGGGATAAAAAAGCAAGTGTAGGCCTGGTGGCAAGCAACCCTTTCAGTAAATATATCGATCAATATTCAACTACCACCGGCCCCGGCTACAATCAATCAAGCTTAAGGCAGCTGCCCTTCCGTTCGTTTGGTATAACACTTAGCTATAAGTTTGGTAAGCTGGAGTTCTCTAAAGACAAAGAGAAGGAGGGACGCGAAGATGCCAACCCTAACATGCCGGCCGAGCCCATGGGTAAGTAATTGTAAAACAATATACAGGTACAATAGTATTATAAGTAGTGTAATGTACTATTGTTATGAATACTGCTGCTAAACACTACAAATTTATAAACAGCAGAACAGGTAATGTAATCTTCTATTCGTCGTTAAGCGTTGACCTGAGCCCCGAAGAGATAAAGGCTGAACTGGATAAGATCAGGGCGCAGGTGGCCATAAAAAACGGTATTTACCGTGAAACTATTTATTGGGAAGAGATAAAAGACGAATAGTCCGGGCGCTGTTACCTGTTATGCTTACTTGCGGGTATCCCCATATTACCCGTTGCTACAGATATGTAAGTTGCGCAATAATGGTGTTATCGCTACCAGCAACTCCATGTAAATTTAATTGTGGTATTGTTTTGATTATCAGTATATTTATTTGCCATTTATAAACGCAGATCAACCACCCGTTTCTATCGCAAATAAATCTTACACAAAATGAAAAAGTTTTTTTTATTGTTGTTTGCTGCAAGCTGCTATTGTGCAGCGCTGCACGGCCAAGTAGTGCCCCAAAAAAGCGGGAATGACTTAAAGGATGTAATAACCAGGCTGCAAGCATTGTCTACAGACAACGTAATTGAGAAGGCTTACCTTCATTTTGATAAACCCTATTATAACGCCGGCGACACCATTTATTTTAAAGCGTATGTAACAGCAGGAGAGCGGCACGAGCTATCAAAAGTAAGCGGTGTATTGCATGTTGATCTTATAAACAAAGCTGATACAGTAATGCAAACCCTTATTTTGCAGCTAAAGAACGGCCTGGCCTGGGGCGATTTTGCGTTGCCCGGTTACCTCCCGAAGGGCAGCTACCGGATAAGGGCTTACACCCGCTGGATGCAAAATGCAGGTGATACCTATTTTTTTTATAAAACAATAACCGTTAACGGAAAAAGCATGGGCCAGGCGCCCATTGCCAGGACTATAAGCAATAAACCGGATGTGCAGTTTTTCCCCGAAGGCGGTACGTTGGTTACGGCGGTTCCATCCCGCATTGCTTTTAAGGCGGTTGACGGTAATGGCATGGGCGTTACCGTTAAGGGCAGTGTAGTTGATAATAACAATGCCGAAGTTGCCCAATTCACCTCGGCGCATTTGGGCATGGGGCAAATATTTTTGACACCCGAAGAAGGCAAACTTTACAAGGCAAAGATAACCTATCCCGATGGATCGGTTACAACGGTTGATCTGCCGAAGCCCGAAACGAACGGGATATCGCTCAGCGTTAATAACAGCGACCCGGCTAAACTATCAATTGATATGAATGCCAATAAGCCTTATTACCTGGCCAATAAAAATAAGGAGATAGCCGTAGTGATATACTCGGCGGGAGTTGTTAAAACCGTAAAAACAGTACTTGACAACCAGGTAATCGGTTTCGATCTGCCAAAAAAAGATCTTAGGTCCGGAATAATGCAAATTACCCTGTTCTCAGATAACGGAGTGCCCCTGGGCGAACGCCTGGTATTTATCCAAACTAACGACGGGGTTAATTTTACCATAAACAGCGATAAAACATCATATGCAAGTGGCAACAAGGCGCACATCATTGTTAACGCCCGCACAGCAGAAGACAAAGCGTCGGTGGGGAGTTTTTCGGTATCCGTTATTAATGAAAATAAGGTGCCTGCAAATGGGGATATCGAAAGTGATATACTGGCCGATATGTTGCTTACGTCAGATCTTCGGGGATATGTGGAGCAGCCGGGCTATTATTTTAACAATGTAACTAACGATACACGAAACAACCTGGATATATTGATGCTTACCCAGGGCTACCGGCGTTTTCAATGGAAACAGTTTTTAACCGGAACACCCACGCCAATAGCCTACCAGCCCGAAGTGGGGATGGATATAAAAGGTACTTTGCTAACTAAAGCAGGCGCACCTGTACCTAACGAAAAGATAACACTGATGCTTCCCGTAACCGGGCAAACCATGTCTGCCACTACCGATGCAGCCGGAAAATTTGCCTTTATTGATTTGGGTTATACCGATAAAACGAGGTTTTTATTGAATATCGATAATAAATCGCTTAAAAATAAAGCAAGGCTTATGCTGGACAAAACCAATATAAGTGTGCCGCTAAACACGGGCACTTTGCCGGAAGTTAACACAGATGAAAGGCTACCACAATACACGGCCATGACGGGTGGGCAAGCTCCGCCGGATAAAACACAGGAATTGAACGCGGTAAACGTAAACGCCAAACAAAACTATCGTTCATCCAGCCTTGCGGGTGCCGGCAATGCCGATCAGGTGATATTTAATAAACAAATTAAAAGCTTTGCCAGCTTATCCCAGGCCTTAACGGGTGTTGCCCGCAATGTTGATTTTAATAATGGGAAGGCTTACTTGCGTAGCTCGGTAAGTATTGCAGGGGGTAAAATTGTTTCAGAACCGATGATGATCGTTATTGACGGCGCCATCACTTCGGGTACAATTGATAACATACAGCCTGCTGACGTAGAATCTGTTGAAATATTAAAAGGGGCCAATGCGGCGGTTTATGGTATGAATTCGGGATCAGGCGTAATGGTGATCAATACAAGGCGGGGCGGCGAAGTTGCCGAAACAAGCCAGGAGATGGCGCCGGGCATAGTATCAATTACACCCCAAGGCTTTTATATGGCGCGCGAATTTTACGCCCCGGTTTACGATGATACCAAAAAAGACGCCGCCGAAGGCGCCACTGTTTACTGGAAGCCCAATTTAGTAACCAATGCCGATGGTAACACAGCCTTTGATTATTTTAATCAGGGCCCGGGCCGGTACCGTATTGTTATTGAGGGGATTGATAACACAGGTAATATTGGCAGGGTGGTTTACAAATACACCGTTCAGTAAGTTTATTTGCTTATCAGATAGGCTTTGCTTAGTACTTTACCGCGGCTATCCTTGTTTATAAACGCGGGTAAAATATTCTCATGCGGATAATCGGTAAAGGTTGCTATCACCTTAAACCTTACGCGATTTTGAGTGAGGTAATCAACCGAGGTCTGGCTTGCAAAAAATATCGCGTTTGGGGGCATAGGTGTTTTTCCGAAATCTTCAAGCAACAAAAGGTCAACCGGTTTATTACTGTAAAACTGGAAAACGTTATTAGAGGGCCGTAACGAATATACATGCAGGTTGCTAAAGGCCGGCTGGTTAATATACGCGGCTGCCTTCACCTGTCCGTTATATGAAGCAATGGCAGGAAAAAAAACGGTATTCATATAAAAATTAGCAAATAGTACCGCACAGCACGTAAGCATAAAAACCCTGACAGTATCCACCTTTATGTTAAGGATGATAAGCATGGCTGTCGCCCCAAATACTAAACAAGCGATTATAAAAAGTACGTTATTGGCCGGTTTAAGGTAAAGGTGGATAATAATAATTATTACAGGCAGCGCTATGGCGAAAATAAGCAATCCTGCCTTCCGGTAAATATTGCCCGCGCGGCTTAGCTGCTTAAAACAATACGGTGCGGTTATAATGGCGAACAGCGGAAATAAAATGTTGGTATAAAACGGCAGCTGAAAACCCGAAAATGAAAATAGTAAAAGCAAAAGCAAGCCCCCGCTTAAGGTGTAATATTCGGGCAGGCTAACCTTTTTCCAAACGTTCTGAACGGTTTTATATACAGCAAAGTAGAACAGCAGGCACCACGGCATAAAAGCCCACAAGAGGGTATGCACAAAAAAGAATATATTGCCGGAGGATTTTTGTTTAATAGGGCCATTGTTTACAAAGCGCCCAAACTGGCTGTCCCACAAAAACCATCGTATACCGCTTACATGATGCCTGCCAAATACCAGTTTTTCAGGATGCAGATCAAATTGAATATACAGGGCATAAAACTCGGGCAGCGTAAAAACAAAGGTTAGCAGGTAAAGCAATAACCACTTGCCATAAAATAGCTGTAAAAATTTCCGTTGAAAAATGTATTGACCCAACAAAGCACCATAAATAGCCGCAATAACAAATATGCCCTTCGTCATGATAGCGCATGCTGTAAGCAGCGCGGCCAGCAGCAGGTGCTTAAATGCTGATTTATTGTTGTACCGTGCTATATGGTAAATGCTGCCGATTATCAACGCCATTAAATAAGGCTCCGCCCTTACATCAAGGTTAGATAGCAGTACGTGCTGTGCGCTCATTAATATCAGCACAGCGGTTAACGCGATCTCTTTATTGTAAAACCGGCGGGTAAATAAGTAAGTGTAAAGCAGGCTCAGCAAAAAAAACAATAAAGCAGGCAGGCGATAAGCCCATGCGCTAACTCCAAAAAGCTTAAAGCTTATTAACACCGCCCAAAAGGGGAAGTGTGGTTTATCAAGCCAATCGTGGTTGTATGTAAACAATTGCAGTATATCATGCTTATAAAGCATGTTTTTTGATATAGCTGCATAAAGCCCCTGATCGTCGGTAAAAAAAGGTGTATTGATGCCGGCAAAGCTTACCGCCAGTGCAAGTACGAACAATAACAGGTAAAGGGGCTTGTATTTGTCGGCCATGGTTAAACACAAATATAGGTTTAATGGCACCAAAAATTGTATGCGGAGCAATCGCATAAAAAAAACCCCGCCCAAAAATGGGCAGAGGCCAAAAACTCACAACAATTGTTTAACCTTTCGGTCAATTCCTAACTGCAAAGTGAGTATGGGTATATAACACTACCGGTAAACGAAAGTTTGCTATAATTCTGCCATTAAATAATATTTTAAAAATTTTGGTGTTATAACGGTTACCTTTATCCATGTAAACCAAAAACAAACTATCATGAACAGAACAACTCAATTAAAGGCAGCTGCAGTATTTGCGATGGCCATGCTGTTTTCAGCCTTCACTTTCGCGCAAACCAAGCCTATTGCCAGCCCCCGCGACAGCGTAAGCGCTAAAATTGGCGCCGCTACAATAAGCATTAATTATGGCAGCCCATCAGTAAAGGGCCGCAAAATATATGGCGAGCTGGTGCCCTATAATAAAGTATGGCGCGCAGGTGCAAATGCAGCTACTGTGTTCAGCACCAGTAAAGACATTGTGGTAGCGGGCAAAAAATTGTCGGCAGGTACTTATAGTTTATACGCTATACCTACCCCAACTACCTGGACGATTATTTTTAATAAGGTAGCTAAACAATGGGGCACGCAGTACGATGAGGCACAGGATGCTTTACGTGTAACCGTTAAACCGGTAAAGTCGGCCATGAACGAGCACCTTGTTTATAAAATTAACGCCAAAGGCTTCTCGTTAAACTGGGATACCATCTCGGTACCGGTATCTGTAAAATAAGCAAGTCAAAGTTCTATAAAGCCCCGGTATAATTACCGGGGCTTTTTGCTGCTATCACTTTTGATTTAAACATTATATTTATCCCACGTCTATGCATAAACAACCGGGTAAAAGGGTCTTGATAAAAAAAGGGATAATTATATTATCACTTGCGTTTGCCATATACCTGCTGATGTTGTTTGCCGGTCATCCACTCGCTATAGAAAAATATTATTCCGAAGGATTGTACCCGGTACTGTGCCGCATACTGCACCCCATTTTTAACTTGTTCGCCTTTAGCGTTGGCGATCTGTTGTATGCGGGCATAATAGTTTACCTGGTTTATGCTTTGGTCAGACTTCTAGCCTTTTGCTTTAAAAAACGCTTTTTGCAGGCGGGTATTTTTGCCGCTGGTATGGTAATAGGTGTGCAGGTGGCTATGCTGACCTTTTATCTTTTTTGGGGGATGAACTATTTTCGACCTTCGGCGGCCGAGCGGTTAAACCTGCGCGACAGCACCTTTACCAAAGCCGAACTGCAAAAAATAACTACGATACTTATTGATAGCGCTAACGCCAGCAGGGCAAGGGTTACCCCGGCAGATCTGAAACAAAGTAACGACAGCATATACAATACAGCAGTAAAGGCGGTACTAAAACTGTCGGGAACCTCAAATAATTACAAAACCTATAGCCCTGGCATAAAACCTTCGCTGCTTACGCCATTGCTTAATTATATCAGCACATCGGGCTATTACAACCCCTTTACCGGGGAGGCGCAGATAAATTACCAGATGCCGGTATTTAACCGCCCTTTTGTAGCCTGCCACGAGATGTCGCACCAGATGGGGTATGGCCCCGAGGACGAGGCAAACTTCGCGGGTTTTATAGCGGCGACAGGGTCGGGCGACAGGCTGTTGCGCTACTCGGCTTACAACCTGGCGGTTAACGAGTTTATGCGCACCGTTCGTTATACCGATACGGTGATGTTTAAACAACTTAAAACACGGATATCGCCGGCTGTGCTGGCCGATTTTAAGGCAGAACGGCTGTATTGGCTCTCCTATCAGAACAAACTGGAAAGCCTGACCAGTATTTTTTACGATAATTTTTTAAAGGCCAATAACCAGCCCGAGGGTTTAGCTACCTACAACCGCATGGTGTTGCTGATTATGGCTATGTACCGGAAGCAGTGAGTGGTGGGGCGGAGAATGTAGTAGAGAGTGGTGAGTGTAAGTGTAATTCGGTTAAGCGGTGTATCTTTTGATATTATCGTGAAATCCCCTTCAATAAAAAGTGCGTTCCGTATCTCACCCCGGAACGCACTACAACATCATTCAAATAATGTTGATCAACTAAACCTCAGATAACATGTTTACTTATCCAAGTTTTTTAAGCTAAACTGTGGCAGCTTGCTAATATTGTATTTAATAAGTTCGTATTGTGTTAGTTACACCGCAAAAAGTGTTCCCCAACTTATTAATGGTATTAAATGTCAAAGATACAAATGAACGGATGTTTCTAAAGTATATTATCATATAAGTATGTTTAAACTCATAAATGTTACAAAAACTTAAAAAAAAGCGGGAAAAGCATTGCTGCTTAATCTTCGATTAGTGATATCAGTGTGGATATCAAATAAAATTAGTTGACCGATCTTAGAAGGATTGCAGATTCTGGTCTGCACTATAAAGTGTACAGTTGGATGGGTAAGCCGTTAATTTTTAGAAGCGCATCACAATAATGCCTGCTACATTTATCGCAAAACGCGAATGATTTATTAATTTAGATAAACAGCATATTATGGTTTTAAAAAAATTGCCCGTTCTGTTTTGGTTTTGCGCTATTGGTATCAACCTTAATGCGCAGGCGCAAAGGGTTTCGGCCAAAGAAATTGCCCGTTATAAGCAGCAGGCAGCCGCAGTGACCATTATACGCGATAATTATGGTGTGCCCCACATTTACGCCAAAACGGATGCTTCGGTTGTATTTGGGTTGATGTACACCCAATGCGAGGATAATTTTAAAGGCATAGAGCGTAATTACCTTTACCAGTTGGGCAGGCAAAGTGAGGCCGATGGAGAAGGCCGTTTGTTTGAAGATGTGCAGCTGCAAATGATTGCCGACAGTGCCGGGGCAATAAAAGATTATAACCAAAGCCCACCTTACTTTAAAAAGCTAATGAACGCTTTTGCCGACGGTATAAATTATTACTTGTATAAGCACCCCGAAGTAAAGCCGCTTGTTTTTACGCACTATAAACCCTGGTATGCGCTGATGTTTACCGATGGCAGTGTCGCGGCGACGGAAACAGGTGGTATAAGTCCGGCCCAAACACAAGCTTTTTATAACAATGAAACCGACAACACAGGTGCATTATACCGCTCACGGCCCGTTATTAATAATGTCCCTGAAAGGGAAACAGGTTCTAACGGATTTGCCATTTCGCCGTCGCGTACAGCGTCGGGCCATGCCATGCTATACATTAACCCGCATGTGCCCTTTTATTTCAGAAGCGAGGTAGGGCTAAACAGCGGGGAGGGGCTGCATGCTTACGGAGCAGTTACCTGGGGGCAGTTTTTTATTTATCAGGGCTTTAACCAGCACTGCGGATGGATGCACACGAGCAGCTATGCCGATGTTGGCGACCTGTATGCCGAAAAAGTGAGCAGACTAAACGGCCAGTGGTTTTACGAATACGACGGAAAACTTAAACCCGTTACAAGCCGCCGGCTTAAACTAAAAGTGAAGCGTGGCGATAGTTGTACAACCCGCTATATAACTGCTTATTATACCCATCATGGTCCTGTAATGGCTGCTATGGATGGCAGGTGGCTGGCTTTAAAACATTATAACCGCTCATATAATGCTTTGCTGGAGTCATGGCTGATCACCAAGGCGGGCAGTTTTGCCGAATATAAAAAAGCCATGGGCTTGTTGGCCAACACCAGCAATAACACCGTTTATGCCGATGATAAAGGCAACACCGCCTTTTGGTACGGCAATTTTCTACCTAAACGCGATACGGCATATAACTGGGCGTTACCTGTTGACGGTACCACATCAGCCACAGAATGGCGGGGCTTGCATAGTATTGATGAAATTGTGCATGTTTATAACCCTGCCACGGGGTTTATTCAAAATTGTAACTCAACTCCGTTTACATCATCGGGTAAATCAAGCCCCAACAAAGCAAAGTATCTGGTTTATATGGCACCCGACGGCGAGAACTACCGGGGGCTAAATGCCATAAGCTTGCTAAGTAACGCCAAAAACTTAACGCTGGACGGCCTGATAGCAAAAGGATACGATAAATACCTTGCTGCCTTTGATGATTTGCTGCCATCGCTGTTCAGCGCCTATAAAAGCGCCCCCGATAGCATCAAAAGAAAGCTTGCCGAACCAGTGGCTTTGTTACAAGCGTGGGATAAGCGCACTGCGGTATCATCGGTAGCTACCACTTTAGCGGTTGAATGGGGTATGTTAATGTTCAGGGCTATCGGCCCGGCCAAGCCCGGCGAAAGCAGTTACCAGGTACAAAGGGTAAGGCAAATGCTGCAAACTTTGCCTGCGGCTAAACAGCTGGAGTTTTTAGAAACGGCACTGCAGAACCTGCAAAAACAATTTGGCACCTGGAAGATGACCTGGGGCGATATCAACCGCTACCAACGCCCTGCCGATGGGGTAACCTTTAGTGACGCACAGCCAAGTTTGCCTGTTGGCTTAACTTCATCGCTTTTTGGGCAGTTGCCATCATACCAAAGCCGTACCATGGGCACTATTAAACGTTACGGCTACTCGGGCAATAGCTTTATTGCCGCCGTTGAATTTGGACCAAGGTTAAAGGCAAAAACCATTATAACCGGCGGGCAATCGTTTAACCCGGCTTCACCGCATTTTGCCGATCAGGCGAAGGGATATATCGATGGCGATTTTAAAACGGTACTTTTTTATAAAGAAGATGTTTTGAAACATGCCGAAAGAACGTACCATCCCTAAGTGACAGATCTGCCTGTTATACCTGTTAACGCGAACCTAAAAATAATTATATTTGCTGTACCGATATATATGAAAAAGTACGGGTTGGTTATATTACTGTTTTGTATTTGCACGGGTACTTACGCGCAAAGCATTTCTTTTTTTGACCTTACCAACCTTACCACCCTTAGCGACGGACAAGCGCATACTTACCTAACCCTGAGTAAAGCATTCAAGCGTCAGTATTTACAGGAAAAAGACGGCAAAACGATAGAACATTTTCGCTCGGTAGCCAAAAACGTTGGAGAAGAAGGCATTACTATTGGAGACAGGGTAAAGTTAAACAACGGCACCCTGCTGCATACAGTAACTTACGATACCCGCGATCCGCAGCATATTGTTAATCTTATAGCCCAGGCACGCAGGGCAAAAATGGTCATGAAGTTTCAGGGGCAGGACGCTGACAATAATATCTATAAGTTTGATAACGAGTTTTACGCCATCACTATGCTAATCAGCACCACCGAAAATAAAGGCCAGGTAGTGGTAACCCAAAAAGAGTTTTTTTAATAACCATTGTAACAAAAATCCCCGGCGTTTAGCCAGGGATAATCAGCAATCAAAAGTTATTTTCCTATTGCGGCAGGATCAAACACGCTTTTATCAATAGGCTGGTTGGCTTTAATATCGCTGTAAACTTCGGTTTGTAGCAGCTTATCATTTATGTAGAACTTGCACAGTGTTTCGCTCCAGGCGCCCCCCACCATTTTGTGCTCTTCAAAAGTCGCCTCCATTTTGCCGTTGGTATCGTATTTAAAATAACGCACAGCCACCAGTTTCTCTTTATCTATCCATAGTTGGTTTACCTTGTCATCATCTTTTGCAGATCCCAAAACATAAACGGGTTTACCTTTCCAGGTGCTTTCATGGGTCTTGCTAAGGTCAAAGTGCAGTTCGTTAAAATGGGTCATTACCTGGTCTATCGGTTTAAAATACATCCCCCCTAAAAAGAAGATCAATTCGTTTTCGTCCTTCGCGGCGCGTACCACCTTATTGTTCCTGAAAAAGTACGACGAATCGCCACGGTATATCACACCGTTCCCGCCCTTATCCGTGCCAAAATCAATCCGTAGCATATCGGGGTAAACAATACGCTCGTGCCAGGTATCGGTTTTTACCAAAGTATCGTTACGGTACCGGCCTGTTGTTTGGGTAAATGTTAACGAGGTATGCCATTTACCATGATAGCGGCCGTACATTTTTTTAATAACATCGGCGCTTGTTAATTGCTTAGGCGATGTAAAACCCCACACCGATAACAGGGTAGCAACCGAAGTAATAAGGGAGAATAAATATTTCATATTAGCGTAATTAAATATTATGCTGTTAATTCTTCATAGGCGGCGGTTAAGCTGCGTTGTATCCCATCACCCTGCCAGTCGGTTACGCCGGGAATAGCGGTAGCGCTTAAAATTTGCTCTTTGGTTTTGCCTGATTTTATACCACCCCCAACATAAGCAACCAGTTTTTCCATGTAATTCTGCATGGCTTTAAGGTCGGCCTGGGTTCCGGTAACCTTTACGGGGTCGTATGCGTGGCCAAATACAAATATGGTGTCCTTATTAAACTGTTTTTGGGCCTGCTCTAAAGCAACTGCCCAATGCCTGCAAGACGCGCCTGCGCTGCGGTCGATATAAGGGTGCATGCGATTAAACACCTGGTCGCCGCAGTGAACGATGTTGGCATTCTCGAAGTGTACAAAGCTATCGCCGTTGGTATGGCCCGCACCAAAATAGTGGGCGGTGATAGTTTCACCGCCTACTTTAGTTCTCCAATTATCCGTATAGGTAATCTCGGGGTATAACTGCTTATCCTCTGATTTTTGTTTTACTGCTGCCGCCTTTTGGTTAATTAATGAATTGGCATGCGCGGCTACGTTTTTGGCGATGCCTTTAAAAGAGATGTTGCCACTGGTATGGTCGCCGTGGTGGTGGGTGTTTATCAGCCACTGAAAAGGCTTATCACTTTTCTTTTTCAGTTCGGCTATCAGGTGGTTGGCCGGTTCGGGAAACTCTGCATCCACACAAACGATGCCTTCCTTATTCACCATCCAGATAATGGTACCCCCCTGCTCGGTAAAAATACCCACGTTGTTGCGTAATGGTGTAAGTTTATACTCGGGCCGGGTAAGCATTGCCGCCAAACTTTTGTTGCTTAAAAAGGCCAGCGATCCCGCGGCTATAGCTGTATTTGTTAAGAATTTTCTGCGTTCCATATTAGAGATTAAAGGTCAGATAATCAGAAATTAGTTAAAGTTATGTTTTATTTTAAAGTTGAGAACCGCTTTAAATTTTCTTTTTAGGGTTTAGATTTTTCCAGTTAATACTGATGAAAAGCCTGCGATACAAACTCCAGCACAACAGGTAGCGATGCGCGCCAGTAGGTCCAGTTATGGGCTCCATCACGTACACGGTACTCATGCGGGATCTCTTTTTTTCGCATCAGGTTATGCACTAAACCATTGCCCTCGTATAAAAAATCGTCGTCGCCAACATCCATAAACCAGCGAATGGCTTTCTTTTGGTCGTCGGGTATAGCGTTTATCAAAGGCAATACGCTGTAACGGTTATAATAGTTGCTTATGGCGCTATCGGCCATGCCCGGGTTATTTTTGCTGATACCCGCCTTAGCATCTTCCAGGCTAAGAAAACCGGTAGCCGCGCTTAACGGGCAGGCCGACGAAAACATTTCGGGGTGGTGCAGCGCATACACAAAACTACCGCCGCCACCCATGCTAAGGCCGGCAATAGCGCGGAAACGCTTTTCGCCTTTTATACGGTATTTTTTTTCGACGAATGGTACCAGCTCGCTAAAAAAGAAGTCCTCATAATTCCAATCACCTTTAATATCGTTGTTGTAACCACGCCTGCCGGTATTGGCATCGGGCATAATAATGATCATCGGTGTGGCAACGCCGTCGCGGATGGCCTTATCGGTAATGTTCAATACCTCGCCAAATTGCACCCAGCCGGTTTGGTCATCGCCGGCGCCGTGCAACAGGTATAGCACCGGGTAATTACGCCCGCTGGTTTCGTAATCGGGAGGCAGGTAAACTGCATATTTGCGTTCGCTTTTCAGGATCTTGCTGGTCAGCGTTAAATTATCGTACACCTTACCGGTTTGGGCAAACAGCACTGCCGGGCAAAGCATTAGCAATAAAAGGGCAATTTTTTTCATGAAGGTTTTAAATTTGGTTTAGCAACAAGGGGTATTGCAGGTTTGCTAAATTTAGGAAATTAAATTAATGTCTGAACCGGGAGTACACGGATTTTTTGATTGCCAGATTTTTAAGGACTTGTATTAGCCGCCCAGGAAAGCCGGGATCAACTGAGCTTTATAAAGTGTTCACGTTCGGCGCACGTGAACACCGTGAACACTCATGAACGCCTGCAAATCAGACCATTGACAATTTTGGTGACACAATGGCGTCACCACACTTACCAGGTGGAAGGGTCTTTTTAATCGGGATGAAACTTTCGTTAACAGATGGGTAAGGCGAGACGATGCACTCTCTTTTGGTCAGTGCTGCTACGGATCGTTAGCCCGCTCATTGCCGCGGAGGGCTACTTGTTTTTCGCTGTTGTTTGTTTTTTTAAGGTGCTCAAGAGGGCTTCGCCGTTTTCTCTTGATAGAAAAGAAGCAAAAGATCAAGTCAGAGCGATGCTTCAGCCCGCCCTGCCGGTTCTTAACGCTTTTTTCTCGATTGTTCGCTGCGCTCCAATCCATCGAAAAAAGCTAAACCGTCATTCCCGCCATACGCCCGGCCCGCTCACTCTGACAGGAAGCCTTGCGCTCGTCTGACCCTCATTGCAAGCGTAGCAATCTTCGATAGAAAAGCCTGTGCAAAGAAAGAAAGTACTATCCTAACGACACCTCAAAATGCGGCATTGGCCTGTTCGGATAGCACAGGAATTGCCTTAGCACACCCTTTCAAAGAACAGGACGCAGCCGCGACTTTTCTTTGGTTACTTTCTTTTGAGAGAAAAGAAAGTAACATCCACTGACGGCTCAATAACTCACTACCATTCCTAACGAAGAACTGTTAAAGTGCTGTGCTAAAATGAACGCAAGTCCGCTCATTGCCGCGGAGGGCTACTTCTTTTGTCTTGAAACAAAAGAAGCAAAAATTCAAGTCAGCAAAAAGGCTTCTTGCCCGCATTGCCTTTACCCCGCAAACCGTGCAGAACCACGGGCTGGAAACTTTTGCCCCACGCTTCGCCGCACATCGCCCGCGCTTCAGCAAAATTCCCTATGCCCTTGCCGCCCGCAGCCCACATCGTTCTGCCCGCTTTCGTCCGAAGCTGCTTTGCTGACGGGAAGAAATTGCCTGAACCATGATTTGTAGGATTTTTTGATTTAAGGATTTTCTCAAACACATCATGGCGAGCGTAGCGTGCAATCTTCGATAGGCCATTCGCTCTTGAAAATCGAGCCTGACAAACTTAACGACACCTCAAAATGCGGCATTGGCCTGTTCGGATAGCACAGGAATTGCCTTAGCACACCCTTTCAAAGAACAGGACGCAGCCGCGACTTTTCTTTGGTTACTTTCTTTTGAGAGAAAAGAAAAATAACATCCGCTGACGTTTCACTAACCCATTGCTATTCCTCACGAAGAACAAAAAGGTTCCCTGCTCCCGCATCAAAATAATAACAAGATAAAGATGGGATCAAACTCATTATTTACACCTAAACATTTTTATTCCGATAAGCAATATATTTCCGCATCTCGTTACCTTTACCACCGCATGCACCACACACAAACCGCTGATAAAACCAAATGGTTATACCTTTTTACAGGGCTTGCTGTTCTGCTTAATTTCAGCGGGTTGTTCATACCTATCCTG
Source organism: Mucilaginibacter sp. AK015 (assembly GCF_014200785.1). NCBI lineage: Bacteria > Pseudomonadati > Bacteroidota > Sphingobacteriia > Sphingobacteriales > Sphingobacteriaceae > Mucilaginibacter > Mucilaginibacter sp. AK015. The sequence continues at coordinate 81,452 of NZ_JACHCV010000006.1, forward strand.
GCTCCCGACGGTACACTGTACGCCGTCATCGCCAAAACCATGGTGCAGCGAAACGATTATGTGCAGCTGTTTGTACATAATGCCGACTGGCTGGATAAGCCGCATTTTCCGTTTTGGGTAACGGCGCTTTCATTTAAACTTTTTGGCTTTACTAGCTGGGCGTATAAGCTGCCGGGTATTTTATTTATGCTGATGGGTGCGACATATACCTATAAACTGGCTAAAGAGCTTTATAACAAACAAGTAGCCTTGTGGTCGGTATTGATATTGCTTACGGCGCAGCACATCATACTTTCTAATAACGATGTGCGTGCCGAGCCTTATTTAACCGGGCTCATCATCGCGTCAGTATATCATTTTTATAAAACATATACCCTTAATAATTTTTGGCAATTAGTATGGGGGGCTGTTTTTGCCGCCTGCGCCATCATGACTAAAGGGATGTTTGCCCTTGTGCCGATTGGCGGCGCAATAGTAGGGCATTTGGCTATCACCAAACAATGGAAACAGCTTTTTAACCTGCGCTGGCTGCTGGCCGCTGTGCTGATACTGGTATTCATCCTGCCCGAAATTTATTGCCTGTACCAACAATTTGATGCCCATCCCGAAAAGATGGTGTTCGACCGTACCCATGTATCGGGCATTAAATTTTTCTTCTGGGATAGCCAGTTCGGCAGGTTTTTTAACACCGGCCCTATAAAAGGCCACGGCGACCCATCGTTTTTTGTGCATACCACCTTGTGGGCTTTTTTGCCCTGGTCGTTGATGTTGTTCGCGGCGATATGGCATTTTGTTAAAACCGGGTTACGCGACGTGCAAAAACGCGAGTGGCTTTGCATCAGCGGTGCTATGTTAACCTTCCTGCTGTTCTCGGCCTCAAAATTTCAATTGCCGCATTATTTAAATATCGTATTCCCGTTCTTCGCTATCATAACCGCGCAATATTTAGCCGCTTTGCAATCGGTACAAACCATTAAAGTAATCAGAGGGGTGCAAATTGCTGTGGTGGTTTTGTTATTGCTGGTAATTTGCGCGCTGCAGTACTTTTTTAAGCCCGAAGTATTTACCTGGGATACCGCCCTTACATTATTGGTTTGGCTTGGATTATTATTGATACTGCCCGGCAACTTCGCCAATACGGATTTCAGGCAAACCGCCTTTCGCACGCTTATTGCTGCCTTTATAGTAAATCTTTACCTCAACCTTGCCTTTTATCCCTCATTGTTAAAATACCAGGCCGGGAGCGAGGCTGCTGTTTGGATCAACAATAATAACCCGCAAAACCTGCCCGTGGTGCAAAGCTGGGAAGATGCCAATTACCCCATGGAATTTTACCTGAACCAATGCCCGATAATTATTGGCGAAGACGGCAGCGGGAAACTACCCGCGGCGCCCTTTATATTTTATGGCCCTGCAAACGTCGTGGCAAGGTTTACAGCAAAGGGTTACCGGGTACAGCATAAGGCAACGTTTCAGCGTTATTGGGTATCGCGGCTTAAGCCGGCTTTTTTGAATAAGGCTACGCGCAATAAACAGGTTACGCAAATGGAAGTTGCTCTTGTACAATAATAAATGTACGCGGGATTGTAGCGATTGCCGTTTACCCTGCGTAATAATAGAAAACTAATAACCGATCTTATGGCACGCAAAACTTCACTGCTATTTTTAAGCCTTTTGGCTATTGGCTTTGTTTCATGTAAAAAAAGCGACAATAACCCCGATACGGGCAAAGCCCTTGAACTTACATCCGAAGAACAGCTTAAAGTTGCGGCGGACAATGCATTTACGCTTAAGCTGGTTAAACAGCTTAATGGCAACGGTACTGCTACCGACAATATGTTTGTGTCGCCGCTGAGCGCGAGCTTTGCGCTGGGCATGACCAGCAACGGCGCCAAGGGCGAAACGCTGCAGGGGATAAATACCGCTATGGAATTTACCGGCTTTAGCCAGGCGGCCATAAACACCTATTATAATAAACTGATAACGCAATTGCCCAACCTGGAACCTAATACCGAGGTTAACATTGCCAATTCTATATGGTACAAACAGGGCTTTGAGGTGGTGCCGTCCTTTATCGCTACCAACACCGATGCTTACAAGGCAAAGGTGCAGGCGCTTGATTTTGGCTCTGCATCAGCAAAAGAACAGATGAACCAGTGGGTAAGCGAGCAAACGCATGGCAAGATCCCTTCAATAATCGGAAACGTCCCCGGCAATGCGCGTATGTACCTTATCAACGCCATTTACTTTAAAAGTATCTGGAAAAATAAATTTAACGCCGCCGATACCAGGAAAATGGCGTTTGTAACCAACACGGGTGCTACCGTACAGGCCGACTTTATGAGTGGAAGGGTGGAGTATGGCAGCTATTTTGAAGATAATGGCAATAACAAATATACACAGGTTGCTGAGCTACCTTATGCCAATGGCAGGTACAGCATGGTTGTAATATTGCCTGATGTAAGCAGCAACGTTAACGAATTACTGGCCGGCATTGATAACGCCAAATGGAATAAATGGATGAAGCCTATGGGCGGCGGCATTAAAGACCAGGTGTTTTTCCCTAAGCTTAAGTTTAGCTATAGCACCCGCCTTAACGATGCCCTGGTGGCCATGGGAATGGGCAAGGCTTTCTCAGATGATGCCGATTTTACCGGTATATCAGCTGCCGGTGGCATAGCCATTACCGAAGTTAAACAAAAAGCGTATGTAGAAGTTAACGAGCAGGGCACAGAAGCGGCCGCGGCTACCTCTGTAGAGGTTGGCGTTACGGCAGCACCTCCCAGGGACCTGAAACTAAACCGGCCCTTTGTTTTCGTGATACGCGAAAACAGCAGCGGCTTGATATTATTTGCCGGTATAGTTAACAACCCGCTGTTAATGGGTAACTAAACAACGCGGCCCATTAACGGGTCAGAAAAACCTGGTTTGCCGGTTTCAACACGGCCGGCATACCTTTTTTCAAAATCGGCATATCCCTTCACCTTGATGCTGAAATCGTACCAGTTGTGCTGTTTGCTCAGGTCGAGTTTAATGGTTTGCGGCGCAAAGCTTTCCTGCTGTATGGTCATTCGCTTTGTGCCGGTTCTATACGCATTATCAACCACCTCAACCGTTACAGGTGTGGTAGTGCCCACCAGCCAAAAGGTAAGTACCACATTACCCGTTAACTGTTTACCGGCTGATTGATAAGCGAAATCAACACCGATGCCGGGGTCGTTAGCGTTGCCTTTAAACGCGCGGTAAAAACCATTAGGGCCATAAGTGCGCAGATAATAATTGCCGTTCTCAAACTCGTTAAGCGGCCAGGCATCGGTAACCGTATCGCCTGCCTTTACAGCGTAACTCCAGGTGCGTACCGGTTCCATCTGCTGCGGATCGCGGAACGAGGCATATCTACCGGGTGCATAAACGTTAAACGGTGCGCCGATAGCATTATCGCCAAAAGCCTTATTTCCCGCTGTAAATTTTAACTCCAACGCTGTTTTATCATCATTTAAGCGTCCATCAACATATAGTTCATACGGAAGTGCACAGGATGGTTTGATACCCGGTTCCTGCTTCGGCATGTAAGGTGATTGGGCCGGGTCTTTTTTAATGATTGCTATTTCGGCGACTGACAGATTTTTATAGGTCGACGGTACCTTTTTAAACTTGGCCTTGTGTATGCCCTCTACAAATTTTTCCCTGTTTAGCGATACCGGACTGGCTATCTTTTCTCCATTGTATGGCCTGAATGCCGAGGTTAGGTCGCCGCAGATGGTTCGGCGCCAGTCGCTGATGTTGTCCTCTTTTATTTTTTTTCCGGTTTTTTTGGCTAAAAACTTCTCCAGAAATTGCAGCGTTGAGGTATGATCAAAAACTTCGGAGTTTACATATCCACCGCGGCTCCAGGGCGAGGCGATAACCATCGGAACACGGTAGCCTAAACCGATAGAATTTTCGCGGTCGTAATCTATCGGGAAGTTTTTACGCTCGCGTTCCTGCTCCAGGGTTACAAAGTCTACGCGGGTATCAATCCCGTCAGATACCTTTCCGGTGCCTTTTTTATGCGAATGCGGCGCGGTAAAGGGCGGTACGTGGTCAAAGTAGCCGTCGTTCTCGTCATAAGTGAGTATAAAGATGGTTTTTTTCCACACGTCGGGGTTTTGGGTCAGGATATCCAGCACTTCTGAGGTGTACCAGGCACCGTACCACGGCGAATCGGGGTGGTCCGAGAAGTTTTCGGGCGCGGTTAACCACGATACGGTTGGCAATTTCCCTGTTTTAACATCTTCCCTGAACTGGTGCAGCACATCGCCTTTGGGCACTTTCATTTCGCGTTTGGTGCCGTTGTCATCATATTTAAGGGTGGCAAGCTCGCGGTAATGCGGGTCGCCGGTGTTTACAGCAAATGCTTTATGGTGTATATTTTTCTCTTTTTGTGAGAGTTTATTAAAAGTGGCATGGTTAAGCAGATCGGGGTTGTTCTTAAGATTATCAAGATCGGCACGCATTTGCTTTAGCTGCAGCTGCAGGTGGTCAATATGCGCGTCGCCTTTGGGTAAACCTGCTATCTTTTTCTCCATCGCGTTTATCTCGCCGGGCAGGGTAGCATATCGTTTCTGCATATAACTGATATGCTTGTCGTATAAATTGATGTTATACTGTTTAAAATATTCAAGCGGGTTATCGCCAAAGTTTGATAGCCAGGGTTCTTCCTCGCCCTCAAAACCAAGCGGTACGCTCATCTCGTTCTGGTAGCATTTCCAGGATATGCCTGCATCTTCCAACCGTTCGGGGTAGGTTGTCCAGTTTAACGTACCGTAATCTGCGTCCTCATTCCACACCCTGGCCCTGGTATCTTCGTTTTGTTTTTCGCGGATGGTGCCTGTCCAAAAGAAAAGCCTGTTTGGCGTTGTGCCTGTCAGCGATGAGCAGAAATGCTGATCGCACACGGTAAAGGCATCGGCAAACGCATAATGAAACGGCAGATCGTGCCGGTTATGGTAACCCAGGGTAAGCGGCATATCCGAGTATTCCTTAACACCCGATCGTTTTTCGTTAAGCCATTGGTCAAATTTCCCATCGTTACGGGCGTTTACCTGGTTGGCCCACGAGTGTGGCAGGCAGTTCATCCAGGTTGCACGGGTGTTTTTTATATCAAGATGAAATGGGGCGTAAGTTTCGCCTTTGTTGTTCGATTGCAGCCAAACGGGGTTTTTGTTGGGCAGACTGATAGCGCGGGGGTCGTTAAACCCACGTACGCCCCTAAGCGTACCAAAGCAATGATCGAACGACCGGTTCTCCTGCATTAACAGCACAATGTGTTCGGCATCGGCCCAGGTGGTGCCCGGGGCCGGGTTTATAGCCATTGCCTTTTGGATTGATGCAGGCAATATGTTGGCTAAACCGGCTGCGCCGGTAAGCATTGCGGCTTTTTTTAAAAAATCTCTGCGTGTATCTGACATGTGGCTAAGTTATAAATCACAGTTTAAATAGATGTGCTGTTTGGTAATGGTATTATTATATTATCGTAAAGATAATAGTACAAAAGTAAACCCTCATCGCCGGGTGGGGTTACCGTCTGATCGTGCACAAACCCGCATCGCGCTAATAACCGCCGCGACCGGATGTTATCTGCCAGGGTAATGGCATATATTTTATCCAACTGATAATGCTGGTGCACATAAATTAACGCGGCCATGCTTGCTTCATAAGCCAGCCCCTTACCTTCAAAACCGGGTAAAAAGGCAAAACCAAGGTCGGGCCGGTCAAGGTAATCGCGTTGTACCAGGCCGCACATGCCAATAGGCCGTCCGGTTTCTGTAATACTAACCAACCATAGGCCATACCCGTGTTTTGCGTACATGCTTTGGGGCCCGTTTTTGATATACTTAACGGCGTCTTCGTGGCTGTTAACATTTTTGTCGCCTATAAATTTTTTCCATGCAGGGGTGTTTAATAATTCAAAAACAAAGGCCGCGTCGTCAACCGTAAAACGGCGCAGGCTAAGATTAACAGAACAGAATAGAGTGCCAGACATATAAAATCTAAGCTATGCATAAACGGCAAACGGGACAAAATTTTTTGATAACGGCTGCGACTGCGCCATAACGGTAAAGCAAACAACACGTGTTAATTGCTTTTCTCGCAAACATTTGCGTACTTGTACAACCAATAATTACCTGCAAGCCCATCCTTATGAAAAAATATTGCCTTACCCTCGACCTGATAGACGACGAAGAACTGATCACGGAATATGAAGCGCATCACCAGAACATCTGGCCCGAGATAAAAGATAGTATTACTTCATCAGGCATTATCAATATGGAAATATACCGGCTCGGCACACGCCTGTGTATGCTTATTGAAGCGAATAATGATTTCACGTTTTCGAAAAAGGCGGCTATGGACGCTGATAACCAAAAGGTACAGCAGTGGGAAGACCTGATGTGGAAATACCAGCAGCCTATTAAAGGCGCGCTCGCCGGCGAAAAGTGGGTTCTGATGGACAAGATATTTCAACTGTAAATATTGATGTGCAGATCACAGATGTGCAAATATGCAGATGATTAATCGTGTGTAAACCACTAATTCTACAACTATTACTGATATGAAAAAGAAACTATTATTGTTTTGTTTATTATCTGCCATTTTTACAAACTATTTATGGGCGCAGGGCGCTTATACACCCACTGCCGAAAACCTGGCGCAAAGGCAAAAGTTCCAGGATATGAAGTTCGGGTTGTTTATCCATTGGGGTATTTACAGCATTTTGGGCGATGGCGAATGGGTGATGCACAATAAAAAGATACCTTACGATAGCTATAAAAGACTGACCGGCTTTTTTAATCCGCAGGATTTTAACGCTAAGGAATGGGTAGCCTTTGCCAAAAAGGCCGGGATGAAATACATTACTATCACATCGCGCCACCATGATGGGTTTAGTATGTTCGGCACTAAAATGTCGCCGTATAATATTATAGATGCCACGCCCTATCATAAAGACCCCCTGATGGAATTGGCCAAAGAGTGCGAAAAGGAAGGTATTGAGCTGCATTTTTATTACTCGCTGCTTGACTGGGGCAGGCCCGATTATGCTTTTGGCAGCCCCATAGTGGACGGTAAACCTGTTAATGGCGACTGGGACAGCTACATTAAATTTATGAAGGCCCAGTTAACCGAGCTGATCACCAGATACCCGGGGGTAAAAGGCATCTGGTTTGATGGCGACTGGGAGCGCACAAATGTAAACTGGCATTACGATGAAATTTACGGGTTGATACATAAGCTTCACCCGGCAATAATGGTGGGCAATAACCACCACGTAGCGCCAAAGGATGGCGAAGATTTCCAGATGTTTGAAAAAGACCTGCCGGGTAACAATACTACCGGCTTCGCGCCCGAACAAACCGTTAGCCGCCTGCCGCTCGAAACCTGCGAAACCATTAATAACAGCTGGGGATTTAACATTACCGACAGAAGTTTTAAATCATCAAAGCAGATCATCCATTACCTGGTGAACGCCGCCGGCCACAATGCCAACTTTTTGCTTAACATCGGCCCCATGCCCAATGGTAAGATACAGCCGGAGTTTACCGATACCCTGGCTATAGTTGGCGCATGGATAAAAAAGAACGGCGAAAGTATTTATGGTACGCGCGGCAGCGATATACCGGCACAACCCTGGGGAACGCTCACTGTTAAAGCTAAAACCATATACGTACACATCACCGAGCCTCAAGGCGGGGGATATATATTTATCCCGCAGGTAAAGCAAAAAATTGCCAAAGCCGAGTTGCTTGCCAGTGGCGGCACCGTTAAGTTTAAACAGCAGCCCGAAGATGTGTTCATATATACCACCGGCATAACCGCCGACCCGGTGGATACCATCATAAAACTGACGGTGAAGTAATATAAATCACCCTGTCATTTCGAACGATAGTGAGAAAACTTGTTCGAAATGACAGGAGAATGCTATTAAATCCTTAAACCGTTGCTTCTTCGGGTTTAAAGGTTGCTTCATCCGCGCTTGGGCCATAGCTGCCGGGGATGGGGATATTCAGCAACCGCAGGTAAACGCCAAGCTGCGCACGGTGGTGGATGATCTGCGATAGCGCCATACGGATAACTTCGCCTTTGGTGCGTACGCTATGAATGGTATCACCACTGCGTAATGTCCATTTTTCATCAAGTGTGCTTTCATTTTCGGCAATTAACTGCGAGCGGCCGTCAACAAGCGCTCTTTCGAACAGTTCCATCAACTCACCGGTATTATTTACAAATGTCGATTCGTAGCTGTTGTCCTCAAAATCGAGCTCATTAGTTGTCAGCGCCATGGTGATCCAGGTTGGCAATTCGGCAATGTGGGTGGCCAGGCGGCGCACATCCATACTTTTAACATGCGGTGTCCAGTCGTATTTATCGTTTGGCACACGTGCTAACATTTTGCAGGTAGTTTCCGACTCTTCGTTTAGCTGTTTCAGGAAAAATTGAATAAGTGACATAATGTTGTGTTTTGGTTTCTAATTCAAAGAAACGAGTGGGTAATGACAGCCCTATGTCAGTAGGAGAAAAATAATTTAAAATTTATTATTTGCTATGCATGCATAATAAATTTATCTTGCAGCATTTAAACCGATTATTTGTACCCAATACCGTTTTGGTGTTGATATGGAGGGTTTTCAGGTTAAACTAACTGCATAAATTAATCGTTAGCTTTACCAAAAACCAATTATAATCTACTTTTCTAAAATGGATCATTTACTAACAGACGCCCCCCCGGGCTATGATTTTTCTATAAGCGACAATCAACGAATGGTAGGCCAGATGGCAAAGGATTTTGCCGAAAAGCACATCAGGCCAAACGTAATGCAATGGGACGAGGAACAGCATTTCCCCTTACAACTATTTAAACAATTGGGCCAACAAGGCATGATGGGTGTGCTGGTACCCGAAGCGTACGGCGGCTCGGGCTTTGGCTACGCCGAATACGTAACTACTATTGTAGAAATAGCAAAAGTTTGCGGCTCGATAGGTTTATCGGTTGCGGCGCATAACTCGCTATGTACCGGTCATATCCTGGCGTTTGCCAACGAGGAGCAAAAACAGCGCTGGTTACCAAAACTGGCTACTGCCGAGTGGCTTGGCGCCTGGGGCCTTACCGAAGCCAATACCGGCAGCGATGCCATGCGCATGTCAACAACAGCCGTTTTAGATGGCAACCATTATGTTGTAAACGGATCAAAAAACTGGATAACACACGGCAAAAGCGGCGATATTGCCGTAGTAATGGTACGCACCGGTGAAAAAGGGGATAGTAAAGGAATATCTGCCTTGGTAATAGAGCGTGGCACACCCGGCTTCAACGCCGGTAAAAAAGAAAACAAACTGGGCATGCGGGCATCAGAAACTACCGAAATGATTTTTGACAATTGCCGCGTACCTAAAGAAAACCTTTTAGGGGCCGAGGGCGAGGGCTTTAAACAGGCTATGAAGGTGCTTGATGGCGGGCGTATCTCAATCGCCGCGTTATCATTAGGTATTGCCAAAGGTGCGTTTGAAGCAGCAGTTGCTTATTCAAAGGAGAGGCAACAGTTTGGGCAGCCGATAAGCAACTTTCAGGGAATTGCGTTTAAACTGGCTGATATGGCTACCGAGATAGAAGCAGCCGAGTTATTGATTATGCAGGCTGCTGATCTGAAAAACCGCCATTTGCCGGTTACCAAACAATCGGCCATGGCTAAATACTATGCTTCAGAGGTAGCGGTACGGTGCGCCAACGAAGCCGTACAGATATTTGGCGGTTATGGATATACTAAAGATTTCCCTGTAGAAAAATTTTACCGCGATGCCAAGCTTTGCACCATAGGCGAAGGAACTTCTGAGATCCAGAAGATCGTTATCAGCCGCGAAGTGTTAAAATAACAAGAAACTATACTGATCTATTATATTACCTAAGTACGCCTGCAGCTTAACCGCTGCGGGCTTTTTTTTGTAAATAAAAAAGCAGGCCTGGCCTTGCGCTATACCTGCTTTCTATAAATTTTTAATTAACTAATAACCGACAGTTTGATTAAATCTGTTAGTTGATACAAATATAAATAATTATCTTTTTAATTTAATAATTATCATATAAATCAAATTACTTTTCCTGCAAAATTACAATTGCTAAACAATCAATAAGTTATAAGCCTATTTTGCCAGTGTTACCGGTATTGGCATAACATAGTAAAATGCGCTCCTGTCAACGTTTTTAATATTTACATCCATGCTTTCGTTTACCTTATTAATATTTACGTTGATGCTGCCATCGGCGTTCACAGGCACCGTAACATATTTTTTGGTGTCGGCCATAGCAGGGGTAATACTGCTTTTAACTAAATTAAGGGTTAGCGCTACCGCGATAATTGTAAGTACGATTTTAGTGTATAGGTCTGTTTTCATCATGTTTGGTTTTGATAATTGAAAGATATCAAGAATTTTATACTGATGAAAATAAATAACGCTTAGTTACACGTATATATATAATGTACCGGTTTGTGCAAAGCAGTGCGCTTCGGTAATACCCCCTGCTATAGCCTGTTTTGCGCGGATCAGGACAATCGAATTTTTTGTGCTTCATTTTCAGCGTGTTAAAACTACACTATCAATAAATCACGTAAAGCGTTTGCATAGGTAAAATTTGTGCGTACCTTTGCAGCCCGCAAACGATCCCGATAGCTATCGGGAAGCGGGATGTTCTCTGAAAGTTTAGCAAAGCGATATTTTAAAAATAAAGTTTGCAAATTCAACAAAGGTTGCTACCTTTGCAGCCCGCCAAATCGGAAACGAAAAGCGGTTGTTAATTGAAAAAGCAGGCTCGAAAAAATAAAAAAATAAAGTTTGCAAAACAGAAAAAGGTTGCTACCTTTGCAATCCCAAAACGAGGGAGAAAAATCGGAAACGATTTCAAAAAACGTTAAAAGCTTAGAGCAATTCGAAAGCTTCAAAAATTTGAAAAGTTAAGCATTGTAAAATGCGAAAACATATAGGAAGTCTGAGACAGACGACCGCAAAAGTTCTTAAAAGAGATAGAGAATAAATTATGCAGCGTAACAGCAGGACAGCGATGTTCTGGATGTTAAGAGCGAGACTTGAGGGATGGGATA
>NZ_JACHCV010000007.1:0-84427 GCF_014200785.1 Mucilaginibacter sp. AK015
ACACGCCTTAATCTTTTCTCTTTACCCTTTTCTTCTGCAATAAAATTATTCTTATTCTCCTTGTAAACAACTCCTATACAAACATAGGATGACGTTAGGGGAATTGTGTTTTCGTCGACAGCAAAGCAGCTTCGGACGAACGCGGGCAGAACGATGATGGCCTTGAGCGGGGCAAGGGCATAGCAATACTTGCCCGAAGCGCAGGGGCCACGCGCGAACGAAGTTGAGGCAAGATTTTGCAGCCCGCGGTTCTGCCTGCTTTGCGGGGCAAAAGCCTTGTGCGCAAAGAAGCCTTTTTGCTGACTTGATTTTTGCTTCTTTTGTTTCAAGACAAAACGGCGAAGCCCTCTTGAGCACCTTAAAAAAACAAACAACAGCGAAAAACAAGTAGCCCTCCGCGGCAATGAGCGGACCGGCGTTCATGAAAGCACAGTACTTTATCTCTTCTTCGTTAGCAATGGCAGTGAGAAGTATGAATCGTCAGTGGATGTCACTTTCTTTTCTCTCAAAAGAAAGTGACCAAAGAAAAGTCGCGGCTGCGTCCTGCTCTGTCAAAGTTAGTGCCGAGGCAGTGCTTGTGCTACCCGAATAGGCCAATGCCGCATTTTTAGGTTGCGTTAAGGCAGTGGGGGACCTATCGAGGATTGCCACGCTACGCTCGCAATGACGTTAAGGGATTGTGTTTCCACGTCAGCAAAGCAGCTTCGGGCGAAAGCGGGTAGAACGATGGTGGCCTTGGGCGGGGTAAGGGCATAGCAATACTTGCCTGAAGCGCAGCGGCCAGGCGCGAACGAAGTTGAGGCAAGATTTTGCAGCCCGTGGTTCTGCCTGCTTTGCGGGGCAAAGGCCCTGTGCGGCAAAGAAGCCTTTTTGCTGACTTGAATTTTTGCTTCTTTTGTTTCAAGACAAAAGAAGTAGCCCTCCGCGGCAATGAGCGGACTACCGTTCATCAAAGCACAACCCTATCAGGGGCTGCTTACTTATTCTTGTGTACGTAATCCTCAAGCGCAAACTTATACTCATCGCGACTAAAAAGATCATTGATATCCAGATACGATTTGTAATTGGTAGTGTACTCAAAAGCATATTTAGCGGCGGCCAGTTTAGAGTCGTCGGTAAGGAACTGATTAAGCAGAGTGATCAGCTGCGTTACTGTAATACCCACATCCTTGCTGTTTAGTTTGGCTTTAATCACCGCAATCTTCTCCTCGTCGTTACGCTGCTGCTGCATCTCTTTCAAAATAGCCTTTGCCTGCTCGTTGGACATGGCCTGGGTAGGGTGCTTAATTTTGTCTGCCGGTGTGGCGTGGATGGCGCTTATGGGTTTGGCGATGGTTGGGGTTGCCTGCGCGATTGTGGTAGAAAGCAGGATGATGGGGATCAATAGTTTCATTGCTGATTAGGGTTATTGGGATTAAATGTAAGAAGAAATTCCAAAAATGAAAACGGGGACTCTTCTCTATCAGAACAATTTACAGCATTTTTTTCTTATATCATCATGCGCCTACCCGTCCTATTAAGTTTCCTCATCCTCACTCTGCTTTCGTGCGGCGGGGATAAGCCTACGTACACCATTACGGCGGCGGATACGGTAGCTGATACTGCCGGGCGCAAAACAGTGATACTGGCGCCTACGGACGGCACTGCTGGCATGAATAATATCAACGTGGGCAATACTACCCCGTCGCAATTGATCGCCTTTGCCCGCACTGCCATCGGTATACCCTATAAATATGGCTCTACCGACCCGCAGCAGGGGTTTGATTGCTCGGGTTTTATTACTTATACCTTTAATCATTTCGGTATTGCTGTGCCGCGCACCTCGGCCGATTTTACCAATGTAGATCACGAGGTATCATTAAAAGATGCACGCGCGGGTGATCTTATTCTGTTTACAGGTACCGATAGCACTGTACGCATAGTGGGCCATATGGGGATTGTAATTACCAACCCCGGCGAAGAACTTCAATTCATTCACTCCACCTCGGGCCGCGACAATGGGGTTACCATATCGGCCCTAACCAAAGGCTACCAGGAAAGATTTGTAAAAGTGGTACGGATATTCCGTTAAGCAAAAAGCGCAAAGTCCAAAGCTAAAAGCTTTCTGCTTTAGTCTTTTCGCTTTCAGCTAAATTAATACTGTCCTATACTCAGCAGCACCAGCGTGCAGGCATAATCTGTAGCTATACCGTTATCGTGAGCAAGGCGGCGCAGTTCGCTGTTTTCGGTACCGGGGTTAAAAATTATCCGTTTGGGGTGGGTGTTGATGATATAATCGTACAAAGGCGGCTGGTTTTGCGGGCCAACGTACAATGTAATCGTATCTATATCGGTATGGATGGTTTCAGGTTTTTCGATAGGCACGCCGGCAACCTCACCGGTTTTTATACCCACGTTAACAATACTGTGCCCGCTGCGTACCAGCCGGTTGGCGGCAAGGTAAGCATAACGGCTTGCATCGGGCGTGGCGCCCAGTATCAGTGTTTTTTTGTCGGCCATGGTGTAATAACGTGCAAGGTAGTGGTTTGGTTTGCAGTTCGGAGTTGGCGGTATGCTTTTTACATGGCGGTGATTTACTCACCCAGTCGTTGCTTCGCTCGACCCCCCACTCACCGCGTTGCGCAAAGAGGGGAAAAAAAATATTTCTCACCCTCTTTACGAAGTAGAGAGGGTCGACCCGCGAAGCGTGGTCGGCGTGAGTGAATCATCGCCATTTTCAACGTTTTTGACCCATCCTCAATCTCTCATCAAAAAATAAAAATAATTTAAAATGTTTTCAAACCATGCTCGTCTTTATCTTTAAACACATCATAAATTGACAGCAGCATCGATGCCCCAGGATACCAACAGCCACATCATACAAACCATTGCGTCGTATGGTAAAAACCTGTTGGGGTTTATCCGCAAGCGGGTAAAAAGCGATGCCGATGCCGAAGACATTCTGCAGGATGTTTGGTACCAGTTTAGCAATGTGGTAAATGCGGGGCCTATTGAGCAAACCAGCGCGTGGTTATACCGGGTGGCTAAAAACAAAATTATCGACAAGCATAAAAAGCATACCGAAACCCTTTTGGACGATATGCTGCCTGCAACCGATGATGACGATGACGACACCCCGGATTTTCAGTCGATATTACTTACTGAAGCCACCACGCCCGAAACGCAGTACCTGCGCAATCTTTTTTGGGACCAGCTTTTTGTAGCGCTCGGCGAGCTGCCCGAAAACCAGCGGCAGGTATTCATCTGGCAGGAACTTGACGATATCCCGTTTGAGGAGATTGCCAAGCGCACAGGCGAAAACATTAACACCCTGGTATCACGCAAGCGGTATGCGGTACTACACCTGCGCAACAGGTTAAAACAATTGTATAAAGAGATAACAGAATATTAAAAACATTAAAAATAAAAACAATGAAAAACGCATTTTATAAAGGTAGGTTCATTTTTATCCCTATCGGCATAGCGGCTATTTTAGCGCTGGCAAGCTTTGTGGTAATGCAGCTTTGGAACCACCTGCTGCCCGATATTTTACATGTAACCACCATTAGTTTCTGGCAAGCCATGGGCATATTCATCCTGTGCAAAATACTGTTTGGCTTTGGCGGCCCAAAAGGCCGTGGCGGTGCGCCCTGGATGCGCCGCAAACAAATGATGCAGGAAAGGTTGGCAGGAATGTCGCCCGAGGAACGCGAGCGATTTAAGGAGCAAATGAAGGACCGCTGCGGCTGGGGCGGCCGTGGCCGCCACCGCGACGACTGGCGCGATGCCTGGAAAGACGCGCCCATAGCCGAGAAAGAGTCAAAAACAGAATAAGTAGCTCTTGTCAGTCTGAGCTTGTCGAAGACTTAGCAAATAGATGCTTCGACAAGCTCAGACTGACAATTATAAGTTTATCAACCAAAGCCCTACTACCTATGGATGTAATGATATTTAAAACAAGCGTTGCCAGCAGGCAGGAAGTAAACCGGATACACCCGCTGTTAATTTCGCTGGCAGAAATAAAGCAATACAACTTCGACCTGGAAGACTGTGATAACATACTGCGCGTGGTAAGCAGCGGCATCGAGCCGCAAACCATTAACCATATGCTGCAAATAGCCGGGTTTACCTGCGAGGAACTACCCTATTAAGATTGCAGCAAGCCAGTTGATAGTTTGCAGTATTGCCTTTTTTGCTAACTGCCAACTTAAAACTGCTAACTGAAACTAACTTACTATCCTGTTCAGCAAGGCTATCTGGCCGCTATGATAAACGTGGTGCTGTATCAGGCCTTCAATTAAGGCTTCATAGCTTACACCTTTACCGCCCAGTTCCGGGTCACGGTGGTCGTTAATAGGCCCATCCCAGCTACTATCAGGAAACTTTTGAATAACGCCTTCCAGCGTAACATTGGCCAGCTTAAAATCGGCTATTAGCTGCTTCCATTTACCCGCATCAGGGTGGCCCGGATCGGGCCAGTCGCCGCCTGCGGGTTCACCGGCGGTTTGGCCTTGCATGCGGTCGGTAATCTCCTGCGTCCAGCCCAGCATATGTAATAATATACCGGCAATGCTGTGTACCGAACCGGGAGGCACTTCATACGCCGCCTCAAAGGTTATGTTTTCAATAATATCGTAAGTAGCCGGCCCGTACCAGGGGTCGTTAGATAGGATCTGCTGTAAAGAATCCTGAAGTTTTTGGGCGATGGTTGTCATATTTCTTTTAACACCTCCTATTAATATTGGTTTGATGTTAGTCTTATCGAAGAGCGGTGGGCCGACAAAAAACCGGGCCGATGGGCAAATGCCTGTGCGGGGAAGGATTTTTTTGTCTTGATTTTTTGGTGACTTTTGTATCAAGACAAAAGTTACTAAGCCCCTGCGGCTATGAGCAGACTGCCATTCAAACAGCACAAACTCACGGGAGATTGCTTCGTCCCTCGCAATGACGTACTGATGCCTTAATCAAAATATCTCGCTACCCCATCAGCACAATTCACGCCGTCAATAGCGGCAGAAATAATGCCACCTGCATACCCTGCCCCTTCGCCGCAGGGAAATAAGCCTGCAACTTGCGGGTGCTGAAAAGTCTCCCTGTCGCGCGGAATTTTTATGGGCGATGAGGTGCGCGATTCCACACCAACCAATATCGCTTCGTTTGTATAATATCCCTTCATCTTACGACCGAATACAGGTAATGCTTTGCGCAGGCGGTTATGGATCCAATCGGGCAGCACCTCTTTCAGGTCAACACTTTTGCAGCCGGGCAGGTACGAGTTTTCGGGCAGATCGGTTGATACGCGGCCTTCCACAAAATCTATCATGCGTTGCGCCGGGGCAACCAGGTTACTGCCGCCGGCTTTAAAGGCCAAATGCTCTACCTGCTGCTGAAAGTTCAGCATCCTGAACGGGTCGTTCATATCACCCTTTACATCTTCCATATTTATTTGCACCACGGTGCCCGAGTTAGCAAAAGGATTGTTGCGTTTACTTGGGCTCCAGCCGTTCACCACAATCTCGTCCTGCGCGGTAGCGCATGGGGCTATGATACCGCCGGGGCACATACAAAACGAAAATACGCCCCTGTCCTCTACCTGCTCTACCAAGTTGTAATAGGATGGCGGCAAATCGGGGCCACGGTATTCGCAGTGGTACTGGGCGCGGTCAATAATTTCCTGCGGATGCTCTATCCGCACGCCCAGTGCAAACGGTTTGGCCTCTATCAAAATATCCTGGCTATGCAGCATCCTGAAAACATCGTGCGCAGAATGTCCTGTAGCCAATATCACGGCATCTGCCAAAAGCTTTTCGCCGGTAGTTAATTGTACACCTTTTATCTTACCAAACTCCACCAACAATGCCGATACTTTAGTATCAAACAGCACTTCGCCGCCTGCCTCCAAAACACTTTCGCGCATGGCGGTGATGATCTGCGGTAATTTGTTGGTGCCGATGTGCGGGCGGGCATCTACCAAAATATCTTCGGTAGCGCCGTGGGCGACGAAGGTTTTAAGTACGCCGCTAACATCGCCGCGCTTTGTACTCCGGGTGTAAAGTTTACCGTCCGAATAAGTGCCTGCCCCACCCTCGCCAAAGCAATAATTACTTTCGGGGTTTACCAGGCCCTGCTTGTTGATGTTGGCCAGGTCGCGGCGGCGTTGTTTAACATCCTTACCACGCTCTAATATGATGGGTTTAAGGCCATGCGCAATACATTGCAAAGCGGCAAAGATCCCCGCAGGGCCTGCGCCTACAATAATAACCCTTTTGGCATCTTTTACATTTTTATATTGGGGAGTGTAGCTTTCAATTTGTACCGGCTCATCTATAAATACCCTTACCTGCATGCGGTAAAGCACCTTGCGGCCGCGCGCGTCTATCGAGCGCTTAAAAACCTTTATACCAGTAATTCTTTTTTGGGGAATATTAATGGCTGTTGAAGCCAGGCCTGTTAAAACCGCTTCATCCTCGTGCTGCCCGGGCTGGCAAACAATTTCTGCTTCCTTTATCATAATGGTATGCCGGGTTTTTATCCCGGATATGGCAAAGATACATTTTTAAGTATGCAGTTAATAGTTGGCGGGTTAATGGCATGCGCGATTCCTCCCGGCGGGAGGGTGCAGGGAGAGAATTAATTAAAAAATCAACCCACTGTTACGCTCTGCCACTAAGCTACGTAAAGCTAATAGCTTAGTGTAATTAATACACTTAAAAGCGTTCGGTAAAGAACGGTTGACCGTCCGCTATCGTACACTTAAAAAATAATCTAATAAATATTATTCTGATAATCAACATGTTATAAAAACGGCGCTGTTTTGGCATAGGCCGTTGTATCGTAAATAATAAAGAAATGATGACCACCGTTGATAACCGCTTACAAACACTTTGGGAAGGCTGCCTGCGTAACGACAGGAAGCAACAAGAGATGTTATACAAAGCTTTAGCGCCAAAAATGCTTGCGGTTTGCATGCGCTATGCTAATGATAAAGACGAAGCCCAGGATATATTGCAGGAAGGCTTTATCAAAATGTTCAAGAACATGAGCAACTACCGTGGCGAAGGCAGCCTTGAAGGTTGGATCCGCCGTATTATGGTACATAGCGCTATATCCCGTTACCGTAAAGCCAAAAACGTGGTATTGGTTGAGGATTTTGCCGAACAGGGCATCCCGGTTAGTACCAGCTATAATGATAACGGATTAGAAGCCGGCGATCTGATGAACATGGTTCAACAATTGCCCGATACTTACCGCTCCGTTTTCAACATGTATGCTATCGAGGGCTTTTCGCACCAGGAGATAAGCACCAAACTGGGCATGAGCGAATTATTGTCGCGCACCACCCTGCACCGTGCCCGCATCATCCTGAAAGAAAAACTGAACAGATTAGCTGTTAGAGAACGCCACTGTATGGCTGGGTAATAAGCCTCTCCCCGGGCCTCTTCAAAGGAGCGGGAGACACACAACACTCCACCAACCAAACTTCACAATGATTTATTGATTACTAAAGGCATGGCCGCCGGGTTAATCAATAAATCAAAAGGTGAGCAACTCCCGCTACCCACCTTTTAATTACTATTAATATTCCTATCAAGAATGTATTGGGGTTATAGAAACTAATCTCTAATCACCACTCTCTACCTTTTAACGATGCTTGCTGCTCATGTAAAACACCATCTCGCCGCCATTCATGATATCGTGGTGCGTAATGGTTAAGCTGTTATACGGTTTGCCGTTGAGCATCATTTTTTGTACGTAAACGTTTTTCTCGCTTTGGTTTTTAACGGTTATCTTAAAAGTTTTGCCGTTGCCAACCTGTATGGTGGCGTTGTTTACCGAGGGGCTGCCGATTGAATAATCAACCGAACCCGGCGCTACCGGGTAAAAGCCCATCGAGCTGAAAATGTACCAGGCACTCATTTGGCCGGTATCATCATTACCGCCTAAACCGTCGGGTGTTGGTTTGTACATGCGTGGCAATATCATCCGGACGCGTTCCTGTGTTTTCCACGGCTTGTCAGTCCAGTTGTACAGGTAGGCTACGTGGTGCGACGGCTCGTTACCATGTACATAGTTACCGATTATACCATCGCGGGTAATATCCTCGGTTTCGGCAAAGTACTTGTCCGGCAGGTTCATGGTGAACAGCGAATCCAGGTAAGGCACAAAGCGCTTGTTGCCACCCATCAGTTTTATCAATCCTTCCGGGTCCTGCGGTGCAAACAGGGTATAATTCCAGGCGTTACCTTCAATAAAGCCTTCGTTAATGGTGCTCAATGGATCAAACTTGGCGCGGAAGGTACCATCCGCTTTCCTTGGCCTCATAAAGCCCGATTTGGCATCGTACACATTTTTATAATTTTGGCTGCGTTTTATAAACTCGTTATAGATATCGGTCTTCCCTAACTTTTTCGCCATTTGTGCAATAGCCCAGTCGTCGTACGCATACTCTAAGGTATTAGATACCGATACGCCTGTTTTTTCATCGGGTACATAGCCCAGGTCCATGTATTCGCCAATGCCCTCGTAGCTGCGGTGGCGGGCGGTGGTTACGCAGGCCATTAAAGCTTTTTCGGCATCAAACGGCGCGTTACCTTTCACAACCGCATCTGCTAAAACTGCTACACTGTGGTAACCGCTCATGCACCAGTTCTCGTTGGCCGAGTTACTCCAAACCGGCAGCATCTTTTCGGGACTTTGATCAAAATGCACCAGCATCGATCGTACCATATCTGCATTGCGCTGCGGTTGTATGATATTAAACAACGGGTGCAGGGCGCGGTAGGTATCCCATAGCGAGAAGGTAGTATAATTGGTAAAGCCATCCGCTTTGTGCACGTTTTGATCGAGGCCTTTGTACTGCCCGTCAACATCCATGTAAACGGTTGGGTTTATCATTGTATGGTACATGGCGGTATAAAAATCCTGCTTGCGCTCGGTACTGGCGTTAATAGTGATTTTCTCCAGTTCGGTTTCCCAAAGCTTCTGGCCGTCAGCCTTTACCTTTTCAAAATCCCAGCCCGGTACTTCGGCCTGCATATTGGTTAAGGCGCCATCCATGCTCACCGGCGATAGCGCGAATTTGATCTTGATCTTTTCGCCTTCCTCTGTTTTAAAGTCAAAGTAAGCGCGTATCTGCTTTCCGGCTATTTCAGGAAAGTTTTTGCTTTGATTGAATTTGCCCCAAAAGCCGCCGTACACTTCGCGCTTATCATATTTTTTAAACCCGTGCTGAATGAATTTTTTGTTAAAGGCCATGGCAAAGTAAAGGGTACGTGTACGCGCCCAGCCGTTGGTTTGGCGGTAACCCACCAGCGTGCTATCGTTCAGCAGCTTTACGTATGTCCAAACGTTTTTATCCGGGTAGTTGTAGATACCGGCCATCAGGTCTAATATCACATGAGATTGATCTGATTTTGGGAACGTGTATTGGTGAAACCCAACGCGCGCGCTGGTGGTCATTTCGGCTGTGATGTTCGAGGCGTCCAGCTTTACTTTGTAATAGTTAGCCTCGCTTACCTCGTTGGCATGCGAAAACGCCGAGCGGTAACCACTACCAGGTACATCTGCTACACCCGGATTTAGTTTAAGCTGACCTACGGTTGGCATTATCAAAAAATCGCCCAGGTCTGAATGCCCTGTACCGCTAAAATGGGTATGGCTAAAGCCTACTATGGTTTTATCTTCGTACTGGTAACCGGCGCAGTATTCGTAAACCTTAGGGTTATACCTGCCGTTAAGTTCATAGCTGGCGGTATCCGTTTCGGGGCTAAGCTGTACCATGCCAAACGGAACGGTAGCCCCGGGGTAGGTATGCCCCATGCGCTGGGTGCCAATAATGGGTTTTACATATTGTACAAGGTTTTCGTGTTTGTTTTGCGCAGTGGCCTGCAGCGCGGTACAAATAAAAAGGGCGGCAAATATCTTTTTCATTTATCGGGTAATGATAGTATGTGTCAGTAAATAGTTATCAATGGCAAATATAAAATCATATACCATGTTAGCCGTATTTAATTACATTTACCAGGCAATAATTGCCATTATGGCGTAAATATTATGTTTTGTAACAACGGTATGCGTTTTGTAATCTAATTTGTAAATTCACATTACTATAAAAAACTAAAAAACACACAATGAAAAATTTATGGATCGTAATAGCTGTTGTGATAGTGCTTGCCCTTATGGGTGGCTGCAGTTACAACGGCATGGTGAAGTCTGACGAGAACGTAAAGAGTAAATGGGGCCAGGTGCAAACCCAATATCAGCGCCGCAGCGATCTTATCCCTAACCTGGTATCGACGGTAAAAGGCGAAGCCAATTTTGAAAAAGGTACGCTTACCGAAGTAACCAACGCGCGTGCAAGGGCTACTTCAATACAGGTTGACCCAACTAAGCTTACCCCCGAAGCGATACAGAAATACCAGGAAGCACAGGGGCAGCTAAGCACCGCTTTAGGCAGGCTGCTTGTTGCATCAGAAAATTATCCAACACTTAGGGCTAACGATGCCTTTAGAAACCTGCAGGTGCAGTTAGAAGGTACCGAAAACCGGATAAGTGTGGCCCGTAAGGATTTTAATGATGCTGTACAGGCCTACAACAGCAAGATCCGCACTTTCCCGGCCAACATTACCGCAAAGGTGTTTGGGTTTGCCGAAAAAGGATATTTCCAAAGCGAAGCCGGTTCGGATAAAGCGCCAAAAGTTCAGTTTTAAGATTTCACTGATAAGGATGACCTCGCCGGTTTTTTACCGGTGAGATCATTCCTACAAGACATGTAATCAACATTTTAATCTGTGTAATCACAACCAATATGGCAGTATTTACCGAAGAGGAACAGCAGCGCATACAAACGGCTGTTGCTGATGCCGAGAAGGATACATCTGGCGAGGTACGCGTTTGTATTGAAAAAACCTGCACCGACGACCCGCTTAACCGTGCCGTGAAATACTTTACGCAGCTCGGGATGGAAAAAACCAGGCTCCGCAACGGCGTACTCATTTACGTGGCCACTGTCGACCGTAAGTTTGCAATAATAGGCGATGCCGGTATTAACGCAGTGGTACCCGCCAATTTTTGGGATAGTACCAAAGAGGAAATGCTGAGCCAGTTTAAGTATGGCAACCTGGTTGAAGGCATTGTTAGCGGCATTGAAAATACCGGCGCGCAGCTGAAAAAATATTTCCCTTATATGCTTAACGATAAGAACGAACTGCCGGACGATATCGCCTTTATGGATGGCAATTAACAATAAACAATGTTAAAAAGAACAATATTGTGGCTCGTGCTGGTGCTATGCATCAATACAGCCTTCTCGCAGGACATCCCCGAAAGATCCGGCACGCTTGTTACCGATTATACGGGTACCTTATCCGCATCAGACAAACTAAAGCTTGAGGATAAGCTAAACAACTACAACGATTCTACCAGCACGCAAGTAGCCGTTGTTATCATCAAATCAACCGGCGATTACGATATCAACCAATATGGCGTAGAGCTTCTGCGCAAGTGGGGCATTGGTACCAAAGAAAAGAACAACGGTGTTTTGGTACTGGTTGCTATAAACGACCGGAAGATGGCCATTCAAACGGGGTACGGCGCCGAAGGTGCGCTGCCGGATATTACTACCCAGGAGATCATCCAAAATGATATGAAACCCCGTTTTAAGGAGGGCGACTATTATGGCGGGTTAGATGCCGCAACTGACGACATTATTAAAGCCATGAAGGGCGAATACAAAGCCGACGCAAAAACAGCTAAACGCAAAGACGATGGCGGCGGTTCTGCAGGGTTTATCGTTATTATCGTAGTTATTATCCTCATTATTATTTTCCGCAAACGCGGCGGCGGGGGCGGCGGCGGCCGTATCATTGGCGGCCGTGGCGGCGCAAGTCCCTTTTGGTGGTTTTTAGCAGGCAACATGCTTGGCGGCGGCGGACGCAGCAGCGGCGGCGATTGGGGCGGCTTCTCTGGCGGCGGAGGCGGCTGGGGAGGCGGCGGTGGTGGTTTCGGCGGCTTTGGCGGCGGAAGCGGCGGCGGCGGCGGAAGCAGCGGCAGCTGGTAAGCTGTGTAAAATTTCAATATTAAAATTAACCGAAGCTAAAGCAAATCCTTTTTGTTATAAAAGGGATATAAATTACTATGCTTATATGAGCGATCTTATCTGGAAAACCTGTTCTTCCGAATATATACATAAGGGTCCCTGGGCTACTTTGCGAACCGATAAATGCGAAATGCCCGACGGCACCATAGTAGACCAGTATTATGTACTGGAATACCCCAATTGGGCTAACGCGGTAGCACTTACCGGGGATAATAAAATATTGATGGTTCGCCAGTACAGGCATGCCGCTAACATTGTATCGCTGGAGATACCGGGCGGTGTT
Organism: Mucilaginibacter sp. AK015; assembly: GCF_014200785.1. NCBI lineage: Bacteria > Pseudomonadati > Bacteroidota > Sphingobacteriia > Sphingobacteriales > Sphingobacteriaceae > Mucilaginibacter > Mucilaginibacter sp. AK015. Next base: position 12,360 of record NZ_JACHCV010000007.1, read on the forward strand.
ATAGAGGATGGCGAAGACCCGGAAGAGGCCATGCGCCGTGAGTTATTGGAGGAAACCGGTTACCGGTTTGATGATGTGGAACTGATAAGCACCGTTTATGCCAACCCCTCAACCGCAAACAATAAAACCTTTTGCTACCTGGCTAAAGGGGGGCAAAAGGTACAGGAACAAAAACTTGACGAACACGAACGCCTTGTGGTAGAAGAATATACCATAGCCGAAGTAAAGCAGCTGCTGGCCGAAAACAAGATAGCCCAGGCGCTGCATTGCACCGGGCTGTTTTATGCTTTAATGAAGTTGGGCGAATTATAATTCAACACAACTGTCAGTCTGAGCTTGTCGAAGATTACCACTTTGTCAGTGGTTCGGCAGGCTCACCATGACTTATTTGTCTCAAAATACGATCAGTATCTGTCCTTTTTCAACCTTATCCCCCGGTTTGATCTTGACGGTTTTAACGGTAACGTCTGCCGGGGCTTTAATGATGTTTTCCATCTTCATGGCTTCCAGCACAAATAAGTTATCGCCCTTTTTTACTTCGGCGCCTTCCTCAACAAGTACTTTCAAAACCAGCCCGGGCATAGGCGCTTTTATATCACTAACCTTTGCCGTCATTAAATTACTAAGGCCCATTTTATCAAGCAGTACGTCAAACTGATCTTTAGCGGTAAGGCTGTAAATAGTATTATTCACTTTTATCTGGGCCGTTTTTGCTTCGCTATCAAAGCTTACCACCTCGGCGTTATACGAACCGTTGTCGTTAATAACGTGGTAAAGCATATCATTCAACCGGGCGATATCCGCATTAACGATATTGCCGTTAACGGTTAGCGTCTCATCTTTTCTGTCAACCTCAAAATCGTGCTTATTGTTAACTTTAATTTTGTACATATTATGTGGTATGATCTTCCGAATTTAAAAATTAACAGGATAATTAGCCCTATTTAGTAAATATATATTGTATAAGGTTTGCCCCCATTCTTAAAGCTTTAAGGCGCGCTTCCTGGGTGTCGCCGGCGTAGGTGCCGTAATCTTCCCAACCGTTACCCAGGTCGCATTCGTAAGTGTAAAAGCAAACCAGGCGCCCTTTGTATATCAGCCCGAAACCCTGTGGGCGCTTGCCGTCGTGCTCGTGTATTTTTGGCAACCCGTTAGGGAAGCTATATTTTTGGTGATAGATGGCATAGTTGGGTGGGAGTTCCACAAAATCCAGTTCCGGGAAAACTTTTTTCATTTGCGGGCGAATAAATTTATCAAAGCCATAGTTATCATCTATGTGCAAAAAGCCGCCGCCTGTTAAATACTTGCGCAGGTTGCGGGCTTCCTGGTCGCTGAAGATAACGTTGCCATGCCCGGTCATAAATACAAACGGATAATTATACAACTGCTCGCTGCCAACCTCAACCACCTCCTCTTCGGGCTCAAAGTTTGTTTTTAAGTTTTGGTTGCAAAATTTAATGAGGTTCACCAGGGCCGTGCGGTCGCCATACCAGTCGCCGCCGCCATTGTACTTTAGCCGGCCCATTTTGTACGATGGCGCTGTAAGGCTGCTGATACAAAACACCAGGGCAACGGCTATAACAGTGAAAATGGATGATCTCATTTACCGGTTTAAAAAATTCACTTCAAAACAAGCCTCTAACGCCGCGGTCTCGGTACGCAGGCGGCTTTCGCCTAAAGTTATGGCTTTGTATCCATTCTGCAAAGCGGCATCAACCTCGCCCGGGGCAAAATCGCCTTCAGGCCCTATCAGTATCAGGTAACGGCCTTGCTTTTTAAGAGATGCGGCCAGGCTTACCTTTTCGCCTTCATCGCAATGCGCTATAAACCTTTGCCCATCAAACGGCTGTTTCAAAAAATGGTTAAACGCTACCGGCGCATTTAAAACCGGATGATAGGCCTTTATGGATTGTTTGATTGCCGAGGTGATGATCTTATTCAACCGCTCTACCTTCGCCTCCTTACGCTCTGATCGCTGACAAATAATGAGAGATATCTCATCAATACCTATCTCGGTAGCTTTTTCCAGGAACCACTCCACCCTGTCGAGGTTTTTCGTGGGCGCTATAGCTATGTGCAGGTAATGATCACGTTTATGAAATTCGTGGGTGGCCGAATTTATTTGGATGATGGTGCGCTTGGGGTGCGCATCTTTAATTTCGGCCTTATACAAGCCGCCTTTACCGTCTATCAGGCTAACTTCATCCCCAATATTAAGGCGCAATACACGTACCGCATGCTTACTCTCTTCCTCACTTAAAAAGTATTGGGGTAATGCAGGGTCGATATCGGGTGTGTAAAAAAGATGCATTTTATGTTAAAAGAGACGCGATGTGTCGCGTCTCTACCTCAAACAATCATCGTAGAAACGCGATACTTCGCGTCTTTATATCATTTATAATTAATGCAGGTCTACCGCATCTTCTTCGTTGATCAGCAGCTCCAGCTTTACCGATTCGATGTTCTGATCGGATTTTTTTAGTACGGTGATGTTGTACCCGTTGCTTTCCTTCTGCTCGCCTACATCAGGTATTTTACCAAATATGTGGCCCAACCAGCCCGATACGGTATCAAAGTCGCCATCTTCGGGCAGGTCGTGAGGCAGATGCTCATTTACATCGTATATAGGTGCAAGGGCATTCACCACAAACTCGCGGTCGTTTAGCTTCTCAACAATTGGTTTTTCCTCGTCAAACTCATCCTGTATCTCACCAACTAATTCTTCAACAATATCTTCCAGGGTCACCATTCCGGCCGTTCCTCCAAACTCGTCAGATACGATGGCTATTTGAATACGCTTTTGCTGCAATTCTGCCATCAGGTCGTTTATCTTTTTGGTTTCGGGTATAAAATATGGCTTACGGATAATGTCTTTAAGCACGATCGGCTCGTTACGAGCCAACAGGGGCAAAATATCTTTGGCGTGTACAATACCTACTATTTTATCAATAACATCATCATAAACCGGCATCCTTGAGTAGCCTTCGGTTATCAAGCACTCCAGCAGTTCCTCCTTGCTCGTATCTAATTCAATACCCGATATCTTGGTACGGGGTACCATAATGTTTTTTACTACGCGTTCGTTAAAATCAAACACGTTTTGTATCAGCTCATGCTCGTTCGAATCGAGCGCGCCTGTTTCGCGCCCCTGTTCCAACAGGTACTGCAACTCTTCTGAACTGTGGTGCGTTTCTCCGCCTTCCAGGGTGGTGATACCAAACAGCTTTAAAATAAAATTAGCAAAGCCGTTTAATACCCATATGGCCGGTCTGAAAACAACAAAGAAAAACCTTAGCGGTACAGATACCGCCATAACAGTCCCGGCCGATTTTTGAATTGCCAGCGATTTTGGCGCCAATTCGCCAAATACAATATGCAATATGGTAATAAAAGCAAACGAAACGATATGACTGGCGGTTACAAAGCCCGATGTAAGCGTAATACCTACACTCATAAAGCCACGCAATACAATATTGGTAACAACACCCTCGCCAACAACACCCAGGCCCAGTGATGCTATAGTAATACCCAATTGTGTAGCGGCCAGGTAACCGTCAAGATTATGCAGAATGCCCCTTGCTACCTTTGCAACGCCACTGCCGGCTTTGGCCCGGATCTCGATCTGCGAGCCCCTCACCCTCACCATCGCAAACTCAGCTGCTACAAAAAAGCCGTTGAGCAGCACCAAAAATATGGTAGCAAAAATATAAAATACACTTATTTCGTAGGGTCCGGGGTCCATTAATCAATTTATTTGTAAACAGGGAAAGTAGATTTATACAGCTCTAAACTTTCGGTAATTACTTTATGGGCATAGCGCACGCCCAGTAAATGCTCAATAGTAACATTCTTGCCTTCCAGCTTTTTATAATCCTTAAAAAAGCGCACAATTTCGGTCATAGCATGCGGGGGTAGCTCTGCAAGGTCGTTGATATAATTAACCGACATATCGTTTTTTGCTACCGCGATGATCTTATCGTCCTGCTCGCCATTATCTACCATGTGCATTACGCCCACAACCTTAGCTTCGATGATCGACATCGGAAAAACGTCTATCGAGCAAAGCACTAAAATATCAAGCGGATCTTTATCATCACAATAAGTTTGCGGGATAAAGCCATAATTGGCCGGGTACATTACTGACGAAAACAGTACGCGATCCAACTTTAAAAGTCCCGACTCTTTATCAATCTCGTATTTTGCCTTTGAACCCTTTGGTATCTCAATTATCGCGTTTACAGTTTCAGGAATATTATCGCCCGGTGAAACCTGGTGCCAGGGATGTTGTGTGCTCATGTATCTTTATATTAATTTACTTTTCTTTTGACTTTGCATACTGTCTTCTCACATAAGCAATAATCAGCGGAATTGTTGTAATAATTATCAAACCGAGTACTATGTACTCCAGATAATCCTTTAATTCGGGGAAGCGCCTGCCTAAAAAATAACCGGCTAAAGTTAAAATGGTTACCCAGGCTACGCTGCCAATAATATTGTAAATGGTAAACTTTTTAAGGTCAACCCTTACAACACCTGCAAATATAGGGGCAAATGTTCTAACTATGGGGAAAAATCTGCCTAAAATCAAGGCCATACCACCGTACTTGGCATAAAACTCTTCGGCAACGGCTATGTACCGCTTTTTAAAAAAAAAGGAGTCGTTTTTGTTGAATAGTACCGGCCCGGTGCGATAGCCAAACCAATAGCCGGTATAGTTACCCAAAATACCCGCCGCTATAAGCGAAAGCACTAAGGTGTAAATGGGCACATGTATTATGCCGGCAGCGCTTAGCAGGCCTGCCAGAAACAGCAAATAATCGCCCGGTAAGAAGAAACCAAAGAATAAACCGGTTTCGGCATATACCACTATAAGCAAAAGGTAAAAGCCACCACTGCTTAAAATAGACTGTGCGTCGGTTAAATTTTGAAGGTATTCCCAAAAGTTTTCCATTAACTATATCCGTAAAACTACAAATATTAAATGGATTTGTATTACCTAATCCGCTTCAAAGGAGAGGACTTTCTTTCTCTTTTAACTCCTCTCCTTCGGAGAGGGCCGGGGTGAGGCTTCCCCGTATTAAATAAGGGCGGAAATAAACGCCGGGTATACCCCGATAACGATAGTTGCGATAGCCGAAAACCCCAAAACAAACTTGTAATAGGCGGGCACTTCAACCTCGATACGCTCGGCGCTGCGGAAATACATCGCAATTATAACCCTGAAATAATAGAAGATGCTGATCATGGCATTAACTACTGCAACAATTACCAACCAGGTATTATAATGTGCCAGCGCACCAGAGAACATGAAGAATTTACCTATAAAGCCAGCAGTAAGCGGTATCCCTGCTAATGATAACATACTTATGGTAAGCACAAACGCCAAAAACGGATTAGTTTTACCAAGCCCGTTAAAGGCCTCGAAGCTATCACTCCTGGTTTGCTGTTTTACAAGGATAAACGCCCCAAAGGCGATAATTGACGCTACAGTATATGCGGCGCCGTATATGAGCACCGAATTAGCAGATGCCGCACCTAATGCTACAATAGCGAATAACAGGTAACCAGCATGTGAAATGCTGGAAAAAGCCATCATGCGTTTAAAGCTTTGCTGGTACAGTGCCGTTATATTGCCAATAAGCAGGGTTGCAATAGTAATGGTTAGCAATACCGGTGTCCAAAAACTGCTGATAGTCGAAAAACATGCTGAGAATAATCGCAGGAACGCAACTATACCTGCTACCTTAACTACAGTAGACATGAACAGTGTGATCAACGAAGGCGAACCTTCATACACATCCGGTGTCCAAAAATGGAACGGCGCTGCGCCAACCTTAAAGCAAAGGCCAACAATAACAAGCATAATCCCGGTATAAAACAACGGGTCGGTATTACGGGGATTGGTTAATACCCAATCGCGGATGCCATCCAGGTCGAACGATCCCGAAGAGCCATAAATCAGCGTAATACCAAACAGCAGGAAACCGGTCGAAAACGCACCCATCAAAAAGTATTTCAATGCTGCTTCATTTGAAGCAAAATCTTTTTTACGTATTCCTGCCAGTATATACAAACTAACCGACATGATCTCGATACCGATGAACAGCATGGCGAGGTTATGGTACGATACCATAACGATTATGCCTGCTAACGAGAATAATATTATGGCGTAGTATTCAGCAATGTGGTTGCTTATCCTGTCAAAATACCCTTTGGAAAGCAGCAATATCAATATGGTAGACGTAATACTTACTACCGAGAATGCAATAGAAAAGTTGTTGAACAACATCATACCATGATAAATCGGCACTGCGTTATTGCCCCATTGGGCTACTGCCGCGCCCAAAGCCGCAAGCAAACCAATAACGGTCACCGGCAATAAAGCCTTCTGAACTTTATATAAACCCAGGTATAATATTACGATGGGTAAAACAGATATGATTATTAGAGTGGTCATTTATATAAATTCTTTTAGAATTTTCCCGCGGCGAACTTCGCACTAACCGTGTTCACCAAATTTGTTACCGCTGCTTCTGATATATGCAATATAGGCTGCGGATAAACACCGATGCCAATGATCAACACGCATATTATTCCAAGCACCAGTTTTTCTGAACCGCTGATATCGGCGAATATGGCTGTCAGTTCATTCGTTTCGCCTTGCATTACGTTCTTGTACATACGCAGCATATATACCGCGCCAAATATGATGGTTAAGCCTGCAACTGCCGCAAACCAAATGTTATAGTTATAAACGCCTTTCAGCAATAAAAACTCCCCTACGAAACCGTTGGTCAACGGAAGCGCAACCGTGCCTAACACAATTATTAAAAACGCTATCGAGAAATGAGGCGCTACTTTAGCGATACCACCCATCTGGCCAATGTCTCGGGTGTTTAACCGGCGGCTGATAATATCCCATATGAAGAACATCCCCACCACGTTTATACCGTGACTAAGCATTTGTATCATGGCGCCTTGTACCCCCTGTGTTGTCCAGGCGAAGATGCCGGCGGCAATAAGGCCAACGTGCGCTATTGACGAATAAGCAACCAGGCGCTTGCCGTCTTTTTGGTTAAAGGCTATCAGCGAAGCGTAAACAATACCAATTATCGCTAATATAATAACCAGGTTTTGCCATTGCAGGAAACCCGCAGGCGCGTTTGGTATTAGCCAGCGGATAACACCGTAGATACCCATTTTCAGCATAATACCGGATAGCATCATGGTACCTGCCGAGGGCGCTTCAGTATAAGTATCAGGCTGCCAGGTATGGAAAGGGAACACCGGCATCTTTATAGCAAAGGCCACAAAGAAAGCCCAGAACACCCATGATTGCTGGGTTAAAGTAAGATTCAGATCGTTAAAACTCCTCAGGTCGTAAATACCGCCCGGGGTTTGCAGGGCCAGGTAAATGATGCCCAACAGCATAAATAACGACCCGGCGAACGTATAAATAAAAAATTTAATGGTAATGCGGATGCGGTTTCCGCCGCCCCACAAAGCGCAGATAAAATAAATAGGTATCAGCGCCGCTTCCCAGCCTACGTAAAATAAAAATCCATCAAGCGCTGTAAATACCGTGAGCATACCCGCCTGCATAAACAGTATCAGCGCGTAAAACGCCTTAGCATTTTTGTGCTGGTGCTTGTATGTAGTTAAAATGATAAGCGGCACCAGTACGGTGCTCAGCAAAACCATTATCATGCTGATACCATCTATCCCGGCTGTAAAATGCACACCCATTTGCGGTATCCAGGGTGCGTCAACGCCATATTGTACCGATGCATCGGGCACAAAGCCTGCCAGGAAATACAAAGCCACGGCAAGCTCCACGACAGCGAAAAACAAAGCCGCATGCTTTACTGTATCGTTCTTAAACAAGAGCACTAAAAGTGCTGCTACTACCGGTAAAAAAAGTAAAATACTAACCGTCATTTTATATCTTAAACGCCAAGCGCATTTATTTTAATTAAACTGTATACCAAAATGGCGATAATACCTAACACCATCATAAATATGTAAAAACCTACATTACCTGTTTGCAGCAGGCGCAAGCCCTTGCTTGTATCTAAAGTGCTTTTGCCCAGTCCGTTCACAAAGCCATCAATACCTAACTGCTCTACTACTTTGTAGAAGAACACTGATATAGCATCCAGCGGCTTACGGATAACCTTATCGTACAATTCGTCGATATAAAATTTATGGTACGACAGGTTTGATAATGCCGGGCGCTCTGCTTCGTCAGATACAGGTACGTGGTTTTTAGATACGTATTTAGTGTAGGCAAGGCCCATAGCTATCAGCGCCAAAAGCACCGACGCACCCATTAACACCCATTCGGTGCTGTGGCTTAACTCGTGCTCGCCTAATATTTTGGTTGATGCTTCAAATACGGGGGCAAGGTAAGCGCCTAATTCGTGATGACCGCCTAAAACCGCCGGTACGCCTATCATACCTGCAATAGCTGATAATATAGCCAGGATGATCAATGGTATGGTCATGTTAGCGGGCGACTCATGCACATGGTGTTCCTGTTCGTGCGTACCGCGGAACTTACCCCAGAAGGTAAGGTACATCATCCGGAACATATAGAATGAGGTTAAGCCGGCAGTGATAACACCCACTACATAAAAAGTGGTGCTATGCGCGAAGGCCGCAGCCAAAATTTCGTCCTTTGAAAAGAAACCCGAGAACGGAGGAATACCGGCGATAGCAATAGTGCCCACCAGCATGGTAATGAAGGTAACTTTTATTTTACCCTTTAACCCACCCATTTTTCGCATATCCTGCTCGCCGCCCATGGCGTGGATAACCGAGCCTGCGCCCAGGAATAATAAAGCTTTAAAGAAAGCATGCGTTAACACGTGGAAGAAAGCGCCTGTGTAAGCGCCGACGCCTAAACCTAAAAACATATAGCCTAACTGCGATACGGTTGAATAAGCCAGCACCTTTTTGATATCGGTTTGCGTAAGCGCAATTAACGCCGCGAACGCCGCGGTAGCTAACCCTACAATGGCAATTACTTCCATGGTATCCGGCGCAAGCGTAAACAGGATGTTCGAGCGGGCTATCATGTAGATACCGGCGGTAACCATGGTAGCAGCGTGTATCAATGCCGATACCGGCGTTGGGCCGGCCATAGCATCTGGCAGCCAGGTGAACAAAGGCAACTGGGCCGATTTACCAACAGCTCCTACGAATAACAATAGCGTAATTAATACAATTGGAGCACCTGCGGCAACCGCTCCGGTAGCCTTAGGGAAAATATCATTAAAAGCAACACTGCCAAAGGTGTTCATTAAAAGAAAAATACCGATCAGGAAACCAAGGTCGCCGATACGGTTCATTATGAAGGCTTTTTTAGCGGCATCAGCGTAACTTGGGTTGGTGTACCAGAAGCCGATAAGCAGGTATGAGCATAAGCCCACGCCTTCCCAGCCAATAAACATTACCAAATAGTTACTGCCCATTACCAGCAGCAGCATGAAGAAAACGAACAGGTTAAGGTACGCGAAGAATTTACCAAAGCCGTTATCATCGTGCATGTAGCCGATAGAGTATAAATGGATAAGGAAACCCACGCCGGTGATGATCAGCAGCATAATGGAGCTTAGATGATCTATAAGGAACGCGAATGGTATATGAAAATCGCCAACGGCTATCCAATCAAACAGGGTAACCTCAACGGGCACGCCCGAGTTTTTTATCTGAAAAAAAGTAGCAACGCTTATACCAAACGATACCAATACCAGCAAACTACCGATAGCCCCGATAAGGTTCTTCGGTAGCGTATTGCGCCCCAGTCCGTTAATAACAAAACCGGCTAAGGGTAGTACAGGAATAAGCCAGATCAAATTGTCCATTTATATACTTTAATTTCTTTTGTCATGCTGAACATCGTGGAGCATCTGCTCGGCGATAGATTCTTCGCTCTCGCTCAGAATGACAAACATTTTTAGTTCTTTTATAAATCCGAAATCGCAAATCCGAAATCCGAAATCAACTTACCATTTCAACCGGTTCAGCACGTTAATATCTATACTGTTGGTGTTACGGTATATCATTACTATAATAGCCAGGCCTACCGCAACTTCGGCGGCGGCAAGCGCCATAATAAAAAATACAAATACCTGCCCGGCTGCATCGCCCCGATAAACCGAAAAGGCGGTAAGCAGCAAGTTCACCGAGTTAAGCATCAGCTCAACCGACATGAATATTACAATGGCATTGCGGCGCAATAAAACGCCCATTACACCTATCGAAAATATAATAGCGCTTAATAAAATGTAGTGGTTAAGCGGCACCGCTTGAATGGTATGGGTTAAACTTTCCATCAGATGGTTGCTTTTGTTTCATTAGGATCTTTAGTAGCCAGCAGCACCGCGCCAACCATTGCCGATAACAGCAATACCGACGATACTTCAAACGGCAGCAAGAATTCGTTGAATAATACTTTCCCGAGGTTTTTTACCAGGCCAAGCTCAGGGTTCTTGAGCACCACCGGATCTGATACGCCTAATGATTTCAGGGATGACACCAGCGCTACCGCCAATATCCCTCCGCCAAATACAGCGGCTATCTTCACCATAAACGGCTTAACCGGCTCGCTTTCTTTATTCAGGTTTATCAGCATCAATGTATATAGAAACAGTACCAGTATGGCGCCCATATAAACTATAAAGTTTACAATGGCCAAAAACTGCGCGTTCATTAATATATAATGGATGGTGAATGTAAAGAAGGTGAGTATAAGGTACAGTATACTATGCACCGGGTTTTTTGCAGAAATAACCAGTATTGAAAAGAATATGGATAAAAACGCGATGAAGTAAAATGTACTCATGTTTATATTTTACAATATACTTTTGCCCTGCTCAAAAGAGTTGGGCAAAGGTATAAAACTTCTGTTATTGATTTAAAGGTGCTTCTACTAATTTGTCTTTACCGTAAATAAAATCCTTGCGCAAATAATCCGATGGGATAATATCGCCATCAAGGTATATCGCTTCTTTAGGGCAGGCCTCTTCGCATAAGCCGCAAAAAATACAGCGCAGCATATTTATTTCGTAAACGGCAGCATACTTTTCTTCGCGATACAAGTGCTCCTCGCCTTTCTGGCGCTCGGCAGCTTGCATGGTGATAGCCTCGGCCGGGCATGATAATGCGCAAAGGCCGCAAGCGGTACAGCGCTCGGCGCCATTTTCGTCGCGTTTAAGCGAGTGCATGCCACGGTAGTTCTCAGAAAACTCTCGTTTTTCGTCGGGATAGGCAATAGTAACCGGTTTTTTAAAGAAGTGCTTCATGGTGATGGCTAAGCCACTCACAATAGCAGGCAGGTAAGCCCGCTCCCAAAAATTGAGCGGCTTTACGGTTAATTGCTTCTTTTTATTACTTAATGATTCCATTAAAACTTAACCTCTCTCTAATTTAAAAAAGTAATAACAATACCGGTAACAACAATATTAGCTATGGCCAAAGGTATCAATACCTTCCAGCCCAGGTCCATCAACTGGTCGTAACGGAAACGCGGGATAGTCCAGCGTACCCACATAAAAAAGAAGATGAACAGGAATATTTTTGCAAAAAACACCGCGGTACCAATAAGCGGCCCTATAACGGGGCCAACATGCGCGGCAACCCAATCCATACCGGGGTAATTGTAACCACCCCAATACAGGGTAGCCATTACTGCCGAAGATATAAACATGTTGATATACTCGGCAAACAGGTAAAAACCAAGCTTCATAGACGAATACTCGGTATGGTAGCCGCCAACCAGCTCGGTTTCGCACTCGGGAAGGTCAAACGGTGTACGGTTGGTTTCGGCAAAGGCGCAAACCATAAACAGCAGGAAACCTACCGGCTGATACAATACGTTCCAGTGCCAGCCGTGCTGCTGCGCGGCAATCTCGCCCAGACTTAAAGTTTGGGTAACCATCAGCAGGGCGATAATAGAAAGCCCCATTGAAATTTCGTAGCTGATATTTTGCGATGCCGCACGGATAGCGCCCAATAACGAGTATTTGTTGTTTGATGCCCAGCCGCCTATCATTACACCATACACGCCTAATGATACTACACCGAAAATATACAGGATACCTACATTGATATCAGTGACTTGTAAAGGGATAACCTTATCACCTATGACCAGGTTTTGCCCCCACGGTATAACAGCCGAACCGATACAAGCCGTTAATATAGCCAGCGAAGGGCCAACGATAAACAGGAACGATGTAGCATTGGTTGGGATGATCTCTTCCTTCATGAACATCTTCATCCCATCGGCGAGCGGCTGAAACATACCACCCGGCCCGGCACGGTTAGGGCCTACCCTATCCTGAAAAAACGCCGCTATTTTACGTTCAGCATAGGTAGAGTACATAGCTACTACCAGGCTTATTAAAAATATAACGATTATAAGGCCAAATTTAATGGCTATATCTGCTAATTCCATTACAGGCGTGTCTCCCTTTCAAATTGTTCTTTATTCGCTTCTATCAATACCGGGTTGGTTTTCACAACCGGCAACGGTTTTAACGTATCATAGTGATTGGCGCTGATCACAGATTTGTGCGATACTTTACGCGGGCCTTCTATTATCCAGTCGGTGGTCTTCTTTTTATCAAAACGGCAGGTGTTGCAAATAAATGCTTCGGCCTCACCATACTCGTCTTTACGGGCGGTTACGCGCAATACATCTTCGCCCTTGTACCATAAAGTTACTTTACCACAGCATTTTGGGTTTTCGCATTCGCGATGCGCTTCCACAGGCTTGGTAAACCAAACGCGGTTTCTGAAACGGAAGGTTTTATCAGTTAATGCGCCAACAGGGCATACATCAATCACGTTACCGCTAAAATCGTTATCAACGGCTTTTTGAATATAGGTTGATATCTCTGAGTGGTCGCCGCGGTTTAAAATACCATGTACGCGGTGGTCTGTTATCTGGTCGGCAACAAACACGCAACGATAGCACAGGATGCAGCGCGTCATGTGCAGTTGTATCTTATCGCCGATATCTATTCTTTCAAATGTACGGCGGTCAAACTCATAGCGGGTTTTAGCAGCACCGTGTTCGTAACTCAGGTCCTGTAAATGGCATTCGCCTGCCTGGTCACAAACGGGGCAATCCAGCGGGTGGTTTATCAATAACATCTCTACCACACCCTTGCGCGCCTCAATAACTTCGGGCGAAGTAATGTTCTTTACCTCCATGCCATCCATTACCGTTGTACGGCAGCTGGCCACCAGCTTTGGCATAGGGCGGGGGTCTTTTTCAGAGCCCTTGCTAACCTGCACCAAACAAGTACGGCATTTACCACCGGTACCTTCCAGCTTAGAGTAATAGCACATAGCCGGCGGAACAATGTCGCCACCTATCAGCCTCGCGGCGTTCAGGATGGTTGTCCCGGCTTCTACTTCAATAGGAAATCCGTCTATCGTAACTTTCATCTGACTTATCGTCCTTTTATATCGTTCCCGTCATTGCGAGCGATAGCGTGGCAATCTTCAACACGCTTGTCGCAAACTTTTCTATCGAGGATTGCTTCGTTCCTCGCAATGACGCTTTGTTATTCTTATTTAACTCGCCGCTACTTCCAACTTCGGCAGCGGGTCTGCATAATGCGCTAACCCAAAGTTACGGATTGTTGCTTCATGCGGGTGTGTTACATGCCATTCAAATTCATCCCTGAAGTGGCGTATAGCGCTGGCCACCGGCCATGCTGCCGCGTCACCCAGCGGACAGATAGTGTTACCTTCAATTTTTTTACTTACATCAACCAGCAGGTCCATGTCGCTCATTTTACCGTGGCCGTATTCCAGGCGGTGTAAAACTTTCTCCATCCACCCGGTACCCTCACGGCAAGGCGAACATTGCCCGCAGCTTTCGTGATGATAAAAACGGGCGAAATTCCAGGTATTTCTTACGATACACTGGTCTTCGTCATAAGCTATAAAACCACCTGAACCCATCATGGTACCGCTTACAAAGCCACCCTCGGCCAATGATTCGTAGCTCATCAGGCGGGGCTCGTTGTTAATGGTTTTCATGAACAGGTTGGCCGGTAATATCGGCACGGATGACCCGCCTGCTACAACCGCTTTTAAACGTTTGCCGTTTGCAATACCACCGCAATATTCGTCGCTGTATAAAAATTCTTCAACCGGCAGGCCCAGGTCAATTTCATAAACGCCGGGTTTGCGCAAGTTACCGCCTGCAGATATCAGCTTGGTACCTGTGCTGCGGCCAATGCCAATTTTGGCATACTCGTCGCCGCCATCGTTAATGATAGGTACCACGGCCGCGATAGACTCTACATTGTTCACCACCGTTGGGCAACCATACAAACCTGCAATGGCCGGGAAGGGCGGTTTTATCCTGGGATTACCGCGTTTTCCTTCAAGCGACTCCAGCAAAGCGGTTTCTTCGCCGCAGATGTAAGCGCCGCCGCCTGGCTGTACGTAAAGCTCCAGGTCGTACCCGGTGCCTAAAATGTTTTTACCCAAAAAGCCTTTTGCCTTTGCTTCGGCGATGGCTTTTTCAAGGATGCGTATCTGCGGCATCATTTCGCCGCGTACGTATATATATGATGTATTAGCACCCAGCGCAAAGCTGGCTACAATCATCCCCTCAATTAATAAGTGAGGGATGTGGGTCATTAAATAGCGGTCTTTAAATGTACCGGGCTCCGATTCATCAGCGTTACAAACCAGGTAACGGGCAACACCCGCCGGCTTGGCTAAAAAGCTCCACTTCATCCCGGTAGGGAAACCTGCACCGCCACGGCCGCGCAAGCCTGATTTTTTAACCTCCTCTACCACTTCGTCGGGAGTAAGGGCTTTCAGAGCCTTTTCAACAGCAGCGTAACCGCCTTTTGAGCGGTAAACATCAAATGTATTGATGCCGGGTACGTTTATATGTTCTAAAAGTAATTTACGAGCCATTGTTGGTAAACTATAATCCTAAAAGGTGAAATTCTAAATCCTAAACTCTAATTTCTAAATCCCAAAAGGTAAACCTAAATCCTAAAAATAAATTCTAAATCCGAAATCGAAATCTCTTAACTTTTTGCCCTCAGATCGCCAATCAACTGATCAACCGACTCAGGTGTTAAATTCTCGTAAAAAGTATACTCAGGGCCAATTTGCAGCACCGGGCCAAAGCCGCATGCAGCAAGGCACTCTACACCACGCCAGCTAAATAAACCGTCGGGAGTAACGTCGCCCTCTTTAACACCAAGCGTTTTTTCAATATGCTCCATTATGGGCGTAGCGCCAACAATTTCGCATGGGCCTGTACGGCAAACCTCGAGCATGTACTTGCCCTGCGGCTTTAAAAAGTACATGGTATAAAAGGACGCTACCTCGTAAACCTCTATCGGCTGGATAGAAAGAAAATTGGCAACACTGTCCATTGCAGGTACGCTAACCCAGCCATACTCTGCCTGTACCAGATGCAGTATAGGCAGCAGCGCCGATTTTTGTTTACCGTAAGGATAACGGCTAACTACATCAGCAAACTTATCAAGCAATTCTGGTGAAAATGTCACCGGTGTGTTGGTATCCTGTACACTAAGCATCTAACTCTCCGGCTATAACGTTTAAACTACTCATGTTAATAATAGCGTCAGACAATAACATCCCCTGGCTCATTGGCGCATACATCTGGTAATTGATGAAGCTTGGCCTGCGGAAATGCAAACGGTACGGCGACCTACCACCATCGTTCACCAGGTAAAAGCCCAGTTCGCCGTTTGCACCTTCAACCGCGTGGTAAACTTCGGCGGTTGGGGTTTCTACTTCGCCCATCACAATTTTAAAGTGATAGATCAAAGCTTCCATATTATTGTAAACTTCTTCCTTCGGGGGCAGGTAATAGGCCGGCACATTCGCGTGGAATATCTCCGACGGTTCCTTCTCTATTTTGTTCAGCGCCTGCTCAATAATGCGCAAGCTCTGCCACATCTCTTCGTTACGTACCAAAAAGCGGTTGTAAACGTCGCCGTTCTCGCCCACAGGCACTTCGAAATCAAAATCTTCGTACGACGAGTAAGGCTCCATAGCCCTCACATCATAATCAACCCCGGCGGCGCGTAAAAGCGGGCCGCTCCAGCTGTAACTTAATGCGGTTTCGGCAGTAACGGCAGCCACATCCTTTGTACGATCGACAAATATGCGGTTACGGTTAAATAATGCCTCAAATTCTTTTAAAACAGGCGGAAATTTCACCAGGAATTTCCGGATCTTGTCAAACGCGATCGTATTGAAATTTCTTTCGAACCCGCCAATGCGGCCGATGTTTGTTGTTAAACGCGAACCGCAAATTTCTTCGTATATCTCGTAAATCTCCTCACGATACTCCATCATATACAGGAAGCCTGTAAAAGCGCCTGTATCAACACCCAGCACCCCGTTGCAGATAATATGGTCGGCAATACGGGCCAGCTCCATGATGATAACACGCATATAGTCGACACGCTTGGGTGTTTGTATATTTAACAGCTTCTCTACTGTCATGTGCCAGCCCATGTTATTTATAGGCGACGAGCAGTAGTTAAGCCTGTCGGTAAGCGGTGTTATCTGGTAAAAGGGACGATGCTCGGCAATTTTTTCAAACGCCCGGTGTATGTAGCCTATGGTTGATACACCGCTAACAATACGTTCGCCATCCATCTGCAACACATTCTGGAACACACCGTGCGTTGCAGGGTGCGTTGGGCCCAGGTTGAGTGTAGAGTACTCGGTCTGCGGGTCGTTATCGGTATATACGGGGTGGTTTTGCATTTATATTATCTCCCGAAAAAATAATCTTTTTTATCAATACGGTTTGGGTCTTCCAGCGGGAATTCTTTCCTCATCGGGAATACCGTCATGTCGTCGACATTCAGTATCCTGCGCAGGTCAGGGTGCCCGTCGAATATCACCCCGAAATAATCGTACGTTTCGCGTTCCATCCAGTTGGCGCCATCCCATAGGGTGGTTGCAGTTGGTATATGCAGATCAGCTTCTGCAAGGAAAACCTTAATACGAATACGTGTATTGGTGGCTAGGCTGTGCAGATGATAGATCACGCCGATCGGTTTTTCCAGTTCGGGGTAATGTATGGCCGTGATATCTGTTAAAAATATAAACTGCAGCGCGCTATCTGTTTTCAGGAAGTTTAACACCTCGCTGATAACATTTTTATCCGTTTCCACAGTTAGCAAGCCAAAATCGGCACCTGTTTGGGTTATCTGGCCCGGAAATTTATCGTTTAGCTTCTGTAAAAGCTCTTCGTTTGCAATTTTAGCCATTATTGGATACCATATTTAGCCAGCAATGCCTGGTATTTAGGCTCTTCGCGGCGGCGAATAGACTCGGTACGTACCAGTTTTTGTATAGCCATAAAACCATCAATAATAGCCTCGGGGCGTGGGGGACAGCCCGGCACGTAAACATCAACCGGGATTACCTCATCTATACCCTGCAATACAGAGTATGTATCAAATATACCACCGCTTGATGCGCAGGCACCAACAGCCATTACCCAACGTGGTTCGGCCATTTGCAGGTAAACCTGGCGTAAAACCGGTCCCATTTTTTTTGATATGGTACCCATTACCATCAACAGGTCGGCCTGGCGCGGCGAAAAGCTTAAACGCTCGGCCCCAAACCTGCTCAGATCGTAATGCGAACCCATAGTGGCCATAAACTCGATACCGCAGCAAGAAGTTGCAAACGGCAGCGGCCATAAGGAGTGCGAACGTGCCAAACCCACTGCTTCAGAAAGTTTGGTAGCAAAAAACCCCGATCCCTCAACACCCGCAGGGGCTTCAACTATTTGAATATCACTCATTAAATTCCTCTCAAATAATATTATGACATCAGCTAAAACTGATGTGCAAATTTACAATAAATACGTTGTAACAAATACACTATGCAGGTTCAGGAATATATTTAGAATCAATCTAAACTGCCGGATATAAACTTCCTAAGTATCTATTTATAGCGGCAGCTATTCCGGCTACGCTTATCTTAGTTAGACTGGTTTGATTAGTCCCAGTTTAATGCGCCTTTTTTTATAATATAAATAAACCCGGCAAGTAACGTGCCCATAAAAATAAACATCTCTATCATACCCTCACGGCCCAGGTCGCGGAAGTTTACCGCCCAGGGATACATAAAGATCACCTCCACATCAAACAATACAAAAAGTATAGCCACCAGGAAGTACTTGATAGACATAGGTGTACGGGCATTACCGATAACTTCTATACCCGATTCAAACGGCGTTAATTTATCCTTGGTTACGCGCTTAGGGCCAATTTTGTGAGTCACAAGCATTGTTGTAACAACAAACCCTATGGCCACCAGCATCTGGAATATGATTGGTAAATAGTTAACCGGCAAACTGTGTAATTCCATGGGGCAAATATACAAAGGGGCGCATAATAAAAAAAGCCCCTTTTTAAAGGGGCTTTTGGTTAGTTGTTTTATTTGCTTTTAGAACCACCGCTTTTACGCGAGAAGTAAGCCGCTGCCGATTTATTAGTCGGGTCGTACTCCCTTGCCTTGCTGTAGTTTTCAGCTGCTTTTGCATCGTCCTTTTCTTTAAAGTCGTAATAAGCACCTAAGTAAGCATATGCCTCGGCCAGGAATGTTTTATCATTATCGCTTAATGTGGTTTTAGCTGTTTGCAATTGTATATACTGCTCGTAATATGGTTTTGCTAACCCTTTTATTGTATTTCTGTCGGGTTCCCTAAAATCATTTGCGCGGGCTTGGTATAGTGCAACTACTGCAACGGGCGCACTCGCCTTATGCTGAATGTAACTAAAGGCAGAGTCGGCTTTTACCAAAAGCGTTGTATCTGGCGTAGGCTTTGGTTTTGCGTTACTAAAATATTGTTCGGTAAATGCCTTATAGTAGCTCAACCCTTCCGACAAGTAATCGTTTAACGTTGCCTTGTTTGACTTGGCTATAAAACTTGCGTAGGTATCGCCCGATTCAATATATTTTTTCTGCCCGTAAAGCGCTTTAGCTATTTCCGGATAAACATCTACCTTGGTTGTATCTAACTCTAAAGCTTTACGCAACGATAAGACACCTAACGAATCTTGCTTATTTGCCAATTGCAAACGACCCAGGTACACGTAATCCCGTGTAATGATACGTTTAGGATCGGCCTTTGTTATCCAGGTGTTCATTGCGTTTATGCCAGCCTGGTAATCTTTATTTTCGTACGCAGCGTAAGCTAAGTAACGGTATACTTTAAGGTTACTGTTTGCAGAGCTTGCTAATGCGGCGGCCTCTGTTTGTAGTGCCTTGTAATCCCCGGCGTACAACAGGAAGTCGGCATAACGTAAGCGCGACTCAATAGACATATCTGTTAAAGAAAGATACTTACGATAATTATCCACACCTTCTTTAACTTTTACTGATGCCATTTTAGGATCTGACAACGCCCAGCGAACATCGGTCTCAGCCCACTCGCGGTAGGCGGGGCCGTAGTTAGGGTCAATGGCCAAAGCCTTTTTAAACTCATCCTGCGATGCTTCAAAGTTATTGGCATATTTCCAGATGATACCGGTTGCTACCTTAGCATGTGCCAGTTTAGGATCTATCTCTAAGGCAGACTGGTAAGCGCCTACTGCATCAGAGTTTTTGCTTTGTGTACGTAAGGCATCACCTAATGCAACTAAAATATTAGCGTTCTTTTTATCAGCTTCTTTGCCTTTTGTTAACACGGCAATAGCAGCATTGGCATCCGCCGGCGCAACTTTACCATCAACTTCGTTAAGTAAGTATGCCTTACCTATATACAACGCAGGGTCGCCATCATGTTTGTCTGCCAACGCAAGCGCCTGGTTAAAATATCTTGTAGCCGTAGCCCTGTCTTTGTCAACAAAAGCGGCCGCGCCTAACCCTACATTATTCAAAGCAGATTTTGGGTTTACAGCAACACCTTTTTGAAACACAGTTTTTGCCGAGTCGGGATAATCTTGTAAAAGATACACCCAACCCAGGTAAAAAAAGTTTTCGTCCTTATTAGCCTGTGTTACGGTTAAATTCTTAAGCATCGATTTAGCCTTCTGAAACTGCTCTGCATCAATCGCTTTCTTGGCATCGGCTAAGCTTTGCGCAAAAACTGTTGATGAACCTACAAGGGTCAGTGCTAATACCAGCTTACTTATCTTACTGATCATTTTCATCTTATCTCTTTAGTTTGTAAATATATATAGTTAGTGTATAATGTTTATTTCCCGCGGGGGGATAGAATCGGGTAATAACCCCGATTTTAGTATTATTCTTTGTCCGCGTTCGCTGGCTAAAAATGATGCAAAGCCTGCGCCTAATCCCTTTCGGCCTGTACAATCGATTATATATAACGACCTGCTTAGCGGATACGTATGTTGGACAAGCGTTTCCTGCGAAGGTTTAAAGTACTGGTTGGGGGCTGTCTTACTATCTTCGTTGCGCACACCAACAATTTTAACCTTATCTACCGCGTCGGCATAATCCTTATCCGGATCATTTAGCCAGCTGAAACCCGTTATCCCAATTGAATTTGGGTGGGTACTTACATACCTTATAACTTCTTTACTTGAGCTTAACGCGTAAATATTTTTTTGTTTCAACCCGTTGTTACCAGACAAGGTCTTCAAATACCTTACCAAACTCGAGTTCGGGTTGTCAAACACGATATTTTTATCAGTTTTTGATCTCCCGTTCAACATATTTTTTATTTCGTTTACCGAAATTAAAGTATCATTAGATGCCTGATTTACAATAAGCGCGATAGCATCTACAGCAAACCTGATGGTATCTGCCGTTAAACTGCGCCTTTTTAATATACCAAGTTCAGTGGTATCCAGGGTTCGGGATAAAATAGCCACCCTGTATTTGTCGTTCATCAGGTCGTTTACCACATCAGCTTCGGCCTTATATTGAAGTACGGGGTTGGCGTCTGGAAAAGCTGCCTTAAAAATATACAGTTCTTCGTCAATAATAGGCGAAAACGATTCATCGGCACCAAATACCGCAGTTCCTGACATAAAACCGTCAAGCTCCGTTTTTTTACCGGCATTTTGCTTACAGGCTTGCAGCATTATTAAAAACGCTACGCCTGACAATAACGCCCTGAAACTAAATTTCATTAGGGTCCTTTCTTAAATAGCGCGAAAAGCGTAAAACCGCATATATCAATACTACCGAACCAAATATGATCCGTTGTGTTTTGGGCAAATTTGCCAGGAAATAATCACCGAAAATGATCATCAGCCCAAACACACACAAGCAAATAAATGCAGCCACTCCTAAAATAAGCAAAAACCGCCTTTTGGGCGATTTTTGCTTTTCATTGTTATCTGATAACATTAAGATTTAATCTGATGCCAACTGGAAGTTTACAGGTATACTGTATTGTACACGAACGGGACGTCCGTTTTGAATACCTGGTGTCCATTTAGGCGAAGCTTTCAATACACGTACAGCTTCTTCATCTGTACCGCTACCTAACGATCGTAAAACCTTAATATCGGTTAACGAACCGTCTTTCTCAACCACGAAAGTTAAAACCACACGTCCCTGAACGTTGTTTTCTCTTGCTATGGCCGGGTAACGGATATTTTTACCCAAGTACTTGCCGAATGCACCCTCACCGCCAGGGAACGACGGAGATTTCTCTACCGCGGTAAAAATCTGGTTAGGATTTTCTTCAACTACTTGTTTAACGTCCGAGTTACCTACCGGTTCATCAATTCTGATATCGGCATTCGGGTCGCCCTTCTGGTCTTTCTGACCAGGGTCTGCAACTTCCAGCTCTTTTACGGTTGGCGGTTCCTTTTCGCGAACCTCGTTATCCGGTTTTACAACCAGAGGAGGGAACTTCACCTGATCAACCTTTGGTTTTGGTGGTTCTGGTGGCGGAGGTGGTGGTTTAACCTCCTCGTTTACCGGCGGCGGCGGTAATACCACCTCGGTAACCTTTACCTTTTCATCAGCTTTAGGGATAAATCCCGATATAGCATTGAGGATTGTTTTAAAAGATATAAGTAAAACAAATACTGCAACTCCAATAATAAGGGCCTTGTTTGTATTACGAGGATTATCCTTTCTTAATTCGTATGCACCATAAGCTTTGTTACGGCCTGTAAAAACAACGTCAATCCACTGCTGGTTTAGTATGTCTAATTTTGATCCAAACATTATCTTATAACGTTAATTTACTTTAATAATTCCTTTTAGTAATTGTTATCTCTCTTCAATAAATCCACTTCAACCGGTGTAATATCAATAATAGCGTATGATTGCACGTTGGTGATCTTCATCTCATCTAAAATATCAACCAGGTTTTTATAGTTTGATTTATCGCTTGGCTTGATAAGCACTATCATATAATTACCAAAGGTTTGCTGTACTTCCTTGCCTTTTTCTATAAGCACTTTACGTATACCGTCTTTACCGTAATCTTCGGTAGATGGCTGCGCTGTACCGGGCTCGCCTAAAAACCATTCCAGTTTATCGTTAGCGCCTAATAATATGGTCATAGAGCGCGAAGCAGCTACCGGCAATTGCTGTTTTGTATCTTCATCCTTATCGGGCATGGCCACATCCATAGCCTTAGGCTTTGATAGCGTGGTGGTCATGATGAAGAAGGTGATAAGCAGGAACGCTAAATCCACCATCGCGGTTAGATCCACACGTGTCGAGGCTTTCTTACTTCTTACTTTCCCGCCTTTTTTTCCCCCGCCGGAGGAGGTGTCTAATTCTGCCATTTTCTGTTATTTTTTTGGTGCGTCTTTAACCGCCGTGATCAGGCTAAACTTGTTAACTTTTTGTCTCTGCAGAATACCAATTACCTTTTTAATAGTTGGGTACTCCTCCTTGTTATCCCCTTTTATAGATATCCTTAACGGCTTGTTATGTAACGAGGCAACCGCTTTGCGCGATTCGCGTATCCAATCACTAAGTTCGTTGTTGGCTGTTGTATCGTTAGGGATACCCGGTTGTTTAAACGCCTTGCGCTTATCGCTGTCCAGGTCAAGGAAAGCAGGCAGCTGCCTGATAGGTACGCCAAAAACCGGTAGGCTCGAAAATACCTGCTTTTGCAGCGGGGTAAAGTTAATGTTATACTTTTCGCCCATCTGCGTAAGGGTTTGCTTACGGATATCGGTACCCTCTACCGTATAAAATACCTGGCCTTTACCAACTGTTAATAAAAGTACGTTCTCTTCGGGCAATGGTGTTACTGCCGTTGACGATGGCACATCTATTGGCACAGGGTCTTCTGTACGGGGCTTTGCTGTTAATATAAAGAAGGTAAGCAACAGGAAAGCTACGTCGCACATGGCGGTCATATCTATCGCAGTGCTTTTCCTTGCAACTTTTACTCTTGGCATATTCTGTTAAATTTAAAATATATAATGTAAAGATAGTGACTCATTTCAATTATCCAAATTATATTTTGTTATAACGGATAAAAGCAAACTATATTTTACAATTATTTATTTTTGTGAGAAGCCGCGAATGTTTGTACGATGCTGAAACCAGTCTCATCGATAGCATAGGTTAACTTATCAATTTTTGATGTAAACACGTTGTACATTACAATTGATATAGCCGAAGTACCGATACCTAACGCTGTATTGATAAGCGCCTCAGAAATGTGAGTTGAAAGTTCTGATTGGTTTGGAGCACCAGATGCACCCAATGTAGCGAACGCACCGATCATACCGATTACCGTACCTAACAGACCGGTTAATGTACCGATTGATACCAGGGTAGCGATAATGGTTAAGTTTTGCTCTAACATTGGCATTTCTAAAGCGGTAGCTTCTTCAATGTCTTTCTGGATAGCTAATGCTTTTTGGTCAACGTCCATTGTCTGGTCAGCTTCCATTTCGCGGTATTTTTTCAAACCAGATTTGATAACGTTTGCTACAGAACCTTTTTGTTTGTCGCACTCAGCGCTTGCGCCGTCGATGTTACCAGCGTTAAGTAAAGATTGGATCTTCCTAACAAATGCATCTACATTACCTGTACCTGATGCCTTGCCGATAACTACAAACCTTTCGATTGAAAAAACGATAACCATTAACAGGTACGACATGATGATAGGTACAATTACCCCACCTTTGTGTATAGTACCAAATAAATCGCCCGGGTTTGGATCATTCTCGGGGTTACCGCCTTTAAAGTGACTTGGGTGACCTAAGATGAATATAAAAATACAAATTGCCACTACTATACAGATAGGAATGGTCAAAGTTGCAAATGCGCCTGATGCACTTGAGCTTTCTTTAACAGGAGTAGTTGGTTTTGTTGGTGCGTTTGCCATTACTTTTTAATTTTTAGTTTTCGTTTTGTTTATAATATAAGTTAATAAAAAATGTGTGCGTTTTTAGCGAATAACAAAAATAGAATTTAAATGAAATAAAAAAACTTTTTATGTAATTCTTTATAATAATTTAATATACAGCTTTCAGCGTTCTGCAAATTGGTGATTACTTAACGCTTTAAAACAGAAAAATTGTCTGTCAGGCAGACAATTTTTTACAATGAAACCCATTTTTTTTAATAATAGCAAGTTATAACACATAAAAAATGTGTAACTAAACTGATATAATCGCGTCTAACTACACTGTTTCGGCTACGTTTGGCCCTGCGTTTATAATATCTGCGGTGCTGTAAGCGGCGTACTTTTCAAAATTTTTAACAAACGCTGCTGCCAGCTTGTTTGCACTGTCTTCATAATTTTCAGGGCTGGCCCAGATGTTTTTAGGATCAAGCACTTCATCGGGTACGTTGGGGCAGCTTTCAGGTATCATCATATTAAATACCGGGTGTTGGTGGTACTGTACATGATCAAGCCCCCCATTTATTGCCGCGGTTATCATGGCCCTGGTGTATGAAAGTTTCATGCGCTGCCCGGTTCCGTAGGCGCCGCCGGTCCAGCCGGTGTTTACCAGCCACACATTTACCTGGTGCTCTTTTATTTTTTTACCCAGCAGTTTGGCGTAGGTAACCGGGTGCAAGGGTAAAAAGGCCTCGCCAAAACAGGCAGAAAAGGTTGCTTTAGGCTCGGTTATACCGGTTTCTGTACCTGCTATCTTAGCTGTATATCCGGATATAAAATGATACATGGCTTGCTCGGCCGTTAATTTTGAAACCGGCGGCAATATGCCAAACGCATCGGCAGTTAAAAAGAATATATTTTTTGGCGATGCCCCTATTGACGGTATTACGGCGTTGTTTACGTTAGATAACGGATATGCAACCCGCGTATTTTCGGTCTTATCTATATTATTAAAGTCAACCTTGCGCGTACCCGGATAAAAATTAACGTTCTCAAGCAGTGCGCCATATTTTATAGCACTGAATATTTGCGGTTCTTTTTCGGCCGTAAGGCCCGAACATTTGGCATAACACCCGCCTTCAAAATTAAATATGGTGTAATCGCTCCAGCCGTGTTCGTCGTCGCCTATCAGGTTGCGCTGCGGATCGGCAGAGAGTGTGGTTTTGCCCGTACCCGATAAACCAAAGAAAACCGCGGTATCGCCCTTGCTGCCCGTATTGGCCGAACAATGCATAGGCAGTACCTGTTTATCGTACGGCAGGATAAAGTTTAACACCGAAAATATCGCTTTCTTGATCTCGCCGGTGTAACCCGTACCGCCAATCAGTATCATCTTTTTGCTAAAGCTGATGACGGAAAAGTTCGGCTGCCTTGTGCCGTCAACTTCAGGGTCGGCCATAAAGCCCGGCGCGGCAATTATAGTCCACTCCGGCTGGTTTTCGGGGTTAATAACCTCCGGGCGAATGAAGAGGTGGTGTACAAACAGGTTTTGGTAAGCGGTTTCGGTTACTACACGTATATCTATATGGTATTTTTCGTTGGCACAGGCGCATGAGTCGCGCACAAAAATCTCGCGCCCGGCAAGGTAACTGGTCATCTTATTATATAAGGCGTTAAACTTTGCACCGTCAAACTTAAAATTGATGCTTCCCCACCATACATTATCATGGGTGATATGGTCATCAACAATAAAACGGTCCTTGGGCGAGCGGCCGGTAAATGCGCCCGTATCAATGGCAAGCGCGCCGGAGTCGCTCAAAACGCCTTCGTTCCTTTTTATTGCGGCTTCAACAAGTTGTGCGGGGGTTAGCTGATATAAAATAGCAGGGGCCTTTGCCAGGTTAAGATACCCTAATTGGGGTACCCGGTTATTCATACTTTTCATTAAGAAGATTGATTTATAATTGGTTGCCGCAAAATTACCTGTTTGATACACTAACAAACAAGTGTTTTGCAGTATTTATTTACATAATGTACGTTTTACACACTACATAAATCATTAATAATCAATCGTTAATGTTAGCAATTATTTTTTATGTCGATACACTAACCTCCGGCTTTTTTTGCCTTAAAACCATCTGTTTGCAGCATGGTTAGCACCTTATCCCTGAAATCACCCTGCAGCAGTATCTCGCCATCCTTAACAGAGCCTCCTACGCCGCATTTGGTTTTCAGCTTTTTACCGATGACCTGCAGATCGGCGTCAAGCCCGATAAAGCCATTAACGCGGGTCACCAGCTTATTGCCTTTTATCCGGTCTAAAAATATTTTAAGGTTTTGTTGCTGTGGCGGCAGGGTCTGCTGTTCGTTGCCGCCTTCTTCCTGGTACTGAAAATCAGGATCTGTTGAATACATGATGCCCGTAAAATTCTTCTTTGCCATAGTAGCCCCTCTAAATCTTCCCCTGTTTGGGGTACACCTGTTAATATAATTATTCGTTATTTTTAACCCTAAAGGGGCCCTTAATTTTTATACCCTCCGCCGACAATAACTTTTAGCGCATTAGGTACTATATCTATCTTTATATCTGTACCGGCGTCCTGTGGTTCGCCATCCAGGTGAATGGGCCCGCTTTGAGCACGGGTAATATGAATATGCTTCCCTTTAATAATTTCTACAAACCTCGAACTATCGGCGGTTTTAGTAAACATACGCAGCCCCATTTCGGGGAAGCGCCAAAGCGGGAAAGGCTTGATGATACATACATCCAATAAACCATCCTGCACCGATGCATGCGGCGATACATGCGCATTGTTGCCATATTGCGATGAATTGGCCGTGCTCAGCATAAACGCTTCACGGGCGTATGTGATCCCGTCTATCTCTATCTGGTAATCTTTGGCCTTATAGTTAGCTATCTCCTTTAACGACGATTTGAAATAGCTGATAAAGCCGCGTTTTTCGCTACCATACGCAAACACATGGCTTATATGGGCGTCAAACCCCATGCCCGCCATGTTAAAGAACCATTGCCCGTTCATTTTACCTGCATCAATAGTAATTGTCCGTCCGGCGTTCATGGTTTTAAGGGCGCCTTCGGTATCCATTGGTATATTCAGGAACCGGGACAGGCCGTTGCCCGAGCCAAAGGGGATAATACCTAAAATCGTATCTGTTTCGGCAATTGCCGATGCTATTTCGTTCACGGTACCGTCGCCCCCAACGGCAACAACAACTTCGTACTCGCCTACCGCCGCCCTGGCAAGGTCGTGGGCATGAAAAATACCGGTAGTGTATTCAATATCATATTCAAAAATAGCCGGGTCAAGGTACTTTCCCACAAGCTCCGGCACACCATCCTTTTTCTTCCCGCCCGATACCGGGTTTATTATAAATAAAGCTTTCCTTTTCAACTATATGGGTTTCAGTCGTCAAAAGTAAATGTATTTTCGGCTTTGTGAAAAATTGTTTTATTTTTGCCACCCGAAAGTGGACTGATTTAACGCCCTCTGAAATTGGGAGGAGCGTATTGCAACCACGTAAAAAAGTGCTAACCCTGCTCCTTTTACAACGTTTCAGATAGAACTTTCACCTTTCGATTTACGTTTATTTTAAATAATATGCCATACTTATTTACATCCGAATCCGTATCAGAAGGGCATCCGGATAAAGTTGCCGATCAGATATCGGACGCATTAATTGATAATTTCTTAGCATTCGACCCGGAGTCGAAGGTAGCCTGCGAAACATTGGTAACAACCGGGCAGGTTATTTTAGCCGGCGAGGTTAAATCAAAGGCTTATTTAGATGTACAAAAAATTGCCCGCGATGTAATCAACCGTATTGGTTATACCAAAGGCGAATATATGTTTGACGGCAGTTCGTGCGGTGTATTATCAGCTATACACGAGCAATCGCCTGATATTAACCAGGGAGTTGACCGCAAAGCCAAAGAAGAGCAGGGCGCCGGCGACCAGGGGATGATGTTTGGCTATGCTACGGTAGAAACAGATAACTATATGCCCTTGGCTTTGGATATTGCACACGCTTTATTAGTAGAGCTTGCCGCTATCCGCCGCGAAAATACCGATATCAAATACCTGCGCCCGGATGCGAAATCGCAGGTTACGCTTGAATATGACGACAACAATCAGCCAACCCGCATAGATGCCATAGTGATATCAACTCAGCACGATGACTTTGGTGATGAGGAGGCTATGCTGTCAAAGATCAGCAGCGATATTGTTGATATCCTGATCCCGCGTGTTAAGGCTAAATATCCAAAGTACGCGCATTTCTTTAACGACCAGATCAAATATCATATTAACCCAACCGGCAAATTTGTTATCGGCGGGCCCCATGGCGATACCGGCTTAACCGGACGTAAAATTATTGTTGATACTTATGGCGGTAAGGGCGCGCACGGTGGTGGTGCATTTAGTGGCAAAGACCCGTCCAAAGTTGACCGCTCTGCTGCTTACGCTACCCGCCATATTGCCAAAAACCTGGTAGCTGCCGGTATTTGCAGCGAAGTTTTGGTTCAGGTATCATACGCTATTGGTGTGGCACAGCCTATGGGCATTTACGTAAACACTTACGGCACTGCCAAAGTTGATTTAAATGATGGCGAAATAGCTAAAAAGGTTGAAAGCATTTTTAACATGACGCCATACGCCATTGAAACCCGTTTTAAATTACGTAACCCTATTTACAGCGAAACCGCTGCCTATGGCCATTTCGGCCGCCCTAACGTAACGGTTACCAAATCGTTCCGTGCGCACGACGGCAGCATTGTAACCCGCGAAGTGGAACTGTTTACCTGGGAAAAGCTTGATTACGTAGATAAGGTGAAAAGCGCCTTTGGTTTATAATAACCAGTTTACTTAAAATAAAAAAAGACACGCTATTGGAGCGTGTCTTTTTTTATGCTTGTTGCTTTTTCGCTTTCTGGCGATGATAATAACGTGTAGCTTTATCCACACTGCCACATTCCAGCGGGTTACACCACCGCCGGGTATGGGTGCGGCTTTTATCCAGAAACAGCCAACCGCAGGCCGGGCATTCTTTTACGTACCTGGCTTCGGGCGCGGTTAAAATGTCATAGGCCGATTTAATTACCTTCCACAATGGGGCTACAATATTATCTTCGGTATTTTGCCAAACCTCTTTTAACCCATCTTTCGCGTTATCAAAGCCAATGTGCTGCAGGGTCTCTGCCAGCAATTCGTTAAAGCCACCTAAAACATCCTTATCTACCGGCATACCCGCGGCCCTTGCCGAAAATACTTTATACAACAGTTCGCGTGCTATCATAACATGATGATAGGCCGTAATAGCCGAAGCCGGTGCGTGTTCTGTTATATCACTAAACATTTTCAACTCTTTTGGGCTGATGATATTTAACTTAACGCACCACTGTAAAAATGCCCCGTAATTAGGTATATACTCATGAAACACCTCCTTTTTACGCGTTTGTACGGTATTTACAAAATCAAGGCAAAGCAGGCCCCCGTCTAAAGGTAAATTAGCTATATTTCTAACCTTACTCATTGTTATATCAAATATATAATGTTTACCACCAAAAATATTTTAGATAGTAAAAAACATTATTACTTTTACCAGCGTTACCACTTATGATAGTAAAAATTAAATGGTTTTGGTGATGAAAAAAAAACTGGTTTCACCGTTACTGGTAGCGTTCGCGTTTTTTAACATATATATCATTTGGGGGTCAACCTACCTGGCGGTTATTTACGGGCTTAAAAGCTTCCCTCCATTTATACTGGTAGGGTTACGTTATGCTATGGCAGGCGTTATATTTTTTGCCTGGTGTAAATTTAAGGGCGAAAGCCTGCCTGTATCGCGCAACCTATGGCGCCATGCCATTAGCGGCATCATGATGCTGGTTGGCGGCACCGGTATGATAGCCTGGGCCGAGCAATACATCAGCTCGGGGCAGGCCGCCATACTGGTAGCTACCGAGCCCCTGATATTTTTACTGCTCGACAGGAAGAACTGGTCTGAATACTTTTCAAACAAATATATCCTTAGCGGCCTTATTATCGGCTTTGCCGGCATATTCCTGTTCCTTAAACTTGGTGTATCGGTGGTAAATCCTTCGCCCCTGGCTACCATAGCCAGTATTGTGGTGTTATTCAGCGCGGTTCTTTGGGTGCTGGGGGCGTTAATCACCAAAAACAGCAAGGGCAGCAGTTCATCTACTATGAACGCCAGCATACAATTATTAGCCGCGGGTGCTGCAAGCGCGATTATAGCATTTGCGAAACACGAGCAGGCTGGCTTTTCATTCGCTAACGTAAGCGCCGAAGCATGGGCAGGATTACTGTTCCTTGTGGTTTTCGGATCGCTAGTGGCTTACCTTTCATTTGTATGGCTTATCAGCATAAAGCCGCCGGCTATAATAAGTACCCACACTTACGTAAACCCCGTTGTAGCGGTACTATTGGGTTGGTTACTTATAAATGAGCGGGTAAACGCCGCGCAGCTGATAAGCCTGATTGTAATTTTAGTTGGAATACTTTTGGTTAACTTACCCGCATACTTAAAGAGCAAACATGCTGATTAGTATATAAGTTACCGAGGGGATTAATGATTTATACATCAACCAATATGCTTTCGCCAAATTTTTGTGAAACCGTTTTCTGGTCTTTTTCGTCGATGCAGATCGTAAGCGAGCCATCGAACGGGATCTTTTCTATTACCCGGATTATTGTGCCGATATTAATTTTAAGCTTTAGCAGATATTGTAAAAACTGGGCTGAGGAATCTTTTACCCCAACCACGCGGCAATTGCACCCTGCGGGGGCATTAACAAGCGTTGTAGCGTGCCGCTTGGGAATTTTACCATCTGCCTGGGGTATAGGGTCGCCGTGCGGGTCATATTCCGGGAATCCCAGGAACTTATCCAGCCTGTCGGCCAGCGATGCATCGTTAATGTGTTCCAATTCCTCGGCAATATCATGTATCTCGTCCCAATGGTAGCCTAATTTTTCCATCAAAAAAACTTCCCAAAGGCGGTGCCGGCGTACAATAAGCGCGGCATGTTTGTGTCCCGGTTCGGTCAGCTCTACGCCTTTCCTTTTATCATACACTATAAGGTGCTTATCGGTAAGCTTGCGTATCATATCAACCACCGAGGCCGGGCTGTTACCAAGCAGCGCGGCAATTGCGGTTGGTGTTATTTTCTTCCCTTTATCCTGCCCAAGCCGATAAATACATTTCAGGTAATTCTGTTCTGATAGGGTATGCATCTTTCAAATAAGCTTAATTAGTACCGGAACGAAAAACCCAGAAAATATATTTTGTCAGAAGTTTGTTTAAGGCCAATATTTACCCCCGCATCAATGTTTAGGTTATCTGTCACAGAAAAAATCAGGCCGCCGTTGGCAAAGGTCTCGGCGTTCTTTTTAAATACATTATAGGTAGCAACACCCTCTACAAAGGCGCTCAGATCTTCAGTGATCTCCCGGCCAAAAGTGAAAGAGTATAGATATTCGGGATGAAAAGCATTGTCTTCTTCCTTAGCTATATTAACCGAGACCTGCGAACCAAAGTTCCACTTATCGGTAAGCGACAGCGCAAATGGGAATACTATGCCATATTGCGTAGCCGTGCTGGAAAACGACGACGTAGGCAGCACGACGTAAGGCAGGGCCGCAAGCGCCGTTTTACCCCCATTATGCCCCCACAGGTTATATTTGAAGCGTACGGAGATATCGTCAATGCCGGCGGCCTTGTTTATTATTTTGCCTGTAATTATGTTACGCATGGTTATGGTTGTATAGGTTGGCACCACAAGCTGTATGTCTGAGCGCTCAGTTAAACCCAGTTTATAGTTAGCCAGGTTATACGTGTTCTGGATGCTATGCACGCCATCGCTTGTATTACGCACATGCCTGAACAAATCACTTTCTACCTGGAAATGGCCTGCTTCTACCGTATATGCGCTCTCGGTAACATCCGGCCTGTCGGTTTCCATGTCTTTCATTTTGTCCTTTGGCACAGGGTTAAACAAGTTGTATTTGTGCCGGGTAGTATCTGTTTGCCCGTAGGCAGTAACATACGTCAGCATTATTCCACAACCCAATAGCGTTAAAGACATCTTCATGATTGGTCAAATATACTAAAATTAGGTTAAGCGATTATAATTTATTAGATAAGCCTAATAAATAGATTGTTTTAATTGCTTTTGATTTTTGATTAAAGAGTACCAACTTCGCATTCCCGATAAACGACAAAAAATTGATCGGTATAATTATTATAACTGTGGAATCTGATTACAACATAAAAATAGCCCGGGAGCTTTCTATAGCAAGCAAACAGGTAAGCGCAACCATTAACCTGCTTGACGAAGGCGCAACGGTGCCTTTCATATCCCGTTACCGTAAAGAAGCTACAGGCAGTCTTGACGAGGTGCAGGTGGCCGCCATCCGCGACCGTGTGCAGCAACTGCGCGAGTTGGATAAACGCCGCGAAGCTATTTTGAAATCGCTTACTGATATGGGCAAGCTTACGCCTGAACTGGAAGAGCAGATAAACACCGCCGAAACCATGGTGATGTTGGAAGATATTTACCTGCCATACCGCCCCAAACGCAAAACCCGCGCAACGGCAGCCCGCGAAAAAGGTTTACAACCCCTGGCCGATGCTGTTTTGGCTCAAAAGAATTTTGATGTTGAACTGGAAGCGGGCAAATTTATCGATCCGGAAAAAGGCGTAAATACTATTGAGGAAGCGCTTGCCGGCGCGCGTGATATTATTGCCGAGCACATTAGCGAACATGCCGAAACAAGGGCTAAGATGCGCCACTTATTTACCGAGAAGGGCGTTTTTGAGTCGAAAGTGGCACCGGGCAAAGAGGAAGAGGGCATTAAATACAAAGATTATTTTGATTGGACAGAGCCTGTTAAAACAGCGCCCTCGCACCGCATACTGGCCATGCGCCGCGGCGAAAAGGAAGAGATACTTTACCTGGACATAAAACCTGCCGAAGAGGACGCTATCGCTTTGTTAGAGCGCGAATTTATTACTTCGCGCAATGCCGCTGCATCGCAGGTTGGGCTGGCGATAGCCGACGGGTACAAGCGCTTGCTTAAACCATCGATGGAGACTGAGATACGCCTGCTTACCAAAAAGAAAGCCGACGAAGAAGCGATAAGGGTGTTTGCAGAAAATGCACGCCAATTATTGCTGGGCGCTCCGCTTGGTCAGAAACGGATAATGGCCATCGACCCGGGTTTCCGCACGGGTTGTAAGGTAGTTTGCCTGGATGAACAGGGAAAACTATTAGAAAACACTGCCATTTACCCCCATACCGGTGCAGGGCAGGCCAAAGAAGCCGGGAAAACCGTTCAGCACTTATTTGAGCGATACAACATTGAAGCAATCGCTATAGGCAACGGCACCGCTGGCCGCGAAACAGAACTGTTTATACGAAACCTTAACCTGCCGGGAGCAACCGTTGTTATGGTAAACGAAAGCGGGGCTTCCATCTATTCAGCATCTGATGTTGCCCGCGAGGAGTTCCCGGATAAGGACATTACCGTACGGGGCGCTGTTTCTATTGGTCGCCGTTTGATGGACCCGCTGGCCGAATTGGTAAAGATAGACCCGAAATCCATCGGCGTAGGTCAGTATCAGCACGATGTAGACCAAAACAAATTGCAAACATCGCTTGACGACACCGTTATCAGCTGTGTGAATGCAGTGGGTGTGGAACTTAATACCGCATCAAAACAAATATTATCGTATGTATCGGGCCTTGGCCCGCAACTGGCGCAAAACATTGTAGAGTACCGCAACCAAAACGGCGCTTTTAAACGCCGCGACCAGCTTAAAAAAGTGGCCCGCCTGGGCGACAAGGCATACGAACAGGCCGCAGGCTTTTTACGTATCCGCGAAGCGGAAAACCCTTTGGATAGCAGCTCGGTACACCCGGAACGCTACGCGCTTGTTGAGCAAATGGCCAAAGACCTGAAATGCAGCGTGCAGGATTTGATGCGCGATAATAACTTGCGTAAATCCATCCCATTGCAAAAATATATTTCAGATACGGTTGGGTTGCCCACGCTAAACGACATTATTGCCGAGCTGGCCAAACCCGGCCGCGACCCGCGTGAACAGTTTGAAGCATTTAGTTTTACCGAAGGTGTTAACGCCATTGGCGATCTGAAAACGGGCATGAAACTGCCTGGCATTGTAACCAACATTACCAACTTCGGCGCCTTCGTAGATATCGGCGTTCATCAGGATGGCCTGGTGCACTTGAGCCAGATAACCAACCGTTTTATAAAAGACCCTAACGAGGTATTAAAAGTGCACCAAAAGGTTGAGGTAACCGTTACCGAAGTGGATGTTAACCGCAAGCGCATTTCGCTATCAATGAAAGAGAGCGAAAAACGCGAACAAGGCGGAACTAAACCCCGCGATCAAAAACCGGTTCAAAAAACCTTTACAAAAAAGGTACAACCGGAACCCGAAATGGATATGACGAGCAAACTGGCCGCCCTTAAAAATAAGTTTAAATAGAATTGCTTTGTATAATTCAGCGTTCTGCCGCATACCGGAATTTATGCTTACAGCGCGGCGGGTGCCTCGCCCCGCTGTAAGCCTTAATCTATCCTGATGATCAAAACCAAGGCTTAATATGCCCTATTACAGTGACTTATTCCGGTACACTGATCATACTGCTTAACCACTTAATGGGTAGTTTTGGCATTTCGTTTTGACCGCATTTTAAGGTTCAGCATCTCAACCAGTATCGAGAAAGCCATTGCGAAGTAAATATATCCTTTAGGAATATGCTGCTCAAGAGCCTCGGCTAACAGCGATACGCCAATTAATAACAAGAACGATAGCGCCAGCATTTTTACAGTTGGGTGTTTGTTCACAAAATTGGCTACGCCGCTTGATGCCCACATCATAATACCTACAGCTATTACTACCGCAGCTATCATAATTTCTACGTGCTTGGCCATACCAACCGCGGTAATAACCGAATCGAGCGAGAAAACGATGTCCAGCAGCATGATCTGAACAATGGTTCCCCAAAACGAATGCGGTTTAACATTTCCTTCATTTTCGTCTTCGCCTTCAATTTTATGATGTATTTCGGCAGTGCTCTTATATATAAGGAACAAGCCGCCGATAATAAGTATCAGGTCGCGGCCAGAGATGGCCAGCTTTTCTACCCATTCAGGGTCGGTAACGCCCAACATGCCCGAAATGTTGAACAATGGCGCAGTGAGTTTCATAACCCAGGTGATGGTAAGCAGCAGCAATATGCGGGTTATCATTGCCATTGCCAGGCCTATCTTACGGCCCTTTTCCTGCTGGTTCCTTGGCAGTTTATCTGATAATATGGATATAAATATCACATTATCGATACCCAGCACTATCTCTAAAAGGGTTAGCGTTATCAGCGAAACCCACGCTTCCGGGTCGGTTAATATTTCCATTCGGTGTAAACTTTTTCAGGGCTAAAATAGCAAAACCCCTGCCGTTATGGCAAGGGTTTTAAATTTATGCTTGATCAATAGTTTTTAATAGAACTTTACATCGGTATAACTGGCATTAATGGCAATCTTACCATCGCTGTTACTTTTCCCTATGTACCCTTTGTAGGTTTTTGTTGACGACCATCCGCGCTCGCTGTCGCTTGGTGATTTGTCGGTAACTTTCATCCTGTCGTCATCATAGTTAAAGCCGCCAAATTTGGTAACCACATCAAAATTAAAGCTGTCGGCTTCCTTAAAATCGAGCTTTATTTTTGTGAACGATGCATTGATGGTAAGGTTGCGTACCGATTTGTCAATCGATCCGATATCAAAGCCGTTACCGTATTTGATATTTACGTCTACGTTGTTTTTTAGCCTGTCTACGGTCATGCCTCCAAAAGATACATCGGCGTTAACATTGCTTACCGTGCCGGCTTTTAGCTTGCCGTAACCAATATCCAGCTTGCCGCCATTAAAGGTAACCAGGGTAGCATCCCCAAACCTCACCTTTACATCGTTATCCTTATTTAAAAGCTGTTGAGCATTCAATGCGCCATATGACACTCTTAATATGGTTTTACCGGTAAGGTCGGGCAGGGTAACGCTGCCGAACTGGTTGGTAAGATCTAATGTATTCCCGGCGGGCATGTATACGGTGTAATTTATTTCCATATGGGTGTTGCCATGGCTGTTGGTATTACGTGGCAGGTTAGTCTTAAATGATACGATTGAACCTACCTTGCTATCGCTGATGCTTGAGCCCTCTATCATCTTGTTCACAAAATCCTCAT
This sequence comes from Mucilaginibacter sp. AK015, assembly GCF_014200785.1. Taxonomy (NCBI): domain Bacteria; kingdom Pseudomonadati; phylum Bacteroidota; class Sphingobacteriia; order Sphingobacteriales; family Sphingobacteriaceae; genus Mucilaginibacter; species Mucilaginibacter sp. AK015. The sequence continues at coordinate 48,947 of NZ_JACHCV010000007.1, forward strand.
CGTCGGAGCCAAACTTCATCTGTACATCAACCTTAAATTCGTTTTTGGCCCAGGTGTTAACCACTACTTTACCAAACTTGTTGTTGATCTGCAAAATATCATTCCCATCAGCGCTGTAGCTTTTACTGTAATTTTTTACCTTTTCGGTAATCTGGCCGCTGGCAACCTTCTGCTTGTATTCATCATCGCTAAAGTTGTTATTGAAGCTTATGCCATCCATGTTCTTAAACCCTTCGGAAAAATTGGGCGATAGCTCGCTAAAGCTGCCGGCAAAGTTTTTTCCAAAATCCCGGAAATTTTTACCGAAATCTTTAAAGTTTTCTTTGAAGTTTTTGTCAAAATCTTTAAAGGCAAACTTAAGATCCGCGTTTTGCTTGAATTTCATTTTGCCCATCTTCACCTTCAGGTCCTTCATTTTTATTTTAAGGTCGGCCATGTTTTTCTTAAAGGCTTTATTTTCCTTAAATAAATAAACTTTGGGCGGGGCGGGTGGCGCAGGCGGGGCCACAACAGAGTCCTGTGCTGCTACGGTAGTGGTTAAGGCCAGTGCGGCGAAAGCCGCAAGCAGGCTGTGTTTAAATATCCTTGTTTTCATTTTGATGATCCTTTTTACTTTGATTAAATTGTTCAATTACGCTCAGTTGCTGATTAAGCACCTCTGTTTGTATTTGCAAGTTCCGGATCATTGCACGTAAAACACGCTCCTGGTTAGGGCTGGTGGCTAAATCTATATTTAGTTTTTTGTAGTTGGCGTCCATTTTTTTCAGGTCGGCAGTAAACTCATTGTAAAGCTGCGGGTCAAATTTGGCAACCAGTTTTAACCTGGTGCGCTTGCTCTCTATCATCGATGCATAGTGCATTTGTTGCCTGGCATAAGTGGGGTTAATATCGGCCAGGTTTACGGTTGCCGTATGCTGGCCTTTTAGGTACACAGCGAAACCTAAACCCATAACTACGATCACCGAAGCGGCTACCTTTAGTACAAAACCCAGTGAAAAGGTTTTTGCTTCGCGCTTTTTTGGCGCCGCTTCCTCCCACGCATCCAACTCCCTGGCAATATTGTTCCAGATATCGGCGCGTGGCTCCAGGTCGTCAAATTCTTCCCTGTTGCTGCTCATAAAATCTTCTAAACGCTTGCTCATTTTCTTATTCCCTTTCTTAATAATATCTCGCTCAATTTTCTTTTAGCCCTCAAAAACTGCGTTCTCGAGGTGTTTTCTGTAATATTCAGTATCTGCCCTATTTCCTCGTGATCATACCCTTCTAAAAGATAAAGTGATAATACCACACGGTAGCCTTCGGGCAACTCCTTCATGGCTTCTTTTACCTGTGCTACCTGGTATTGTACGTCTTCATCATCCCAGGGCTCTTCGTCGGGTACATTATCCAGTTGCCCGTCTTCTATTTCAACAAACGCTAACTTCCTTTTTCGCAAAAGGTTTATAGAGCGGTGCACAACAATTTGTTTTAACCATAAACCAAAGGTTGTTTCCTGCCTAAAATCCTTCAGTTTATTAAAAGCATCCGTAAACGATTCCTGCAAAACATCTTCCGCCTCGCCAATATTGCCCACAATTCTAAAGGCGACGTTCAACATCGCTTTAGCATATAATCGATACAATTCATAACAGGCCTTTTTACTTCCCTGTTTACACTCAACCACCAGGCTATAGTGTTTATCTACATATACGGCTTCCAAATTAATGACAGGTTTCAGGTTAAATGACGCAGGGTATTTAACAACGTTGCACGGTGGGAAGAAAAAAAATGTCTGAACCCAAATTTTTAAGAATTAATTGATATACAGAATTCTGCCCTTCCAAAATTCCGCTAAAGTTTCTGTTCAGAGAGATAAGTGCTTATCGCATCAACAGCGTTTTGGTACCGGTTGTCCCCGGTGCCCGATATCACCACATAACGGGCGTTTAACGCCTGCAATTCGGTGTGCCATACCTGCATAAAATGCTCGCGCAGGTGCGGGAAATCGCGCAGCGGGTCGTCCTGCCAGGGCAGGTCGATATCCAGTAAGAGGTAAAGGTTGTATGGGTGTTTTGGCAATTCGTTAATAACCTGTTGAGGCGCCTGACCGAATATCTGGTCGCTCCATATCTTTACGGTAATAAACGTAGTATCGCAGATAAGTATCTTATTTGCCTGAGGCAGCAACTCCGCCTCTAACGCAAGCTGCCCGTAAAACATGTTTATCTCGTCCTGCCAGGTGGGGGGCGCGGTTAGCTTTTCGCAATACCCGCGCGCATATTCAGGCACCCAAACCGTTTGGTAATACTTAGCCAAATAAGCCGACATGTGCGATTTACCGGTAGACTCCGGGCCAACAACGGCTATTTTTATTATTTCGGATGTCGAACTTTCGATTTCGGATTTGATCATCAATTTCTTGTTTCTTGGATCTTACTTTTTGTTTCTTTCCGGCCTCTTATCCAGTCTTTTTTCCAATCGAGATATCCCATCAGCGCAATGGCTACGTATATGGCATACATCAGGGCCGTAAGGTGAAGGTCCTTAAAAATATATACACCCACATATACAACATCTACAAATATCCATATCAGCCAATTCTCGAGCACCTTCCGAGCCAAAAACACCTGGGCAACCAGGCTGCAAGCGGTACAAAAACTATCAAGATACGGGAATGAGGCGGGCGTATATTTTAATAACGAGCCGAGTAAAATTGTAAATATAATTATCGCCACTGCAGATATGGCCACTTCTTTTTTTGTGATGCGGGCAACGGGAATCTTTTTTTCATTTGCCGGCCTTCGGCTCCAGTACCACCAGCCATAAACGTTCATGGCTAAAAAATAAACTTGCAGGCCCATGTCGGCAAAAAGGCGGGCTTCAAAAAAAATGAAGACGTAGATTGTTACGCTGATAATTGCAAACGGCCAGTTCCAGATATTATTTTTTGCAGCGAGGTACACGCAGAGCAGCCCGGTTATAACCCCGGTTATTTCGAGCCAGGTTTGATGCTGCCACCACTGCTGCAGGGCGTGTACGATTTGCATGCGGTAAAGATATAAAAAGCAGGTCTCACCCCAAACCCCTCTCCAAAGGAGAGGGACTTAAGATGAGGCTCTTTTAACCCTCTTCTTTGGAGAGGGCAGGGTGAGGCTTTACCAGATCTTTACCCGTTTATCGGGATCCAGCCACATTTTGTCGCCCTTTTTAACGCCAAATGCTTCATAAAATTCGGGCACATCACTAAAAGGGCCGTTTACCCGTAAAAAGCCGGGCGAGTGCTCGTTGGTTAGTATCTGGCTTAATAACGATTCTTTTCTATCCTGGCCCAGCCACCCCATGGCGTAGCCTAAAAAGTAGCGCTGTATTGGGGTAAGGCCGTTAATAGTTTTACCTTGCTTATACTGGTCGGTTTTTTTAAAGGCATCAAGGCCGATAGTTATCCCTCCTAAATCTGCAATGTTTTCGCCTAAGGTTGCCTTTCCGTTGATATGCTGGCCGTAAACGGTGTAACCGTTAAACTGATCGACCAGCATTTGGGCGCGCTGCGCAAACTTTGTAGAATCAGCCGGTGTCCACCATGCTTTAAGGTTCCCTTTCTCGTCGTACTGGCGGCCCTGATCGTCAAAGCCGTGAGTAATTTCGTGGCCAATGGTGGATGCCGCACCATAACCATAAACAACGGCATCGTCTATATTCTCGTCCATCGCCCATGGCAAAATAAATATGGCCGCCGGCAGTACAATTTCATTATTCGACGGGTTGTAATAAGCATTATACGTTTGGGGCGTCATCCCCCATTCGGTGCGGTCAACGGGCTTACCCAGTTTATCCGCATTGTATTTATGCCAGTAGCTGTTGCCGCGCATCACATTTTGCGCATATGGGCCGCGGTTTATTTCAAGCGACGAAAAATCTTTCCATTTATCCGGGAAACCTACCTTAGGGAACACCTTGGCAAGTTTGTCATGCGCTTTCTTTTTGGTCTCAGCACTCATCCAGTCAAGCTTGTCAATGTGTTCACCAAATGATGTGCGTACAGCCTCTACCAGATCAACGTAGCGCTTTTTGGTTTTCTCGGGAAAGTATTCTTTTACAAATATTTGCCCAAGCACTTCGCCCATCAGGCTGCCTTCGGTATCCAGCACCCTTTTCCAGCGTGGCAACTGTTCTTTTCTGCCCGAAATAACAGTACCATAAAACCTGAAACTTTCATCGCTAAACGCCTTGCTCAGGTAAGGGCTATAATCGTTAACGATATTTTTGCGGATGTAGTTCTTCCAGTCGTTAACAGTAAAAGTTGTAAGGGCCTTGTTAACCGCGCGATAATACTCGGGCTGGCCAACAATCACCGTATCAACCTGCTTAAAATCCATTTGCTCAAACGTTTTTTTCCAGTCAACAACCGGCGCCAGTTTGCTTAACCCCGCCAGCGCCATCTTGTTATAATTATGGTATGGGTCGCGCAGGTCAACCAATTTGCGCGAACTATCCGCCAGGAATTTCTCTATGGCATACGTTTTTTGCGTAGCTGCCCTGGCTGCTGCATCGTCAAGGCCTATCAGCTTAAACAAAGCGGGCAAGTGCTTTTGCTGGTAATCGTTACGTATAGCTGCGCTGTGCTCGTCTGTGTTAAAATAGTAATCGCGGTTAGGCAACCCTATACCCGACTGCGACAGCTGCATCAATATCTTTTCGCTGTTGCGGTCGTCCTGCGCGGCATAAGCGCCAAACGGCGTTTGCACCCCGATGGTTTCCAGGTGCGCAAATTCTTCTATCAGCGTTCTCACGTCGGTTACCTTATCAACCCTGGCCAGCTCCTCTTTTAACGGGGCCAGGCCCTGCTTTTCAATGTTAACGGTATCCATGCCGCTGTAATAAAAATCGCCTATTTTTTGCGTGTTGCTGCCTTTAGCCGCATTGGCATTCAGTGCGTCTTCATTTATCTTTTTCAGTTTATTGCGCAGGTCTTCCTGCACAGCGTTACCAATCCCCCAGGACGAGTAGGCTCCAGGTATCGGATTATTTTTTAACCAGGTGCCATTGGCGTACATAAAAAAATCATCCCCGGGCTTTACGCTTTTGTCGATGTTTTTGATCACCACATCATTCTCGGCGTACGTTTTATTTTTATCCTTACAAGCGCTTAGTAATAAGGCGCTCATGGCGCAGGCTGTAACAGCATGCAGAGTGTACTTTTTTATTATCATTTTACAATTTGTATAAAATAAAATACAGGGAGTGTATGGAAAAACAGAATGTTATGTTTTTCTGTACAGGCCTGTTTAGGTAATTTTTTCTAAAAATCAGTTTAAAGGGTGGTTAAAACAAAAAAATATCAAATTATTTGTGCAACAAGAAAGTTACGTAGTTCTACGTGCTTTATAACCGGGTAAATGAAAATGCGCTGTCGGGCATGATTTACAAAACACTGTTAATCACGATATTACTAAATATAATTTTTCTTTCAGATTAAAAACTTTCTCGCAACCGTCGTTTTCGGGTGCGGCTGCAAATAAACTTGCCGTAATTTATTTTCGCGGATACGGATTTGTGGCTTATGTTTTGTTCAAAGTTAAGCGGCCCTGCATACATCTTTGAAAATATATCATCTACCTGTGAAAAACTTTCAAAATTGATCAGGCTAAAACGAATTCTCAGTTGCCCAAGTTGAGATGAACATGTTCTTTTATTTTGGGTTTAATCAATAGTTTAAATTAATTAGGGGAAAAGGGAGCTTCAAAAAGGCTCTCTTTTTTTGTGCCGATATTTTTGCTATGCATGCATAATAATTATACCTTTAATTTTTATTTACCGTTATGCAATTTGAACTTACCGAAGAACACTTACTGATACGCCAGGCGGCGCGTGATTTTGCACAAACCGAACTTAAGCCCGGCGTTATTGAACGCGACGAGCACCAAAAATTTCCGGCAGAACAGGTAAAAAAACTGGGGGAGCTGGGTTTTTTAGGTATGATGGTATCGCCGCAGTATGGCGGCAGCGGCATGGACGCCATATCCTATTCTATCGTTATGGAAGAACTATCAAAGGTTGACGCTTCAACCTCGGTAGTGGTATCGGTTAATAATTCGCTGGTTTGCTACGGTTTAGAAAAATATGGTACCGAAGCACAGAAGCAGAAATTTTTGGTACCCCTTGCCCAGGGCGAAAAAATAGGCGCATTTTGCCTGAGCGAACCGGAGGCCGGTTCGGACGCCACATCACAGCACACCACCGCAATTGATATGGGCGACCATTACCTTTTAAACGGCACTAAAAACTGGATCACCAACGGCAGTACCGCATCTACCTATATTGTAATGGCGCAAACCGATGCCAGTAAAAAACACCGCGGCATAAACGCGCTTATAGTTGAAAAAGGAATGGAAGGTTTTACAGTGGGCCCAAAAGAAAACAAGCTGGGCATCCGCGGGTCAGATACGCATTCTCTTATGTTTACCGATGTTAAGGTCCCTAAAGAAAACCGCATTGGTGAAGACGGCTTCGGCTTCAAGTTCGCGATGGCTACGCTTGAAGGCGGGCGTATCGGCATAGCCTCACAGGCCCTGGGCATAGCCTCGGGCGCTTACGAACTATCTGTGCAATATGCTAAAGAACGTAAAGCCTTTGGTAAAACCCTGGCCGACCTGCAGGCCATCCAGTTTAAGCTGGCCGACATGGCTACCGAGATAGAAGCTGCGCGCCTGCTTTGCTACCGGGCGGCATGGCTTAAAGATAACGGCCTGCCTTATGCGCAGGCAGCATCAATGGCTAAGCTTTTCGCTTCGGAAACCGCTATGCGCACTACAGTGGAAGCGGTGCAAATACACGGGGGCTATGGTTTTGTGAAAGAATACCACGTAGAACGCCTGATGCGTGACGCTAAAATCACCCAGATATACGAGGGTACATCTGAAATTCAGCGCATTGTCATATCGCGTGAAGTTTTAAAATAGTTGTGCGGCTTTTACTACTTTTGAAAAAGTATATAAAGTTAGTAGACTATTTTTGCTATGATAAAAAGGATATTCTTCAGCGCGGTACTGGTTGCCGCGCTTACGCATATAACAGCAGCCCAAACTAAACTTAAACCTGGTATTTGGCGGGGTGCATTAATAACTGCAAGTGCGCACCAGATACCTTTTAATTTTGAGGTAAGCAACACAGCCGGCAAACAAGAACTGGCCATCATCAATAATACGGAGCACTTAAAGGTAACCGACTTAACCGCCAAAGGGGATTCGGTATTTATTAAAATGCCATTGTTCGATTCCGAATTCAGATTGAAACAAGATGGCGATAGACTGACGGGGCACTATATAAAGCATTTGGGCGACCGTGACGCACTCATGAACTTTAGCGCGACCGCGGGTACGCCATGGCGCTTTTTTGAAGCGCCGGCCAAAACAAATTACAACGTTAGCGGGCGCTGGTCGGCAATTATTGGTGATTCCACCGGGCGCGACACAACCGTGGGCGAATTTAAACAGGCTGGGCAAAGGGTTACCGGTACGTTCCTGACCACCACCGGCGATTACCGTTTTTTAGATGGCACGGTATCCGGCGACAGCCTGTACCTGTCGTGCTTTGATGGCGGGCACGCCTTCCTTTTTACTGCTAAGATCAGCGATAACAATACCTTAACCGATGGTAAGTTTTTTTCGGGCCTCACCGGTACAGATGTTTGGGCCGCCGTACGGGACGAGAACGCTAAGCTGCCGGATGCCTATTCGCTATCCGCATTAAAACCTGGTTATAAAAAATTGGCTTTCAGCTTTAAAGATATTAACGGCAAGCAGGTTTCGTTAGGCGACGCCCGTTTTAAAAATAAAGTGGTGATTGTTCAGATCATGGGATCGTGGTGCCCAAATTGTATGGACGAAACCGCCTATATGGTTAATTATTACAAAAAGTACCGGCCTAAGGGCGTAGAGGTTATTGGCCTGGCCTATGAGCGCACCAATGATTTCGCCAGATCACAGCGTACGCTGGCGCAGTTAAAAAACCGTTTTGATATAACCTACCCCCTGTTGATAACGGGCTACACCAGCAACAAGGAAGAAACTGCCAAAAGCCTGCCGGCACTAACCAAAGTAGTAGGCTTCCCCACCACCATTATTATCGATAAAAAGGGCGATGTACGAAAAATACACACCGGATTTAGCGGCCCGGGCACAGGCGAACATTATACCGCGTTCATCAGCGAGTTTGAAAAGCTGACGGATGACCTGCTGGCGGAAAGGTAATAAATAATTTAATTCCTTCCCTTGGGAGGGGTGCAGTGGTCTACGTAGTGGAAGGGAGGGGTTTATACGCCTCAATAACCCCTTCGTGCACCTTCCCAAGGGAAGGAATCGCACGAGCCCTTTGCTTTGACGCGTTATAAAATCAACATCAGGTGGTTAAGTAAATGGTGGCAGTGTTTTGTCAGTACCTGAATTATTAAAATGCTGATTATCAGTCGTTCATGAATGTTCACGGTGTTCACGTGCGCCGAACGTGAACACTTCCCTTAAAATTTACCCCTCCTGCTGTTTCGGTTAGGGGTTCAAAAACAAACTTTCGCTTACATTTGGGATAATGCCTTTTTCCAATGCGGTATCAAACAGCAGCTTTACCGCCTTTTTGCCTTCCGCACCCAGATCGATCGAAAACTTATTTACATACAGGTGGATATGCTTATACATTACTTCCTCGCTCATCTCCTGCGCATGCGAGCGGATGTACTCCAGGCCCGATTTTGGGTTGGCAAAAGCAAATTCTACGGAGCGTTTAATAACACGGTTTATTTTATGCTGAATATCTAAAGGTAAACTGCGGTTGGCTACAATACCACCAAGCGGAATGGCGCAACCGGTACGTTTTTCCCAGTAGTCGCCCAGATCGATGATCTTTTTCAGGCCTTTATCCTGGTAGGTAAAGCGGTTTTCGTGGATGATAAGGCCTATATCAGCCCTGCCCTCTAAAACGGCATTCTCAATATCCGAGAAAACAAGTTCCTGCTTATTTGTTGCATCAGGAAATGCCAGGCTTAACAAGAAATTTGCCGTGGTGTATTTGCCGGGTATAGCAATCAAAGGATCTACGATTTCGGATTTACGATTTATGATCTGTCCCTTTTCTAAATCCGAAACCGAGATTTCCAGATCCGAAATCAACAGGGGGCCAACGCCAAAACCCAGCGCGCTGCCCGCGTCCAGCAAAACATATTTATCTGCCGCGTAGGCAAAAGCATGATAGCTTAGCTTGGTGATATCCAGCTGGCCGCGAAACGCTTTCTGGTTAAGGGTTTCCACATCGTCATAAAACACCTCAAAGTCAAGCCCTTCGGTATCTATCTTGTGGTGTATCAGCGCGTCGAATATAAATGTATCGTTGGGGCAGGGCGAAAAGCCAATAGTTAATTTCATTTGTTGTAAATAGTGTAATGCTTACAATGATTACGGACGGTTTACGGTTGTAACACTTGCAAACCGTTAAGCAGTTCTACCATAAAAGCGTTCAGGTTTTTAACGGCAAGGCCTATCTTCCAATTGTCTTTATCCCGCTTCTCAACATAATTTGACACGGCCCTGATCTGCACACACGGGATACCCGCATGCTGGCACACGTAAAAAAAAGCTGCCCCTTCCATGCTTTCCAACTGGGGGTTTAATCTTTTTTGAACTTTTGCGATAGAATCGGGTTCGCCGTGCACGGTGTTTACGGTGATGGAACTTACCTGCTTCAGGTTCTTTAACAACGAAGATGTTTTTGAGCCCTTAAAGATATTAGCTATTGTTTGGGTAGCCCTAAATTCGCTTTCGCCAAGGCCCAATACACTTACGGGTAAAAAGGAATCATTGTCTTCTGCACCAAGCTCCGACAGGTTATCGTGAACAACCTCTACCACGTCGCCCAGTTCAATGCTGCGGTCAAAACTACCCGCTATACCAAAATTAATGGCCAGGTCGTACTGGTTTGCAGCAAGTTCCTTTCCCAGTGAATACGCAGTTGCTACCATGCCCACACCTGTTATAAGCAATGTATTGCCGGTCGAGTTTTTTTCATCGGGGATAGTATATACGTTTTTCTTTTCTGCGTCCATAACACGAAACCCAAAATCCAAAACAAACCGCCCCACCTCCATGCCGGTGGCTGCAACAAATAAAACTTTCATTCTTTGTGTTTTTTGACAGCTAAGATAAAACAACTCGCCTGTTTTTGTTTTGTATATTTGCACCATTAAATGTTATGATGATACATATTACGCGCAAAGAACATTTTAACGCAGCACACCGCATGTACCGCGAGGAATGGAGCGCAGAGAAAAACCAGGAAGTTTTTGGCAAATGCGCCAATCCCAACTGGCATGGGCACAACTACAATTTGTTTGTAACCGTAAAGGGCGAGGTTACCCATGCTACCGGCTATTTGATAGACCTGAAAGAACTTAAGGCCATTATACACGAATACGTCATAGAAAAACTCGATCACAAAAACATCAACCTGGATGTAGAGTTTATGGAAGGTATAATGGCATCTACGGAGTTGCTGTGCATTGGCATATTTAACCAGCTGAAAGGTCCAATCGAAGCCTATCCCGGTGTATTTTTACACTCGGTACGATTGTACGAAACAGAAAATAACTCGGCCGAATATTTTGGCGGATAACCCTACACTATGATTGACGACCAAAATATTCCTGACCGGGACGAAGGTATAAACGGGTACCAAAAAATTGACCGGTACAACCCCGAGCTTATTCAAAACCTGTCTGCCAGTTATCTTGATGTATTAAAACAGATTGGTGAAAACCCCGATCGGGAAGGATTACTTAAAACACCCGAGCGTATTGCGAAAGCCATGCTTTACCTTACCCACGGGTACGACCTGGATGCAAAAGAGATCCTGAACTCGGCGATGTTTAAGGAAGAGTACAGCCAAATGGTGATCGTAAAGGATATTGAGGTGTACTCTATGTGCGAGCACCACATGCTGCCATTCTTTGGTAAGGCGCATATCGCCTATATCCCAAACGGCTACGTAGTAGGCTTAAGTAAAATACCACGGATAGTTGACGTTTTTGCCCGAAGGCTGCAGGTTCAGGAGCGTTTAACCAACGAGATACGCGATTGCATACAAGAAACACTTAACCCATTGGGCGTTGGCGTGGTAATTGAGTGCAGGCACTTGTGCATGAGCATGCGCGGTGTGCAAAAACAAAACTCGGCAACTACCACATCGGCGTTTACGGGCGAGTTTTTAAAAGAAAAAACCAGAACAGAGTTTTTGAACTTAATTTCATCTAAGCTTAGTTGAGTTTTAAGGGATTAATGTTAAAGAGCAGTTAATCTGATTGCGGCTTTAACTGATCGCTAAAACTAACTTCAAATCACTAACAATGAAAGCATACATTTTTCCAGGGCAGGGTGCCCAATTCCCGGGGATGGGTAAAGACCTCTACGAACAAAGCGAACAGGCACGCGCGTTATTTGAACAGGCTAACAATATATTGGGCTTTAGTATTACCGATATAATGTTTAACGGTACCGAAGACGACCTGAAACAAACCAATGTAACCCAGCCCGCTATATTTTTACACTCGGTAATTCTGGCCAGGGTTTTGGGCGACGACTTTGCGCCCGAAATGGTGGCCGGCCACTCATTAGGCGAGTTTTCGGCCCTGGTAGCAAGCGGCGCTTTTTCTTTTGAAGATGGATTACGCCTGGTTGCCGCCCGTGCCAATGCCATGCAAAAAGCCTGCGATATACAACCCGGCACCATGGCCGCTATCTTAGGTTTGGACGATTTTACCGTTGAAGATATTTGCGAGCGCTTAACCGATGTGGTTGTGCCTGCAAACTACAACTGCCCGGGGCAGCTGGTGATATCCGGCTCTGTTGCGGGTATTGACGCGGCCTGTATTAAGGCAACCGAAGCCGGCGCTAAGCGTGCTTTAAAGCTAAATGTAGGCGGCGCTTTTCACTCACCATTGATGGAGGCCGCCCGCGTTGAGCTTGAAGCGGCAATTATTAATACCAATTTTACAGTACCGGTTTGCCCCGTGTATCAAAACATTGACGCCAAACCGCATACCGATATCGAACAAATAAAGCATAACCTGATAGCGCAGTTAACCGGACCAGTGCGCTGGACACAAACCATTGAACAAATGCTTAGGGATGGCGCCACATTATTTACCGAAGTAGGCCCGGGCAAAGTCCTTCAAGGGCTGGTTAAGAAGGTTGACCGGGAAGCAGCCACAGCCAGCGCAGTTATTTAATAATTACAGAGCCATCCGGGGTATCCGGGTGGCTCAATTTTTACCTATCAGACATATCTAACAGATTGAGCACAGCGGGAAAAATACGGGTATTACTGGTATTATTATTTGCCAGTTTGGCATTTACAGCAATTGTAGTTGAACGTACCTACACGCCTGCAAATAATCTTATCCAAACATCAAAGCTGTTAGAAACAAATTTACACGGCAAAGAAAATGTCGTGTATGCGGCCATCCGCAACAAAAAGGTTTTTAACGAAATAAAAAACCTTCGTAACACCCCTTCCAAAGCGCTGTCGTACATTGATGAGTTTACTGTTAAAAAAGCCATATGGATAGTGGTTTATAAAAACGCCGCGCTCGACTTTTGGAGTGGGGCAAAGGTGATCCCAAAAAACGTAGCCAAAATAAAGGAAGGATGCTCGTTTATAAAACAATCCAACGGCTATTATGAAACCATAAAGAAAACCGAGGGAGATGTTTCGGTAGTGTTTTTTATACCCGTAAAAAACAATTATCCTTTTGTAAACGAGTACCTGAAAAATACGTTCCATAAAGACCTTACTGTTGATGACAATATAGCCATAGCCGATTTTACGGATAAACCCGTTTACGCTGTGCACGATGTCAACAACGTTTACTTGTTCTCGCTAAAGCTGGTTAAAGGTGTTAACCATCGTTTTTTTAATTTGGTAATAGGGTTTTGGATGCTGGCCATATTAACACTATTTGTGTTGGTAAACAGCATTGCCCGTTATCTTATCTATAAAGATCATATATACTGGGCATTGTTACTGCTGGGCGGTTTTATTGTACTGTTCAGGTTTGTGAACCTGCATTATGGCTGGCCGTATTTTACGCAGCAACTATCATTATTCAGTCCGCAATTATATGCTTCGTCGCCCATATACCGTTCATTAGGCGATTTTTGCGCCAACATACTGGTTATGTGTTGGTTTGTGGCCTTTGTTTACACTTACCGTAATAAGCTTATTGTAAAATCGCCCGGCAAAATAGTAAGCTACCTGGTATTTGCTGCTTGTGTGCTATCGCTCATAATTACCTCGACCAACCTGTTACAGGTTTTTTACGGCCTGGTTATTAATTCAAAGATCAGTTTTGATGTAAACAACGTGCTTAACCTTTCGGGCTTTAGCCTTGTGGGGGTGTTAATGCTTTGCTTTAGCTTTTTAATGTTCTTTTTAATAACCGAGGTAACCCTTACCATATGCTTTAAACTTGCAATTCCTATAACGCAGCAAGCGCTGCTCCTGGTTGCAGCTATTATAATTACTACGGGCATTGTAACTTATTACTGGGAATTTAGCTTCTTTTACCTGCTGTGGATGGCACTTGTCATTATACGAGGCTATTCATTTTTATATAACGACCGAAAGCTCACCGCTTCCGCGTTTGTAAGCCTTGTGTTTATATGCGCCGTTATAGCTTCTATAAAACTTAACCACTTCGAGACTATTAAGGAACAGGAGCTGCGAAAGGTTCTGATACAAAAATTGGAGGTGCCTGATGATGCTACCGCTGATTTGCTTTTTAAGAAGATCGAGAAACAAATAATTGTCGACCCGTTACTTATTTCTTACTATAAAAGCGCCGACCATACAGCCGATTACCTGGAAACGCGTTTGCAAAAACTTTATTTTGACCGCTATTTATCCAAATACGATTTTGAGGTACACGAATACGATAACGCCGATCAGCCCATCTCTGTTGATAAGAAATACTCGCTTGAGGTATTTAAAGACATGGTGGTATACAGCTCCTTCAAGGTTTCAGATTATTTTTACCGCCCCAACGAGTCTTTTGGTCTTCAAAACTACTTTGCTATACTCCCGGTATTAGATGGCACCAAGAAATTAGGTACCATAGTTATCGAACTTAAGTCAAAACCATTGCTAACTGCTGGCACCTTCCCCGATCTGCTGATAGATAAAGAAGTAAAAGGCACCAATGACGAATTTAAAAACTATTCCTTCGCTTTTTATACAGATAACACGCTAATAGGGCAAAGCGGCACCTACGTTTACAGGATAAAAAATAAGGAATTTAAAGGCGAGTTAAAAAAATACACCGTTCAAACCACCAAAAGTACTAAACCTGCTTTTGCCGAGAAGTTTACCACTTATAGCCATTTATTGTATAAACCAAGTGAGCGTAACCTTATAGTTGTAAGCCAGGAAAATAACGCGCTGCTATCCAATATCACGGCGCTGACCTTCTTTTTTGTGATCTTTCTGGCATTTAACGCCTTTGTGCTGCTGATAAGAACGATATGGATACGCGTAAAGATTTTTAACGTAAGCAATGATCGCATTAAATGGAGCTTTAAGTTTACTTTCGACAGGATACTATATAAAACACGCATCCAGTTTTCTATGATATTTGCGGTTGTTATAACCCTGATACTGGTTGGTATAATTACGTTCGTATCTATAAGCGCGCAATACCAGGCCCAACAGGATAAGATCATCCGATCGAAGATAATGCAGATAGCGGCGGCGTTTGAGACCGGACCTATCAACAATTATATAAATGGCATAACCGAAGACAGCAAGGTTCAGTTTGATGACCTGGCCAACACTTATTCGGCCGATCTTACGCTCTATGATCTGAATGGGAAAGTGCTTATTACCACGCAGCCAAAAATTTATGATTACGGCTTGCTTTGCCCGCAAATGAACAGCCGGGCATTCGCGTCGTTAAACGGCCTGCAACAATCTGAAGTGCTGAACGAGGAAAAAATCGGGTTGCTGACCTACAAAGCCGCATACACTCCCATCCGCAATATAAAGCACGAAACCGTTGCTTACCTGCAACTGCCGTACTTTGCCAATGCTGCCGACTACACCGAACGTATAGGGTCGTTATTGAACATCATGATAAATGTTTATGCGCTGGTGTTTATCGCTATTGGCTTATTTGCGGTGATCATAGCGCGGCAAATAACCGCGCCGCTAAACTTTATTCAGTACAACCTAAGCAAAACCATTTATGGTAAAAAGAACGAGCCTATTAAGTGGGAACGTAATGATGAAATTGGGGCGCTTGTAAAAGAATATAATAATATGATAGCCGCGCTGGAGAACAGCGCCAACAAGCTTGCGCAATCTGAGCGGGAGACGGCATGGCGCGAGATGGCCAAACAGGTAGCCCACGAAATTAAAAACCCGCTTACACCTTTAAAATTGGGCTTACAATTGCTTGATAAATCATGGAAGGATAAGGATCCGAAGTTTGATCAGAAATTCGAGCGCTTCAGCAAATCGTTTGTTGAGCAGATAGAGAGCCTGTCGTCCATCGCGTCTGAATTTTCAGCATTTGCCAAAATGCCCGATACCCGTATAGAGCGGATGGATATTTTTGAGGTGCTTGGCCAGGCCGTTACCATTTTTAAACAAATGGATAATGTGAAAATAGTGTTTCGATCTGCCGGCGCGCCGTTTTTTATCAGCGCCGACCGCGACCAGCTATTACGATGCTTTAATAACCTGCTCAAAAATGCCATAGAAGCAACCCCACAGGATAAAGACTGCGTAATTAATATCGATTACCTGATAACTAATAAAAATATTTTACTTACCATTAAAGATAATGGTAATGGCATCCCCGAGGGCATGCGCGAAAAGATATTTGAACCCAATTTTACCACAAAAAGTTCGGGCACCGGCCTGGGGCTTGCCTTTGTTAAAAACTCAATTGAAAATGCCAATGGCAAGGTATGGTTTGAAACCGCTATGGAAATTGGCACCACTTTTTATCTGAGTTTCCCGGCTGACAGTGCAGATGTTTAAAACATTCCGTGTGTGGCGCGGGCTTGCGGCTCAAAACGTTAGATGTATTTTTACGTCATCGGGTACAATTCCCCTATCCCTAATTAAGCCGTGCACTGTCCTGTCAGGAGAATTACTTACTCCTTATTAAATTGTTTTCGACACTTGATAAATGAGCTAACCAACAAAAAGGGTGGATGCATTTCTGCATCCACCCTTTAATTTATTAACCTTTTAAAATATTAGTTCTCGTCAGCAGGCTCATCTGTTGAAAGGCCTACCACTTTATAAACTTTGTTGTTGTTTTCATCGCGGGTTTCCTGGAAGTACGTTCCATCCGGCGCAACAAACAATTTTTCACCATTCACTTTTATTTTACGGCTATCCTGTGGTAGGGTGGTTAAAATATCACCCACCTGGTATGGCTGGTCGTATTCGGCGCCTGCGCCATCATCTCCTGTGTTCAGTTCACCGTCTTTGCCGACTACTTCGTAAACAACACTACCATCATCTTTAGTAACCGCGCGGTAATAAACACCGTTCGATTCGTAAAATTGCTCGCCGTTTATTGTAATAGGTTCCGCTTTTGAAGGCAACGCGTTTACCTGCGCGCCAATCGGCGGCTCAACTACGGTGTACTGGTTATCATTATACTGGTAATATAAACCATCTGAATAATAGTATTGATAATCGCCCCAGTAAAATGGGTAGTATCCGTAAGGCAATACGCCTATGCTGAAGCCAATGCGTGGTAAATAATACGAGCTGTAATATCCGCGATAATTATAAAACCCGCGATTAAAATAGCGCGGCCGATAGTAACCGTTTCTGTATCCATAACCATAACGGCCATAATTACCACGATAAACGCCACGGCCATAGTTGCCTGTATACGGGCGGCCTACGCTTGGCCTGTGCGAATAGGAGTTGCTGTAGGCATTGGTACGACCCTGGTAGCTGCCCCTTACACCTTGCGGACGGGTGAAGCTGCCCGATGGCCGGGTTGCGCCAACATTACCACCCAAGGGGCGGCTAAAACTGCCCGATGGCCTGCTGATACCAACGTTACCGCTTGATGGACGGCTAAAACTACCCGAAGGCCTGCTAAAGCTACCGCCACCACTTGATGGGCGACTGAAGCCACCGCCACCACCTGACGACCTACCGCCGCCGCCACCGCCACTGCTACCCCTGTGCTGCGCGCTTGCAGAAAACCCTAAACCGAGGATCATCATCCCGCTTAAGGCAATACTTAATAATTTTTTATATCCTGTTTTCATCTTGAAAATTTATAATTGATCAGCAGTTTAACGCTGAAGTACTTATAAGACTATGAAATATGTGAACGGTTTAATTACTATTTAATTATTTTTTACTGAAAGTCGGCAGCAATTTTTACCGGTTTGAAGTTTTTATCCGGGTTAAATGTCTTCAGCTATAAAAATAAGATCGCCGTCGAAATTCAGGCGGATAAAGCCATCATTTGTGGTAATAAATGTTTTTTCATCTAACTGCCTTAACCCGCTGAATTGCAGGTTTAAATATACCGATAAAATACGAATTATTTCACCGGCAGGCTTCCACTTGCTGAATCCGGGGCTAACCGCATATATTTTTTTATTGCCGGTATAAATCACCACATTAATTTTATCTGCGAACATCGCGAGCGCTTGCAGGTCAATATCATCTGCAACCACGTTTACGGCCTGGTAATCGTGCTTAATCAGGTATTTCATAGCCGCCTCAATCATTGATGCACCCTGCGGGTGTACCAGTTTAATATCCGATTGCAGGTCTTCGTTCAGTTCATCGCTAACGATAAAGTCTATCTTTATTTCATGAGCATTTAATTGTTCAGCAACAAATGGTATGGTAATAACGGTCGGGCTCCATTCAAGCAATTGGCCCAGCAACTCGGCCGAAAAATTGCTTAACCCAAGCAGCAGCAGGGCGGGTTCCTGCTTTTCGCGTACAATGTGGTGAGATGACATTATTTTTATATGCAGATAAGTATTTTTACCAAAGGTAATTTAAATAAACAGGTTTGATATTTGTTAACACACGGTGGCGCAAAAGGAGATACAGATAAAACGCAAAATAATCCATATTGATATGGACGCGTTTTACGCATCTGTTGAGCAGCGCGACTTCCCCGAATACCGCGGTAAACCACTGGTAGTAGGCGGCCTGCCCGAAGGGCGGGGCGGCGTAGTTGCGACGGCCAGTTACGAAGCGCGCAAATTTGGCATCCGCTCGGCCATGCCATCCAGGCAGGCTTTGAAGCTTTGTCCGCATGCTATATTTGTAAGACCGCGCTTTGCGGCCTATAAAGAGGTGTCGCAAAAGATCCGCGAGATATTCAGCCGCTATACCGACCTGATAGAGCCGCTTTCATTAGATGAAGCTTATCTTGATGTTACCAACGATAAATTGAATATAGGATCTGCCATAGACATTGCACAGCAAATAAAACAGGCTATAAAAGATGAACTTAACCTTACCGCATCGGCAGGGGTATCAGTCAATAAATTCGTAGCAAAAATTGCATCAGATATAAAAAAACCTGATGGTTTAACATTTATCGGCCCGTCATCTATTGAAGCTTTTATGGAGAACCTGCCAGTTGAAAAATTTTACGGCGTAGGTAGGGTTACCGCCGAGAAAATGAGGAAGCAGGGTTTGTTTACGGGTGCCGATCTTAAAAAACTATCCGAAGATGCCATGATAGCGCAGTTTGGCAAGGCCGGCGCTTTTTATTACCGCATTGTGCGCGGCATAGACGACCGGCAAGTTCAGCCACACCGCGAAACAAAGTCGATTGGCGCCGAAGATACCTTTGCGTATGATCTGACCAGCCTGGAAGAAATGAACGCCGAATTAGATAAAATTGCCAAAACGGTACATGATCGTCTGCTTAGGTACCAATTGAAAGGTCGTACTATTACGCTGAAGATAAAATACAGCGATTTCAGGCAGATAACCCGTAGCCAGTCGCTTCCATCGTGTATTGACGACCTGGATATAATATTAATTACGTCAAAAAACCTTTTGGCTGCAACTGATATTGAAAATAGCAAAATTCGATTGTTAGGGATCACTGTTTCTAACTTTTCCCCGGCTGAAAACAGGAAAAAGCCTAAAAATGATCAACTTTCACTGTTCGGTTATTAAACCTTCTCATAATTTCTTGCAAAACCAAGACATATTCAATAAAATCTGACTTCATTGCCGAATAATATCGAGATTTAAGGAAATAAACCCTAATTAAGGCGATATAAACCGCACTAATTTGCCTTATTTTAAATGAAGCTTATAGTTTTTGTAATAAACATCATAAATATTTTCAATTTTTATTGACAATTTGATTTAAATATTTCTATTTTAGCATTAATAATTTTAATTATTCGATTTAAACCTTGTTTAATTATTAAATTAACGTAGTTATGGAAGTATTTAGTTACAAATCTGGCTTATTAGTGCGTTTATTTGGAAAATTGAGTTCCAAAAGGCGATCAAAAGTTATTGCAAGCAGCCACACTACTGATGTTTACCGATTAAACCCTGAAGTTTTTCTGAAAAAAACTGAAAAAATTAAAGTTTTTTCGGGGTTTTTTTCTTCATTAACCATGAATACCGCGACAATTCATATACGGTTCCGGCCATCAAAATGACCCGGGTGCATCAGCCTGGCACACCGGGCTGATGCTTTTTTAATTGCCTTTAGATACTGACCCTGATTAAATAATTAACTAACTAAACTCATTCACTTAAACTAAAACAATGAAAAAAATTGTACCCTTTGGAATCCTCGTTATCGTAGTTATCCTGGCACTGGTGTACCCGGGTAACGTAGGGGCGGCCAAACCGGCCGAATTTGACAAGGCCGATGTTGCCTGGCTGCTTATTTCGACCGCGCTTGTATTATTAATGACACCGGGCCTCGCTTTCTTTTACGGCGGTATGGTGCGCAAGAAGAACGTGATATCAACCATGCTGCAAAGCTTTGTTTGTATGGGCCTTATTACCATTATATGGGTGGTGTTTGGGTTCAGCATGGCGTTTGGCGAGGATGTTGGCGGCATGGGCTTAATTGGTAACCCTAAGTCGTTTTTTATGATGCAAAACACCCTTGGTGTTGCATGGGGAACCATTCCGGTTATATTATTTGCTATGTTCCAGCTAAAATTCGCGGTTATTACACCTGCGCTTATTACCGGGGCATTTGCAGAGCGTATCCGCTTTAACTCCTACCTTATTTTCATCACCTTATTCATCATTGTAATTTATATTCCGCTTGCCCATGCCACATGGCACCCGGAGGGCATTTTCTTTAAATACGGCGTGTTAGACTTTGCCGGCGGTACCGTGGTACACATGTCCGCAGGGTGGGCGGCGCTTGCATCTGCATTATATCTTAAAAAGCGTACCGGCGCCGAAGAAGCACACACCCCGGCCCGCATCAGCTACGTAATATTAGGTACCGGCCTGCTATGGTTTGGCTGGTTTGGCTTTAACGCGGGCTCTGCTTTGGGCTCGGGCGAGCTGGCCGCCACCGCGTTGGCCACTACCACCACCGCATCTGCCGCCGCTGCTATGTCATGGATCTTCTTTGATATCCTGCGCGGTAAAAAACCATCAGCAATGGGCGCTTGTATAGGTGCGGTTGTGGGTTTGGTTGCGGTAACCCCGGCTGCAGGCTTCATTACCGTGTCAAGCTCGCTGATAGTCGGCATAGTTGCCGCGGTTGTTAGCAACCTGGTTGTTATCTGGAGAAGCAAAACCAACATCGACGATACCTTAGATGTATTCCCTTGCCACGGTGTAGGTGGTATGGTAGGTATGCTAATGACCGGTATTTTTGCTACCAAAGCGGTTAACAGCGCAGGCGCCGAAGGTTTGGCTTATGGCGAAACCGGGTTATTTATTAAACATGTGGTGGCATTGGTTGCCGTATCGGCATTCGCCTTTATCGGCGCTTTTATTTTGCTTAAAATAACCGACCTGATAAGCCCGCTGCGTGTTACACCCGAAGAAGAAATTGCCGGCCTGGATGTAACCCAACACGACGAAGAACTATAATAACTGAACTATAACTGACTGACTGACTAACTAAGAAGAAAAGGGGGTGCGAAAGCATCCCTTTTTTGATTAAAAGGCTTTTTAAATCATGTCATTTCGAACGAGGTACGAGGAGAAATCTTTTACACACGCATCCGAACTGTTCGGAGTTAGTCAATTTCATCATTTAAAAATCGCCAGTCAGAATTTGTCGCATTAATTAGTGCATCTTTTTTTTCTCTGCGCCATTTCTTGATCTCCTTTTCTCGTTCAATAGCATGTTCAATATTTGTGAAATGCTCGTAGTAAACCAGATAGTAACAGTAATATCTTCCTGTAAAGGACTTTGCTGTGCCTTTATTTTCTTTGTGTTCGTACAACCGCCTGCTCAAATCATTAGTTACACCAATGTATAATATTGATTTATCGTAATTGGTAGTCATGTATACATAATAATTGTGATTCCAAATGCCTAAAATTATAAATTCTTTAGATGCATCTTCAAAAGATTTCTCCTCGCTATTGCTCGTTCGAAATGACATGGTGGATTTTGTCGGTATCACTAACAACGGCAAGCAAGTGCAAAAGATTTCTCCTCGCTCCCGCTCGTTCGGAATGACATGGTGGATTTTGTCGGTATCACTAACAACGCAAGCAAGCGTACAAGATTTCTCCTCGCTCCCGCTCGTTCGAAATGACATTTTGTTAGAGAAGGGTTAACCCCAACCCCGCCTCGTTACTCAACACCCATTTACCATCCTTAAATGCCGGCATTTTATAGGGGTTGTTGGTGGTTAACAATGGGCCATCAAGGTCGGCCCAATCGCATTGGGGCGCCAGGGCGGCGGCGGCAAGGGTGGCGCAGCTGGTTTCGCTCATGCAGCCGATCAGTATTTTCAGCCCAAGCTCACGGGCTTTATTTATCATTTGCTGTGCCTCGTACATCCCGGCCGATTTCATGAGTTTGATATTGATGCCGTGGTAAACACCTCTAGCTGCCTCAACATCAGCTAAACGCTGTACGGCCTCGTCGCCTATGATAGGAATAGGGCTATGTTCGGTCAGCCATGCGTTGCCGTCAATATCGGTTTTTAGCATGGGCTGCTCTATCAGCTGTACGCCCTGCTCTTTAAGCCAGTAAATCATATCGATGCTTCGTCTGCGGTCTGTCCACCCCTGGTTGGCATCTACGTAAAGGGGCACATTGGTAGCTGAACGGATAGTTTGGATCAGCTCTTTATCGCTATCGCGCCCAAGTTTTACCTTGATCACTTTAAGCCCTTCAGCCTCTTTTACCTTTTGGATAATAACATCTTTGGTATCTATCCCTATGGTAAAGCTGGTAGCCGGCATTTTTGCAGGATCGGTGCCGCACAGCTGCCAGCAAGGCTTTCCTTTTAGTTTACCTTCCAGATCATGCAGGGCAATATCAATGGCAGCTTTTACGGCAGGCTGGCCCAGCGCTATGCCATCCAGATAATTTATAATAGCCGCGAAATCAAAAGGATAGCTAAACCGGCTTACATCAATCTTACTTAAAAACGCTGCCGCGCTTTGGTGGCTTTCGCCCATGTAAGGTACCATCGATGCCTCGCCGTAGCCGGTGTGGCCCTCATGCTCTATCTGCACCAGCGTCAAAGGCGTGCTGGTGCGCGAAAACTTAGCAATGGTAAACGTATGCTTAAGCAGTAATTCAAAGGGTTGATAAGTAAGCCGCATGTCAATATATCAAAGCTAAAATTTTACTGTTAAAATCCTGCTTATCTTTGCACCCATGCCGGCACAAATTTACGCCCCGTTCGAAAAATTTAACTTTAGCAACCGTAACTGTTTTTTAACAGGAGACGTTTTACAAAGCGAGGAGGAGAAGATCCAGGTTTTTCCGCAGTGGTTGATGAGCCTTTACAACCTGCAGGACCAGCCTTTTAAACTGCTCGACGAAAGCATCGCTACTTATAAAGACCTGAAGATGCCCTGCTCGGCGTATATCAATGATGAATATTTAGAACCGCTTGAAATTGAAATTGCCGGGGCATTTAACCGGGGCTACGAAGGCATCAAAGCGCTGGACGAACTGAAGCTTTTTCAATGGGCAGGCAAACTGTTATACGGTATTATTTTTAATGAGGTGCAATCCGGTATAAAAATGATGCACGCGCAAGGCGAAGCATTTAACATGTCGCAGGCTATTATACATAAGTTCAGCTATATGCATTTGATGCTGCAGAGCATTAACCTGCCGATACATTTCGAGGAATTTAAGCCCTTTAGCCTTTTTTTATTTAAGGTGGATAACAAGCCCGATGAGTTTGGCTATCGCGATGAAATAAACACGCAGACCTTTGCGCTGCGCATGAAAGACTTTGGCCTGGTAATTTGCCTGCAGGATAACAATGCCAACTTTGGGTATCACCGTAAAATTTACGAGCAGATAAAAGATGATGTGCTGCACCCTATTCAATTCGAAGAGTTTAGCGGCCGCGTATTTTATAGCAATTACTTGTTTAACCGCCTGCCCGAGTACAATATTTTACCCGTTGGCGAAGATGTTTTTATTGAAGATATGCCCTTGCGGGGCATGAGCAGCAAGCCATTGTTTGATGAGTGGACCAATAAAACCTACGGACAGGTACTGGAGAATTTCTGGAAAAACTGGGGCTTCCTGTTGTTAGAGATCATTAAGGACCCTGAAAAGCCAATGAGCTTTTTATTTGATGCCGATGGCAAAAAAATAGATGCGGCTACTATTGCGCTGCCCCGTTAAACTGCCGTACAAACTCGTTAAAAATATTATGGTGCAAGGCAAAGGTTATTACTATACCGCTTACCGCACCATAAAAGTGGGCATCGTGGTTAATATTGTCGCGGGCGTGTTTTGAAGCAAAATGGCAATAAATAAGGTACAAGCCCCCAAATACCCATGCCGGCATAGGTATTGGTAAAAATATGAGGCTCATTTGAGCCCGGGGCGCAAACATAATAAAGCTAAAAACAACCGCGCTTATAGCGCCAGATGCTCCAAGGCTGTTGTACCAGATATCCTCTTTATGCTTTTGAATAGAGGGCAGATCGCTCAATATCAGGCTGAGAAAATATAGCACCCCAAACTGCCAGTGCCCCAGTAATGCCTCTAACTGAAAAGCAAAGAAATAGTACGACAGCATATTGAAAAACAGGTGGTTCCAGTCTTTGTGTATAAGGCCGCTGGTAATAATGGTATATACCTTGTAGCCACGCGATACATTGTACGGATTTAGGATGAGCTCGCCATAAATATTCTCATTAGAGAAAGCCCACAACGATGTAGCCAGGGTAATTACAAATATGATCGACGCCACTGGTGTCGCCAGGAAGATTTCCATCATTGCAGATCGAGTTTAGTATTGGTTAGCAGCCTGCCCACCGGGTAGCGCAGGTAAGTTTTTTCGAAATAGGGCGAGTTGCGGTACACCCAGTTCAGTTGAGCCCTGCCATTACCCGCCAGTTTTGGGTCTGCGGCCTTCGCATCATCCAGTTGCTTTTGAAGCGCAGGGTTGTTTTTAAGCATGGCTGCGGCCACATCTTCAAAAACATAGTCAGAAAAGTATTCTTTTTGACCCAGTATGCTGTCAAAAAAGTTCCACGCAAAAAAGGAGTCGACGCCCTGCGGTTCAAGCGTTTCAACAATATAGCGGTTAATTGGCTGGTTTACATACACTATATAATCGCCCTCATAAAACCGCACTTTTGTATCAACTGCATTAAGCTTTACATCCGTATGCACATAATGTCCTTCGTATGGGCGGGTACCCGTTTTATAATCGCCTATATAGTACATCTGCAAACTTAGCATCGTATCGTGTGCCAGGCGGCTCATGGCAACTTTGTTCAGCTTAAACAGGTCAATCACTTTTCCCCATGCCTGCGGAATAATATAAGCTACCGGCTTATCGGCGCTAGCGGTTGCTTTGTAGGTGTTATAAAATTTTACAGTTTTAGTATAGGGCTTACTGCGGTCGTAATAAAGCCGTTTAAGGCCACTTACATCGCTTGTTTTGTATTCGGCGGCGTAACCTTTAAAGGTTATGGTATCAACTTTGCTTTCGTCAAGGTCCCACTTTAACCCAAAAGTTTTTTGTCGGCTTACCTCGGCATCCACCTGTTTTTTCATGTTGCCTAACAGTTTTGCATCGCGCTGGCAAATACCGATAAGGTTTTGCATAAAGGCATAAGTAGCCCAAACCCTTTTATCAAAGGGCTTCAGCATATGCGTTTCTGTCATATAGCTGATAATGTTATGCTGCGCCGCGAAGCCTGTTGAAAAACGGGGTGTTTCCATAAAACTGACAATGCCGCTATCCGGCAGCCCTTGTTCGCCCGCCCCATAAGGGATCATTTCGTAACCGCTTTTTTTCATCCCTTTATAAAGATCAGGCGTTAGGGTGTTATCTGTGTAAGCCGCTAACCTGGGGTTCTGCTTATCCTTTTGCGTTTCTATCAGCGTCATGATGTACTGGTAATCCGCGCCATCGCTGGTATGGTTATCCAGCAAAACTTCGGGCTGCCAGGTGTTTAATATCTGCGCAAAGGCCCGCGCGTTTTTACTGTCGGCCTTTATAAAATCGCGGTTTAGGTCAAGGTTACGGTAATTGCCCCTAAAGCCATAAGCCCGGGGGCCGTTTTGATTAGGGCGCGATACGCCGCGGTTTAAACTGCCATCGATATTATACAAGGCGATAAAGCACAGCACCACATCTTTAGGCAATTCCCGTTTCTTAAGCAGATCGCGCACCAGCATCATGCTGGCATCAATGCCTTCGGGCTCGCCGGGGTGTATGCCATTGTTTATAAGTAATATGCGTTTGTTTTGCTTTTTGATAAGCGCGGGATCAAACACCTTATCTTTAGATAGCACCACTAAAGTTAGCGGCTTGCCAATATCTGTCGAACCGTAATTGAACAGGCGCATTTGCGGCTCAGTTTTGCTGAGGGCTTTGTAGTAGGCCACTACTTCGGCATAAGTGGCGGTATAGTTTTTATCCCTGCTTTGCTCAAAAGGGGTAAGCTGGGCATACGCCTGCATGCAGCATATAAGGCAAAGCAGCAGCAAAAGTTTTTTTTTCATTTTATAAATCACTGTTGATATCGGCTTGTACTTTCTTTGGCAAACTCGCAAACACCAGGTCGTATGAATGGTCAACCATTTCGCGCAACTGCTTATTTGTTAGCGAACCATCGGTGTGTACGGTGTTCCAGTGCTTTTTATTCATGTGGTAGCCGGGCACCACTTCGCTGAACTGCTCGCGTAGCTCTACCGCTTTTTCGGGGTCGCATTTCGCGTTAAAGCTGGGGCTATCTAAACCGGTAAGTAGAAAAATCTTATCGCCAACCTTAAACACCAGCGTATCTTCGCCAAACGGAAAACTTTCCGTGACACCCGGTTTTGCCAGGCAATAGTCGCGCAGTTCTTCTATATTCATATTAGTAACCCCTAATTTCTTTATCGTAAGAGGTTTCGCCCCCAAAATTAACTTTTATGCCAATGGTTAGCTGCGTATACTGATCAAGCGCGTTATTTTTAAATTTGGTAGATGCATCGGCATAACCATCCAGGCCCTCGCCAAAAGTAATGTTATGCTGATAGCCAATATCCAGGCGTATGTTTGGTTCGTCGTATGCGTTATAAAATTTAAATTCATAACCAAATCGTAAAGGCACTATCAGGTTAACACCTTTATCCTTGCCCGGGAAAATGTATCCCGGGTTTATCGGATCTGTACGTTGTGCCTTAACATCATTATATATCCCACCTACCCCTATACCAAAATATAGGTTCTTTAATACATTTAAGGCAGCATTGCCCTGGTAATCCATTATTTCGCCTGCCTGCACATCCATATGCAAAAGCAAGGCTTTATAATTATTCTCATACATGCGCCCGGAGGCATCGATCTTAAAGTCGGTATTGCTGCCACCCGATAGCTTTCCAAACTGAAACTCCAATCCTATGGGCACATACGGGGTGTAATAGTAATTAAACGTTACCGCGTATGATTGATTATTAAATTCTTTTTTTAGATCAGCGTACGGTTTATTACGGCTTACACTTAAACCAATACCGTACGATGCATAGTTTAAACTGCCCTGCGCTTTACCCTTATAAAAAGCAAATGCCAATACAATTAATAAAAGATACTTTTTCAATGAATTTAATATTTGATATTTACAATTTAGCCGCAGGGAGCAATGGCCTGTGGCAAAAAATTTCTACTAATATAGGTTTTATATGGATTTTAATGCATCGCTAAGTTTTACAGTTACCGATAGATTTTTACGATATGTGGTTATTGATACACAATCAGACCCTGCATCGTCAACCACTCCCTCTACCGAAAAGCAAAAAGACCTGGGCCGTTTACTGGTGAATGAACTCTTAGAAATAGGGATTGCCGATGCCCACTTAGATGAGTATGGCTACGTGTATGCAACCATCCCGGCAAACACCGATAAGGTAGGCGTGCCGGTGATCTGTTTTTGTTCGCACATGGATACGGCACCCGATTGCAGCGGTAAAGATGTAAAGCCAATCATTCATAAAAACTATACCGGCGCTGATATTGTATTGCCTGATGATAACACGCAGGTTTTGAAACTGACCAACCACCCCGACCTGAGGAACCAGGTAGGGAACGATATTATAACAGCATCTGGCAATACGGTACTGGGGGCCGATAACAAAGCGGGCGTAGCCGAAATTATGGATGCCTGCTATCAGTTGATGCAGCATCCGGAAATAAAGCACGGCGCTATAAAAATATTATTTACGCCCGACGAAGAGATCGGCCGCGGTGTGGATAAAGCCGATATTGCAAAAATCGGCGCCTTTGCCTGCTACACCATGGATGGCGAAAGCGCAGGCAATATGGAGAACGAAACCTTTAGCGCCGACGGTGCAAAACTAACCATACAGGGTGTAAGCACGCACCCGGGCTTTGCAAAAGGTAAAATGGAAAGCGCTATAAAGATAGCCGGACAAATTATTGCCGCGCTGCCTGATAGTTTGGCGCCCGAGCACACTTCGGATATGCAGGGGTTTGTGCACCCGGTAGAGGTTAGCGGGCATGTTGAAACGGCAATCGTTGAATTCATTATACGGGATTTTGAGGAGGACAAGCTGAAGGAGCATGCCAATGTTATCCGCCGGGTAGCAGATGAGGTTTTGAACCGCTTCCCAAATTCTACCTATACCCTGGAAACCCATGAGCAGTACCGCAATATGAAGAACGTGTTGGCGCAGCATCCTCAAATTGTCGACTACGGGATGGAAGCGATGCGTCGCGCAGGGCTGCGGCCAAAACTTTGCAGCATCCGCGGCGGAACGGACGGCTCGCGCTTATCGTTCATGGGTTTGCCAACACCAAATATTTTTGCCGGCGAGCACGCTTTTCACAGCAAGCAAGAGTGGGTATCGGTGCAGGATATGCAAAAGGCCGTTGAAACCATTTTGCATCTGTGTATGGTGTGGGAAGAGAAAACGTAAAAACAAAATTGTCATCCTGAGCGATAGCGAAGGATCTATCCGCAAACCATGCATATCGATTACTGCATCGCGGCGAATAGATGCTTCACTAAAGTTCAGCATGACAAATATGGGTCCCTCTAAGAAGGAGAGTTCTAATAAAGCAGATTATCGTACGGGTATCTTTCCGTATGAACTTTCTTCACGTATTCATACAGCAAATTCCTAAACTCTTCAACGTTCTCTTTTTGAGTAGCCGATATAAATATGGCCGGGCTGTTATTCTTTGCCATCCAGCTGTGCTTGAAATCATCAAGCGTTAAAGGGCCTTCGGTAACATCAACATGGTGCTGCTCGGGAATAAACGCATCTATTTTGTTAAACACGGTTATCATTTGTTTATCAATAGCACCAAGGTCCTTAAGTGTTTCGTTAACCGTGCGTATCTGGTCCTCAAAGTTAGGATGCGAGATATCCACTACATGCACCAGGATATCTGCCTCGCGTACCTCGTCAAGCGTAGATTTAAAGCACTCTACCAGGTGGTGAGGTAGTTTGCGGATGAACCCTACCGTATCCGACAGTAAAAAAGGCACGTTCTCAACAACCACTTTACGCACGGTGGTATCCAGCGTGGCAAAAAGCTTGTTCTCGGCAAACACGTCTGATTTCGACAGCATGTTCATGATAGTTGATTTTCCTACGTTGGTATACCCTACCAGCGCCACACGGATAAGTTGCTGCCGGTTTTTGCGCTGGGTCTCGTTCTGGCGGTCTATCAGTTTAAGGCGTTCTTTCAGTAACGAGATCTTGTTCAGGATCAAACGCCTGTCAGTCTCAATCTGCGACTCACCCGGCCCACGCATACCAATACCACCCTTCTGGCGCTCAAGGTGAGTCCAGAGGCGGGTTAGGCGCGGCAGCAGATATTGTAGCTGTGCCAGCTCTACCTGGGTTTTAGCCTGCGCTGTTTGCGCGCGACCGGCAAAAATGTCCAGTATCAGGTTGCTGCGGTCCAGTATCTTTACATTCAGTTCGCGCTCGATATTACGAAGCTGCGAAGGGGTAAGCTCATCATCAAAAACAACAATGTCTATCTCTTCGGCAATCACAAACTCCTTTATCTCTTCCAGCTTACCGGTACCTACAAAAGTTGCCCGCTCGGGGCGTTGTAGTTTTTGGGTAAAGCTTTTTACAGTGAGGCCACCGGCGGTAGCCACTAAAAACTCCAGTTCCTCTAAGTATTCTTTTTCCTGGGCTTCGGTTTCGTTGGGGGTAATAACACCAACCAAAACCACTTTTTCCTGCTTCACAGCAGTATCATAAAATTTTTGTTTCATTCAAAAATGATTAACATTTAAACCATAAAGGTAAACATAAAGTCACCTCAATATAACTCGCTATAGGGCAGTTATGTTCACATCACACGGATTATTTATAGTTGATAATATCGCTTCGTAAAAAGATCAGGAAGCGGTTACAGTGATATCGCTACGTGCTTAATCGCGACGTAACGACAAATCTTTCTGATGCTGAACAAGGTTAAGCAAACTGAAAGCTGCTGGGGAGAGGATATTATATCATGATGCTGCAAAGATATGGAAAGTACCGTCAATTACAAACCGGTAACAAACTCGCGCATGGCGGCACCCGGGTTTTGCTGTTTCATAAAATTTTCTCCGATCAAAAATCCGTTAAAACCAACTGCCCTTAACTGCTTAATGGTTTCAGTATCGCTGATGGCGCTTTCAGAGATCTTCATGAAATCGCCGGGAATATGATCAACCAGTTTATACGAGTTTTCTACCGATACGGTAAAATCTGCCAGGTTGCGGTTATTTACGCCAATGGCGTCAAGGTTGGTATCTATGCTGCGTTCCAGTTCTTGCAGGTTGTGCACCTCTAAAAGTACATTCAGGCCGAGGCTTTTAGCAAGCGACGCCAGGTTCTTGATCTCGGCTGGGGTAAGTATGGCGGCGATAAGCAAAATAATGTCCGCACCCAAAGACTTTGCTTCGATAACCTGGTACTCATCTATCATAAAATCTTTCCGCAGTATAGGGATACTGGTTGCCCTGCGTGCGCGGGTAACATCCATTTTGCGGCCCATAAAAAAGCCGTAATCTGTAAGAACAGAACATGCCGAAGCACCGGCCTCTGCATAATCCTTCGTTACATCCTTTACCAACGCGTCGTCATTAATTACACCTTTTGAGGGCGATTTCCGCTTAAATTCAGCAATGATACCGGTACGGTCAGGCGCCAGCAAAAAATCTTTAAAAGAGTAGGTTTCCCGGTGAAAATATTCAGATTCTTCCAGTTTGGTATAGGTGGTGCGCACCTTATCCCGCTCCACTTCCTTTTTTTTATGAGCAACTATTTTATCGAGTATCGTCATTGTTTTCAAATCTATAACAAACCTATGTCATTTCGAACGCGGTACGAGTAGAAATCTTATAAGAGCGACTTGCAAATGGCGTATAAGATTTCTCCTCACGCCCGCAAACAACCCTTGCCCGGTTCGTTCGAAATGACAGGTGAGTAAAACAGCCTACGCCTTTAACCAGTTATGCATCATTTCTTTACCGTAATCGGTTAGTACCGATTCGGGGTGAAACTGTACGCCGCGTACGTTATACTGCTTATGCCTTAAAGCCATTACCGAGCCATCTTCTTCATCAATGGCGGTAATTTCTAAAACTTCGGGCAGGTCTTTCTCTACCACCCAGGAGTGGTAACGACCTACTTTAAATTCATTAGGCAGATCTGCAAAAAGCGGCTCGTTGGTATTTGTTATCTTTATGGGTGTGGCAATGCCGTGCATAGGCTGCGGCAGGTTATAAAGCTTTCCGCCAAATACTTCGGCAATGGCCTGCTGCCCCAAACAAACGCCAAATATGCTTTTGGTAGGCGCGTATTTTTCTATCACCTGCAAAAGCAAACCTGCTTCTGATGGGATGCCCGGCCCCGGCGACAAGATAATATGGCTAAACCTGTCCACGTCCTCTATCTTAAACTGATCGTTCCTCCAAACTTCGCATTGCAAACCTAACTCGTTTACCAAATGCACCAGGTTATAGGTGAAAGAATCGTAATTGTCTATTATTAATATCTTCATTTTTACTTGAACCTTGATTTCAGGGATTAACATTGCCCTGATTTAT
Source organism: Mucilaginibacter sp. AK015 (assembly GCF_014200785.1). NCBI lineage: Bacteria > Pseudomonadati > Bacteroidota > Sphingobacteriia > Sphingobacteriales > Sphingobacteriaceae > Mucilaginibacter > Mucilaginibacter sp. AK015. Next base: position 80,702 of record NZ_JACHCV010000007.1, read on the forward strand.
AAACTAATCTCTGATCACCAGTTGCTGATCTTTACCTACAATTCCTCCGCCAGTTCTATCGCTTTTCTTAGCGCGGCAATCTTATTGTCTACCTCTTTCAACTCGCTTTCGGCAACCGAGCCTGCTACTATGCCCGCTCCCGCCTGGTAGTGCAGTGTGTTGTTTTTACTCAGGAACGAACGGATCATGATGGCGTGATTAAAATCACCGTTAAAGCCGAAGAATCCGATTGCGCCGCTGTAAAAGCTGCGTTTGGTTTTTTCGTTCTCGTCAATGATCTCCATGGCGCGGTATTTTGGCGCGCCGCTTAACGTACCTGCCGGAAAAGTATCTGCAACAATTTTAAATGACGTAGTACCGGGCTTTAAAGTACCGCTTACATGCGATACCAGGTGGATAAGGTGCGAATAGTACTGCACTTCCTTAAATGCTTTTACGCTTACGTTTTCGCAATGACGGCTCAGGTCGTTGCGGGCCAGGTCAACCAGCATCACATGCTCGGCCGACTCTTTAGGGTCATTTTCCAGCTGGCGGGCAATTTCGGCGTCCTTCTCATCATCGCCACTGCGTTTAAAGGTGCCGGCTATCGGGAATATGCTTGCCACATTATTTTTAATGGTGATCTGCGCCTCGGGCGATGAGCCAAAGATGCGAAAATCGCCGTAATCAAAATAAAACAGGTATGGCGATGGGTTAATAGAACGCAGCGCCCGGTAAACGTTAAACTCGTCGCCCAAAAACTTACGCGAGAACGCCCTTGACGGAACAATCTGGAACACATCGCCACGGTAAATATGCTGCTTCATCTTCTCGACAATGGCAATAAACTCTTCGTTGGTCAGGTTTGATCGTTCTGCCTCGTTGCTTTTAAAGCTGTACTCCGGGAAATTCTTGTTTTTGATAAGGTCTTCTATCTTTTCCAGTCCGTTGGTTTGGGGAAGCCCCTCTACCTGGTTATGAAAAATATACAGCTCGTTCTTAAAATGATCTATGGCGATAATGTAGCTGTATATGTGATATTGCATCACCGGGATCTTACGGGCGGTATCGTGACTTTCCTTTAACCGGATGGTCTCGAAATGCTCAACCGCCTCGTGCGTAAAATAGCCGAACAGCCCGTTTGATAATATTTTTGATGTATTTGCTTCTACCTCAAAACGACTCGTAAAATTGTTTATCTCGTCGGTAATATCAAATTCACCCGGCTTGCTTATCTCTTCGGTACCATCAGGGAACCGTTTTTTTAGCATTTTGTTGTCAAGCACCATTCCGCTGATCGGCGCGCAGCAAACAAAGCTCAGGCTGTTTTCGCGGCTGTGGTAATCCGAGCTTTCCAGCAGCAGCGAATTGGGGAACACATCCCGTAAGCGCAGATAAATGCTTACAGGCGTAGTGGTATCGGCAAGCAATTTTTTTTGTGTAGTTGTTATTTTATATGTTTTCATTAGTTGTTATCAGGAAGCATTTAAACAAAAAACCCGGCGAATTGAGCGTTCGCCGGGTTTCAAATTAGGTTTACATTTGATTAGTACTGCATATCAAAAACTATCCGGCTGCCATGTTTTCACATAGTGCCACCAATTGGTATTAAGGTTAGTATTTTTCATATCGTGGCGACAAATTTATACAAAAAATTGAATTAACAAATTTTTTGTCGACTTTTTTAGTAGGACATTCCAAAAAAGGTGCGTCCGGGCACATCTTTGGTCATTAAAGCAATGGCAACTACTATAATAACAAATGCAGCAGTATAGAAAACAGCTATTGCCTTGTGCTTATCCCCGGGTAGTATCGCCTTTTTAGATTTGCTGTGGCCGATGGTAACCAATATCATGGCAATAATCATCATGCTGATATGCTCAACCGTCCAGTAGCGCGAAGCGGGGTCTTTCATAACGCCGCCTGCAAACTTTACAAACGGACTTAAAAAATAAAGCACAAGGCCCAGTAGAATTTGGGTATGTACCGATATCATCGTAAACAGGTTGAATTTGCGGTTACCATCGCTGTAAGTTTTTTTGCCAAACCACCCGGCAAAGGCACTAAAAATGGCAATAACAACCATTACAAATACAACATACCGGAAGCCCGAGTGGAACTCGAGGAAGAATTTATAAGCGTTCATGTGATTATAATTTGAGTCGAATATAAGGATAAAAAGCCTCACCCAGCCCTCTCCAAAGGAGAGGTAGAAAAACTTTTTTTAAAGTCCTCTCCTTTGGAGAGGATTAGGTGAGGCTTTTACCCCGCAAAGCTAAACTTCCCCATTAGCACGGCAGGGTTATCCCCTATAACCATCGGCTCACCGCAAAGCGCCTCATTTCCCAGCAAAGCAAATAATATAGCTTCTTTGGCATCGGGGTCAATAGCTAATTCGGCAGTGTTGGCAATGGCTGCAAAGGGCAGGGCTTTTTTAAGATAGTCAACCACGTATGGGTTACTGGCGCCCCCGCCGCTTAAAAATATCCTAAGACCGGACAGGTTAAAATGTGCTGAAATAAAGTTGCCGATAGTGCGGCCTGTAAACGCGCTCAACGTGGTGATAAGGTCGGTTTTATTGATATTTAACGAGCGGGATGCTTGCTGTGCATCGGCAACATACTCTAAATTAAACAGCTCGGGCCCTGTGGTTTTGGGCAGCGTTTCGTTAAAAAAAGGATGGTGCAGCAGGCTCTCCAGTAAAGTTTCATCCACTGTTCCTGCGTTGGCTATTGACGAATCCTCATCATACGGCTTATCAAAATACCTGCGGCATGCCGCGTCTACCAGGGTATTGCCCGGGCCAATATCGGTACATACAACTTTTGCAGTGTCGCCGTCGGCGGGTAGGTAGGTAAGGTTGGCTATCCCGCCAATATTTAGCAGTATCCTTTCCTCGCCCGTTTTACTGCCCAGTAAAACATCGCCGTACAGGGCCAAAGGCGCGCCCTCGCCACCTGCTGCAATGTGCTTTTGGCGAAAGTCGCTTATGGTAAGTATCCCCGTTTTTACAGCTATATGGTCGCCGTCGCCAATTTGCAGCGTAGCGTTACCGTAGCCGGGTTGTTTATGCTGATGTTTTGGCGCATGGTAAATGGTTTGTCCGTGGCTGGCGATAAAGTCTATTTCGGTTGGTTTAATATCCCACTTTGCCAAAGCCTGCAATATCAGTCCGGCGTGGAAGCTGCCGATATAGGCATTTAATAATGTAACCTTTTCCAGGTCTGCCTGCCCTTGGGCAAATACCTGCTGCACTTCCCTCTTGAAATGGTCGTCGTACGGGATGGTGATAAACTGCAAAAGCTTAAATGTGGTGTTAGTGCCGCTGCCGCTGAATCGGCATAAGGCAATATCCAGCCCGTCAAGCGAGGTTCCCGACATTAGGCCAATGCCCAACCTCTCCTGTTTTTGGGCGATCTTAAATAGTTTTTCAAGGTTGTGGTTTAATGCAGGCATGCGCTAAATTACCTGTTTTGACTTGCCGTGCAAAAGATAAATTAAAACGCCCTGTATATAAATATCTGATATATTTGTTTTGAAGCATTTGTACCACCCGCAACCAAACCCCATTATGGCAAGATTAAATTTATTAGAAGAGACCCGTTACGAGAAACTTCCGGTAACGGTGTACGCTGACCAGAACGCGGCATCTGTAGCTGTTGCAAAACGCATTGCCGGTCTTATCCGTAAAAAAGAGGCTGCAGGGCAGCAGGCCGTGCTTGGCCTGGCAACGGGGGTTACCCCTAT
>NZ_JACHCV010000008.1:0-70600 GCF_014200785.1 Mucilaginibacter sp. AK015
AAACATCAGTCGCAAAAGGACAGGCCGGTTTTCCCCGGCGATGATGCACGCGAGTTTTGGGTACGGGCCGAGGACCGGAACCGCGAAACCGCCCAAAACTATGACAGGCTCGGCATGGCAGAATATGCCGCTATGGAGGCTTTTGTCAGGTATCACTTTTAAAAATAGAATAATCAGCCTCGTTTAGAGAAGCGTGGCGATGTGGCGATCTTCGACATGAATCCCCTACTTTTGTCGAAGATTCCACGCTATCGCCCGCAATGACGGGTGGATAAAAAGAAAGGGCCGCAATTGCAGCCCTTTCTTTTTATGTGTTATGTGGTAACGCTTATTTCTTTACCGCATCGTTAGCTTGTTGTGCCATTTCTAAATGGTGTTTCAAAACGGGGACAGTTTTTGCAGCAAAGGCCTTTAACTCGGCATCCTTGCCTTTGTCGGCTTCTTTTTGAAATTCCTCAATGTCTTCTTTATGGTCTTTCACCATATAATCTGTATAAGCTTTATCAAACTCCGCTTTGTTAAGCTTGGCCATATCGTCATAATCCTTCTGGGTTTTGTTATCCAAAATGGCCGGCAGGGTAATGGTTTTGGTACCGGCAATACCCATCAGTTCTTTGTTAGCCTTCGAATGGTCGTCAACCATCATTTTAGCAAACTCAAGCACTTTTGGTGATGAGCCCTTGCTTAACGCCAGTTTCCCTAACTGCACTTCCATCATGCCGCCGTTGGCTGCCATTACCGCGAATTTGGTATCATCAAGCACCTCTGTCGAGTCTTGAGCTTTAAGCGCCTTTTCGTTACTATCGATGGCGGCATCGGTGCTGCTGCTGTTATACATGGCTGCACTATCGGTATCTGCGGTTCCTTTGCTGCCATTGCCGCTGCAGGATGCCAGGGCAGCACCCATTGCTATCACTGAAAGAAATTTTGATATGTATTTCATGATATTGAATGTTAATTTGTGTTAAAAAAATTAACCAATAATTATGCCACAAGAACGCTTAAAGCATGAGGTTTTGCCTGGCGTAAACACTTCTAAAGAGATTGCCCTGTGCCGGCTATGCGCGTTGATATATTTTTTGCAGAAAACACCATACTTTATGCCTCTGTTTTACCCCTACTTATTCGCAAAGTATCGCTTCTCTACAGTTTTATTTTGCTATTTACCAGTGCAATAATCTCTGCCTCGGCGGCGATGGTTTTTTGTTCTATATCTTCGCCGCGTGTTAGTATATCCTCTACGAAAGTCCCGTCCTTATAACCCGAAGCGTTGATCTTTACATTCATAAAAGCACCCATCACTGCCGACCGCACACAGAGCGCCGCCACACCCGCATCTGTTACCGAATTCGGGTTGCCTGTTTCTACCATCGCCTTTATCAGCGTTAAGCTTTCAAAACTGGTTTGCATAACCTTAAATGGGATTTCGATAGCGTATCTGGTAGCGTCTTGTATAGCCTGGTCGCGGACTGCCTTTTCCTCTTCGTTTCCTTTCGGCAGGCTAAAGGCCTCCATAATTTTGTTGAAAGCCGCGGTGTCTTTATCAACCAGGCTCAGCAATTCATCTTTAAATTTCTGCCCCTGCTCCGCCCAACTGCCAAACTCTTCCCAGCGGCTGTCCCATCCTTTTTTATGCGATGACAGGTTGGCCACCATAGTAGCCAGGGATGCGCCCAACGCGCCGATATAGGCCGATATTGAGCCGCCACCAGGGGCCGGGCTCTCGCTGGCGGTTTCGTCAGCAAAGGCGGTAAGCGACATGTTTACCAACCTGCTTGCCGCCGTATCTTTCAGCAGATATTCAATGATCCGCTCGTCCGGATTAAAGGGACCAAGTTCATCTAGGCCCATTGATTTGACAGCAATTTTGATCAGTTCTTTTTCGCTTACCCCGACCGAACGTTGTTGTTTCCGCAAGAAATATTTCCCTGCATCCAGCATGGCTTTAAGCGGTATCAGGCCAACCAATTCGCTGCCCGTTACCCGGATACCACGATCAGCCGCTTTCCTGCAAACCTCATCAAAGGCCACATGTATCGGTGTAACCTCAATATTCGTCAGGTTCATCGATATCTGGGCAACGCCGTATTCCTCGATATACCAACCAATGGCCTTTACACTTTTTAAAGTACCGGGTATTGATCTCGGTTTGCCGTTCTTATCAGTGATAATTTTGCCTGTAACCGGGTCGCCCTCGCGCATTACACGGCCAGCCTCGCGCACATCAAAAGCAATGGCATTTGCCCTGCGGGTTGACGTAGTGTTTAGGTTGATGTTATAAGCAATCAGAAAATCGCGTGCGCCGATAACGGTAGCACCCTGCTTAGTGTCCATCTCTGCCGGACCATAGTCGGGCTTCCATTTTGGTTCTTTTATCTTTTTGAAAAAGCCTTCGTATTCACCTGCCCTGATCACCGACAGGTTATCGCGGGTTTTATCTGCCTGCGCATGCTGGTACAAGTACACCGGTATAGCTAACTCCTCGCCCACACGCTTGGCCAGTTGCTTTGCGTATTCGGCGGTTTCTTCCATCGTGATATTGGCGATCGGTATCAGCGGACAAACATCGGTAGCGCCCATGCGCGGATGCTCTCCCTTGTGCCTGCTCATATCTATGAGTTCGCCGGCCTTTTTTATGGCCAGAAAGGCTGCCTGTACCACCTGTTGCGGCTCGCCCACAAAAGTTACCACCGTACGATTGGTTGCCTTTCCCGGGTCAACATTCAGCAGGCGTACGCCTTCAACAGATTCTACCTCGTCGGTTATTTGTTTAATGATGGCCAGGTTTACACCTTCGCTAAAATTTGGTACGCATTCAATTAATTGGTTCATTGGTTTATTAGTTCAATGGTTCATTGGTCTTTTAATTCCCTCCCTGGGGAAGGGCGTGTTGGTCTGTGTTGCGGCAGGGAGGGGGCTGTGTGCTCTTTATCGCTTTTAGAACCCCTCCCTGCACCCTCCCGTTGGGAGGGAATCGCACATGCCTACACTTTATATCTCGCCGCCAACCCAAACCTGGCTCGGCTTCAATTTTCCCTGGTAATATAATATTTCGCGGTAGTCGGCACATGGGTAGGCCTGCATATCGGCAGGCAAGCCCGGCGCTAATATACCACCTTCAATTTTTAATGCTGATGCCGCGCGGAAGGTTAACCCCGCAAAAACTTCGGCAGCAGATAGCTTTTCGGCGGCGCTCATTACCGCGGCCTGCATCAGCAGATCGCCCATTGGCGCCGAGCCCGGGTTCCAGTCGCTGGCAATAGCCAGGCAGGCACCAGCGTTTAGTAATTTACGTGCGGGGGCGTATGGCATACCCAACCCCATTGACGCCCCGGGCAACGTAACAGCAACTATATCCGAGTCAGCTAATAGTTCAATTTCATGATCACCGCTGGCTTCCAGGTGGTCGGCAGAAAGCGCGCCTGTCTGTACGGCAACAGCACTGCCGCCCGTGGTGAACTGGTCGGCATGTACGGTAATATCAAAACCCATTTGTTTAGCTTTGTTTAAATATATCAAAGCATTTTCTGTATTAATGGCGCTTTGTTCAATAAATATATCTACGCGATTGGATAGGTTTTCCTGCTTGATGATGGGCAACAGGTGATTCACTAAGTGCTGCAAATACTCCGCTTGCGATCCTATAAAATCTTTCGGCACCATGTGCGCGGCAAGGCAGGCAGGTATTAGTTTGACCTCTGCTTGTGCTGATGCCGCTTTAATAGCACGCAGCTGTTTTAGTTCTTCATCCAAACTTAATCCGTATCCGCTTTTTACCTCAATGGTGGTTACCCCCTCAGCCAAATGGCGGTTAGCCCTTTGCAACAGCGATGCTACCAACGAAACTTCATCCGCCGCCCGGGTTTGGGTAACTGTGTCCCAGATGCCGCCGCCTGCTTTGGCAATCTCCAGGTAGGTTTTACCCGCGATGCGCATGGCGTAGTCATTAGCACGGTTACCGGCGAAACAGATATGTGTATGGCAATCTATAAACCCCGGCAGCAAAACTTGCTGCCCCGTAATTTCTTCTATATGCGCGGATGGGGTGGCTTTCCGCAATTCATTAAAGTTGCCAATGGCTAATATCAGTCCACGCTCCACCAGCACACCTCCGTTGGGGATGATGTGCAATTGCTCATCCTGCAAAGCGCCCTTTAAGGGCAGCCCTGTTAAGGAGAGTATCTGGGTAAACGGACCTATTAGTTTTTTCATTGATATTATAATATATTCCAAACGTCATTGCGAGGAGCGATAGCGACGCGGCAATCTTCGACACGCTTATAGCCGACTTTTCTATCGAAGATTGCCACGCTACGCTCGCAATGACGGTTCTGCTTATATGACGGCTTTATTAATTGGCTGCTTTCCAACTAATCTCTAATCACTAACCTCTAATCACTAACACCTACCACACCTTCAAACCAAACCTGTCTGCCCAGTCCTGCGCCTTATCATACCCGGCATCGGCATGGCGGAAGATACCCATCGCAGGGTCGTTATACAGTACACGTTTAAGGCACGTTGCAGCACGTTCGGTGCCATCGGCAACTACTACCATGCCCGCATGCTGCGAGTAGCCCATACCTACCCCACCACCGTGGTGGAACGATACCCATGTGGCGCCACCTGACGTGTTGGCCATCAGGTTTAATAGCGGCCAGTCAGATATGGCGTCCGAGCCATCCTTCATGGATTCGGTCTCTCGATTTGGCGATGCTACCGAGCCGCAATCCAGATGGTCGCGACCTATTACGATCGGCGCTTTTACCTTACCGCTTGCCACCAATTCGTTGAATATCAGGCCCGCTTTTTCGCGTTCGCCCATACCCAGCCAACAAATGCGTGCTGGCAGGCCCTGGAAGGCTATCTGTTTCTGCGCTTTTTCCAGCCAGTTTATTAAGGGCTTATTTTCGGGGAAGGCTTCCATCAAAGCCTTGTCGGTAGTGTAAATATCTTCGGGATCACCGGATAGTGCTACCCACCTGAACGGCCCTTTGCCTTCACAAAACAACGGGCGGATAAATGCCGGGGTAAAGCCCGGAAAATCGTAGGCGTTTTGCTCGCCGCCCTGTTTGGCAAATTCGCGCAGGTTGTTGCCGTAGTCAAAAGTTACCGAACCACGTCTCTGTAATTCCAGCATTAAACCAACATGCCGTGCCATACTTTTAAGCGACAGGCGTTTGTATTGTTCAGGGTCGGCCTTACGCAGATCGAGGGCCTCATCAAGCGTTAATCCGTTAGGCACATAACCATTCAATGGGTCGTGTGCCGAGGTTTGGTCGGTCACCATATCGGGCACAATGCCATCGGCAATCAATCTTTGCAGCATATCGCCGGCATCGCTAACCAAACCAACCGAAAGTGTTTTGCCCTTAGCTATGGCATCCTGCACCCAACTTATCGCTTCGTCATACGAGTGTGTCAGCCGGTCGATATACTTACTATCGATACGTTTCTGAATACGCGTTTCATCTACATCAGCCCCTAAAAACACGGCGCCTGCCATTGTTGCGGCTAAGGGCTGCGCGCCGCCCATACCGCCAATACCGGCACTGACGATCAGTTTTCCAGTTAAGTTACCATTAAAATGCTGACGACCGGCTTCCACAAAAGTTTCGTAAGTGCCTTGTAAAATGCCTTGTGTGCCGATGTAGATCCAACTGCCGGCGGTCATCTGTCCGTACATCATCAGGCCGTCGGCACGTAGTTTATTAAAATGCTCCCAGGTGGCCCATGCCGGCACCAGGTTGCTGTTGGCTATTAAAACCCTTGGCGCCTGAGGATGGCTGCGAATAATTCCAACCGGCTTACCGGACTGTACTAATAAGGAATGATCATCATCCAGTTCCAGTAAAAGCTCGATTATCTTCCTGAGCGATTCGGGGTTGCGGGCAGCCTGGCCAATGCCGCCATACACTACCAATTCGTCGGGGTTTTCGGCAACCTGCCCGTTAAGGTTATTCAGCAGCATACGCAGGGGTGCTTCGGTCTGCCAGCTTTTGGCGTGCAGTTGGTCGCCAATCGGCGCATAATACACCGGGTGTTTGGCGTAGGTATTAATAAATTCCGAATTCGTCATCTTCAGTGATGTTGATTTTATGTTTTTGAGCGGCCTCAGTGGCTACCGACTGTAATTGACCGCTTGTAATTAATTGATGCAGGGCGTTTATATCATCTGCAAATATTCTGTCCTCTTTTATAAAAGGCACATGCTGCCTAACCAGTTGGTGCAGGGTCTCTATCACAGGTGTACTTTGCAAAGGCCTGCGAAACTCCAAAGCCTGCGAAGCATACAGTAACTCTATAGCCTGTATATACTCGATATTATCAAGTACCATGTGCAGTTTGCGCCCGCTGACAGAGCCCATGGAAACATGGTCTTCCTGGCCCAGCGAGGTAGGCACACTATCGGCGCTTGCCGGGAAACAAAGGGTTTTATTTTCGGTAACCAATGCCGCGGTGGTGTACTGCGGTATCATCAGGCCGGAATTTAATCCCGCGTGTTCGGTCAGTAATTTTGGCAAGCCATAGCGCCCTTCGCTCATCAGGTAGCAGCGGCGGTCGGCAATGTTACCCAGTTCGGCAGCTGCAACGGTAGCATAATCTAAAGGCAAAGCCAGGGGCTGCCCGTGAAAATTGCCTCCGCTGATGGTATCATCAGCATTAAAAATAACAGGGTTATCTGTAACGGAGTTTAGTTCAATTTCGGTAAGCTCTTTTAAATGCAGCCAGGCGTTGCGCGATGCGCCATGCACCTGCGGCATACAGCGCAACGAATATGGGTCCTGCACCCTATCGCAATCTACGTGTGAACCGCCAATTGCCGAGCCTTGCAACAGGGCGGCTAAACGCTTTGCCACAAGCTTTGTGCCCTTATACGGGCGAATGGTATGGAGCCTCGCGTCAAACGGCTTTGCTGAGCCCATAAGGCCTTCAAGCGACATAGCACCGATCAGGTCGGCGTTATTGAGTATATTGTTTAAGCGTTCTACGGCTTTAATAGCAAAGGCCAAAATGAATTGGGTACCGTTGATAAGGGCGAGCCCTTCTTTAGGGCCTAATGTTAACGGCTGTAAGTTATACTGTTTCAGAACATCTCCTGCTGGGAGTTTTTGATTGCCTGCATTCACATACCCCAAACCAATCAGCGGCAAAAACAGGTGCGATAGCGGCGCCAGGTCGCCGGATGCGCCGACCGAGCCTTTCTCTGGCACAACCGGGATCACGTCATTATCAATATGCCATATTATTCTTTCCAAAGTTTGTGGGGCAATGCCCGAATATCCCTGCGCCAATGCATGTACCTTAGTGATCAGCATCAGCTTGGCAATTTCCTGCGGGATGGGTTTTCCTACACCTACGCTGTGGCTCTTAAGGATATTACTTTGCAGCAGGCTGGTATCTTGTTCAGATATCCTGGTATCGCAAAGCGGACCAAAGCCGGTATTGATGCCGTATACCGGAAGGTGGGCGTGCACTATCTTCTCTACTTCTTTCCACGAAGTATTGATATGCCCGGCAGCGGCCGTATTTATTATACCTTTTACCGTGCCTGCCGCGATATCCAGGCAAGTGCCTATCTTGAGGTGATCAATACCGTAATTAAATTTTTTCATCAAGTATCGGGTTTAGTTTTTCGCCAACCTTACCGGCGAGGTTATAATTACGGAAGCTGTTTTCTAATGCCGATATAGCAGGCAACATTTTTTGTATAGCCGGGTCGCTTTCGGCAAGTTCGCTCATGCTGTTGCTAATTGCATCCCAAACAGGTAATATTTGTTTCAGCAGGCTGCGCCCATTATCTGTAAACTGCACCAGTTGCCTGCGGCCATCATCGGCGCAAACCGTAGTTTCTACCAGTTTGCGGTTTTTTAAGTTGGTTATCAACTGGCTGGCTGCAGGGTGCGATACTTCCGTTTGTTCGCTTAGTTCTTTTATTGAAAGCGAATCGTTTTTAGAGAGCAGGTAAAACACCGGGAACCAGCTGGCATCAAACTCAATGCTTTCATTCTGGTAAATGCGGTTTATTTCGCCAAGAAAGGTTTCGCTCATTCGCCTCAAGCGACTGCCCAAAACCAGGTATCCTAAACTTTGATACAAATTCATAATGCAATTTATATAAGCGCTTATATAAATGCAAGTTTATTTTTAATAAAGCGTTTATTTTACTCACCTGGTCATCGCTTCGCCCGACCACCCTCTCTACTTCGTAAAGACGGCTTTTGCCTTCCCACCCTCTTTGCGCGGCAGCGAGGGTGGCGCACGTAGTGCCGCGGGGCGAGTAAATTTAACTTCTTGTCCCAATTCCCCTCTTAACTTGTCGTAATTGCACCCGCCTTTTTTAGCAGGTACCGCTCATCTTTGTATCATTAACTTACAGATCATGAAAGAGCAATATAGCATCAGCATTAACGCGCCGCGAAAAAAGGTTTGGGAAACCCTTTGGGGCGAAACCACTTACACGCAATGGACAGCCCCGTTTTGCGAAGGATCTAAAGTTGTTACCGACTGGCAGGAGGGCAGCAAAGTATTATTTATCGACCGTGAGGACCGGGGTATGATAGCCGTAATAGCCCGCTGTATCCCTTATGAACATATGTCGTTCAAAATGCTGGGCGAATTGGTAAATGGAATAGAGGATTTTACCAGCGAAAACGCCAAAAAGATTGCCGGCGCTTTTGAAAACTACACCTTAACCCCTGAAGGCGATAAAACCTTACTGGTAATTGACCTGACCGGGATGAACATGGATAAGGGCATTATGGATTATTTGGCTGCGGCCTGGCCAAAAGCGTTGGAGGCTTTGAAACTGATTGCAGAAGAATAGCATTGTATCAGGCTTTTTACGGTGTTATGGCATGCGTTTGTGCTTTTACACTATTTTTGCCTTATGAAAAAATTAACAGTACTACTATTAACAACGCTGATATGCGGCACAGGCTTTGCCGCGCGCATTGATACGATAAAAAGGGAGGGTTATACCCTGATCGTCTCGGGTAACGACGAACACTTTGATGATGCCATTAAACAAAAGCTCATCACCACTTTTTTTACCGTTTACCCAAAAATCGTTAAAGAGTACAACAAAAAGAGCCTGAAAACAGTAAACTTTTTTATAGATACGGCATACCATGGTGTTGCTGCTACCGATAACGGCCGCGTTGTTTTCAGCGTTGCGTACATGACCAAACACCCTAACGATATTGATGTGGTTACCCACGAGGTGATGCACATTGCACAGGATTATGGCGACTTTGACGGACCCGGCTGGCTAACCGAAGGTATTGCCGATTATGTGCGTAACGAGCACGGCGTAGCCAACCCGGCGGCTAACTGGAAACTTCCCGATTATAAGCCGACCCAAAATTATGACAACGCCTACCGCGTTACCGCGCGCTTTTTGGTTTGGGTTGAAACAAAAGTTAAAAAAGGAACGGTTAAAAAGCTGGACAGTCAAATGCGCGACCGCACTTACACTGCGGCCTCATGGAACAAATTAACAGGTAAATCGGTAGATGAGCTCTGGAAAGATTATTCCGCAAATCCGGCTATATAAATAAACGTAATTGCGAGGAGCGTAGCGACGTGGCTACCTTCGATAGAAAAGTCGGCGACCTGCATGTTGAAGATTGTAACGCTATAGCTCGCAACGAGCGGGTGCGTAAGTTGCGGTGACGCTACAAAGAATATAAAAACAAGAAAGGCTTTCCAAATAGGAAAGCCTTTCTTGTTATAGTTTGATGATAATTATCAACCGCCTAATGCTGCCGCACCACTTACGATCTCGGTAAGTTCGGTAGTGATGGCTGCCTGGCGGGCCTGGTTGTACGAAAGCTTAAGGGCTTTCAACAGGTCGCCTGCGTTTTCGGTCGCTTTGTCCATGGCGGTCATACGTGCGCCATGTTCAGATGCGTTCGAATCCAACACTGCACGGTATAACTGTATCTTAATATTCTTAGGGATCAGCTGTTCTACAATTTCTTCCTGCGATGGCTCCAGTATATAGTCAACCTGACTTTCAACCACCTCAGCTTTGGTTTTAAAGGCTTCCTTAGGCTTGGCTTCTGACCTTGGCACCGGTAATAACTGTTCGGTTATCAGGTACTGCACGGCAGCGTTACGGAAATGGTTATAAACCAGTTCAACACGGTCGTAATCGCCGTCTACAAAGCCCTGCATTATCGCTTCGGTAATTTTAGAAGCGTTTATAAAGTTAAGGTCAAGGTACAGGTCGTTATTGTTGCCTATAACATTGTATTTACGGCGCTGATAATATTCCTGGCTTTTTTTACCAATAGCAACAATGGATACGTTGCCCGCACTTAACTGCTTGCTGTATTTTTCGGCTATCAGGTTATTGGCCGCCTTTATTACGTTGGTATTGAAAGCGCCAGCCAAACCACGATTTGATGATACAACTACAACCAGTACACGTACCGGTTCGCGCTGCTGTAAAAATGGCGAGGCGCCATCCTCAAGGCTTGCCGATAAGTTAGCCAAAAGGTCTTTCAACTTGTTAGCATAGGGGCGTAATTGTACAATGGCATCAGTAGCCCTTCTCAGCTTAGCCGCCGAAACCATTTTCATGGCTTTGGTTATCTGCTGCGTTGAGTTTACGGATGCTATCCTGTTTCTTACTTCTTTTAAATTAGCCATCTTTTGAGATTTGAGATTTGAGATTTGAGATTTGAGATTTAACTCATTCCTTCAATCTGATCCCGTTTATTTTTATCTATAAGAAGTGAGTATTTGTCTCAATACTCACTTCTCATATCTCATATCTAAAATTAGTACTTACCTGCCAGTTCTTTAGCTACTGTTTCCAGCACGCCGGTTAACTGGTCGTCAAATTTACCTGCCTTTAGGGCGGCCAGCACTTCGGGGTGGCGTTGCTCTAACTGGTTGGTATATTCTACTTCAAACTCTTTTATCTTGTTCACCGGTACGTTACGCATCAGGTTTTTAGTACCCAGGTAAATAATAGCTACCTGTTTTTCAACCGTTACCGGCGAGTACTGGCCTTGCTTTAATATCTCAACGTTACGGGCACCTTTATCAATTACGCTTTTAGTTGATGCATCAAGGTCTGACCCGAATTTCGAGAACGCCTCAAGCTCGCGGTATTGTGCCTGGTCAAGCTTAAGTGTACCGGCAACTTTCTTCATTGATTTGATCTGCGCGTTACCACCCACACGTGATACCGAGATACCTACGTTAATGGCCGGGCGGATACCCGCAAGGAACAAGTTCGACTCCAGGAATATCTGGCCATCGGTGATCGAGATCACGTTGGTTGGGATATACGCTGATACGTCGCCTGCCTGTGTTTCGATGATAGGCAACGCTGTTAACGAACCACCACCTTTTACGATGTGCCTGATAGACTCGGGCAAATCGTTCATTTGCTGCGCGATGTTGTCATTGCTGTTAACCTTAGCGGCACGCTCCAATAAACGGCTGTGCAGGTAAAACACGTCGCCCGGGTAAGCCTCGCGGCCTGGTGGGCGGCGCAGTAACAATGATACTTCGCGGTAAGCAACAGCCTGTTTTGAAAGGTCATCATAGATGATCAATGCCGGGCGGCCGGTATCGCGGAAGTATTCGCCAATTGCAGCACCTGCAAACGGCGAGAAGAACTGCATGGTAGCCGAGTCTGATGCATTGGCCGCAACAACTATCGAGTATGGCATAGCACCGTTCTCTTCCAGTGTGCGTACAATGTTTGCCACTGTAGAGGCCTTTTGGCCGCACGCTACATATATACATGTTACAGGCTGGCCTGCATCATAAAACTCTTTTTGATTGATGATGGTATCGATACAAACAGCGGTTTTACCGGTTTGGCGGTCACCAATAACCAACTCACGCTGGCCACGGCCGATAGGGATCATCGCGTCGATAGCTTTGATACCTGTTTGCAATGGTTCGGTTACCGGCTGGCGGTAAATAACACCAGGTGCTTTACGCTCCAAAGGCATTTCGTAAGTCTCACCTACTATCGGGCCTTTACCGTCAATTGGGTTACCCAAGGTATCAACAACACGGCCAAGCATACCTTCGCCTACGTTGATTGATGCGATACGGTTGGTACGCTTTACGTTATCACCTTCCTTAATATCGTCAGATTTACCTAACAATACCACACCTACGTTATCTTCTTCAAGGTTCAGTACGATACCTTGTAAACCGTTATCAAATTCAACCAGCTCACCTGATTGTACTTTAGTTAATCCGTAAACGCGTGCAATACCATCACCCACCTGGAGCACGGTACCCACTTCTTCTAATTCAGATTCTGACTTAAAGCCGGCCAATTGCTGACGCAAAATTGCTGATACTTCGTCTGGTCTTACCTCTACCATTTTTTGAATTTATTTTAGAGTTTTAATTTAATATTATTTGATCGCAACTTGCGCAAATTCCTTTTTCATCCGCTTTAAGCTGCTGGCAATGCTGGTATCAACCTGCCTGTCGCCAACGGTTAGTACAAAGCCGCCAATTAACGATGGGTCAACCTTATCCTTAAGCTTAACAGTACCGCCAATTGCCTGCTGCACATCATCAAGCATTTTCTTTTTGTTTTCGGCAGATAAAGGTGATGCTGTAACCACCCTGGCATTGGTAATATGATTTTTGATATCATACAAGCCAATAAACTCCTGTGCGGTAGTGAACAAAACTTCGCCACGGCCTTTATTTACCATGATATTTAAAAACGCGAGGGTTACTTTACTAACGCTGGCGCCAAAAACATCGGCCAGAATATGTACCTTTTTGCTGTGCGATATGATCGGGTTAGCCAAAACAGCGCCCAATTCTGAGCTGGCCTTAACCGTTCTCAGAAAAAGCTCCATATCATTCTTAACCGCTTCAAGGCTGTTTTGCTCTTGCGCAAGGTCAATCAATGCTTTCGCGTACCTTATTGCTACTGTTATTTCTGACATATCTTTTGAGATGTGAGATGTGAGATATAAGATGTGAGAAAAAGTCTCAGATCTCCTATCTAAATCTCATTTCTATAATTTCACTTCCTTTAACAGGTCGGCAACCAGTTCATCTTGTTTTTCCTGGTCTTCCAGTTGTTTGCGTAAAACCTTTTCGGCTATCTCTAACGACAAGGCCGCAACCTGGTTTTTAACGTCGGCCATAGCAATGGCTTTCTGGTTGTTTATCTCGATACGGGCAAGCTCTATCTGGCGGGCACCTTCTTTGTGTGCGGCATCCTTAGCATCGCTTATGATCTGGTCTTTTACCTTTTTAGCTTCCTGCAATATCGCGTCGCGCTCTATACGGGCTTGTTTTAATAACGCTTCGTTCTCGCTGGTTAGGCGGCTCATTTCTTCTTTAGCAGCCTCGGCTTTCGACAGCGAATCTTCTATAAAGCGCTCACGATCGTTAAGGGCACCCATAATAGGTTTCCAGGCAAATTTGGCCAGTAAAAAAAACAATACCACAAATGATACCGTTGTCCAGAACACTAAACCAATATCGGGGGTAACTAATGGATTCATTATTATATGTTGATATATATTTTAAAAAATCATTTAATAACCGTACCCGCGGCCAATCGCAACGGGTACGGTTAAAATTTTATCCTCGGGCAGAAAAATTATTTCAAGCCCAGGAATGACACAACCACAGCAAACAGTGCAACACCTTCTACAAGGGCCGCAGCGATGATCATTGCAGTTTGGATCTTTGAAGCAGCTTCTGGCTGGCGTGCAATACCTTCGCAAGCTTTACCACCAATTTGACCGATACCGATACCGGCACCAATTACTGCTAAACCTGCACCAAGTGCGGCGATACTTCCAATCATTGTTTTAAATTTAAAGTGAATATATAGTATATAATTATTTACAAATATTAATGGTGGTGCTCTTCTATCGCTGTACCTATAAACAGGGCGGTTAACAGCGTAAAGATAAAGGCCTGTAATGCTGCTACCAGCAACTCAAGCACATCCATGAACACCACAAAAGCAACGGATACCGGCGCTATAGCAAACGATTTGAACACGAATATCAGCGATATTAAGCTAAGCACAATAATGTGCCCTGCTGTAATGTTGGCAAACAAACGTATCATTAAGGCGAAAGGCTTTGATATGATACCTACCAGCTCGATAACCCACCATAAAGGCCATATCCAGCCAGGTACATCGGCCGGTACAAACACGTGCTGCCAGTAATGCTTGTTACCATTCAGGTTCACCACAAACAAGGTGATAACCGAAAGCACCAGCGTTACTGCTATATTACCCGTTAAGTTTGCACCACCCGGAAAGAACGGCACCAAACCTATAAGGTTGTTTATCCATATAAAAAAGAAAACCGTTAATAACAGCGGCATAAAACGCTGGTATTTGTACCCAATGTTTGGGCGGGCAATATCGTCCCTAACAAACATTATAATCGGCTCTATAAAAGATTGCAAACCTTTCGGGGCTTTACCCTGGCGTTTTTTGTATGCTGATGCCACACTCAAAAATATAAGCAGCAGGAAGATGATCGACATCCACATACTTACCACGTTGCGGGTGATCGAGAAATCGTAAAGTTTACTTGTAGCCGCCTCATCAACCTCGCCGGCCTCGTTAACTATCTTAACTTTATCGTTAACCAGCTTATAGTTGTAATTAGCCCCTTTATATACACCGGCCGCTTCGGCTTCGTGCGCGCCTTCTTCTTCATGAGCAAACCTTGCAGACGAGAAGATCTCCAGGCCCTTGTCAGTATAAACAATTACCGGTAACGGCAAATGGCTGTGACCAATAATATGCAGCGAATGCGAATCGGCAATGTGCTCTAAAATAACCTCGCTCGGTTCAAACTTTTTTTCTGTGCCCTCGGCATGTTCTTCCTGCGAAAAAGCCGGTATCGAAAATGCGGTCAGCGTTAAAAAAACGGCACAAATTCGTAAAAGTG
Organism: Mucilaginibacter sp. AK015; assembly: GCF_014200785.1. NCBI lineage: Bacteria > Pseudomonadati > Bacteroidota > Sphingobacteriia > Sphingobacteriales > Sphingobacteriaceae > Mucilaginibacter > Mucilaginibacter sp. AK015. Next base: position 14,928 of record NZ_JACHCV010000008.1, read on the forward strand.
TAAAAATTTTTGAGTTCAAAATCGAGCTGTTATACATCTAAATAAAGTTTTTTACTTCAAATTTTGGTTGCGCAAGTTACGCAACAAAACGTAAACTTCAAAGGCCATATTTAAGAAATATAAGTAAAAGAAATCGGCCGCAAAAATCGTCTTTTCCACCTTGTTTTTGAGTATAAAAACCACCACAAATGCAAGGCTGACCAATAATTTGAAAACGGTTACTGCCAAAAAGGTTTGGGCGTAGTTTTCGGGGTTGATTTTTTGCGTAACCAAAAGCGCCACTACCACCAAAAGGGTAAGGCCGGTTATAAAAGCAAACATCGCCCAAAAGTGCGGTATCAGCAAATGGTTATTGCCGCTAAACATTGCCCAGGCAGGCAAGGCAGCCAGCAACAGTATGAAAACAACGAACGAGATAAGGGTAGCTTGAATCTTCAATTTCTTACAGATCTGATAACGATGAATAATGATATAAATACCCCTATTAATGATAAAAGCGCTGTTACCCATTTGGTACCGTGATGGGCATTTTCATCAATTTTATAACCCGCATAGGCAAAAATACCGATGATAACTATCATCTGGAAGGCCATCCCTGTATATTTGGCATAGGCGCTTAGTTCCTTTACTGGTTCTTTGTCGTCCGGTTTTTCGTTTTTAGGCATCCGCAAATTTATTAAACCTATTGCATAATCTTTAGTATTTTAGCAAGGCATTTATAAACCTTAGCCGCAAGCATTCAATTTGTTGTTAGTAACGGTTATAATCAAACACAAACAATATTCCATTGAGGCATACTCCTACCCTTTCTATATCTAAGCTTTGGCTGCTTGCATCGGTCGTGGTCATTGCGGGTTGCTCGCTCGAAAAAAAAAGCGCCCTTAACCGCGGCCTGCAAAACCTTACTGCCAAATACAACATCCTGTTTAACGCCAAAGAATTGCTGCGGGCCAAACAGGAAGCTTACGAGGCGGCCTACGTGGATGATTACAGCGAGATACTAAGCGTTTACCGCGATACGGTTACCCGCAGCGATGTGCCCGACCCTGAGCTTGACCTGGTAAAAGCAAAAGCCAATACCATTATCAGCGTTAAAGAGCAAAGTCATTACCTGGGCGATGCTTACCTGCTGCTTAGCAAGGCCAATTATCTTGATGGGAATTACTTTGACGCGGTGGAGTATGCCAATTATGTCATCCGGTCGTTTGGCAACAACGCCGAATTGAAACAGGAGGCGCTGGTTTACAAGGCGCGATCGTTATTGTATATTAACCAGCCCAATGATGCTAAAACAGCTATCGACAGCGCTGTAAAAAACATCAATCCTAAAAAGCACATCACTGCCGACGTTTACGCTACCAGGCTGCAATATGATATAAACATACAGGATTACACCGATGCCGAAGAAATGGCAAAACTGGCCATACAGCACAGCCACAACAAAGCGAACGAATTACGGTGGACATTTATACTTGCGCAACTGCAGGAGCTTAACAACAAGCCGGCCGATGCCATTGCCAACTATACGCGCATTGGCAATAGCAACGCCATATTTGATATGGCCTTTAACGCCAACCTTAACCGTATCCGTATAGAAGATAACCTGAACGGCGTTAAGGCAAGCAGGCTTACCCGCCTGCGGTCGTTATTAAAAAATGAGAACAATGCTGATTTTACCGATCAGATATATTATCAGATAGCCGAACTGCAATACACCGGGGGCGATATAGAGAGCGCGTTGAAAAGCTACCGCCAATCGGTAAACTCCAGCACAAAAAACCAAAATCAAAAGGGCCTGTCGTACCTGCGTATGGCCGATGTGCTTTTTAAAAACAAGGCTGATTACACTGCCGCGAAAAATTATTACGACAGCGCATTGGTGAACCTATCGCCCGGTTACCCCAAGTACAGCATCATAAAAAAGAAAAGCGAAAATCTGCAGGTGCTTGCCGACAGGATGCAGATCATATCGCGCGAGGACACCCTACAAATGCTGGCCAAACTTGACGAACCGGCCCGCCTGGCGCGTATTGATAAAATGGTTGAAGCGCACACGCTGCAGGCGCAGCAGGCAACCGCGGCCGCTTCGGTACAAAACAGGGGAGCGACGAATTTAAATCAGCAACAGCAGGAAACACTAACCGGCGATAATTTTTACTTCAATAACTCCGCCGCCTTAAGCCAGGGCTTTAGCAGCTTTAAGCGGGTATGGGGCAACCGCAGGTTAGAAGATAACTGGCGACGAAGCAATCGCGCGGGCAGCGATATTACCCAAAACACCTCGACAACCCCGCAGCCTACCGATCCCGATTTTGTGAGAGGCAACGCCGCCGCCGCGGGTAATACTAATGCCGGCAGCTACCGGCAGTCGCTTTTGCAAAATCTGCCGCTTACGCCAGCGCTTATGGCCCAATCCAACAAGCGTATGTTTGATGCCTACCTGGATATAGCCAATTTTTACAGGGACGTATTAAATGATAAAAAAGAAGCAATTACGGCATATGAGTTATTGTTAAGCCATTTCCCTGGTAACGATAATGCAGCCGCCACCTACTACAATCTTTACCGCTTATACAGTGATACCAACAACCCCGCATTGGCCGACAAATATAAGGGCCTGCTGGTAAACAACTACCCCGAAACACCTTTTGCTAAAACCATACTCGACCCTGAGTACAGTAAGCACTTAAACGAAGAAGACACCGGTTTCGCCACCTTATATAATAAGGTGTATGATCTGTATGCCGGCAAGCAATACCCACAGGTTATAACCGCGGCCGACGCCCTGCTTGCCCAATACCCCAATAACAGGTACGCGGCGCAGCTGTACTATCTGCGCGCCTTTGCGGCCGGTCACCAGGTACCGCTTACCCCTTTCAGCAACTACTTACAGCAAATAGTAGCCAATTATCCTGATGATAAACTGATAACGCCGCTGGTAAGCCAGCACCTGGCCTACATAACCGCAAACCAGGCCGAACTGGCTGCGCGCAAAGTTGTAATATCCGCCAGGGAAACTAACGACCCGCAATTTACCCTTCCTATTGTTTACCAGCAGCAAACCGAATACCGTGTACCTGCCGAAAAATATGTAGTGACGGCTGATGTGCGCAAGCCCGAGGCCGCGCCGGTTATAGCACCACCTGTTATAAAAGAAAAAGCTTCGGAAATCACTAATGTTACGCCGCCCGTAACCCAGCCGGCCGCGGCGGTTACACAGCCGGCGGCGTTGCCTGCGCAACCGGTTAAGCAGGCGCCGTGGATATTTAGTATGCGCGATAGCACCAACTATTATTTTGTAGTAAATGTAAGCACCGGTACAACTAATCTGGCTTCGTCACGTTTTGGTATTGGGCAGTTCAACCGGGTCAACTTTCAGGATAATATCATTAAACACCAGTTAAAAAGCGTTGGCGCCGATAACCAGCTGATATACGTTGGCCGCTTTACCAACCTTACAAACGTTAAGGATTATGCCCGGGCAATTATCCCGCTAATGCCCGATATAATGAAGGTACCAAAGGATAAATACAGCTTTTTTATTATAACACAAGAAAATCTGGATAAATTAGCCGACCAAAAAACACTGGATAGTTATTTAGACTATTATCAAACACATTACTAAGAGAATGATCAACAAAAAGAAAAATAACCTTACCGCGCAGGATATAAAACGTTACAACTGGTATATATGGCGTTTATTTATTGCCGGCTTTGCTTTTTTTGTTATTATGATATTGCTTATAGCGTTCCAGGTGTTTGGCCCGCTGCCTTCCTTCCGCGAACTGGAGAACCCGAAGAGCGACCAGGCGTCGGTTATTATGTCGTCTGATAAGCAGATCATCGGAAAGTACTATATAAAAAACCGCACAAACGTTACCTACAAGCAACTATCGCCAAATGTTATCAACGCGCTTATAGCTACCGAAGACAACCGCTTTTATCAGCACTCGGGTATTGATTTTCAGCGCACCTTCAGCATCATATTGTATAACCTGGTAGGTAAAAAGCAGGGTGGCAGTACCATTACGCAGCAGTTGGCGCTTAACCTTTTTTCAGAACGATCGCACAACCCGTTCAAGCGCATTATTCAAAAACTGCAGGAATGGATAACCGCCGTTAAAATTGAGCGTAACTATACCAAGGAAGAAATACTAACGCTGTACTTAAACACGGTAGATTTTGGCGCCTACAACACCTATGGCATTAGCTCGGCAGCGCGTACCTACTTCAACACTACGCCCGATAAGCTTACCGCCGACCAGGCCGCCATGTTAATTGGCATGATAAACGGGCCGGGTATTTACTCGCCCATAAACCATCCCGATAACGCTAAAAACCGCCGCAATTTCGTGCTTCGCCGCATGAACGAGGAACATTATTTAAGCGATGGACAGGCAGAAGAGTTTAAGGCGAAGCCGCTCGGCTTAATTTTCAGGCCGATAGATCATAACGATGGAATTGCCACCTATTTCAGGGCTGTGCTTAAAAAAGAAGTGCAAAAGATATTGGTTGATAAATCGATATTTAAACCTGATGGCGTAACCCCTTATGACCTTGACCGCGACGGCTTAAAAATATACACTACCATTGATGCCACCATGCAAGGTTATGCCGAAGACGCGCAAAAGGAATACATGCGTACCCTGCAAGCGCAGTTCAACGCGCATTGGAAAGGCATCAGCCTCTGGAAAACCATCCCCACGTTTAAATCGCTGCTTGAGAAAGGCAAGCACCGTTCAGACAGGTACATCGCCTTAAAACAAGCGGGAAAATCGGAAGAAGAGATAACCGAAGATTTTAATACGCCTGCCAAGATGAACATTTTTACCTGGCGCGGCGATATTGACACATTAATGAAGCCTATCGATTCGATAGTGTATTGTAAAATGATGCTGCGCAACTCGCTCATGAGCATGGACCCTACCACCGGTTATATCAAAGCCTGGGTAGGCGGCACAAACTTCGAGCATTTTAAATACGACCAGGTAAAAATGGGTACGCGCCAGGTAGGTTCAACGGCCAAGCCGTTTACTTATGCCGTTGCCATTGATAATGGGTTTTCGCCTTGTATGCAAATGCCCAACGAACCCATAACTATTACCGGCTACGGCGCTGACTGGACACCGCGATCATCCCCGAGCGAAACCGTGCCAGGCGACATTACGTTGCGCCTGGCGTTGGCCCGGTCGCAAAACTGGGTAACAGCCCGCGTTATGAACGAAATAAAACCGGAGCCTGTTGTACAGCTCATTAAAAGAATGGGCATCACCGATCCATCTGTACAGCCTTACCCCTCTATTTGCCTGGGTACTTTTGATGCTTCTGTATTTGAAATGACGGGCGCTTACTCGGCCTTTGCCAACGAGGGTATATGGACGGAACCTACCTATTTGTTACGTATAGAGGATAAGAACGGCAATACGCTGTACAATAATACACCAAAAATTGTGCAGGCCATGAACCCCCAAACCGCTTATGTAATGACCTATATGCTGAAAGGCGTTATACAGGAAGGTACGGGTTACAGGCTGCGCGGTAAATACGGCTTAACTAATCCTATCGGCGGCAAAACAGGCACCACGAACGACAACTCCGACGGATGGTTCATTGGTATAACCCCACAGCTGGTTACAGGCGTGTGGACGGGCTGCGAAGACCGCGATATCCACTTCCGGTCTACCCGGTTGGGCGAAGGTGCCAATACCGCATTGCCTATATTTGCAGGCTATATGAAACGGGTTTACGCCAACCCTGCGCTCGGCATTAAAAAGAACGTAGATTTTGTGCCGCCAAAATCAGGGGTAACCATAACCCTCGATTGCGCCGCTTACAGCCAACAACAGAAAGGCAGCAACGAGGTAGAAAAGAAACTTGATTTTTGATGTTTGTTGCAAAGTTGAAATGTTGTAAGGTTTAAAGGTTATTACCTTGATAGAATAACATTACAACTTTGCAACCTTCCAACATTTCAAAAGCGTATGGACAAATTTGACTACAGGGAAGCTTTAAAAAACATACCGCATAAACCGGGCGTATATCAGTACTGGGATACCGAGAACGAACTGATATATATCGGCAAGGCAAAAGACCTGCGCAACCGTGTAGCTTCGTATTTTAACAAGGATACCCAGATAAATGCCAAGACACGGGTATTGGTGTCTAAAATTCGTAAAATAACCTTTACCATTGTTGATACCGAGGTGGATGCCTGGCTGCTGGAGAACAGCATGATCAAAAAGCATCAGCCACGCTATAACGTGATGCTGAAGGATGATAAAACCTACCCCTGGATCATCATCAAGAACGAAAATTACCCGCGCATTTACTGGACACGCCGCATTATCAGGGACGGCTCGAAATACCTTGGCCCTTATGCATCTGTAAGCATGATGCATACTATTTTAGGGCTTATTAAAGAAACCTATCCGCTGCGCACCTGCAACCTTAACCTTACCCGCGAAAACATTGAGAAAGGCAAGTTTAAAGTTTGCCTGGAGTACCAGTTAGGTAATTGCAAGGGCCCTTGCCAGGATTTTCAATCGGAAGCGGATTACGACCGCAACATCAGCGAGATAACAGACGTGCTGAACGGTAAGATCGGCAACGTGGTGCGTAACCTTAAAGGCGACCTGGAGAAGGCCGTGAGCGAGCTTAACTTTGAGTTGGCGCACCGCCTTAAACGCAAGCAGGACCTGCTTGAAAATTACCAGAGCAAATCAACCGTTGTAAATTCGTCCATTACTGATGTAGATGTGTTCAGCATCGCGTCCGAAGAAAAATACGCCTTTGTGAACTTTTTGAAGGTAATGAACGGCACCATTACCCAAACCCAAACCATTGAGCTGAAGAAACGCCTGGACGAAACCGATGAAGAGCTGCTGACCATTGCCATAACGGAGTTCAGGACCAGGTACAACAGCACCTCGAAAGAGATCATTGTGCCGTTCGAGATAGACCTGGACGATACCAAGCTTAAATTTACGGTGCCTAAACTGGGCGAAAAACGTAAACTGCTGGATCTGTCGCAAAAGAATGTAATGTTCTTTAAAAAGGAAAAGATAGACCAGTACGAAAAGTTAAACCCCGAGGTACGCACCGAGCGCCTGCTTACCCAGATGATGAAGGACCTGCGCATGAACACGCTGCCGCACCACATCGAGTGTTTTGACAATTCCAACTTTCAGGGCAAATACCCGGTATCGGCTATAGTGGTGTTTAAAGATGGCAAGCCATCAAAGAAAGACTATCGCCACTTTAACGTAAAAACCGTTGTAGGTCCGGATGATTTTGCCACAATGGAAGAAGCTGTATTGCGCCGCTATCGCCGTGTACTTGACGAAGACACCGGCCTGCCCCAGTTGATCATTATTGATGGTGGTAAAGGGCAGCTATCATCGGCCATGAAGAGTTTAAAGCTGCTGGGTATTGATAAGCAGGTAACCGTTATAGGTATCGCCAAAAGGCTGGAAGAACTATACTACCCCGGCGACCAGTACCCGCTTTATCTGGATAAACGGTCCGAAACGCTTAAGGTAATACAACAACTGCGCGATGAGGCGCACCGCTTCGGCATTACTTTCCACCGCAAAAAACGGGATAAAGGCACCCTGGCAACCGAGTTAGAATTAATTGAAGGAATTGGCAAAACGACCTCCGAAAAACTGTTAAAATACTTTAAATCTGTCAAAAAAATTCGGGAAGCAACCGAAACCGAACTGCAGGAAGTGGTGAACCTGAAACAGGCAAAAGCCATAGCACAATACTTTAACCCTGTGGTTAGCCGCCCAACCGGTTTACAGGGCGCAGATTAATTTTTGTTAAACCAGGGAAGCATCATTAATGCAAAAAGTCAAAACCCGAAATGAATTTTGACTTTTTGCTTTTTACCTTTTAATACTTAGTAGCTCCACAAATTAAGCTCCCAATCCATCAGGCTCTTTTTGATCCTTTCAGATTCGTAAAGCTTATCAATCCCCTGAGCGTAATCGCGTATACGTTCGTCCTTGTCGTTTGACTGCTTAACAATATAGCTGGAGAATAAACGCTTTACAAATACATCATCAAAGCTTAGCCCTGTTGCATCATTATTACGGCTTACAGCTTCTTTAACTGCTAACACCTGCCTTGCTTCGGGGAAGTATATCCAAAATGCGGGCTGGTAATCAAGGTCTAGGCCGGCTGCTTTAGGTTTATAAAGCGGTGCTATACCGATAATGCGCGGTTCAAAAACAGAACGTTGCTTATCGAACACCCAATCTTCTTTGATACGGAATTTAACAACGCTATCCGGGTTAAACTCGCCTGCAACCACCTTCGATCCGATCTTATCACCGGTGTTTTTGTCAAACTGGTCAACTACCGAGCTATCGGCCATTTTACTGCGGGCCTGCCCGGCGCTTAATGGTTTGGAAAAGCCATCGCCATTGGGGTCGTCTTTTGAAGGCGCAGGGTCGTAAGCAGTTAACTCGCCGGCATCAATAGCTGCCATTAAAACGTCTATCAACCTGCCCTTAGGCGATGCCAGGTACTGGTTCATTTTTTCGCGCAGGTCAATTTCCCTCCAAACGCGTTTGGCAAACATCACATCGGCTTCGCGCAGGTTGGCGTACGGGGTTACCTTAGCGCTCAGGATATTATTCTTTTTATAATAACCATCCAGTGGGCGGTCAAAAGGCTTTTTCCTGGTGGTGTCTGGCTGTAAACCTGTGTTTGCAGCATCGCCCGCGCCCGCCATTTGCTGCGCACCAGCGTTAACCGGCGTTTGCGTTTTGGCTTTGGTTACCGGCTTTTTTGTCGATCTTTTCCTTTGAGCAAAAGATACGCTGCAGGCAAGGCAAAGTATAATGATCAAAAATCTTGTTTTCATAATTCTTTAATTAGCCGTCAATACAATCCCATCCAATCCGCGTTGCGTGCCATCCGGGCCTACGGCAATTATATCCTGGAACACAACGGTTGTGCCCGGGGTAACACCGCTCATGGCCGACCGCATTGCGCTTGACAATTCGCCGCCCGTTGTGCTGTAGCTGATGGCATCCTGGCGTGGTTTTATAATGATCATGTTAAACCTGGTAACGTTAAACTTAGCGTCAAACTCAAAGCCTTCCAGTCTGGCAAAAAGCCTGTCCTGCGCGCGGATGTTGGCCGCACTGGTTTTACCGCCGCTTTTACCTGCAAATGTCGCTTTAGGATCGGGTATGCGTTTTACGCGAAACTCGGACGTACCCAAAACCATGCCCTTTTCGCCCGTCACGGTTACTTTTGCGGTACCTAACGAACTTACGTTTGCTGTATAATGCCCGTTAGAGCCGCTTATAGATCCGCCCGACATAGAAACTTTTATACTCTCTTTAGGCACACCCGGCGCTGACACAGAAAGAGGGTTTGGTACGCCGATGTATAAAACATTCATTTTATCAGGCGAAACTACCGCTGATGGTTTTGCCACCATATAGCTTCCGCTGATAGGATAAGGCATTACCCTTCCGTCTAACTGTTTAATCAATAATTGCCCGGTCCAATTTCTAATTCCTTCGCCGCTTGCCGTAACGGTATAAGTACCCACACCGTTTGAGGTAGGGATAGGTGACCCGCCTACAGTTATGGTTGGGTTTGAGTTTTTATCATAAGCCGTTAAAAATATCTCGGCTTTGTATTGCTGGCCCGAAAGCACATAACTTGTAGGTGCCACGGCTACGGCTTTAAACTGGTTTAAGGTAACCTGCGCTTCATCAACCTTTCCTAACAATTTTTTGACAACTTCACTTTCGGCATTTTTATTATCAGCCTGTATCTTAGCCAATGTTGTTAAGGCGGCGCCTAAGGGTATTCCTTCGCCAAAATACGCATCCTGCCAGCGCTTTTTAGGATAACCCGGACGCGAAGGGAGATCATTAGCATTAAGCGAAAAATTGATACCCTGTGCATCCTTTCCCAAAAGGGCCAGCAACCTGGTTTTTGTCGACTGTATCTTTTCTTTCAGTACATCGGCCTTCTTATTATTGATCATCACTTCCGACGAGATATCGAGGCTTTCTCTTGCGTTCACATCATCAATATCGGGGTTAATGTTTCCTCCTTTTTTTATCAGCTCGGCTTTCAGCTCTTCAATATAGCTATTAAGCTCATTAGCAATTTTACTGGCGTTACGTGCCTTAGCTAATAACTGACCGGCTTTTTCTGGTTGCTCTTTTAGCTTGGTTGCTTCAAAAGCGCTGTAAGTGGTATTTAAGCTGTTGGTTACGTTATCTCTTGATGTATCTAAACTTTTTGTAATGTTCCTGAACGAATCCAGCAAACTATCCGGTACATTCAGCGCTATAAGCCCTAATAGTACCAGGTATAGTATACCGATCATTCGCTGTCTTGGGGTTTCTTTACCTCCGGCCATTCTTATATTATTCTTTTAGTACCTTAAAAAACAATTATTAGTTAACACGGGGTTGGTTCATGGCCGTAAGCATGTTACCATACACCGAGTTTAACGACGCCAGGTTTTTAGCTAAACGCCCAACTTCTTCTTTAAACTGTTTAGAATCGTCTAACGACTCGTTAAAGTTATTCATCGTTAACGACAGGTTTTTGTAGAAACTGTTCATCGCTTTTAAATGCGCGCTCGAATCCTGCAGTTCCAGTTCGTACACCGCGTTTAGTGATGAAAGGTTTTTAGCCAGGTTGGTGACCTGGTCGTGATAGGCTTTTGAATCTACGTTGGTATTTGCCATTTCAGCCAGGTTAGCCGATGCCTTTTCAAAGGCATTGCTCAGGTTATCATAACTGGCAGTAGCCTGTTTTACTTTATTGGTAAAGGCAAGGGTAGCATCGCCGGCATCGGTAACCCTTGAGATACCGTTAACTTTATCGCCGAAGGTTCTTAAACCTTCGCCAAGGCTATTGATCAGTTCCGGGCCAATTTTTGCATCTTCCAGCATTTTATCCAAAGCGGCAGTATTAGAAAAGTTGCTAACTGCAGCGGGCCTTGCCGAAGCCTTTGGCAATTCGCCTGAAAAATCGTCGCTCAGCTCAGGGTAAACACGTACCCAGTCAATGTCTTTTTCTTCGCGTTGAAAACCAAGTATGAAGAACAAGCCAGCCTCGGCTATCAGGCCTATCGATATAAACGTACCACCATAAGGCCAGTGCTGTATTTTAAACAGCAGTCCTATAATAACTACTGTAGCTCCCCATGATACTATATTTCCTATTCCGTAAGGTTTCTTTTTACCAGCCATAAACTTAGTAGATGTAATTGATTGTATATTTAGTTATTTTAATAGTTCTTTAATTAGCGCTTGTCCTTGATGTCGCGGCCAAGGTATTGGGTTACGCAACGGAAACCGATATACGATTTTGCGGTGTCCTGGTACTCAAAGGTACGGGTGGAGTTTTGCAGGAAATAACCTACATCTTTCCATGAACCGCCGCGCACCACTTTACGTTTCAGTACTTCGGGGTCGCTTGCCTTGGCTTCGTAGTTAAATGTTGGGTTTAGGTCGTGCACAAAGGTAGAGGCCGATTCGTCATAGGCCGATGAGGTCCATTCGGCAACGTTGCCTGCCATATTATACAGCCCGTAATCATTAGGGAAATAAGATCTCACATTTACTGTGTAAGCGCCGCCATCATCAGTGTAGTTACCGCGGCCGGGTTTAAAGTTGGCCATTAAGCAGCCCTTGGCGTTTTTAATGTAGGGACCGCCCCATGGGTAATCAGTGCCTACCCTGCCACCACGTGCGGCGTATTCAAATTCGGCATCGTTAGGCAAATCAAACGGAAGGTTAGGGTCTAAACCTCGTGCATGCTTGGCACCATCGCTTAAGCGGGTACGCCATACGGTAAACGCCCTTGCCTGGCGCCAGGTAACCCCCACAACAGGGTAATTACGATAGGCCGGGTGCGAAAAATACCCTTCAACCATTGGCTCGTTGGCCGCGTACGAAAAATCGTTAAGCCAAACCAGCGTATCAGGGTAAACACCTACAGTGTCGCGAATAATAAAATCCGACCGGCGTTTGGTTTTATCATAGCGATAGTTTGACGCATCGCGCAACGACATCAGGGCGTAGTTGTACTTTAACAGGCGTACATCTATCTCGTTACGGTCAAAAACACGGTCGTCGCCCTGATAGTATAAGCCCTGCAGCTTAGGGGCGTTAGCCGCCGCATTTTTGCCGCGGGTACTAAATATAGGGTTGCTTGCTACGTATTTCCAGTTGATGTATTTACGGCCGTTCGGATCAGCCGGAGCGCCTTTTTTTGGCTGCAAATAATATTTATCGTCGTTTAAGTAATTGGTAATGGCTATTGAATCGCGTACCCAAAATACAAACTGTTTATACTTAGTGTTAGATATTTCGGTCTCGTCCATAAAAAATGGCGCTACCGTAACCTGTCGGGTTTGCGATGTTTGGGCAAAGGTGATATCCTGGTCTGTTTGGCCCATCAAAAACGTACCCCCTTTAATATAAACCATATTAAGTGGGGTAGTAGCCCTAAACGATCGTTGCTTTACTCCTGTTACTTCGCCGCTGTTACCGCCCCCGCCTATACCGCAACCAGTTAATATAGTACCGGTTAAAACTATTATTAAAAAGTATACTTGTTTCATTTTGTATCCAAAATCAGTAACATAATATCATCTATGCAACAAAACGCACCCCCGAATATATCACTTTTTATAGTAACCAAACCGAAAAAATGTTTTTTAAATCCAATAAATACTATTGCAAGTTAAGAAAACACCTTTTTAATTTGTTTAAAAATGACAGGGGCACCGCAAAAATATTTCTTTATTGCAAAAATATTTTCACCGTTATACGTTGAAAATCACAGAATGTTGCAGCAAAACAATAGTTAATTACTTATTTGTTGGCTTGCTTAACGTATTGCTCAATAGCCATGGTCATGGATGGAGCACCAGGCGTTGGCGCGGGGATATCTAAAATCAAGTTTGCTTCAAGCACGGCTTTATGGGTGGTAGCACCAAAGGCCGCAATACGTGTATTATTTTGTTTAAAATCGGGAAAGTTCTTATACAACGATTGTATGCTGGATGGGCTAAAGAACGCGATAACGTCGTAAAACACTTCAGCAAGGTCGCTAAGGTCACTGCACACCGTACGGAACAAAACAGCGGGGGTAAAATCGTAACCGTTATCCAGCAAAAACTTTTGGGTTTCTTCGGCAGCAACGTCCGAGCATGGATAAAGGAATTTTTCGGCTGAGTGCTTTTTAAGTACCTCGGCCAGGTCGGCGGCGGTTTGCTTGCCAAAAAATATTTTACGCTTGCGGTACTGGATATATTTTTGCAGGTAAAGGGCAATGGTTTCCGAAAGGCAAAAGTACTTCATTTCTACAGGCACCTCAAAACGCATTTCCTCACAAATCCGGAAGAAGTGGTCGGCCGAGTTACGGCTGGTGAAGATAACCGCCGTAAAATCGCCAAGGTTAATTTTTTCCTTACGAAAATCTTTGGCAGGAACCCCCTCTACGTGAATGAACGATCTGAAGTCGATCTTTAAATTAAGCTTTTTAGCCAATTCTGCGTAGGGGTTTTTATCATTTTCAGGTTTTGGCAGTGTTACCAAAATGCTTTTAACCTTTTTCTTTCTATCTTCCAATGCCATACGTAAACTACTACCTAAATCCAATATTAAGTGCCTTAATCAAAATCAATATGGGGCAAATTTCGAGGGCACAAAGATAGACAAATAAATAAAACTTATGAAATCGAAAGTTAGAAATGATACTAACGCTGCTGCGCAGGTATTGCCATATAAATATAATGATAACCAGCAATAACGTTACCGCAAGTAAAAATGGAATAAACTTATCGGCTATTAAGCTGAAGCATAGCCCAACCGGCAAAAACACAAAGGCAATGTTAAAATAAGTAAGCGATAAGGTTGATATATAATCGTTTACCAGCTTATTAATATCAAACACGAACCCCAGAAACTTTAAGACCAGGAATTTACTTGCGAAAAGCGCGATAATTACAAACGATAGCGTAAGAAATAGCTGAATACCGGCAATAGTGTAATAAACCTTATAATAACCTGTAGTAAGCAGGTAAAGGAACAGGCCAAAGGTAAACCCAAACAACAGGAACAAGCCAATGAAGGTCCAGGCGTTTATGGGGCTATCCTCCTTTCCGGCCTGACTAATAGATTTACGGTTATAAAAGGATTGAAACACATTGCTCATATCCTTACTTGATGATATGTTAAGCCCTGATGCGAAAAGCAGCAGTACGATAATTACCGCTATGACCCAAACATCGCGCGAGGGGCGGCTTCGGCCATAACCCTGTATCACTTTTGATTTTGTAGACAGGCTTAGGTACAGGTCGTTTTTGTATTTGTTTGCTTGCAGTATGCTATCTACAAACCGGTTGGGCCTGTTCGAGTCAGGCGCCCTGGTGTACACCCAGGCCAGCGAATCGGATATGAACTGCTCGCGGGCCGCCGTAGCGTGGGCCACCGAATCCAGAAAAGGCATGGGCCCTTTATAGCGGGGTTTTACGCGGACGCTGTCGGTTACAGCAGGTGTGGCTGCAGAGTCTGTTTGCGCATGGACTGCCGATAGGCCCGTAACTACAACAAGAAGAAGAAAGCAAAATAACCTGCGCATGTATAAGCCCGTGTAATGCCGCAAATTTACCTTAATTATGGCGGGTTATGCAAAACAATTTGCTATGTGTAAATTGTATAAGCAGCGGTGCGCTAAGTACACAGCTTGCAGGGTAAACGCTATACCTATTATCGGCATTTTGTCATCTCTCAAGGCATTCGTTTTCCGCGTTTCTTTAATTGTTACCTTTGCCGCATGGCCGGTATCTACATCCACATCCCTTTTTGCAAGCAAGCCTGCCATTACTGCGATTTTCATTTTAGCACATCCGCCAGGTTTAAGGACGAGATGGTGCAGTCTATTTTAAAAGAGATAAGCCTGCAAAAAAACTACCTTGCCAATGAAACCATCGAAACCATCTATTTTGGCGGTGGTACACCGTCGGTGCTTTCTGCCGACGAGATCATCCGCATCATCAACACCATCACCGAAGTACACACGGTTGCTGCCGGTGCCGAAATTACGCTGGAAGCCAACCCCGACGACCTGGACCAGCAAAAAGTGAACGCCTTGAGGCATACACCTGTAAACCGTTTCAGCATTGGCATCCAGTCGTTTTTTGACGAGGATTTGCAATGGATGAACCGCGTGCACCGTGCCGCCGAAGCCGAAGCTGCCGTAAAACGCGCGCAGGACGCCGGTTTTGAAAACATCACTGCCGACCTGATTTACGGTTACCCGCTGCTTACCGATGCCAAATGGAAAAACAATCTCAATAAAATATTTCAGTTGGGCATCCCCCATATATCGGCTTACAGCATGACGGTTGAGCCGCAAACCGCGCTTGCAACCTTCATCAGCAAAAAGAAACAGCCCGCCATGAGCGAGCAGCAAGGCGCCGGGCAGTTTAGCCTGATGCTGGATGCCATGCTGGCTAACGGCTTTGAGCAATACGAAATATCGAACTTTTGCAGGCCCGGCCATTACTCGAGGCATAACACTAACTACTGGCAAGGTGTGAAATACCTGGGTGTTGGCCCCTCGGCCCACTCCTTTAACGGCGAAACCCGCCAATGGAACGTAGCTAATAACGCTAAGTATATCACAGCCATCGCCCAAAGCATCATCCCCGCCGAAATTGAGGTACTGACCGAAACCAATCGTCTTAACGAATATGTCATGACGTCGCTGCGTACCGTTTGGGGCCTTCACCTTGATAAACTGAACGCCATTGCGCCGGGAGCTTCAACCGAACTGTTGAAAGCAGCCGCGCCCTATCTTAATAATGGCAGCCTTACCCAAGCCGATAATGTTGTAACGCTTAGCCGGTATGGCAAGCTGTATGCTGATAATATAGCAGCCTCGCTGTTCTTTTAAAAATCAACTCATCCACTTTATACTTCTTTACCCTCTATCCAAAGAAGAGCGCGCCGACGGGTATAACGATTTCGAAATGAGTCAGATCGCTGCCAGCTTTTTATAGCAATAGGTTGTTTGAATTATCATCCCTCAATAAAACCGCGCCTAAATTTAAGGCGTATCTTCTCTCAAACAACATACACCTGACAAAATGAAAAAATTAATCATCGCGGCGCTTGCTTTAGCAGCTATTGCAATTACGCCCAACACTTACGCACAAACAAAAATGGTTGGCGGCGCTGCCATGTACCCAACCAAAAACATTGTAGAAAATGCAGTGAACTCAAAAGACCATACCACACTGGTTGCGGCCGTAAAAGCCGCCGGTTTGGTAGAAACCCTTCAATCGGCCGGTCCGTTTACGGTGTTTGCACCCACCAACGAAGCATTTAACAAACTGCCAAAAGGCACTGTTGAAACCCTTTTAAAAGCCGAGAACAAAGCAACTCTTACCAAAATTTTAACTTACCATGTAGTAAGCGGTAAATGGAGCGCTGCACAGTTAATGGCAAAAATAAAGGCCGGTAACGGAACCGCTGAACTGAAAACCGTAAGCGGCGGTGTTTTAAAGGCCATGATGCAGGGCGGCAAAATTTACCTGGTTGACGAAAAAGGCGGAAAAAGCTGGGTAACCATTGCCGATGTTAACCAAAGTAACGGCGTTATACATGTGGTAAATACGGTATTGATGCCTAATTAGTCAGTTGGCAGTTTAAAGTTTGCAGTTTGCATACTATTTAGCTGCAAACAGTCCACTGCAAACTCATTACAAAGCCTGGCGCATACGCTCCGGGCTTTGCTTTGTCATAAAAACAGCATAAAGCATTTTAGGCGTAAATTTTATTTCAATAAGCTTAATTTTGTTAAAGTAACTGCTTGCAGGCGGATACTTAAACTGGCAAGACATGAGCTTTATACTGCGCCCCATAGATACCGTAGAGAATATCAGCCCGGAGGATTTTAAAAGGAATTACCTTGACCCGCGCCGCCCGCTGGTAATAAAAGGCCTGACCAAAACGTGGCCCGCCCGCGACAAGTGGACCCCCGAATATTTGAAGGAAGTGGTAGGCAAAAAGGTGGTGCCCTTGTATGACAACTCAAAGGCCGATCCGTCAAAACCCATTAACTCATCGGCCGCCGAAATGCCGTTTGATGAGTATATCGACCTGATCAAATCGCAGCCTACCGAACTGCGTATCTTCTTTTTTAATATTTTTAAGCAAGCGCCGCAGTTGCTTGATGACATCGCTTTCCCGAAAGAGTTGATGGGTGGCTTTATCGAAAGCATGCCCTCCATGTTTTTTGGCGGCTCAAACTCGGTTACCTTTTTACATTACGATATCGATCTGCCGCACATATTCCATACCCATTTTGGCGGGCGCAAGCATGTTATCCTGTTCGAAAACAAGTGGAAGCGTCGTTTATACTGCATCCCTAACGCTACTTATGCTTTAGAGGATTATGACGTACTAAACCCTGACACCAAAAGGTTCCCGGCGCTGGAAGGGGTAGAAGGCACCGAGGTTTTCCTGGAGCATGGCGATACGCTTTTTATGCCGACCGGGTACTGGCACTGGATGAAATATATAGACGGCTCCTACTCGCTTAGCCTGCGCGCCTGGGACGCCTCGGTTACCCGTAAAGCAGCCAGCGTATACAACCTGGCCGTAAAGGGTGGTCTGGATAGCCTGCTGAAAATGACCTTTAAAGAAAAATACGCCAGATACCGCGAGCAACTGGCCGTTAAATGGGCCGAACGCGAATTAGCGGCGGGCAAGCCGTATTAGGCAGCTTTGATAAAATGCCCAACCTTAATTGCTTTGTTCTGCTTTTTGGTTGATGCGTTTTACCTGCTCGTCCAGTTCGTTGGCTGAGGTTAACAAGTGATCCAAAAACTCTGCTTTTTCTTCATCGCTGTTGGATGCATCTTTAAGCAACTCAACCAGGGCCATAATGCGGGTTAACGGCGAACGGATCATGTGCGATTGCATCCAGGCAATATCCAGCAATTGACGGTTTTGCTGCTCAATGGCCTGCATCTGTAATACTGTTTCGGTGATATCCAGGCAGGCGCCTATCATTTCTATGGGGTTTCCCTGTGCATCCGTTTTTAGCCTTGCCCACGAGCGCAGGTACCTGATATCACCGTTTGGGCGGCTTATCCTTTCTTCAAATTGGGTGCCTTGCCTGCTGTGCAATACGTTTTCGATGATACCGCGTACACGGTCCCTGTCTTCCGGATGCAGCAAAGCCTGGTAGCCGGCAAAAGTTGCCTTAAAGTCTTCAGGATCGAGGCCGTAAATAATATATAAGGTGGGCGACCAGCTGACAATATCCTGCTGTACATCCCAGCGCCAGTTTCCAAAACGGGCCATCTCCTGGCTTTGCAGCATCAGTAAATTGGTTTCGTTAATGATCTCGGCCTTACCGCGGTTCTCCATAATAATGCGTAATAAGGCGGTGGCCTTTTCCATTACCTGTAACTCTTCCTCTGTGGGGGCTTTAGGCTCGCGATAGTACATTGCCAGGGTAGCCATCACTTCGCCATCGGCGTCTACCACCGGGTTTGCCCAGCAGGCTTTTAACTGATAACTTAAGGCCAGCGAGCGGTATTCAACCCATCGGTCGTCTGTAGCAATATCGCTTACAATAACCTGTTGCCTGGTTGCCGCTGCCGCCCCGCACGAGCCCTCGTTTTCGCCAATGGACCGCCCGATAATGGCATTCATATAACCAGCCGGTAGCGAAGGCGACACCCCGCTTATCAGGCGGCCGTTCTTTACCCGGTGAATAGAACACTGCATTTGTGGGAACAACGCTTCAAGGCCCTGCAGGTAGCTGAGCAGCACGTTTTGAAGCGATACGGTAAGGTCTGAATTTAGTTTTAATACATCACGTTCCAGGCGCTCCAGCCCCTTTAACCGTTCGGCAACCGTGTTATCAAGCATAACGCCACACAACAGGCAGGCCCCTTTTTCGCCACGCAGCACCGAAACATTATCTTTTATCCATATAATGTGGCCATCGGCCCGTATCATCCGGTATTCAAAGGTGTGGTTTTTAACCGTGCCGCCTTTTAAACCGGCATATTCATCAATTACGTGCTTGTCCTCGGGATGGACGCGCGTTTTCCAAAACCCCGGCCTGCCCAGCCAGTCCTGGGGCGAAAAACCGGTGATGCCATGTACCCGGTCGCTGATAAAGGTAAAATGCTGCATGGCTGCATCCGCTTCCCATACTACTCCCTCGATGGATTGCAACAAGGTGTATAACTGCTCCGCGTTATCTTTCATCGCCGTTTAGGTTTTCATAAATGTAGTTATTAAAAACATGATATTATTCTTAATAATTCAAAACCATTAAAACCGTTTGGCTAAGCTATTGGTCCTGCAATCCCTTGCCATTAAGTATCTGTGGCATCCATTTTTCTATCCTTGCCTCGCGCGTTTTAGATTGTTTAGGTGCCGAAAAGTGCAGCAGGTAGGCCCGTTGCCGGCCGGGCGTTAAAGCTTCAAAAGCGGTTTTCAATGCGGGGATGTGGTCTAATTTGTGTTGAAACTCGTAAGGCATAGCAAATTCTTCCGTTTTTTTGAGCTCCACTTTTAGCCCAGCCTTCTCAACCTCAATAGCCTCAAATACGTAAGCTTTTATAACAGCTGCCAGTTCAGTTACTTCGTCAGCATGCGCAAATCGCATTTGCCGGGCCGACTGTACATTTTTGGTTTGCTGTATCAAAATAGCATGGGTATCGCTCAGCAACGCCCCTTTAAAAAATAGCAGGGCGCAGTATTCTTTAAAATCATGTATCAAAACAACATTAGCGCCCTGGTGGGTATAACAAGGGCATCCCCATTTCAGTTCTTCGGTAAGCCCGCAGCTAAGCAATATAACCCTGAGCGCCCTAACTTCATCCTGCCATTTTTTGGCCTTATCAAAATAAAAATCAACTTTTGTGTTCAATTCCTTCTCTTTAGTGGTTAACAGCACCTTAAATATTTAAACCTTTAACGTACCGCGAAACCCCCTGGCGGCGTAGTAGGAGTCAGCGCCATTGTGCGATACAAACACTGTATTATATCTAAAATCGCCAAAAATGGCGCCGCCCAGTTTGCGAATACTGTCGGGCGTTTTTAACCAGCTGGATGTTTTAGCGTCAAAACCACCAAAAGTTTGCAAGTAACGGTACTGGTCTTCTGTTAGCACCTCGATACCCATGGCGCCGGCTACATCAACAACGGTATTGGCCGGCTTAAATTCCTTTCGCTTATCAAGCGCTTCGCGGTCATAACAAAGGCTCCGTCGGCCTTTAGGACTCTCGGCCGAGCAATCATAAAAAACATATTCGCCTGTTTGCTTATCAAAACCAACTACATCCGGTTCGCCCCCGGTAATTTCCATTTCGTTGAGCGACCATAGCTTCCCAGGACTAGCTTCCAGCCGGGCTTGTACATCCGCCCACTCCATACCGGCGTGGCGTTTCATGTTTTTTTCAAAACGGCCCTGCAAAATCTTTAGCAGATCCACCGCTTCATGCGCTGCCAACTCATTTTTATTGCTGCTCATATGTTATTAATTTATGGATACAAGTTTCCTGCTTGCAGGCCTGAAATACCACGACAAGATAATGAAAACGGTTTGGAACAATGGCCCTGCCAATGCCTTTATGTTGTAGTCGCCGCTTAGCAGATGCGACATAAACGCGCCCGTCATCACAAAAAATAAACCGGCATACGCCCACTCTTTTACCAGCGGCAGCCGTGGTGCTGCAATGGTTATTGCCCCAAGCACCTTCCAGGTACCAATAATGTAAAGGAAATATGCCGGGTAACCCAGGGGCGCTATCAGGTTTGTCATTTGCTTGGTTTGCATAATTTGCGCCATGCCGCTTCCAAACATACCAATGGCCACCAACGCGGTTGTTATCCAATAAACAATTAAGTTTCTCTTTTTCATCCTATTGTTTTTAGTTTGCCTGCAACATCCTGTAAGCGGTTATGCGCCATATTTATGCCCTGTGCAAAAGGCAGCTTAAGCATCTGGTCGCGCTGATCGTTCGATTCGTATATCACATGCATATTTATCCTGCTGGTGGCATCGGTAAGCTTTTCAAAATTCAGCAGTTCCAACTGTACGCCAAATGGGGCGTTGGCCATTTCAAATGTGCGGGTTATCTTGCGGTTGGGGCTAAACTCGTGAATGGTTCCATCAGCCTTAAACACTACGTTGCCTTTAGCGTCGCTTGTTTCAAACTGCCAGCTGCCGTGCCTTTTACTTTCAAGCTTCAGCACTTTCGTGCCCATCCATTGCTCAACCAGGTCGGCTTCTGTAAACGCTTTAAAAAGCAGTTCTACCGGCAGGTCAAATTCACGGCTTATCAGCAGGTCCTGCCTCCCTTCTTCGGCAGTAATTTTTGTTTTCAGTTCCATGTTATTTGGCTTTATAATTTTTCATGATAGCTTCTAAAGCGTTAAACCTGTCGTCCCACATT
The DNA here is from genome assembly GCF_014200785.1 of Mucilaginibacter sp. AK015. Lineage (NCBI taxonomy): Bacteria > Pseudomonadati > Bacteroidota > Sphingobacteriia > Sphingobacteriales > Sphingobacteriaceae > Mucilaginibacter > Mucilaginibacter sp. AK015. The sequence goes on from NZ_JACHCV010000008.1 coordinate 36,409, forward strand.
TTGCGGAACGGCTCAATAAAGTCAGCTACGTCCTTCATTCCTTTCGCGTTGATGTGATAATAGATCTCCCGGCCGTTTTGCTCCTGCTTCAGCAATTCGCATTCGGTAAGTATTTGCAGGTGCTTTGAAACCGTTGGCCGGGCAGTGTCAAAGTTAGCGGCTATAACCCCGGCCGTCATAGATTGAGTAGCTACCAGCAGCAGTATTGCCCTGCGGGTGGGGTCGGCTATGGCCTGGAATACATCTCTCCGTAAATTCATCGTGTAGTTATTTGACTACAAATATATATGTAGCTATTTAACTACGCAAATTTATTTTAAGATATTTTTGTGTTCCATCCCTGCATTAAGCCATTAACAACCGCTTAACTGTTGCTATACTTTGATAACATTAAATATTATCTTAACTTTCAAAAACCTAAAATTATCCCCGGGACGGTCAAAATCCCCCGGCTTACAGAATTATGAAAAACCTTTTGATCCTGATCTGTTCTGTTTGCTGCTTTATATTGCATAGTAACTTCGCACGGTGTCAGCAGCCTGATACAGGCCAGCGGGAAAAGGTACACCTGCATACAGACCAGTCTTTTTATCGCGCGGGAGATACCCTTTGGTTTAAGGCTTATGTTGTGCAGGCGGTAAGTAACATGCCATCAGCTATCAGTAAGGTAATACATATCGAACTATTCGGTGCAAACGGCGTGCTGGTGGCCCGGTTGAAATTGCCCGTGCTATCGGGTTTGGCGCACGGAGATATTGCACTGCCCGACAGCCTTAAGGAAGGCGGGTACCGGCTGCGGGCATATACAAACTGGATGCGCAATTTTGGTGAAGCCGCCTTCTTTGAAAAAGACATCACCTTGCTAACCGGCACCGTAACTGAAAAGGTACCGATAGTAAAAACCAGCGCTTTGAATGAAACACTTGATGCAGGCTTTTTCCCCGAAGGGGGCGAATTGGTGGCCGGGTTGCGCAGCAGGGTTGGTGTAAAAATAACCGGTACCGATGGAAAAAGCCGTTATGCGGAAGGAGAAATTATAGATGAGGAAAATAATATCGCGGCCCGTTTTACCACTGCCTATGCGGGGATGGGGTCCTTTGTATTTACACCCCAGGGCGGGAAAAAGTACACCGCGCATATAAAGCTAAGTAACGGCACTTCGCAAAAAAAGCCCGTGCCCGTTGCAAAATCAAATGGGTATGTACTGGCGGTTAATAATATGCTTACAGATACCATTTTTATGAGCATAAGCCAAAGCGCGCAAATGCCCTTAAACGAAGTACTATTATCGATGCACGACGATGCTAAAGATTATTTTTTGGCACATATTATTCCAAAGACCGACAGATTTGTAGTGGCTATACCCCGAAAAGAGATCCCAGAAGGGGTAACCCGTGTTACGCTTTACACAAAGGAACATGAACCGGTTGCCGAACGATTGTTGTTTAACGATACCGGCGAGGCGTTGAACATAAAGCTGAGCACCTTAAAAAAGGTGTATAAGGCCGCAGATAGCACCGAAATTGAGCTGCAGGCAGTTGATAAAGAAGGCAAACCGGCAAGCGGCAGCTTTTCGATGGCGGTAGTAAAAGCCGGTAAACCTTATTATGATGAAGATGAGTTGAGCATACGCGCCTCGCTGCTTTTAACCTCGGATGTGAGGGGGTATATTGAGCACCCAAACTATTATTTTACCGCGCAGAATAAAACAGACAGCGCCGCGCGTGCTAAAAACCTCGACGACCTGCTGCTAACACAAGGCTGGCGCAGGTTTGTACTGAACGACAGCCTTCGCTATAACGCCGAGTCTGGCCTTACCATAAGCGGAACCTTGCTTGATAATAAAAACAGGCCTTTGGCTAACAGCACGGTGAGGTTTTATGCAACCACTAAAGAAGGGCCTATACTGGTTGACACGCTCACTGATGCGGCCGGGCGGTTTGTATTTAACAATATCGACTTTAGCGGAGCAGTAAAATACCTGGTACAAACCAAGGATGTAAAAAATAAGTATCACGTAAAAGTATTGATAGATACCGTAAATGCCCCTGCCCCGCCGCCACCTGCTGCGAGTGTGGCCGACACCCTGTTTATAAGCCAGCAGCGGACCGATGCCATACGATCTATCAAAACAGCCCAAAATGGCAGGCCAAAACGCGGCATTTTGCTAAAGGAAGTACTGGTTAAGGCTAAGAAACCTGTGTATTCATCAAGCGGGGGGCGCATCTTTGCTTCAAAGGTGATAGACACCGACAAGATCAAGGGTTACATATCGCTGGTAGATGTACTTAGGTTTCAGGAACCACGCATCAAGGTTGATATACGTGGCACACTAAGTTATGACAGCAGAAGGCTAATAAAGGCCAGGAATGGCTTTGCCATTATGATTGACGGGAATGTGTTTTATGACAACGAATTGCTAAGCGATATCAAGCCCGAGGATGTAGAATCGATAGAAATTCATTTGAACGGTATCGGAACTGTTATCGACAAGGGGGTTATTGTTATCAATACCAAAGGAAAGAGCCCTTATTATGATTTTACTAAAGAAAAGGCGGCGGGTATAAATACATTTATTGCAAAGGGATATTCTGTTTCGTCAGAATTTTATGTCCCAAAGTATGATCCAGCCAACCCCCAAACCGATCTAAGGGACGTGGTGTACTGGGCACCGGCCATCAGCACAGACAGCAGCGGCAAAGCGTCAATAAAATTTTACCAGGGCGACAAGCTAAATCCATTCCGGGTTATTGTTGAAGGTATTACCGGTAATGGTAAAATGGGTAGGGCCGTATATAAATATAACCTAAATAATTAAGTAAGGCACCTGTTGCCCATGTTATCAGTTATACTGATTTTAACTATATTGCTAACATGACTAAGGTGCCGATAAAATAAGCGCAGCGCCCTTAAACACCCAACAATATCACAATAAACTGAAACAAAATGCGAGAAATGAAAACGCGCGTTGCGCTTGACCAGGTAGAGTACCAGGAAAAGCTTGGCCACCTCATCCGCTTTTTTGAAATGGGCGAAGCCGTAAAAGTAACGGTGATGTTTCGTGGCCGGGAAATTACCCATCCCGAACGCGGCGAAGAACTGCTACGCAGCTTTGCCATCGACCTTAAAGACCTTATAGAGCCCGGCACCGCCACAGTAAGGGATGGCCGGTCGGTACACGCTGTTTTTACGCCGAAGGGCAGATAATGTAACTGATATTTGCGCCCGCCTTTGACGAGTGCTATTGATTTTGCCCGATGCAATCGATACTACTGTTAGTACTCGTCGCAGATGAGCGCAGCCATGTCTCAGATCTCATATCTAACGTCTCAAATCTTAAGAGGTATGGTCGCAAATCACCTTCCACTCGCCGTTAATTTTCCTGAACCACAGCGTAAAATAGCCGCCGGGTGCGTCTTTCTCACGGGCAAGGCTCCAGGCGCCCATTACAAAGGCGTCGCGGGTGCCCAATATTTCTACCTTATCAATCCGGAAAGTGAGCTTACCCATGGCCGCTCTATCGGGGTAGCCATTTTTATAGTTATCCATTGTTTGCTGCCAGCCGTAAGTTGGCCCTCGCTTGCCAATGAACATCAGCGAATCCGACTTCCAGTACCCCTGCATAAACCCCTCGATGTCGCCTTTGTTCCAGGCGGCTTGCTGGGTGTTTAATACAGCGATGATAGCTTGTTTGTCCTGCGCTTTCAGGGCAAAGCAGGTGATAACAAGCAGCAGGAGGCAGAAGATGGGCTTTTTCATAGGATAAATATAAAACAAACTTTGTGATCCTGAAGATAGCCGGGTATCTATCATTCAGTTACGAACGCAGAAGAGATGCCGCCCGATGCTGAGCATGACAATGTGAGTAAAAACATTGTTAAACAATTGTTAACAAATTGGCTGCTGGTTTATTTAAAAATTGTAAATGTTTACCAAAATCCTTTTTTAGCTTTGCCACCACACTATTCGTTATCTATGAAGAACAGGGTTTTATGCTTTGGGGAAGTTTTATGGGATGCCTTTGGCGATGAAAAAAAAGCCGGCGGGGCGCCAATGAACGTAGCAAGGCACCTGGTGCAGCAGCATATCGACGTAAAATTCGCCAGCCGTGTTGGCAGCGACGCATCAGGCGATGAGCTGGTCGATTTCTTAAAAAACAACGGCTTATACTCTGACCTTATCCAGCGCGATAACGCCCTGCCCACCTGCGAGGTAACGGTAGAGCTTGACGCTAAAAGCCAGGCCACCTATATTATACCGCAGCCTGTTTCCTGGGATAATATCCACCTTGACAACAACCTTAAAGATGCGGCTAAGCGTTCATCAACTATCGTTTTTGGCAGCCTGGCCTGCCGCGAAAAAACAACACACGATACCTTGCTGAACCTGCTTGATGAAACCGACGCTATAAAAATATTTGACGTAAATCTGCGCCACCCGCATTATACACTGGAAACCATCGAAACCCTTGCGGCACGCGCAGACGTTATTAAAATGAACGAGGAAGAGGCCGACCTGCTTATTGGCGGCAGCAACGGCGATTTGAAAGGAAAGATAACAGAGTTCAGGAATAAGTATCATACCAAAACTATTTGCGTAACGCGTGGCGAGAACGGGGCTATCATCTGGCACGATTACGAGTTTTTTGAACATCCGGGCTTTAGTGTGGATGTTGCCGACACCGTGGGTGCCGGCGATGCCTTCCTGGCTACTTTTATTGCCGGTATTATGGCTAATAACCCAATACCCCGGCTGCTGTTAAACGCCTGTGCTATCGGCGCATTTGTAACCAGTCAGCGCGGTGCAAACCCGGTTTATAACCAGGACGAAATAAGCCGCATCCGTAAAAGTTAACGCTATAACGCCCGGCAGGGCCAAAGCGCGCGTTTAAACAGGGCGGTATACAATTGCACATCTGCTTATCAATTTGTCATGCTTAATTAACAATTGCGTTTAATTGGCGTGTTTTCAAACTTTTAAATCAAATTATCCGTTACTTTATACTCAAGAAAGGGTAAAATATGCGTGGTTTTGGATTTTCACAGTTTAAACCAAACCAGATCCCTAAGGGCGGATTTGATGAATTACTAAAGTTATTCCTGGAGTTATTGAACTACACCGCAGGCGATGCCGGTGAGGCCCTGGCATGGCTTAACGAACTGGATAAGCAATACAACATCACCAATGACGATTACGGCATGGGCGATTTTATTGACGAACTTAAGCAAAAAGGCTACCTGACTGATGATAACCAGAACGGCGGCTTTAACATTACGGCCAAAACGGAGCAAAGCATCCGCCAATCCGCGTTAGAGGAAATTTTTGGTAAGCTGAAAAAATCGGGAAAGGGTAACCACCGTTCGCCGCAAAGCGGGCAGGGTGATGAAAAAAATGCCGAACGCCGCGAGTTTGAGTTTGGCGACAGCCTCGACCAGATAGACATGACGCAGTCTATCCAGAACGCACAGGTGAACCACGGCATAGGCGGCGATTTTATGATGACCGAGCGCGACCTGGAAGTGGAGGAAATGGACTATAAAACCCTTACCAGTACCGTGCTGATGATAGATATATCGCACTCTATGATACTTTACGGCGAAGACAGGATAACCCCCGCCAAAAAAGTAGCCATGGCGCTGGCCGAGCTTATCCGCACAAAATACCCTAAAGACACGCTGGACATTGTAGTTTTTGGTAACGATGCATGGCCGATAACCCTGCAGGACCTGCCCTATTTACAGGTTGGCCCCTACCATACCAATACCTACGCGGGGCTTGAACTGGCTACCGATATGCTGCGCCGCCGTAAAACGCATAACAAGCAGATATTTATGATAACCGACGGTAAGCCCACCTGCTTAAAGGAAGGCACCCGGTACTACAAAAATAGCATAGGGCTCGATAGAAAAGTGGTAAACAAAACGCTGAACATGGCCGCGCAGTGCAAAAGGCTAAAGATACCTATCACCACGTTTATGATCGCTAAAGACCCATACCTGCAGCAATTCGTTCGCAAATTTACCGAAACAAACGGCGGTAAAGCTTTTTACAGCTCGCTTAATAATTTAGGCGAATACATTTTTGAAGATTACGCCCGCAATAGAAGGAAAAACGTGAAGTAGCTTTTGAGTCGGAAAGTCGGATGACCGAAAGTCCGGGAGAAGCTACAAAAAATAAAAACAACATCTTACGGACGTTCTCTCTTACGGACTTCCGGACAACAACTAAAACATGGATATAAAAAATATAAAAACCCTTGGCGAGCTCAAAAAATCGGGCTATAAAAGCCGGTCGGTTAAAGATGAGTTGAGAGATAACCTCATTAACCAACTTCAAAAAAAAGAAGGCGGTTTTGAAGGCATCATCGGTTTTGAGGATACTGTGATACCCGATCTGCAAACCGCTATCCTGTCGCGCCATAACATACTATTGCTTGGCCTGCGCGGGCAGGCTAAAACGCGCATTGCCCGTTTGCTGGTAAACCTGCTGGACGAATATGTGCCATACATCGAGGGATCCGAATTGTTCGACGACCCGCTGGCACCCATCAGCTGGTTTGGCCACAGCACCGTAGAAAGGAATGGCGACGATACGCCCATAGGCTGGATACACCGCAGCGAGCGCTACACCGAAAAGCTGGCTACGCCTGATGTTACCGTTGCCGATCTTATAGGCGATGTTGACCCTATAAAAGCAGCCACCATGAAGCTAACCTACTCCGACGAGCGGGTTATTCACTTTGGCCTGATCCCCCGCGCGCACCGGGGCATTTTTGTAATAAACGAACTGCCCGATCTGCAGGCACGCATCCAGGTATCGCTGTTTAATATTTTGCAGGAGCGCGATATACAGATCCGTGGGTTTAAACTGCGCCTGCCTTTGGATATCCAGTTTGTGTTTACCGCCAATCCCGAAGATTACACCAACCGCGGCTCTATTGTTACGCCATTAAAGGACCGTATAGAAAGCCAGATATTAACGCATTACCCGCGCACGGTTGAAATATCGCGCAAGATAACCCAGCAGGAAGCCTCGCTTACGCCAGAGCAGCGCGCCAGTATAGAGGCCGACGGCCTGGTAAAGGACCTGATAGAACAAATTGCCTTTGAGGCACGCAACTCGGAGTATATCGACAAAAAATCGGGAGTATCAGCAAGGTTAACCATATCCTCCTACGAAAACCTGATCAGTAATGCCGAACGCCGTATGCTCATCAATAATGAAAAAAGCACATTTGTGCGCATCTCCGATTTTTTGGGCGTTATTCCTGCCATTACCGGCAAGATAGAGCTGGTGTACGAAGGCGAACTGGAAGGCCCCGGTAAAGTAGCCAACATTCTTATCGGCAAGGCCGTGAAAACGTTGCTGTTACAGTTTTTCCCCGACCCCGAAAAGTCTAAAAAATCCAAAACGCCAAACGTATATGCCGAGATCATCAACTGGTTTGGTGATGGCAACACCCTCTCGCTGGTTGATGACCTGCCCCTGGCCGACTACAAAAAAGCCCTTAACGCGGTACCTGGTTTAAAGGATGTGGTTAAAAAATTCCACCCCAAACTAAGCGAGAACCAAACGTTGCTGCTAATGGAGTTTATTTTGCATGGCCTGGCCGAGTTTTCGCAATTGAATAAAGGTTTCCTGGATAACGGCTTCGCATTTTCGGATATGTTTAACAGCTTGTTCAACTTAGAGCCCGACGACGACGACCTTGACCTTGATGACCGCTACTAACCAACCACTATAAGCATACATGCAGGGGCCTTTTTTAACCATATTGCTCATTATTGGACTGTTAGCAGCCGACTTTTACATATTAAAAGGGCTGCAGGCGGCTTTTAAAAAAAGAGCTTTCCCGCATAAACGGTGGTTTTTGGTAGTGTATTGGTTAGGCGCCGCGCTGTTAATTACCTTCCTGCTTATAGGGGTATATTCCCCGCTAAACGCGGGCAAAAGGGCAGGGTTGCTTTTTGGTTATGCGCTGGTGTTTATCTTTAAAGTAAGTTTTATATGCTTCATTTTTATTGATGACATCCGCAGGGGCGTTGTTCATTTATTCAGAAAAAACAAGCAGTACGTTAAGGAGGCCCCCATAGTAGAAAATAAAGCCGACAGCATTCCCCGATCTGAGTTCTTGATGAAGGCAGGGCTGCTATCGGGTGTTGTTCCGCTGGTAGCCATCAGGCTAAGCATGAGCAAGGGCTGTTATGATTACCATGTGCGCTATGTAGACCTTTACCTCCCTAATTTGCCAAAGGCCTTTGATGGCATGAAGGTGGGACAGATATCTGACATCCACTCGGGTGGTTTTTATAACAAAACTGCTGTAAAGGGCGGCGTAGATATGCTGCAGCGCGAAAAACCCGATGTCACCTTTTTTACCGGCGACCTGGTGAACGGTGCAGCCTGGGAGATGAGGGACTACCAGGATATTTTTGCCAAAGTAAAAGCGCCGCTGGGCGTTTACTCAATTTTAGGCAATCATGATTACGGCGATTATGGCACCTGGCCATCGCTTGCGGCAAAACAAAAAAACAACGCGGATATTATTGCCACTCATAAAAATATGGGCTGGGATATACTGATAGACGAAAACCGCCGCTTAAAGGTAGATGGCGAAGAAATTGGCATTTTAGGGATAGGCAACTGGGGCGAAATGAGCCGTTTCCCAAAATATGGCAAAATGGAAAAAGCAGTGGTTAATACGGATAACCTGCCGGTTAAGCTGCTTCTTTCTCACGATCCATCGCACTGGCGCGCCGAGGTGATACCTAAATATCCACAGATAGACGCGGTGTTTGCCGGCCATACGCACGGTTTGCAATTTGGTATCCGCACAAAGGAATTTCAATGGAGCCCTATCGAATATGTATACTCCGAGTGGGCCGGCCTGTACCGCGAAAAACACCAGCAGATATATGTGAACGTTGGGTACGGCTTTGTCGGTTTTAAAGGCCGGGTTGGCGTATTGCCCGAGATAACCATATTTACGTTAAAGGCGGGTGAAGACCCGGGATTAAAGATTGTATAACATGCAATCGCTCACCTCTGCTCCTGGTTAAGCGGCGCACGACGCGGTGTTATGATCGACGGCATATGCAATCGCTCGGTTCCGGCCGAGTGATGACTATTAAGCGGCGTCCCGCCGCGGTGTTATAATCGGCGGCCCGAGTCCTTGTAATAATGGTCGCACGGCTGGAGCTGAGCGACTGCGGTGTGGCCAACAATAAAATAATTGTTTACTTTTTATCGCTATTGCTGTACTTTAGCAAACCAATGAAAAAAGCCGTACAAAGCGCGTTTGATTTTTTGCTTTTCAGCAACATCTTCATGTCGTTATGCGCGGTGGCACAAGCGTTGGTAACCTTTCGCCTGATCGATTCTAAACCGGTTTATACCGTGGTGGGGCTGTTGTTTACATCAACTTTAGGCATCTACAATTTCAGCATATTACTCAGCAAGCCCAAGCACCCGCAGCAGTCGCCATACAAGCGGGTACGGTGGTTTTTTTCGCACTACAGGTTAATGGTCAGTTTTACCATGATCTCGCTGCTGTCGCTTATCCCGCTGTTTTTTTTGCTGTCGATGGAGTCGCGCATATTACTGGTATTTCTTTCCCTGCTGTCTTTTTGTTACAGCCTGCCGTTGTTTACCGTTGGCGAACAGAAATTTGGCCTGCGCAACATCCCCGGTTTAAAAACATTCCTCATTACACTGGTATGGACCATGAGTTGTGTGTTGCTGCCCGTTCTGGAAGCGCAGGACCTTCACCTGGCAGATATCTCTACCCGGGATATTACCATCCTGATAGCCAAACGCTTTTTGATCATAGCGGCGTTAACCATCCCGTTTGATATCCGCGACCTTTTTAGCGACCGCCAGGCGGGCCTAAAAACCATCCCTGTGGCCTGGGGCGAAAAAAATGCTTACCTGTTTTGCCAGTTTCTGCTTGCAGGGTACATCTTGCTGCTTTTTATGTTCAGGAACAATGGCCCCAACCTGGATTTTTGGGCGCTGGCCACCACCGCTGTTTTGATGGGCTGGTTGATATTCAAATCCAAATGGGAAAGAGACGAGTATTACTATTTTTTTTATTTAGATGGAGTTTTGATATTGCAATATGTGGTAATGATGGCGTTCGGCCTGGTTTTTGGCGATGGCTATGCCGGCTAATTACGATAACTCCGCCTCTTTTTATGACAAGCTTTCGCGGCTGGTGTTTGGCAAAGCTTTGATGAACGCGCAAGTATGGCTTTTACCACACATCCCTAAAAATGCAAAAGTTTTAATTGCCGGCGGCGGCACCGGATGGATATTAGACGAGATAACCAAACTCCATCCCTCGGGCCTAAGCATCAGTTATGTTGAGCTATCAGCTAAAATGATGGCACTTTCTCAAAAAAGACACACCGGACAAAATACCGTAACTTACATTAATAAGCCCGCAGAGCAGGCACATTTGCCGGCAGATTTTGATGTGGTGATAACCCCTTTCCTGTTTGATAACTTTACCGATGCTACCCTTCCCGGTATTTTTAAACACCTGCACAATACATTAAAAACAGGCGGACTGTGGCTATATGCCGATTTCCAGCTTATGGGCAAGTGGTGGCAATACGCTATGCTTAAAAGCATGCTGTTGTTTTTTAAAGTATTATGCGCGGTGCCGTCCTGGCGATTGCCCGATGTAGATAAACAGTTTAATATCTCCCGCTATGCGGTGATAGATAGAAAAAGTTTTTTCGGAGATTTTGTGGTAAGTAGGGTGTATAAAAAGCCAGGGTAAATTCCACGCGTCATTGCGAGCGATCCCGTCGCAATCTCATAGCCGGTGCTAACTTGCACGCCCACGAGATTGCCGCGTCGCTACGCTCCTCGCAATGACATATTAGGGAGTTTTAATAAACAAACTTATACCCTATGCCCCTAACCGTTTGCAGATAGGTGGGCGAATCGGGGTTGTTCTCTATCTTTTTACGCAGGCGCACAATGTGCATATCAAGCGTGCGGGTATTTACATCAGCGTTATAGCCCCAAACCTCCATCATCAGCTCTTCGCGGTTTATTACCTTGTTTTTGTTCTTCAAAAAATACAACAATATGCGGTTCTCTAAAATCGTCAGCTCGGTTTTGCGGCCGTCGCGTATCAGCAGGTGCGTGTTTGGCAGGTGCTCCATGTTACCAAACGTGTGCGATTCGGTCTTCTCGTTATTCAACGAGAATTTTATCTTGCTGTCGATCATGGCTACAAGCACATCCATATTAAACGGCTTGGTGATATAATCAGAAACGCCAAAGTTATAAGCGCCTATCTTATCAATATCCTGTGCCTTGGCGGTCATCATAATTACCAGTTTGCCGAAACCCTTTTCGCGCAAGCTGCTGCATACGTCGCTGCCCTGTTTGCCGGGCAGCATCCAGTCAAGCAGTACAATATCAGGCTGCTCTTCCAGTATCATCGCCTCGGCTTCTTCGCCGTTGCCGCTTTCCAGCACTTTGTATCCTTCGCTTTGCAATCGTTCCGCAACCAAAAACCGCAGGTTTTCGTCGTCTTCAACCAATGCTATTTTAATTTCCTTATTCATCTAAAAATCTTAAATCCTAAACTCTTAAACTCTAAAATCTGCAAATTCGCACATTTATCCCTAAATCTCTAAAGGTAGCGTAACTGTAAATGTCGAACCTTCGTTTAACTTACTGCTAACGTTAATTTCGCCGCCCATAAAGTTAACCAGTTCTTTACAAAAAGCAAGGCCCAGACCAACGCTCCCGTTTTGGTTATACTGATTCTCTATGCGGTAAAACTTTTTAAACACATCGCTAAGTTCGCGGCGTGCCATCCCTATACCTTTATCTGCAAAAGAAAATACAATATTGCGTTTTTCGGGCTTTATGTTTATAAACAATTCTTTTTTACCGGGGTGCGAATATTTATACGCGTTCTCCATCAGGTTTTGAAAAACGCTGCCCAGCAAAACGGGGTCGCTGTAAAACTTATCAACTTTTCCAATATTAAAGGTGAGGTTAAAATCAGGGTATTTTATTTTAAAGGTATCAATGTAACCCTTAACAAACTGCTGCAGGTTTATTTCCTCGCGTTTTACGGTTATCGATTTATTTTCAAGTTGCGTAAACGATAACAGCTTGTTCATCAGCTCATTCAGCTTATCGGCCTCTTCATCCAGTATCTTGCCATAGTGCCGGCGCTGGCGTTCGCTAAGTTCTGCATCGCCCTTAAGGTTCGATCCCGCGATCTTTATAACGCTCACCGGCGTTTTAAATTCGTGGGTAAAGTTGTTTATAAAATCGTACTGCAGCTTAAACACCTTTAAGTTAACGTTAAGGTTACGGTATATCAGCCAGCTAATAAGCACCAAAAAGAAATAAATAAGCAGTACAATGGCGCCAATGGGCAAAAAGCGGCGATCGATCTCGCGCTCCAGGTGTTCCTGCGTCGATACAAAATAGAGCTTAAAGTTAGAGAACGCGCCGGTTAACGCCGCTTCGGTTACCTTGCGGCCGCCTTCTACATCAAGCGGGTCGTAAACAACGGGCTGTATGGTAACCTGCTGATACAGCTCGGGGTGGGTGTTTTTTACTTTTAGCTGGTGGGCGTCAAGCAAAAAGGTCATCATATTTTGTTTATAAAAGGCCTTTACGTTCCCGTTCTTCAGCAAAGACTGGTATATTTTGATATCCTCCCTTCGGGGGATGTTAAGGTAACTTATCTTATCGGGGGTAACATTGTAAAACGTACGGAAGATCTCGTCCTGTGTAGGCAGCCTCGAGGTATCAGCAACGCTGATGAAGTTGCTTAGCTTTAAGGCCATCTGTTTAAAATCATCGGTATTTGACCAGGCCATGTCTTTTATACCCTTCACGTTGCCATGCTTAGGTTTATACTGATAAATGGCTTTTACAGATATTCCCTGGTTTGGTGTAAGGCTTGTTTTCAACACCGGGTTGCTTATCTGCATATCATAAAACAAAACCCGGCGCACAAACGGGTAGCTTTTAAAAACGGTGGCCGAGTAATTTGCCGCGGATGCCGAATCCAGGAAGCCCTGGTAAGACGTGATCTCGGGTATTTTTAGCTGAAAAAAATCGTTGTAAGGCTTAATGGTCTGATCAAGCACCTCTATTTTTTTCGACGCGAACTCGTTCTCTACGTATTTGGTGGTCAGGTTGTACGATATAATAACCGCAATAACAAGGCTTACGGTTATCAGTACCAGGAAAGCTGTTATCAGCGTAAAATTTTTGCGGTATAAATTCTTTGACGCCTTCATGCCAGGTTAGGGTTTAACCTGCATATTGGTGTTCAGGAACGATTCTATCTCGGCGTACATTTCCATACGGTTATGCTCGCTTTTGAAGTAGGCGCGCTCATTCTCTTTTAACCTGTAGGTTACCGGTACATTGCGCTTTTTAAGTTCGCGCACAAACTGGTTAAGCTCGCTGATATTTGCTCGGGGGTCTTTAGCTCCCTGGAATATCAGCAGCGGGCTTTTTATTTTATCGGTATGAAAAACCGGGGATATAGCCCTTAGCTGATCGGCATCTGTTTCGGGGTTGCCAACCATTTCATAGGTCATTTTCAGGTAAGGCTTAAAAAATGGCGGGGCATCCTTTAAGTAAGTAAAAAAATTGATGAGCCCGTATTTAATAATGGCGCAGTTATACAACTCGGGATGGAACGAAACCCCATACAAGGCCGAGAAACCACCAAAACTACCACCAAAGATGGCTATCTTTTTAGGATTGGCTATTTTATTGGCTATAAGCCATTTTACACCATCGGTAATATCCTGCTGTATTTTACCGCCAACCTGTTTAAACCCGGCGGTGCGAAACGCTTTACCATACCCGGCCGAACCGCGGAAATTTACCTGGAACACCGCGTAGCCACGGTTGGCCAGAAACTGTACCTCTGAGTCATATCCCCACGAATCCCGTCCCCAAATTCCGTCGTGCGGCATAACCACTACCGGCAGGTTTCTTCTTTCTTTTCCTTTTGGGATAGTTAAATAACCGTTTATGATCATGCCATCGCCGGCTTTGAACGATACCGGCTGCATATCGCAAAGTTCTTCGGGCTTTATATCAGCGTTTATATCGGCAAGCCTTCTCAGCTTATCGCTGCTGCGTTCGTAAAGGTAGTACGAGCCGGGGTTCTTATCGTCCGAGCTTACTATTACAAATTTATTTTCGGCGCTGTCGCGGTCAACAATATCAATCTGGGTACCCCTTATCTTCCCGGCCAAAGTGCTATACACCTTCTCGATATCGGCATCTAAAAAGTGCTTCTGCGGTTTAGCCTCTTCCCAGTTAACAAGTTCTAAGCGGCGTTTTACCCTCGAGTAATTTACATCCAGTATATCGGCTTTATCGCTGGCATAAACCACTTTTTGTTCCTTACCGGTTTCAGCGCTTATTTCTATCAGCGCGGTTTTATCACGGTTAACGTTTGATAAGGCGTAAAAGTTATTCTTGCCCCCGGTAAAGGCAATGGGCTCTACCCTATCGTTAAAATTGTTTTTAATGATGGGCTTAAATGGTTTTTTATCGTTAACGCGGTAAAGTATGCTTTCGTTAACCCCGTCAGATACCTTTACCAGCCTGATGCTGCCGTTTGCGTCGGGGTACCATTTGGTAATATTGCCCGGGTTTAACAGATAAGGCTTTAATTCGCCGGTTTTTACGTTCAGGCGGTACACATCAAAGTTGACGGGGTCGCGCTTGTTCATGGCAACGGTAATAACATCGGGCTGCTGGCGGTTACGGTTAAGTATACGTATACGCGCCTTTTCCAGGTTAAGCAGCTTTTTTACTTTCAGCGTGGCAATATCAAGTGTATACAACTTAAACTCATCTACCGCTATTATATCCTGTGTAAATACTATCTGGTTGTTAAAGGTCCAGGTATAATCGCGTACCGAATAGTCGGTAAAGCCTGTGGCCCGTTGTTCGGCCCCCGTTGCCAGCGATTGGATGTATATATTTTGTTTATCTTTATAAGGCTTTAAATAGGATATATATTTGCCGTCGGGCGATATTTTAAAGTAAGTTCTTTGGGGTGTCTTAAAAAAAGAGCTGACAGGTATTTGCCTTACCTCGTTTCGGTTACAGGCACAAATAAACAGCGTAACGGCAATAAATAAAAATGATCTTAAACGACCCTGCATCTGATTGATCCTAATTGTTAATAGAGGTCAAATTAGTTAATTAAGTTATTTATATAGCTATGTCACTACAATTTTACCCGTGCATCGCGTTACATATTATATATCCGCGGCAAGCTAAAATATAAAAAAAGAATGAAGCGACTGTATGTATTTTTGCTGCTGACACTTATTTGCGTCACAAAACTTTTGGCCCAGAATAACGACCTGTTGCTGGCGCGGCAATACGCTGCCAACGGGGAAGAGCAAAAGGCCCTTGATATTTATCAAAAGCTGTTTAAACAGGATAATGAAGCCTATTACCAGCAATATTTTAACTCCCTGGTAAACTTTAAAAAATTTGATGAAGCCGAAAGCATCACCAAAAAAATGTTACGCAAATACCCGGGCAACAACGAATATACCATTGCGCTTGGCTCGGTTTACACGCAGCAGGGCAACACCGCTAAAGCAGATGAACTATATGATAACCTGATCAAAAACATGCCTGCCGATCAAGGCGCCATATCGGCCATTGCATCGCAATTTTACCAGAACGCCAATGCCGATTATGCCATCAGGATATTTTTGCAGGGGCGTAAACTGTTACATAATGATGCCGCTTTTGCTTTTGAGCTGATAACTCTTTATCGTTACAAACGCGATAAGGCCGCGCTTACTGAGGAGTACCTGAACTTTTTACCCACCAACCCGGTATTTGTAACCCAGGCCGAAGGTACGCTGGCAGCCGTTTATGAGGGGCCCGAAGACTACGATATGCTGAAAGCCGCCCTGCTAAGGCGCATTCAGAAAGACCCGCAGCAGGTAGTTTATACCAACCTGCTTATATGGCAGTTTATACAGCAAAAAGACTATGATATGGCCATTAACCAGGCGCTGGCATTAAGCCGCCGGCAAAACAGCGATGGCTCTGATATATTTGACCTTTGCCGAACGCTGGTTGCTGCCGAAGCTTATGACGCGGCCATACGTGGCTACGAATACATTATAAGCCAGGGCAATAAGGCCGACCAAAATTATATATCGGCTAAAATAGAGCTTATTAACACCAAAAACTTAAAGGTAACATCGGGCCAGTATGTACAGGCCGACCTGCTGGGGCTCGAAAAAGATTATAACGACCTGCTGAACGAGATAGGCCGCAACCGGGGCACCGTGTTTGCCATGCAAAAGCTGGCCAACCTGCAGGCTTTTAAGCTGCATAAGCTTAAAGATGCGCAAACATTGTTAGAGAGCGCCATTGCCATACCCGGCGTTAGGCCCGCCCTTGTAGCCGCCTGCAAGCTTGACCTGGCAGATGTTTACCTGTTAAACAACCAGCCCTGGGATGCCACCCTGTTATACAGCCAGGTAGAAAAAGATAACCCCAATACCGCCGTAGCACAGGATGCCATGTTGCGGAATGCTAAAATGGCCTATTATACCGGCGACTTTAACTGGGCGCGCCGCCAGCTTGATATATTAAAGGCCGCCACCACGCAGCTCATAGCTAACGATGCGCTTAACCTGTCGTTATTGATAACCGATAACCTCAACGCCGACAGCAGCGGCAACGCCCTGAAAATATACGCCAGGGCCGACCTGCTGATATTTGCCGGGCAGACCGAAAAGGCCCTGCTTACACTGGATAGTATTGATAAAAAATACCCGGGCAACGCTCTTGAGGCGGATATACTGATGGCGAAAGCCCGTATCATGATACAGCAAAAAAATTATCCTAACGCAGTAGTGCTGTTAAAGAACATTGCCGAAAACCACAGCTATGACCTTTGGGCCGATGATGCCGTATTTATGCTGGGCGATATCTACGAAACAAAGTTGAACGACGCCACCATTGCTAAAACCTATTATCAGAAAATAATTACCGATTACCCAGGCAGCCTTTGGCTGAACGATGCCCGCAAAAGGTTCAGGCTGTTAAGGGGCGACAAGAACGATGCGAGCTGACAGCCGTCGATTCGTAAAAATGTCATTTCGATGAACAGGGCCAGCTTGTGGAATGGTGTGAAGAGAAATCTTATACACCACGAAAGTCGTCGGGTTGTTTAATCGCTCGTATAAGATTCTTCCTCGCTACGCTTGGGCGATATGACAGAGTGGAAAATCATCCGGTGAAATGAATCCCAATCTGTGTAATCAAAGTTGTATTTTTACCGCATGATAGTTTACAACGACACCGTAATTTTAGATGAGACCGTTGAACAGGAATGGCTCGACTGGATAAAAAATGTGCATATACCGGCCGTTATGGCAACAGGCTGCTTCAGCTCGTACCGGTTGCTCACCATTATCGATTCGCCTAACGATGGCATCACTTACTGCATACAATTTAATGCCGATACTATCGAGCAGTTCCAGGAGTATTATCGCACCCATTTATTTAAGTTCCAGGATTTACATCAGCAGCAATTTAACGAGCGTTTTGTACTGTTCAATACCTTAATGAAAACGGTTGACTAAATGACGCTTACCGAAACCATTATACCCGGCGTATTCCTTGTTGAGCCAAGGGTTTTTCCTGACGACAGGGGCTACTTTTTTGAAAGCTACAGCAAACGGGCTTTTGAAGAAGCGGGGATACATGCGGATTTTGTACAGGATAATCAGTCCTTATCACAAAAAAACACCGTGCGGGGCCTGCATGCCCAAGCGCCGCCACATGCGCAGGGCAAACTGGTAAGGGTGGTGCAGGGCGCTGTTTTAGATGTAGCCGTTGACGTCCGCAAGGGATCGCCCACGTATGGCCGTCATGTAGCGTACGAGCTGTCGGCCCAAAACAAACTACAGCTTTGGGTTCCGCCGGGCTGTGTACACGGTTTTTTAACCTTGGTAAACGATACCGTTTTTATTTATAAAGTAAGCGGCGGCCTTTACAACAAAGCATCAGAAATTGGCGTAGCCTGGAACGACCCGGAATTGGCTATTGGCTGGGGCATTGCCGAAAAAGACGCCCTGTTATCGGCCAAAGACCAGGTTCAGCCCGCTTTTAAGGATTTTGAAAGCCCTTTTAATTTCTAAGCCGCTTTTACCCGTCATTCAGACATTTCCTAATAATTAAATTTGACCTTCCCTTCCTACGAAGCCCGGGTAGATATTGCCTTAAATAGAAATATTAGGGCTTTCCGCATCTTTAAATTTATTTTGTAAGAAAATTGTAATTTTTTTGTTAACTGAAATGAAACCTTGTTTACATAGCTTTCGTATACAAAAAATAGCTGGCCGGCTAAACTACATCTATAATTAAAACTTATCTAAAACTAAACAACTTTCAAACACATGAAAACAAGATTATTATTTAAAACCGGTATTACCGCGGTTTTAGGCGCAAGCGTTTTATTTGCCTGTACAAAAGACAACAAAAGCACAGATGCAACCCCGGTTGCTCAAAACGGCGTATCTGCAGCTGTATTAAAAAACATTACCGACCTTGGCTTTAGTACCGACCAGGTGAGGAAAGTGAAAGACGGTTACCTGGTAGAAGGCGACATTTTGTTAACACAGGAGAACTTTACCGAGGCAAGCACCAGCCCCAATGTTCGTATCGCTGAAACTGAGCAGTACCGAACTACCAACCTGGTAAAAAACCTGCCACGCACCGTAACTGTATCGATATCTAACCTGCCGGCTGTTTATGGTACAGCCACGCAAAATGCTATTGCACGCTACAATGCGCTTAACTTAACGCTTAAGTTCCAGTTTGTAAGCAGCGGCGGCCAGATCCAGATCGTTGGCTTTAACCAGGGCCCAAGCGGTGGCTACATTACTTTAGGTTCATCGGGCTTCCCAACTAAAAAGGGTAACCCTTATAGCCAGATCCAGATGAACACCAACGCGCAGGCATACGGTACTAATCCGGATGTTAACTACTTAACATCGGTATTACAGCACGAAATGGGCCATTGCATTGGTTTCCGCCATACCGATTACTTTAACCGTGCATACAGCTGCGGCGGCAGCGCTGTAAACGAAGGTGCTTCAAACGTGGGCGCTGTGCTTATTCCGGGCACCCCATCTACAGCCGATGCCGGTTCGTGGATGCTGGCCTGCTCTAACGGCGGCGACCGCACTTTTAACACCAACGATAAAATAGCGCTTAACTATTTATACTAAGCCATTACTTAAGATCGACTAAATAGTTTTATTTTGAGGGGGAGTTTGAGCAACTCCCCCTTATTTTGTATGCTGATATGACAAAAAAGATCGTCTGCCTTTTTCTTTTTCTTGCCTGCTTCAATATATCTTATGCTCAAAAAAAAACCAACGACCAGTCGATAACCAAAATGTACGCCGCGCCGGCAGCAAGTGCATTACAGCCCGATAGCGTGCAATACTATCTGATCAAACTTGCAAAGCCTTCAAATTTTAAAAATATTAACCTGGTAAAAAGGGTATCATACAATTATTACATTGTTTCGTCGCGCGGCGCTATAAACCCCTCTGGCAATGTGGTAAGCGCCAGCCCTGCAAACGCGATATGGAAGGCCGACGATAACCTGGCGCGCTTAAATGCCAGCCACCCTAATGCTACTAAGGTGGTGAACCTTGTGCTGAAAGACCGAAACAACAGTGCCCTTACCCAGGTAAGCAAATACGGCGCTATCCTATCGGCCAACGGCAAAGTGGTTACCATAAAAATACAGCTGAAACAACTGCCGGCCCTGCTACAACAAACCAACATTGTTTTTGCCGGGCTGGACAGAAGGCCACACCCTGAGCTGGTTATTGACGACCTGGACCTGGGCGCAAACAACTTGTCGGCAATACCGGATAACTTTGCGGGCATAAATGGCAGCGGCATAAATGTAAGCGTGAAAGAAGAACGTTATGATGAGGACGACCTTGACCTGCTTGGGCGTTCGTTTACATCCGTTATCCCTGCCGAAAACAATTCCGGCCACGCCACTATTATGGCCACACTGATAGGCGGCAACGGCAATTCGTTTGTTAAGGGCCGTGGGGTGGCGCCTGCCGTAAAATTTACCTCATCAGATTTTTCGAGGCTTTCGCCCGATACCTCCGCCGTTTTTAAAAATTTCAATATCAGCCTTCAAAATCATTCGTACGGTACCGGCATCGAAAATTTTTATGGTATCGAAGCCGAAGCTTACGACCAGCAGGTATACGCGAATGACGGGATCGTCCACGTATTTTCCTCGGGTAATATCGGCACAACTACCCCATCCACCGGTTTGTATAACGGCATCGCTAATATGGCAAACCTTTCGGGCACCTTTAAGCAGGCAAAGAATGTTGTTGTAGTTGGCGGCACCGGCCGCACCTCCGTGCCCGAATCATTAAGCTCGGCAGGCCCTGCTTACGACGGCCGTGTGAAGCCCGAACTGGTTGCCGACGGCGAAGATGGCACATCGGGCGCGGCGGCTTTAACAACCGGCGCGGTAGCGTTGTTGCAACAGGCTTATAAAAAACAATACAGCACCTTACCCTCATCGGCCTTAATAAAGGCTGTACTGATAAACAGCGCCGACGATATTGGTGCGCCTGCTGTAGATTATAAAACAGGTTATGGCAAACTGAACGGCTTAGAGGCCATAAGGACCATAACAGACGGGCGTTTTAAAACGGGCAGCGTTGCAAATAAAGCCCAGAGCAGCTACCAAATAACCGTCCCGGCAAATTGCAGCCTGCTAAAGGTATCGTTGGTTTGGAACGATGCGCCCGCCGGGTTGAACGCTCCCTATGCGCTGATAAATAACCTGGACCTGACCGTTACCACACCCGGCGGCACCCAGTTGCTGCCTTGGTCGCTGAGCGCCTTTCCCCTTGCCGACTCGCTGTTAGCGCCCGCCAAAAGGCAGCGCGATACGCTGAATAATACCGAGCAGGTAACCTTACAAGATCCGCAGGCAGGCGTTTATACCATCACCATCAACGGCAGCAGGGTGCCCCGCGGGCCGCAGGCATTTTATGTGGCGTATCAAACCCAGTTAAAAAACCAATTTGAGTGGACGGAACCATCAGGCAGCAATGAGTTTTTGGCAGGTGAGGATAATTACCTGCGCTGGCAGAGTACGTATGGCAACGCTACCGGTAGCTTAAGCGTAAGCTACGACCATGGCACTACCTGGAAAGCACTGGCAAATAGTGTCACTTTAAAAGCTGATAATTACCAATGGGCTACACCAAACCTGTTTACGCCAGCCATGCTTAAAATGCGCATAAACAACCAGGACCACATTAGCAGGGAGTTTACGATATCAAAGCCTATAAACCTGCAGGTTGGCTATAATTGCGCCAACGGCACTTTACTGCACTGGAGCCCGCAGCCCGGGGCTACCGGCTATATTATCTATAATATAAAAGATAACCTGCTGCAAAAATTAACCACAGCAACCGATACATCTGTTATCATCCCCGCAGCGCAGCGATCATCAAACTACTTTGCCGTGGCCGCGCAGGGCGATGGTTTTGAGGGGGTAAAAAGTTTAACCATTGATGTTACCAACCAGGGGGTTGGGTGCTATATACGCACGCTGCTTGCCCGGGTAACAGATGACAGAACAATTGAATTGAGCTTGCAGGTAGGCAGCACGCTTAACTTAAAAACAATAACATGGCAAAAGCTTACGGGCAAAGATCAGTACCTTACCCTGGGCACCACAAATATTTCGGCTGCAGTATTAGATTATACTTTTATTGACGGGTCGCCAAAAAAGGGCGTTAATTATTACCGGGCGCTGCTTACCACAGCCGACGGTACAAGCACCGGGTCTGACCTGGCCAGCGCCATTTGGTTGCAGCCCAGCCAATTTACTGTGTACCCCAATCCGTTTAAAACCCAACTCACCATTTTAAGCGGCGAGGCTAACGATTATGACCTTAGGCTTTATGACGCTATGGGTAAATTATCCTTCGCCAAAACCTTTAATGGCTTGCAAAATACCTTACAGGTGAACGTTATCCCGGGGGTATATACAAGCGTTATCAGCCAGAAAGGCAAACCTATATACAGCGTTAAAATTATCCGGGTTCCGTAACAATAGTGTGACTGTTATACTCTAAGGGCCATATTTAACACTTTTTAACAACTGTTCCGCTTCTATTACTAAGTTTTTAGTTATATCTTGGCTGTTCATAAATCCTAAGTATGAAGTTCACAATTACAGCACTGGTTTTTATATTCCTCTGCTCCTTTTCTGCCCTTGCGCAAAATCCCTATTCGGTTAAGGGCGTAGCTATCGATAGCGTCGGCAATGTAAAACTGGTAAATACATCAGTCAGTATTTTAAACGCCAAAGACTCTACCCTACGCAAGTTTACACGCGCCGCGGCCAACGGCTCGTTCAGCATGACCGGTTTAAACAAAGGCAAATTTATATTGCTGGTTACCTATCCGGGCTATGCCGATTATGTAGAGCATTTTAGTTTAGACTCTGCTAAAACCACCTTTAATTTCGGCACCATCAACATGAACCTTAAATCGAGGCTGCTTAACGAGGTGCTCATAAAAGGTACTGTTGCCGCCATCAAGATCAAAGGCGATACCACAGAGTTTAACGCGAAGGCATATACCATACAGCCGAACTCTAAGGTAGAAGACCTGTTAAAACAGCTGCCCGGTATACAGGTTGATAAGGATGGCAAAATTACCGCACAGGGCCAAACCGTACAAAAGGTACTGGTTGATGGCGAAGAGTTTTTTGGTGACGACCCCACACTGGTAACCAAAAATATACGCGGCGATATGGTTGACAAGGTGCAGCTATACGATAAGAAAAGCGACCAGGCTACATTTACGGGTATTGATGATGGCGAGAAGACGAAAACCATCAACATAAAATTAAAAGAGGATAAAAAGAACGGCTACTTTGGTAAAATTGATGCCGGTATTGGTACCGATGGCTTTTACCAGGGGCAGGGCCTTTATAATAAATTCCAGGGGAAAAAGAAGTTCTCGGTTTACGGCACTTTTGGCAACACCGGTAAAACAGGCTTAGGCTGGAATGATAATAACAAGCTTGGCACAGGCGGCGGCATGGAGTTTAGTGACGATGGGGGTATTTACTTCATGGGTGGCGGCAACGATGGCGGGCTCGACTCGTTCAACGGCCAATACGATGGCCGCGGTATACCGGTAGCCAATACCGGTGGTGTGCATTACGATAATAAATGGAATAACGATAAATACAGCCTTAACACCAATTACAAGATAGGTTCGCTTGAAGTTGATGGCACGCGCAACAACAAATCGCAGCAAAACCTGCCCGGCGATTCTACAAACGTGATCAACAGCCTTACAGACGAAACCTTTAACAATTCCATGTTCAGGCAAAAGCTGGATGCTACTTATTCGGTTAAGCTGGATACCACCTCAACCTTAAAGGTATCTGTTGATGGTACGCTAAAAAACAGCGATACCCACAGCATAAACAAAGCAAGCAGCCGCAGGACAGACAATTCGCTTATAAACACTAACGACCGTACTTTAAATAATGAAGTAGATCAGCAGTTGTTCAATGCATCGGCACTTTATACTAAAAAATTAAAGAAACCGGGCCGCACCATTTCATTGAACGTATCGGCCGGAATGACGCAAAGCAAGGCAAACGGCTTTTTAAAATCGCAGCTGGACCTTTATAACGAACAAAGCCAGCTTGACAGCAGCCAGGTGGTGGATCAAAAGAAGACCGACAACACCAAAACGTCAAGATTTAATACAAACCTTACCTATACCGAACCGATCTCGAAGTATTTATCGGTGGTGTTTAACTACGGCTTTAATTTAAACAACAGCAATGCCGACCGTAAATCTTTCGATCAATCTTCACCGGGCAATTACAACCTGTTGAATGATTCGTTAAGCAACCACTACGTGTTTAACCAGACATCAAACCAGGGCGGTGTTAACTTCAGCTATAAAAAAGGCAAAAGCACCATGCGCTTTGGTACGCGTGTAGCTAATGTAGATTATAAACAGGTGGACGAAATTACCGGTAACTCGGGCAGGCGTAATTTTACCAACTGGAGCCCCCAGGCAAACTTCTCGTACAAATTCTCATCCTATAGCTCGTTAAATATCGGGTACTATGGTAACCAAACCCAGCCAACGCTCGATCAGTTACAGCCCATCCGTGTAAACACCGACCCGCTGAACATTACCTTGGGTAACCCTAACCTTAAGCCCTCGTTCACCAACGGCTTGTATGGTTATTACAATATGTACAAGGTTATCAGCGATCAATCCATCTGGTTTAACGGTAATTACAACTTTACAACCAACCCCATTGTGAGCAACGTGGTTACCGACCCTACGGTGGGTAAAAGTACCATACAATCGGTTAACCTGCCGGGCAAAAAGCAATCTAACTACAACCTGGGTATTGATATGAGCCGCAAATTGGGCGTTATAGGCCTCAACATTAATGCAAGGTTCAATACCGGCGGTAACATTTATTACAGCATGGTAAACAACGAGCTTAACAAAACAAACTCCAACACATACAGGGCGGCTATAGGCCTGTCGAAATACAAAGAGAAAAAATACTCGATATACGTAAGCGCCGGCCCTAACTACACTGTTGGCCAGGCATCATTACAGCCCGACAGAAATAACAACGGCCGAGGCTTTAACGCTGATTACTACATGAACATTTACCTGCCGGGCAAAATTGAGATAGGCAGCGATGGCCAGTACCAGTATACCGCGGCTACACAATCGTTCGATAACGATTTTAAGCAGACCATTATCAACGCCAGCATTACCAAATCGTTCTTTAAGGCCGAAAACCTTAAATTAGTTTTAAGGGGTAATGATTTGCTGAACCAAAACTCGGGCTTTACCCGCAGCGCATCAAGCAACCTCATCACCGAGAACAGGTACACCACCATCCGCAGGTATTATATGCTGTCGGTAGTGTGGGATTTTAACGGCATGGGCGGCGGCGCTGCAAAGAAATAGTTAGATATAATATCAAAAAAATATAAAGCGATGAAAAAGCATTTAATATTACTACTCACCTGCCTTATCAGCGGCAGCGCGGCATGGGCCCAAAACGCGCATTTTACCACGGCAGGCACCATTGAGTACGAAAAACGGGTGAACATGTACGGTGTTATTAAAGCCGTAATTAACAAGGATAACGAAAGCTGGTACGCCCCTGCTTTTGAGCAATACAAAAAGAACAACCCCCAGTTTAAGGTACTAAAAAGCACCCTGAGCTTTAGCGGCAACCGTACGCTTTACGCGCCCCTGCCCGATGACGCACCTCCATCAAACAGCTGGTTTAGCGATATGCCCCTGGCACAGCAAATAAATACCGTTTACACCGACCTGAACACCAACCTGAGCGTTACCGCAAAAAAAGTGTTCGACGAAGCTTTTTTAGTGAAGGATACCGCCCGCAAGATCACCTGGAAGATAACTGACGAAACCCGCGATATTGCCGGCTACACCTGCCGCAGGGCCAACGCCCTGGTAATGGACTCAATATACGTGGTGGCGTTTTACAGCGATGAGATCCCGGTATCGGGCGGCCCCGAATCATTCACCGGGCTGCCGGGTATGATACTTGGCCTGGCACTGCCGCACGAGAATGTTACCTGGTTTGCCACCAAAGTAACCGATGTGCCCGTATCCGACGCGCAGTTAAAGGTACCGGCCAAAGGCAAAGCCACAACCTACAGCGGACTAAAAACTACCCTCACCAAAGCCATGGAAGGCTGGGGCGAATACGGTAAACGCTTTTTTAAGATATACCTTTTGTAGATAAAGGGCGAAAGGATAAAGGATAAAGAAAGCCTGTACAGTTTGTTACTGTACAGGCTTTTTTTGTATTGATGCAACTTAAATTCCCCTCTTGAGAGGGGGTGCGGTTGAGTGGATGGCAGGGGTGTGTTAGCGCCTATATTTATAATCCCTGTCATGGTGAGCCTGTCGAAACATTCGCGGACTATGCCTTCACACATATCCTTCGACAAGCTCAGGATGACCCAGTCTTTAAATTTAGGCGAGGCTCAACCGCTTCAAATATGCCGCGTTCTTTTGCGCGCTTTGCAGCGGCGTTTCGTGGAAGAAACGGCTTTGCTCTACAAAAAAGTACTGCATACCGTTATCCTGCCCAACCTTAATGAATTTTTTAAAATCGATAATCCCCTCGCCCAGGTCGCAGGCGGATTCTTCCTGGCTGCCGGCGGGGAGGCGCTGCTTCAGCACATCGCGCATGTGGGCGAGCTTAAAACGGCCTTTGTGTTTGGTGATGTAGGCGTATGGGTCGGCACCCTCGGTTACGGTATAGTACACATCCATCTGGAAGTCGACCAGGTCCTGATCCGTGCCGGCAAGCAATACATCGATAGGCAGCTGACCGTCTACCGGCTTGTAAGGATAATCATGTGGATGGTAGCCAAACCTTAGTCCGTGCTTTTTGCAGATGGCGCCGCGCTTGTTAAAATCGTCCGCGAAGGTTTTAAAGGTTTCTATCGATTCTTGCGGACCGAGCCATGGGCATACCAGGTACTTCATGCCTATCTGCGCGGCATCTGCCGCCAGCTTATCAAACTCGGCAAGCGTGCAGGGGTTGTAATGGGTGCTAACCAAATTTAGCCCGTAGCCCGATGCTATCTTTTTAAATTCGGTATTGGTCTTTCCCCAAAATATGCCTTTGTCGCTGCCATAGCTTTCTATCTGGGTGTAGCCCATGGCGCCCAGTTTTTCAAGCGTGCCAATGGGGTCGCGCTCCATGTCTTCTTTCACCATGTAAAGCTGTATGCCGTGCGCGGGTTTTGCCCGCCCGGTGGTGCAGCTTATTGCAGATGATGTTGCCGCTGCCGCGGCTAACAGGGTGCTATAATGGATGAAGGTTCTTCTGTTCATGGTTGGTTTATTGGTTCGCTGGTTATTTGTTTGTGGGGTTCTGTCGCTCCCGTCATTGCGAGGTACGAAGCAATCTCCTGATAGGTTCGGCCGGTGCTCTATTGTCGTTAGTCCGCTCATTTGCCGCGGAGGGCTGTTACTTTGTCTTGATACAAAGTAACCAAAAATCAAGACAAAAAAAACCTTCTCCCCACAGGGCCTTTACCTTTGGCCCGGTTTTTTGTCGGGCCTTTACGCTCGTTCGATACCCTGTCGCCTTGTCGTAAGCTGCTTTGCTGACACAGTTGCAATTCAAGGCAATCCTATAATCCGGCAAATCCCGGTTCAGACAAACGCGTTAGGGATTGCAGCGGATACCGGCCCTGTGCCTAAGGCCTGCAGGCGTATGAGCGTAAAGCCCGACCCGCAGGGGAACGCCCTTTTTAAGTTGAAAGTAGAAGGTTAAAAGTCGAAAGCGTGTTTAACTTCCCTCCACTAACTTTTCACTTTCAACTTTACACTTTTACCTTCCCTCCACTAACTTTTCACTTTCAACTTTACACTTTCTACTTCCCTCCCCTAACTTTTCACTTTCAACTTTACACTTTTACCTCCCCTACAAATCCCTCACCACTACCTCTCCCGTAGTTTTATCCTTCAGTATCAGCTTGCGCTCCCCGTGGGGCAATATCTCTTCTTTAATAAGGTAGTATTGGTCGTCGAAACTGGCAAACTCGGTGGCTATTTTGGTGTTGGTGCTGCCGCGCCAGTCGTCGAGTTTTACGGGTTCCCAAATGCCGCTTTTGGCACTGGCGTAGGCCGCGTCGATTATGGCGTTCACCACGTAGCCGTCGTAAAAAGTTTCGGCGGGCGGGCGGTTTTGCTCAATGGCCTCAAACATGTCGGTAAACATGTGGTTGTAGCCCAGCTCGTTCACCTCGTCGCCCACGGGGAAAAGCCAGCCCTGGCCGCTCTCGGCCTTTTCGGCCACATAGCCGCCGCCCTTGCCGGTGCTGAACATATCAAACCCCGTGCGCAAAAAGTTGTTTATCCAGATGGTGCCCTCGGTGCCCATCACCTCGTCGCGCAGGTCCATACCGCCGCGAAAGCACCAGCTTACCTCAAACTGCCCTATGGCGCCGTTGGCGTACTTTACCATGCCTATAGCGTTGTCTTCGGCATCAATGGGGTGCACCTGCGTGGCCGCCCAGCACATCACCTCAACCGGCTTTATATTTTTGCCTATGTAGCTGCGGGCAATCTCGATACAGTGGCAGCCGAGGTCGACAATGCAGCCGCCACCGCTTTGGGCCTTATCCCAAAACCAGTTGCTATGCGGGCCGGGGTGCGCCTCGCGGCTTTTGGCCCACAGCACCCTGCCTACGCCGCCCGCCTTTACGCTGGCAAGGCTTTTATTGAATTTTGGCGTGTAGCAAAGATCTTCCAGGTAGCCGCCCATAACGCCCGCCTGCTCTACCATATCCAGCATTTGTTTGGCCTCGGCGGCAGTACGGCCCAGCGGTTTGGTGCACAGCACGTGCTTACCGGCTTTGGCGCAGGCCTCTACAGCGGCAAGGTGCAGGTCGTTAGGGAGCGATATCACCACCACATCCACCTCGGGGTGGTTCACCACCTCGTGCATATCATCGCTGTAAACGGGCAGCTTATAATCATGGGCAAATTGTTTGGCCTTATCCAGGTTGCGGCTGTACACGGCGTGCAGCGTATCAACACGGCGGTGCCCGATAAGCGAATCGGCATAGAAACGCGCGATAAAGCCCGAGCCAAGCATAGCAATTTTCATAGCGTATTATTATTTATAATGGTTTGTGTGGGCTTAAGATAGGGATTTTTGCGGATGTGCAGCGATGCGGATGTGCAGATGTGCAGATTTGCGGATGGGCGGATGTGCAGATGTGCGGATATGGAGATGTAAAGTTACCGGTGAACCAATGAACAAGTGAACCAATAAACTACCACACCAATGAACTAATGAACAAGTGAACCAATGAACAATAAGTAAAGGTGCTGTAGTGCTGCTTACGGATGCGGTAGCCCCGCTATGAACTTATACGCCTGCAGGCCTTGGTCTCGAAGGCCGGTATCGCTGCTATCGGGTTTAGGGGGGGCGCATAAACAGCTCAAATGTGAGGACTTATTAATTATAGCAGATATCTTCCAAATAGATATTTATACTTAGATTTAACACTTAAAATCACTGTAAATATCAAATTTGACACCATTAGAAATTATTAGCCGATTCGCTATAATAATACAATTACTAAAAATATTAGTATATTCGTGACCTTTATTACCCTGATCTCAATATAGCCGCACAGAATGACAACGCATCGTTACGTACACATTTGCCAATCAATAAAAGGCTTACATAAAAAGCATAATGAAGACAATTTTCTTACAATTGATGATGAACGGTTTAATCTATATGCCATCTTTGACGGCGTGGGCAGCGCATTGAACAGCAAAAAAGCGACCGACCTAGCAAAAGAATTTATTATTGCAAATTATACGAAATATTTTAGCTCCCAAATAAAGTTAGATGAGCTAATGTATGACTGTAATAATTATATTATTAATAGTCGGGTTAAGGAACCGTTTACTACTTATTGTGTAATCGTACTTTTTAAAAGCTCGCCCAACGAAGCAACATATTCTTACATGGGTGATAGTAGAATTTATTTAATTAGTAAGCGTTTTATAGAACAAATAACTACAGATGATAAAGTACACCTTTCTAATGTCGTGACTAAATGCCTTGGTATGAATACTTTGGGAAATTATGACTTCTATCAAAAATCCATTAATATTACTGACGAAAATTTATTGTTATGCACAGACGGATTTTATTGTTTTTTAGAAGAGGATAGAATGAAATTTTTCGAAATTTTCAACAAAAAAAACCTTAAATCAGTCCAAGAAGAAATCATATCGATAGTGTCTAATCGAAACAAAGATGACGCAACGTTCGTATTAATAAGATAATATGTTTATAACAGAACGCCAGTTAGTAGAAACCCTAAAAGGCAATTTTAAGATTATTTGCGATTGGAATATTAAAAAAACCCAAACAAATATTTTAGAGGAGGTTAATCTTGGATTTGGGATAGCAGACTTAGTGATATCAAAAATCAACAAACATAAATCAATTGAAACGAGTTGGAGTTATTTTGATATTTTGATATACAAGATTATAGAGACGGATCAAAATGTTTCTATGGACTTACTCAAGTCTATTACGAAGGCCAAAGAATCTCAAATTAGAAAGTCCTTAGAGATGTTGATGTTGGAATGTTATGTTAACCATCATGATTCCATTTTCCGCATCAAAAAGAGTTACAAATCCATTAGTGATAAAACTATTGCTATAGAAGCTAAGCTGAAGAATTGG
This sequence comes from Mucilaginibacter sp. AK015, assembly GCF_014200785.1. Taxonomy (NCBI): domain Bacteria; kingdom Pseudomonadati; phylum Bacteroidota; class Sphingobacteriia; order Sphingobacteriales; family Sphingobacteriaceae; genus Mucilaginibacter; species Mucilaginibacter sp. AK015. Next base: position 66,806 of record NZ_JACHCV010000008.1, read on the forward strand.
GCAAGGGCGTTAGATCAGGCTTACCGCTACAAATGGTTTGCAACACAATCCTATGTCGTATTAGATAGCAATTATATATCACCTGCTTATAAAAACATTGAAAAGTTTATTGAACTCAATGTCGGGCTTGCAGAAATCAATCCAGAAGGTCTATTGAAAATTCATTTTAAACCAACAGAAGAAAAACCTATTGACGATAAAATGTTTATGCTACTTAATGAACAAATTAAACAAACGCTATTTCGTCAACAAATAATTTCTCCAAGTATCTAGATGATAGTTTTTGCTCTCGTTTGTAAAGTTAATCCGTTTTCTAGCTAAAGCTTCATATGCGGCTATAGCATTATCTATTAGATTAATTACATGTAGTTTCCTTTTAGCTAAATCGCTAATAGCTGCAATCTGCTTCAGCGTACGTTCGATAGAAAGCATGTAATTTTTATGCACTTCGGGCTTTTGATTACTCCAGGGATAATTGGGACGCAGAATGTCATCGGAGAAGATATTCCGATCATTACGAAGAATCTCTATCCCTCCCTGTATCCTAACTAAATCTAAAAGAGGAGCCTTCACAAAGTTCAAAAGCTTCTCTGAATAATACCATCCTTTTGACGGGCCGCCATCTTCAGTAATTAGAAATCGTTTAATACTAAAATTTCGCAAATTTTCATAAGATGCAATACTAATATAATCAATATCTGTAGTCGCTAAAAAAACAATCGCATCCCAATTTGCGTAAGCATATACCGTTATAAATCTTTGCCTTTTTAGCACCTCGAAAACACGCCCAAGATTATTTAGATATTTGTAATCAGTGCTGACCTTCTGCATATTATCAGGCTTTGATTCACACAGAATATAATAGCCGTCAAAAACTATATCCATATCGGTCAAACAGTATAAAATGCTATCTACCTTTTTTGCATCAATTATAGTGTGATGTGTTATAGGAATAGTCATAAAATATTTTATACCATCAACCTTATTTTTAGTTAGCCACTTATTGATAGTCTTAACCGTTCCTAGAAATTTATCAATATCATCATTTTCATAAAACATGGGGATAATAATATTTTTCAATCCAATTCCGATTTGATATTCGATTCCCTTTCTGATGGCAATTTCGAAATAAACCTCTGTTTGCTGATCATTATTGGGGTCATGTGCGGGATGAAACTCATAGGAACCCAGATTACCTTTCGCTATGTTCCCGCTTTCCTTCTTTCCAAAATATTGCAAATCAAAAAAAGACTTACTTAATATGTCTTTTAAATCATATTTATTAAGAGCTGGTTTGTTAAATGTTGCCGAATCAAAACTATATGCACAAAAGATAAATCCATCACCTATCTCGTTTTTATAAAATGTGTCCAAGTTCCAGTTATGGCGATGACCGACCATGTGTAATACTTTCATAATTATAATAAGTTATATAAGTCTTCAATTAAACGGGGACGCTCAGCAGGACTAAACTTCATAACTGCCTCGCAAAAACCATTTAAGGTAAAACCTGAATCAGAATAAAAAGATTGATCTAAGCCCTTGTATCGTGTAGCGACTTCTGCTTCAGTATTTCCAAACGGCAATTGCTGAAAGTATAGCGCATAGGCTAGTATACCTATGCTAAAAAAGTCAGTTCTATACGATATTTGATCTTTATCGCCTGCAAATTGCTCGGGGGCGGCGTAACGCCAACTTTTAGGTTGCCAACCAGTACCCGTGATTGAAACGGCATCTAGGTCACGAGCGATACCGAAATCAATAATAATAGGAGTGCCGTCTGATTTGAGAATTATATTTTCAGGTTTTAAATCTCTGTGTACAAACCTTTCCTTCCATATAGGTTCAAGTATTCCAATGATATTTTTTATTAGGGCAGTAATTTTTGCTGCATCTCCTTTATAGGTCAGTAAAATATCACTTAGGGTATCACCGGGTATAAATTCCTCAAAAACAAGAATATCTTTCCCATAAATTTCGACTTTTAAAACCTTGGTTATTCCCGAGATATGCTTAAACTTTTCATAAATTTCTAATTCACGTTCAAACCTTTCATCCTTACCACCTGGGAAATGTTTTAGCACGCAGCTCTCGCCATTTATAGTTGGGAAATAAACGACCTTTTGCCCGCCACGTTTCTCAGATTGGAAAAATCCTGAAATATTGAATTGATCTAAAAAGGCTTGATTTAAGCTATGGATACTCATTTAGGTTATAGGTTTACTCAAATATATCATATTATTATTATTTAAGTATAATATAGTTTATAAGTTAACGGAAATTTTTTATGGATTTCACTCATTTAATTATAGTAAAATACCTCAAGCCCTACTTACACTTTCATTCTGTACCCTAGTTCGTGTATTTGCGTTTAATCGAGTTGTATTAATAACTTACCCTACCACTTTATGACATTATAATAAGGGGCAACCTACAGCGAATTTGGGATTTTCATCACCTTATTAACTAACCCCAAAGCAACGTTCAGTTCTTTACCTATCTGGCGTTGGCTATAGCCTTTAGCGGCCAGCTCGGCTACTTTGGGGGCTAACATTTGCTGGTTTAACAGGCGGGTACGCAAGTGCGGGCGTTCGGCGCTGTAGCCTTCAAACTGCATTTGTAAAAAGCTGCCGGGCTTGGCAATGCGGCAAAGGCATACGTTATCGTCGCCGTATACCTGCGCGGTGCTGCGCTGTTTTATTTGCTTAAGGTAACGCAGCTGCGGGTCGGTGGCGCTGGTGCCAATGGCAAAGGCGCTATCGGCCAGGTTGATCAGCAGCTTGCTGCCGTGGAGATCATCGGCTGTAATGGGCGCGGCCGGGTTGCGGCGTTTGGGCGTATGGGCCAGCACCAGGATAGAAAGGTTGTACTCCGCCTTAAGCGCTTTGAGGTGTTTCATGAGGCTAAGCGCTACCGCGGCGTTTTCGGTACCGCCCCGCAGGCAGCTGATGTTATCAATAATGAGTACCGTGGCCCCTACCTGCTTAATTTTACACTCAATGCCGGCTATCACATGGTCGTCGTAGCTGCTGTTGTTGCCCGCGGGCATGTTATCGGCATTGAACTGCGCGCGTAAAAAACCATACGGAAAGGTATAATCGCCGGCGGCATGCGTATAGCGCTGGTAAAACTGCGTTACCGAAAGCTCAAAATCGATATAAAGCACGCGGGCGGGTTCGGCACCCAAAGCAAAGGGCGCGATGGGCCGGCCCCGGGCAATGCTGTTGCCAATTTGCACGGCCAGCACGCTTTTGCCCACGTTGGTATCGGCAAACAGGATGCACAGCTCGCTCTGGTGCCAAAACTCACCGAAAAGCATTTTAGGTGCAGGCTGGCGTTCGCCAAGTTCCAGCCAGCGGTTGCCGGTTTCCACGGTAAACAAATGGCGGCAGGTTTCGGGGTCGGGCGGCTGCGGGGCGGCTTTTAGTCTTTTAGCCGGGCGGTAAGGTACGCCCCTTACTTCGGCGCGTATTTTTTCGATAATTTCCGGGCGTTCGGAAGTAATAATTTCAAACATTTAGATAAAGATGAAGCGTATTAAAACAGTGAAGAGTAGAGCGATAGCTGGAATAACCGGGTACAGGTTAACCTTACACACAAATATAAAGCATGCAGCCCATACAAATGGTGACAGTAGCATGTCAGTAGTTAAAAACGGAAGTAACTGATAATGAAGTGTTCATGAATGTTCACGGTGTTCACGTGCGCCGAACGTGAACGCTTTTTCAGATGTGCAGGTTCCAGATGTGCAGATGTGCAGATTTCAGATGTGCAGATGACTATGGACTATCGACC
>NZ_JACHCV010000009.1:0-16228 GCF_014200785.1 Mucilaginibacter sp. AK015
TTGCTATTGCAACACAAAAAACAAAATACAACGAAAATTATTCAAATATTATTTGATTTTAAACACAGTTCATTGCGAGCGATAGCGTGGCAATCGTCGACATGCTTCCAGCCGACCTTTCTTTCGAGGATTGCTTCGTACTCAGCATTTAATAAAGCGTCATTGCGAGCGATAGCGTGGCAATCGTCGGCATGCTTCCAGCCGACCTTTCTATTGAGGATTGCTTCGTACCTCGCAATGACGCGGTGCAAATGAAGACGCGAAGTATCGCGTCTCTACAATTTCCTAACATTATTCTTCCTGTTTACATCCGGTAAGGCATTATCAGGGTCAATGGTAACGCTTTCTACGTCGCCTGTTGTGGGCAAAATAAAGGTGGTAACCTTATTTTGCAGCCAGGTTTCAACCGGGAAATAAGTGCGCTGTTTGCTGCCATCTTTCAATTTGGCTTCCACGGTAAACGGCATAGCCATCATTTCTTTATTGGCGATGGTTAGCCTTACACCCTTGCTATGATCTTTATCGACATATTTGGCATCTATCAGCGCTATATCCAGCTTATAATTATTGTAGAACCAGCCCCGCCAGAACCAGCCAAGGTCTTCGCCCGCGCCGTTTTCCATTGCCCGGAAAAAATCGTCGGGCTGCGGGTGTTTGTAGGCCCATTTGCTGATGTAATTACGGAAGGCATAATCAAACCTGTCCTTGCCTAATATCTGCTCGCGTAATAATATCAACCCAAAAGCGGGTTTAAAATAAGTTAGGGGATGGCGGTATTTTTCGGATATGGCATCAGGCTGGGTCATAATGGTAGGCGCATTGGGGTCTACAATATGCGCGATGATCTCGTCGGCAGGGTTGCCGCCGCCGGGTGCATATTCCCCGTCGCGTTTTGGGGCATACTCGCCTTTGTTAAAGGCGTCCGAAGCGTAAACATCTATAAAGGTATTAAAGCCCTCGTCCATCCAGGCAAATCGGCGCTCATCGCTGCCTACTATCATCGGGAACCAGTTGTGCCCTATTTCGTGTGCGGTAACAAAAAACAGCTCACCGGCTTTATCGTTCATGCCGTCGAACAATATACCGGGGTACTCCATGCCCGCAGCTATGCCCGCCTCGTTGATGGCGGTAGGGTATGGGTACGGGTACCATTTCTCCGAAAAATGCTCAATAGCGCCCTTCAGGTACTCGGTAGAGCGATCCCAGGCATCCTTACCCTGGCTTTCTACCGGATAAACCGACATGCTTAGCGATTTTTTGCCACCCGGCAGGTTCACCCTGGCAGCATCCCATATAAATGCCCTGGAAGCGCCGAAAGCCACATCGCGGGTGTTCATCATTTTGTAATGCCAGGTAAGCGTGCCCTTATTTACAGGCCGCGAGGATATATCATTTATCTCGGCCGCGCTGCGTATCATAACGGTTTTATCGCTGTTGCGGGCGGCTGCAAGCCTTGCAATTTGTTTTGCGGTCAATACTTCTTTTGGGTTCAGCAGGTCGCCGGGGCCGGCCACCAATACATCCCAGGGCACGGTTACCGAGTAATCAATATCGCCATACTCGCAATAAAATTCGCCGCTGCCCAGGAACGGCGCGGTTGCCCACCCGCGACTATCATCATAAACGCACATCCGAGGGAAAAACTGTGCTATCTCGAAGATCTTGCCATTTTTGGTATCAACATAATCGGTACGGCCGCCAAAGCTGCCGGGGATGCTATAATGGTACCTAATGCTGAGTTTGATAACGCCCTTGCCAAGCGATTTGGCCAGGCGCACCTGCATACGCGTATCGGTAATTTTGTAGGTCGCCTTTGTTCGCACGTTTCCGGTAACTATTTCTACCGATTCAATTTCGTAACCATTGGTGTGCTCATTTGCCTGCATGCCGGTAACAAAATTTGAGCGCGCATCTTTCTTATATGTGTTTTGGTCCAACTGCAGCCACAGGTATTGCAGCGCATCGAGGCTGTTGTTGGTATAGGTAATATCGGCTGTGCCACTTAAAGTTTTAGCAGCAGTATCAAGCTTTACGGCCAGCTTATAATCCACCCGATTTTGCCAGTACTTCGGCCCGGGTTCGCCATTGGCCGAGTGGAACTCGTTACCCTTTTCGGTATAAGGCAGGGGCGAAAACAACACCGAAGGCTGATAATTGGTGGTGATGGTATCGTTATGATTTGATCTTTGTGCCTGCGCGAAAGCAGCCGAAAGCAGTAACAGGGAAGTGCCGATGAATTTTTTCATGAAATGAGGATAAGCAGGGGCAATATACAAATGATGAGGCAAAATTGCGGGTTTGCGATAAGCAAGTTACAATCAAATAAAAATGGAATTTATTTATGGAAATGTGGTATGGCATGCATCCTATTACAAAACCAACATTATGCAGCCTTTAAAAAGTATCACTATCCCGCAGCCCTGCCACCAAAACTGGAACGAAATGACCCCGGTTGAACAGGGACGGCACTGCGCGCACTGCAGTAAAACCGTAACCGATTTTACCGCCATGACCAATAGCCAAATCGTTAGTTATTTAGCCGAACGCGATAATGTTTGCGGCAGGTTTGATAATTATCAGTTGCCCGGTTTAAATAATATGGTTACGGTACAGCACAGACTGAAATTTTGCTGGAAAAGGTTGGCAGTAGCCGCGGCAATAACAAGCTTTTTTGCCACAACAAAAGCAGAGGCACAACGCACGGTAGGTAAAGTGGCCATAACGCAATCGGTTAACAACCCTAAAGCGATACTCATTGGCGATACTATAACTTATACTACCATAAAGGGTAAAATAGTTGCCGATGATGATAACAAGCCAGTGCCAGGGGCTATAATAAGGGTAAAGGGAACAACAATCGGCACGCAAGCAAACGAAAACGGAGAATTTAGCCTGAATGTGCCCTCAAATGCGCAGACTTTATCAATCTCTTTATAGGCTTTCAAAGTGTAGAGGCCGGCATTAACGATTTTAAAAAAGGATCGGCCTGCGTTTCGTTAAAAATGACGCCAATGCTGATGGGAGAGGTAGTTATAGTAAAGAAAGTGCCGTTTTACAAAAGGTGGTGGTATAAAATCAGGCGTATATTTTAACCAAGCATACCCGCCAGCACACCCTCTTTTTTTATTTATATCTTTATGATAAAAATACAATTTGCAATTCCCGGTAAACATACCTTTAGGTGATTCATTCATACCCGCTCACTTCATTTTTGAAACGTTAGCTTATTTGGTAGGCTATAGGTACTATAATTATCTTCGCAAACACCAGCACGACGCCATTAGTACCGATCATCGCTTGATGATATTTATCGGCGCTGCATTTGGCGCGTTTGCAGGGTCACACTTGATAGGCATTTTAGAACATCCCGAACTGTTAGGTAAATTTAACCTGGTATATTTTATGGGAAATAAAACTATTGTTGGCGGAATGTTAGGCGGATTAATAGGGGTAGAACTTACGAAAAGGAAAATTGGTGTAAAAGTGTCTTCGGGCGATCTTATGGTCTATCCGCTAATATTAGCTATGATAATAGGGCGTACAGGCTGTTTCCTTGCCGGTTTAGAAGATGGCACATACGGCGTAAAAAGCGGTTTACCCTGGGCCATAAACTTTGGCGACGGTATAAGCCGACACCCGACAAATTTGTACGAAATACTTTTTTGGGCTATTTTGTGGTTGAGCTTACGACTAATTGAACGCCGGCACGAATTTACAAACGGAAGCAGGTTTAAAATATTTATGGCAACTTACTTGTTATTCAGGTTTTTGATAGAATTTATAAAGCCCGACTATTTTTTCAATTTCGGATTATCAGTTATTCAGTTAGCTTGTTTTACCGGTATGTTGTATTATTATAAAGTGTTTTTATATCCCTTAAAACTAATCAAAGCTAATGCCCGAACGCCCGTATATATATTATGATTTTACCTTAAGTATTTGCTCTACCTGTTTAAGGCGTGTTGATGCCAAAATTGTTTTCGAAGGCGAAAACGTTTATATGCTTAAAAATTGCAGGCAACATGGCTTTGAAAAGGTTTTGATAGCAACCGATATCGAGTACTACAAGAATTGCCGCAACTATGCCAAGCGGAGCGAAATGCCGCTTAAATTTAATGCTAAAACACATTATGGTTGCCCGTACGATTGTGGTTTATGCCAGGACCACGAACAGCACTCGTGCTTAACGGTTATTGAAGTGACAGACCGCTGTAATTTAAGCTGCCCCACATGTTATGCTATGTCGTCGCCGCATTATGGCAGGCACCGCACACTGCTGGAGATTGAGCAAATGCTTGATGTGATAGTAGAAAATGAGGGCGAACCCGATGTTGTGCAGATAAGCGGGGGAGAGCCTACAGTACATCCTCAATTTTTTGAGATATTGGATATCGCCAAAACCAAACCCATTAAACATTTAATGGTAAATACAAACGGTATTCGCATTGCTAAAGATGAGGAGTTTGTAAAAAGACTTGCAAGATACCAACCCGATTTTGAGATATATCTCCAGTTTGATTCATTCAAAAAGGAAGCCTTGTTGCAGTTGAGGGGCGAAAACCTTACGGGCGTAAGAATAAAAGCAATAGAGAATCTTAACAAATACAATTTATCTACAACACTTGTAGTGACCTTACAAAAGGGATTAAATACCGAGGAAATAGGAGCGATTATAGAATATGCACTGCGGCAGCCCTGTGTACGCGGAGTAACTTTTCAGCCAACGCAACAGGCCGGCCGTTTAGAGAACTTTAACCCCGGTACCGACAGGTATACGCTAACCGAAGTACGCTCTGCAATTTTAGAGCAGACCAATATTTTTAACGCCAACGACCTAATACCTGTGCCTTGTAACCCGGATGCACTGGTTATGGGTTATGCTTTAAAGCTTGGCGGACAGGTGTTTCCGTTAACCAGGATGATTAGCCCTGACGACCTGCTCGACAATTCCAAAAACACTATTGTATATGAGCAGGATGAACAACTGAAGATGCACTTATTAAACATGTTTAGCACGGGTAATTCGGTTGATAAGGCCAAGGAGCACCTAAAATCCATTATGTGCTGCCTGCCTGAGATAGATGCACCACAACTAAGCTACGATAATTTGTTCAGGGTAATTATAATGCAGTTTATAGATGCGCAAAATTTTGATGTAAGGGCGATAAAAAAATCATGCGTACATATTGTTAACAAGGATATGCAAATCATCCCATTTGAAACCATGAACATTTTTTATCGAGATGATAAAAAGGATTATTTAGATCAGTTACGACAAGAAATACAACCTGTTTAATATGGAAGAGCCGAAAAAAAAAAGTTTAAAACTCACGATATCATTATCGGTGTTAATATGCTGATATTAATAGTTTATACTATTGCCTTACGCATTGGTCATGATAATTATAACTTTATTTTAGATGCTATGTTGATTGCATTACAAGTTGTATTATGCCTTATCATTGCAATATTTACTAATGCCCGGGCTTTTTTACTTAGCGCGGGTTTAGTACTGCTTATTGGGTTTGCCACTTGTTTTGCTGTGGTAGGAGCCTAACCCAGCATGCCCGCCAGCACACCCTCTTTTAACGAGTAGGTGGATAAAGTAACATCAGTTAACCCCAGCTTTTGCATCATGTAGATGGTAAGCAAACTGGCTACTACGATCATGTCAACCCTTACCGGGATGATGCCTTTCATGCTTGCGCGCAGGGAGTGGCTTGATTTGATCAAAAGCTCTATCAGATCTAAAAGATCGTCGGTATCAAATTCATATACCTTGGTTTGGTCCAGGTTAAATTGCCTGCCTTTTTTCAGTTCGATAACCTCAGCGAAGCTTTCAAACGCGCCCGATGAGCCGATAAGCGTTTTGGGTTTATACTTTAACGCTGCCGCGAACAGCTCCATCAGTTTGCCATCCAGGTAGCGGGTAAGTTCTTTGATAGAAGCAAGGGGTATCGGGTCGGTTTGGTGGAACTTATCCATTAGCCGGGCGGCGCCTATCTCAAAGCTTCGCTTCCAGAGCACTTCATCGGTATTGGCGATGATGAACTCTACGCTGCCGCCGCCAATATCCATAATAAGGGCGTTTTCATCATCTAAGCAGCCGCTGGCATCAATGCCTTTGTAAATATAAGCGGCTTCCTGTTCGCCACTGATGAGCTCGATTTGTATGCCGGTTTTTTCGGCAACCTGATCTATAAAATCCTGCCCGTTGGCAGCGCTGCGAACGGCCGAAGTGCCTACGGCTTTAACCGCTGTAACGTTATGATCTAATATCTTATCCTGAAAATGCTGCATGGCTGCAAGGCCGCGCGCAAAAGCTTCGGGCCTGATGGTACCGTTATTAATGCCGCCCTCGCCAAGTTTTACCGCTTCGGTGGTTTTAAAAACGGTGGTAAAGTTATCCGCAGGGCCTTCGGCTATCAGCAGGTGAAAGGTGTTTGTGCCCAGGTCCATTACGGCAACGCGCTTGTTATCCATCAGCGGCTAAATTAAAAAATCCCTGCTTAAGTTTTGGCTCGGGCGGGGATTTAAATTATGATAGGTTAAAGGACAATTATTCTTTATAAAAGAACCATTTTACCAGTTCTTTATAGCTTGCTTTTTTGCCATACATTAACACACCTACCCTATATATGCGCGATGCTATATACGTGGTAAATAAAAAGCCTGCTACCATCAAAAACATCGACAGCCCTAACTGCCACGCGGGCACACCGCCAAACGGTATCCGTATCATCATGGCTACCGGCGCGGTAAACGGTATCATGGATAACCAAACAGCCAGCGGACTATCCGGCGCGCGGAATAAAACAGTTACTGCTAAAAGATAAGTGAACAACAACGGCAATGTTATCGGGAACATAAACTGTTGTGTTTCGGTCTCGCTGTCAACCGCCGAGCCTACCGCTGCAAACAGGGCGCTGTACAGTAAATATCCTGATAGAAAATAAAATAAAAAGCAACCCAATATATAACCGAACGGTATGTTCTGTAAGGTTTGCAAAGCGCCCAGAATACCGCCTGCGGGGCCATTCCCTGCAGCCTTTGTTACAATTACCGATAGCACTATCCATGCGGTAAACTGGGTTAAACCAACCAGGCCCACACCGATAATTTTGCCAAGCATCAGCTGAAAAGGCTTTACCGATGATATGATGACCTCGATGATACGGCTGGTTTTTTCTTCGATAACGCCGCGCATAACCTGCGCGCCATATATAAACAACGACATATAGATAAGGATGGCGCACGCTATGCCTACACCCATGCTGGTACCTACATCGGCATCCTTGGTACCTGTTTCGGTAACCTCCATCGCGCTTACACTAACCTTATTCTTTTGTGCCTTATTTATTAAGGCCGTGTCAATATGGTTAGCCAGCATGGTATTGGTGGATGCTATTTTATTCATTTGATTTTCTACCTCGCCGGTAAGCGCGAACGAAGGTTTCTTTTTAGAAAGAAACTGTACGGGCTTATGCGCGTAATCCTTTGATATCAGCAATATCGAAAGGTCTTCATTGTCCTTTAACCCGGCCTGGGCTTTTTCCAAAGGCTCGTTTGTGGGTACGAACAGGATATTTTTGGCGTTCTTTAATTTACCTTCAAACTGATGGCTTTCATCTATTACTTTAATAGTTTGAGGTTTGCTAACCTGGTCGCTGTCCTTTGCCACGTAAGCAATAAGCTTGGTCATGCCTGCCAGCAGCAGGGGTACCGCAAGCATCATTACTATAAAAGCCTTTTTACGCACACGGGTAATATACTCGCGTTGTATAATGAGTAATACTTTATTCATTTTTATTTAATAAGGTTCACTTTTTCGATGAATATCTCGTTCATGCTCGGGATAACTTCCTGCAGCATGTTTATGCGCGTTTTTGGTATCAGGTAGTTCAACACATCGTTGGCCGAGTTGGCATTCAGCTTTATTTTGATGATATGGCTGTTTTCTTCGCCTTCGGTTTCGCTTAATACCTCAAATGGCTGCGCGCCGTCAAAAGCAATTTTGCTGCCGGTGTACTCTACCAGGTAAGTTTCGTTTTTGTATGAATTGCGTATGGCTTTAACCCTGCCATCCAGTATTTTGTGCGATTTATGGATAAGCGCTATAGAATCGCAAAGCTCTTCAACCGATTCCATTCGGTGGGTAGAGAACAGGATGGTAGCGCCATTGCGGTTCAGTTCCAGTATTTCGTCTTTTATCAGTTCGGCGTTCACCGGGTCGAAACCGCTAAAGGGCTCGTCCAGTATGATCAGGTCTGGCTCGTGCAGTACTGTTGCTACAAACTGGGCCTTTTGCTGCATACCCTTTGAAAGCTCTTCTATCTTTTTCTTCCACCAGCTTTCCATGTCCAGTTTTTTAAACCAGAATTTTAGCTTTTCAGTAGCCTCGGCACGGGTAAGGCCCTTCAGGCGGGCCAGGTATATCATTTGCTCGCCTATTTCCATTTTTTTGTACAAGCCGCGTTCTTCGGGCAAATAGCCGATACGCCCGATATGCGATTGATCGAGCTTTTGACCGTTGAAAAACACCTCGCCCGAATCGGGGGCGGTTATTTGATTGATGATACGGATGAGTGAGGTTTTACCGGCGCCGTTTGGCCCAAGCAGGCCGAAAATTTTACCGCTTTCAACCTCAAGGCTCACATCGTCTAACGCGCGGTGCCCGGCGTATTGTTTAACAATGTTACGAATGCTTAGCATTATCAGGGTTTTTGTTTACGCTAATTTAGATAATAGCGGGCAGGCATTGTTACAAACAATGTATTTTTATATCGCTTAGCGCTGTAAATGTTAATGTTAAAACCAATTCCGGCAATTTTTTAATGATGGTTATTGAAAATATACATATTGCGGCACTGGCACCCACCTTCCGGCTGAATAATAATGCGAATTTTTAGCCAGGGTATCACGTTTGCGTGTAAGATCTAAAGGTTTATGAAACAAAAAGCCCGGCATCATAACGATACCGGGCTTTCTCACTCTTTCGGACTTTCGGTCTAACCCGACTTCCGGACTATCTACTCAAAATATTCCTTCATCCGTTCAAAAAAGCTTTTTTCGTTTTTGCCGGGATTGGGCTTAAAATTTGGCGAGCTCTGTAATTTTTCCAGGGCTTCGCGTTCTTCGCGGCTCAGGGCTTTCGGTGTCCAGATGTTTACGTGCACCAGTTGGTCGCCGCGGTGATACGAGTTCACCTCGGGCACGCCCTTGCCTTTCAGGCGCAGTATTTTGCCGCCCTGGGTTCCGGGGTCTATCTTTATTTTCGCCTTGCCGTCAATGGTTGGTACTTCAATGCTGGTACCTAAGGCTGCATCTACAAAGTTGATATGCAGATCGTAGATGACGTTGTTGCCGTCGCGTTTTAAGGTTTCGTGCGGTATCTCTTCTATCAGGATGATCAGGTCGCCCGGTACACCGCCACGCGGGGCAGCGTTACCCTTGCCGCTCATGCTTAGCTGCATGCCTTCGCTAACACCGGCAGGTACATTTATGGTAATGGTTTCTTCGCCGCGCACAACGCCGTCGCCATGGCAAACATTACATTTAGCGGTAATGGTCGATCCTTCGCCGTTACAGGTAGGGCAGGTGCTGGTGGTTTGCATCTGGCCCAAAATAGTGTTGGTTACCCTACGAACCGAGCCCGCGCCGCCGCAAGTTTTACAGGTGGAGAAAGACGCTTTGTCCTTAGCGCCTGTTCCATCGCAGGTTTTACAAAGTATCTGCTTGTTTACCTTTATCTTTTTTTCGGCGCCGTTAGCAATCTCTTCCAGCGATAACCTTACCTTGATGCGCAGGTTACTGCCGCGTGCTACCCTGCGGCCACCGCCCTGCCGGCCGCCACCACCGCCAAAGAAACCTTCGAACGGGCTGCCGCCGCCAAATATATCGCCAAACTGGCTGAATATGTCGTCCATATTCATGCTGCCGCCACCATAGCCACCATTTGCCGAACCTGCGTTTGCCGCATGGCCAAACTGGTTGTAGCGCTGCCGTTTTTCGGGATTGCTTAACACCTCATAGGCTTCGGCAGCTTCCTTAAATTTTTCTTCCGCCTGTTTATCACCCTGATTTTTATCCGGGTGGTATTTGATAGCCATTTTACGATATGCTTTTTTTATCTCATCGGCATCTGCGCCTTTGCTCACACCAAGCACATCGTAATAATCTCTCTTAGCCATTTATTTTATTAATTATTGATTTATTGAATTAGTGATTTAGTGAATTGTATCACCTGTCAATAACTCTTTGTAATCTGTTTAATTAAGAAGGATTTAGCGGCCAACTGATTTAAATCACTAAATCAATCGTTCACTAAATCGCTAATTGTACTTACGCTCCAACTACAACTTTAGCAAAACGAACAACGCGTTCGTTAAGCTCATAACCTTTTTCCATTTCGTCTACCACTTTACCCTTCATATCATCAGTGGGGGCAGGTATGCTGGTAATGGCTTCATGCAAATCCGGGTCAAACGTGGCACCTACCGATTGCATTTCTTTTAAGCCTTTTTGGCTTAGTATATTTTTTAGCTTGTGTTGTATCAATGCAACACCCTCTTTAACAGATACCACATCGGTAGCATTATCCATCGATCGTAAAGCACGTTCAAAATCATCTAATACCGGCAGCAGGGCAACTATTACATCTTTGCCTTCTGTTTTGCGGGCTTCCTCGCGCTCCTTTATGGTACGGCGGCGAAAGTTATCAAACTCGGCATAAAGCCTTAAATATTTATCATTGGCTTGTGTAAGTTCTTCTTTAAATTTCTCTTCGGCCGATGGTGTGTTTGCCGTTGTGCCGGTATCATTGGTCGGTTCGTTGCCGTCAACCTGTCCGTTCCCGTTCGCAGTCGCTGCGGTATTTTCCTGGGTTTCTGAATTTCCTTTATTTTTTTTCTTTAGCATGTCATTAAAATTCATAGCAAATAGTGCTAATCAAGTATCCTGCCATCGGTTTAAACCCGACAACGTGTCAGTAGTCATTAAAATATCCGGTTAAGTTTGCAGTTTACAGTGTGTAGTTGGCAGAATATTTGGTTTGCAGTGTGCAGTTGGCATTTAAAGCAATAACTGTGAATTGGTTACTGCATGCTGTTGATAAGTTGTCAGTCGCACATCATGCAACTGCAAACCGCCGACTGCAAACTAGCAAAGCCTACTGCCAGCCGCCTGCTGCAAACTGATCAAGCCATCTTTACATCCTCTAATACCTTACCGGTTTCGCATTTGATAATGCGCGATGGAAAGGTGCGTATGATGTGATAATCGTGCGTGGCAACCACTACAGCGGTACCGCCCTGGCTTATCTGTTTTAGTAGCAGCACTATTTCTTCGGATGTATCCGGGTCAAGGTTCCCGGTAGGCTCATCGGCCAGTATAATTTCGGGGTTGTTTAGTAATGCACGGGCAATAACCACGCGTTGCTGCTCGCCGCCGGATAGCTCATGCGGCATCTTTTTAAGTTTCGATCGCAGGCCAACTTTCTCAAGAACGTCAAGTATCCGGTCAGCTATTTGTTGTTTATCCGTCCAGCCGGTAGCGCGCATCACAAACTGCAGGTTCTGTTCAACCGAGCGGTCGGTTAATAATTGAAAATCCTGAAAAACTATTCCAAGCTTGCGGCGCAGGTAAGGCACATCCTTAGTAGCAAGCTTGCTCAGTTCGTACCCGCAGGCGTGGCCGGTGCCGCTGGCAATGTTCAAGTCGCCGTAAATAACTTTTAACAAGCTGCTTTTGCCCGAACCTGTTTGGCCAATAAGCCATACAAAATCGCCTTTATCAATATGCAGGTTTACATTTGACAGAACCAGGTGCTTTTGCTGAAAAATATCAACATTATTTAGTTTTATAATAGAGTTTCCAATCATCTTACTTACAGCTCTAATTTTAATATTTTACCAAAGGGCAGGTCTTTAATAACGCCCATAATATATTCGTACTTATCAGCAAGGCCAATTTTATCGAGCGATTTTTCGGGCCTGTCTACCCTGAAATAGGCCAGCAGGGTAAACTTATCGTCTCTTAGCTGCACATAATCGGGTATTTTGGCAACGCCTTTTACTTTTATAATATACATTTTTAAGCTAAAAGCTTAAAGCACAAAGCTAAAAGCTGGAATGGTTCAAATTTACTTTTTTTAGCCGAAAGCCGTATCAATTTCCGAAATAAGCTTTAGGCTGCCAGCTTTGTGCTTTCAGCCTAACTTTGACAAGAACTCAATCGTATCCACCCCATCGGCATAATCCCATAGTTGAGGGTGCTGGCTTTGGCCAAAATCAACCACCTGGTTTACTGTTTGCAGCGGTGCTGTAGTTACTATGCATTGCAGGCTGTTGCTTTGCTGCTGCAGCATGCTTTGTGCCGACGCAAGGTCGGTGTAGGTTTCGTAAAACAAACATGCAAGGGGCGATGTAAGGCGGGTATCCTGCTTTAACAGTAAAAAGCCGTTATCAAGGTGCTCATCGCGGTTTACCAGGTATATGGATTTATTGTAATCGTAATTGTTGTTGTATTTGTGATGATTGATAATAGGTGCGAAGCTTTCTATCGACTCAAAAAAGTGGTTGAAATTATAACCTTCGGGTACCAGCAGCTTTGATACGTTACGGCAGCCCAGGCCAAAGTAATCAAAAATGTCATGTCCTAAAGCGGCCAGTTGTTCGGTGGTCTCGGTACCGGCAAGCAGGGCTATGCTGTTGCGGTTTTTGCGGATGATGTTGGGCACTTTGCCAAAATAATACTCAAAATACCGCGATGTGTTGTTGCTGCCGGTAGCGATAATGGCGTCGAAACCTTCCAGCCGCTCTACAAAACTAAACTTATCCGCATACGAACTATCAAGTTGGACAAGCAAATTTAATACGTATTTTATCAAGCGGGCATCCTGCGACGAGGCTTTTATTAACGCGCGGTTGCCGGTTACCAATACACAAAGCACATCATGAAAACCAACCAGCGGAATATTGCCTGCCAGTACTAAGCCTACATTTTTATCGCTGCCCTGCGTAACACCATATTTTGTAAGCCACTGCTCCAGATCGGCACGGTTAAGCATGCGGCCGGTCGCGGTAACCGCGTTCAGCACACTTTCGGGCGTGAACCAGGCGTTGTACTGCCGCTCGGTCTCAATCAGCTCCATCAGTTGTGCATCAGGTGCAGCAAGCTTATTGCCAAGTTCAGAAAATGTGCTTACGGTATCCGTTATATTAATTTTTGACATATATATGTTATCGGGTTAAACCCTTAAAGCCTTTTTTTGTTATATTTGCAAGCCCAGATTATGGGGGCAAAGGTAAATAGAATACTATAAGAATATTTAAATAATATGGCGATTATAATCACCGATGAATGCATAAACTGCGGGGCCTGCGAACCAGAGTGCCCAAACAATGCTATTTATGATGCAGGTGCTGCATGGCGATTTAGCGATGGTACAGATCTGAGGGGCGTAATTGATTTTGGCGATGGCAATACTTTAAATGCCGAAGAAGCACAGGCTGCTTTATCTGATGATATTTATTATATAGTACCCGATAAATGTACCGAGTGTGTTGGTTTTCATGATGAGCCGCAATGTGCTGCGGTTTGCCCGGTAGATTGCTGCGTGGATGATGAAGATGTACGCGAAACCGAAGAAGAACTGCACGCTAAAAAAGACTGGCTGCATCAAAACGGATAAGATTTTAAAACACTTATTTTGAAGGGGAAACGCGGCAACGGGTTTCCCCTTTTGTTTTAGCATAACTTTATTGGTTACTTTAACGTATTAACCCTTGTTAATTATGGAATACGGAATTTGCAACCTTGCTGTGATACCCTTACGCGCGGAACCTAACGACAGGAGCGAAATGGTATCGCAGGTACTTTTTGGCGAGGCATTCGAGATTTTGGAGTGGAAGGAAAAGTGGGTGCAAATAACAACCGCTACAGATAATTACACCGGGTGGATAGACCGGCTGCAGTTTGTGATGCTTGGCCACCTGGCCTATAAGCGGCTGCTGCAAACCCCGCCGCCGTTAACTTACCGCGCTGTAACACAGGCCTGGAAAATAGTTGATAATTCAGTGATATACCTGCCGGCGGGAAGTTCGCTTGCTTTTTTAGAAGGTACAACCAGTTATATAGGCAACCAAAAGTTTGAAATAATTGGCGAGATTGGCCAGCAAGACAGTATAGCCAATATTGCACGTTCGTTTTTGAATTCGCCGTATTTATGGGGCGGGCGCACGCATTTCGGAATAGATTGCTCGGGGTTTACCCAGGTAGTTTATAAATTGCGCGGTATAAACCTGCGCCGCGATGCGTCTTTACAAGCCGAGGATGGCGAGCCGGTAGAATCGTTATTTAAAGCCAAACTGGGCGATCTGGCCTTTTTTAACAACGACGAGGGGCGGATTACCCATGTAGGTATCTTGCTGGGCGGTGGCCACATCATCCACGCGTCGGGCAAGGTTAAAATAGATACAATTGATAACCAGGGTATTTATTCAGAAGAATTGAAACGTTACACGCACAGGCTTAAAATTATAAAGCGGTATTTTTAAAAGCCGATATCCCAGATAATTACTTTTTTATCATCGCCGGCAGATAGCAGCCGGTTGCCATCCCATGCCAGCTTATTTACAGACAGGGCATGGCTTGCGTAGCCTTTTTCGCGACTGATGATCTTACGCAGCTTAAAGTCAACTGCATCCCATATCTTAATACTTTTATCCATGCTGGCCGTTGCAAAATAGGATTGGGTGGGGTGGAAGGCGATATGGTTAACCGTGAACAAATGCGCGGGAATATTTTGGATAAGCGAATAAGTTTTATTATCCCATATCTTAATTTGAGCATCGCGCGCGCCCGATAACAGATAATCACCTTCGGGAGCATATTGCAGGGAAAATACCGACATGGTATGGCCTATCAACGCCTTTATCGGGCTGTAGTCTTCCAGGTCATAAATCACAATTCGGTTATCGCGGCAACCAAAGGCTACACGGTCTTCAGCGGCGTTTATACTCATGCAGCGAACGGTATCATTTGACACTTGAATAGTATGTAATAACCCGAGCGTTTCCAGGCTCCATACCGATACGGTACCATCTTCAGATGCTATCAGTAATTCATTTTTTTTTGCTGATGACTTAATATCAAAAATGGGTTTAATATGATGCCGTAAACGATGGGTTATCTTCTGTTCGATGAAGTTAAAAACCAGCACCTCGCCGCTACGTAAACCGGCAAACAGCAGGGGATAGCCCGCCGGGCAATGAATAGCATAAACCGAAGCCATCACCGGGAACATCACCTTGATAAACGAGTTGCTTTGCAGGTTCCATTCTACAAGCCCTTTATCATTACCGCCCGTAAACAGTATACCCGGCTTTTGCGAAAGCTCCAGGCTAAATATGGGATTGCTGTGGCCGGTAAGTTCTGCTGTTTTTTGTACTTCCATCTCAGTTTGCAGTGGGCGGTTCTCAGTTTGCAGTTCTTAGCAGCTAACTGCGAACTTAAAACTGCTGACTGGCTATTTATGCCTCTCCTTTAAATTTTTTGCTATGCGCTCCAAATTTAAGCCTTTTTCGCGCAGCAGCACCAACAGGTGAAAAACAAGGTCCGACGATTCGTTTATCAGGTCGGTTTCTGTTTCGGCTAATGCGGCTATAACGGTCTCTACGCCTTCCTCGCCAACTTTTTGGGCTATTTTATTAAGGCCTTTGTTGCGTAGCTTATTTACATACGATCCCTCAACAGGGTTTTCGTAGCGGTCGGCAATAATACTTTCCAGTTGCAATATAAAGTTTTGGTTATAATCTGTTTCAAAGCAACTTCGCGATCCTGTGTGGCAGGTAGGGCCATCGGCTTTAACTTTTATCAGCAGGGTGTCGTTATCACAATCGATATGCATGCTTTTTACATGCAGGTAATTTTGGCTGGTTTCGCCCTTTGTCCACAAGCGGTTGTTGGAGCGCGAAAAAAAGGTTACGATATTTTCCTGAACGGTTTTATCGTACGCTTCCCGGTTCATGTAACCGAGCATCAGCACCTCAAGTGTTTGCTCGTCCTGTATTATAACCGGCACTAAACCGTCTGTTTTGTTAAAATCGATGTTCATTTTCATTTATTATTTACGCCTCGCAATGAACTGTGTTTAAAATCAAATAATATTTGAATAATTTTCGTTGTATTTTGTTTTTTGTGTTGCAATAGCAAAGGCCTGTTTCAATAG
>NZ_JACHCV010000010.1:0-5813 GCF_014200785.1 Mucilaginibacter sp. AK015
ACGTGCGCCGAACGTGAACGCTTTTTCAGATGTGCAGGTTCCAGATGTGCAGATGTGCAGATTTCAGATGTGCAGATGACTATGGACTATCGACCATGGACTATGGACAAAAAGCTTATAAACGCAGAAACCCCATGAGCGATAGCTCACAGGGTTTCATTAAGATTTGGCACCGACCTACTCTCCCACATTTTACTGCAGTACCATCGGCTCTGGCGGGCTTAACTTCTCTGTTCGGAATGGGAAGAGGTGGACACCGCCGATATAGGCACCTGAAGGTTTTTAGATTTGAGATGTGAGACATGAGATCTGAGACTCATTGTCTGCTGCATAACAAACCAATATTTAATTAGATAATGGAAAGGAGTATGGTGTGAGTGTATCTCACGTCTCATATCTCAATTCTCATATCTTAAACATAATTGAAAGAAGTAATAATCAGAGAAAACAACAGCTTTGTTTTGTTCGGTGATGCGCATTGCTGCGCACCACCATTCATTACCTGCTATGAGAAAGCTTCGGATTATTAGTATTACTCGACTTTGATGTCACCACCTTTATATCTGTAACCTATCAACGTAGTAGTCTGCTACGATCCTCAATGGAAGTCTCATCTTGTGGCTAGTTTCGCACTTAGATGCTTTCAGCGCTTATCTATTCCCAACGTAGCTACTCTGCAGTACACCTGGCGGCATAACAGATTCACCAGAGGTTAGTCCAACCCGGTCCTCTCGTACTAAGGTCAGCCCCACTCAAACTTCCAACGCCCACAACAGATAGGGACCGAACTGTCTCGCGACGTTCTGAACCCAGCTCGCGTGCCACTTTAATGAGCGAACAGCTCAACCCTTGGGACCTTCTCCAGCCCCAGGATGTGACGAGCCGACATCGAGGTGCCAAACCTCCCCGTCGATATGAGCTCTTGGGGGAGATCAGCCTGTTATCCCCAGCGTACCTTTTATCCTTTGAGCGATGGCCCTTCCATGCAGAACCACCGGATCACTATATCCGTCTTTCGACCCTGCTCGGCTTGTCTGCCTCACAGTCAAGCAAGCTTATGCTATTGCACTCCGCGTACGGTTACCAAGCGTACTGAGCTTACCTTTGAAAGCCTCCGTTACCTTTTTGGAGGCGACCACCCCAGTCAAACTACCCGCCAAACAATGTTCTCGACATTATCGAGTTAGACACCAAATACAGAAAGGGTGGTATTTCAACGTTGGCTAACCTACTCCTAGCGAAGCAGGATCACAGCCTCCCACCTATCCTACACATCCTGTATCCGATATCAATGTTAAGTTGTAGTGAAGGTGCATGGGGTCTTTCCGTCCCGTTGCGGGTAACCGGCGTCTTCACCGATACCACAATTTCACCGAGCTCATGGCTGAGACAGCGCCCAGATCGTTACACCATTCGTGCAGGTCGGAACTTACCCGACAAGGAATTTCGCTACCTTAGGACCGTTATAGTTACGGCCGCCGTTTACCGGGGCTTCGATTCAATGCTTCGCCATTGCTGACTAACATCCCCTCTTAACCTTCCGGCACCGGGCAGGTGTCAGGCCTTATACGTCATCTTTCGATTTTGCAAAGCCATGTGTTTTTGTTAAACAGTCGCCTGGGCCTTTTCACTGCGGCTGATATTGCTATCAGCGCCCCTTCTCCCGAAGTTACAGGGCCATTTTGCCGAGTTCCTTAGCCATGATTCACTCGAGCACCTTAGGATTCTCTCCTCGACTACCTGTGTCGGTTTACGGTACGGGTTTTTATAACCTGAAGCTTAGCGGGTTTTCTTGGAAGTCTGATTACCTGAACTATCACCTTACCCGAAGGCTCAGTGTACTATCTGCTTTCAGCAAGGTCTGCGTACTTAACTACAAACCCTATACCTACTGCATTTAACGAACTATTCCGTCAGTTCGCGTCAGTGTCACTACTCCGTCACCGCATCGCAGTTATAAAAAGTACTGGAATATTAACCAGTTATCCATCGGCTACGCCCTTCGGCTTCACCTTAGGCCCCGACTAACCCTGATCCGATTAGCGTTGATCAGGAAACCTTAGTCTTTCGGTGGGCGGGTTTCTCTCCCGCCTTATCGTTACTTATGCCTACATTTGCTTTTCTAATTCCTCCACAGTCAGTTGTCCTTCCTGCTTCACCGGCAATTAGAATGCTCCCCTACCAGTGCAATAAATTGCAATCCATAGCTTCGGTATAACGCTTAATGCCCGTTTATTATCCATGCCCGATCGCTCGACTAGTGAGCTGTTACGCACTCTTTAAATGAATGGCTGCTTCCAAGCCAACATCCTAGCTGTCTGTGCAATCGGACCTCGTTAGTTCAACTTAGCGTTAATTTGGGGACCTTAGCTGATGGTCTGGGTTCTTTCCCTCTCGGCCATGGACCTTAGCACCCATAGCCTCACTGCAGTGTATATTACATAGCATTCGGAGTTTGTCTGGATTTGGTAGGATTTGACTCCCCCGCACCCAATCAGTAGCTCTACCTCTATATAACTTAACCACCACGCTGTTCCTAAAAACATTTCGGGGAGTACGAGCTATTTCCCAGTTTGATTAGCCTTTCACCCCTACCCACAGATCATCCGGAAACTTTTCAACGTTTATCGGTTCGGTCCTCCAGTACCTGTTACGGCACCTTCAACCTGTCCATGGGTAGATCACAAGGTTTCGCGTCTACCCCCTCTGACTCTGCGCCCTTTTCAGACTCGCTTTCGCTTCGGATCCGTGTCTTAAACACTTAACCTTGCCAGAGAGGAGTAACTCGTAGGCTCATTATGCAAAAGGCACGCCGTCACACCACGAAGGTGCTCCGACCGCTTGTAAGTACACGGTTTCAGGTTCTATTTCACTCCCCTGTTCGGGGTTCTTTTCACCTTTCCCTCACGGTACTGGTTCACTATCGGTCTCTCAGGAGTATTTAGCCTTACCGGATGGTGCCGGCAAATTCCCACAAGGCGTCTCCGACCTCGCGGTACTCAGGATACCACTATCCTATCATTACTTACCCGTACGCAGCTCTCATGCTCTATGGCCGGGTTTCCCACCCCGTTCCGGTTCATTCTGATATTCATGTTGTGGTCCTACAACCCCAATTATGCCGTAACATAACTGGTTTGGGCTTCTTCCATTTCGCTCGCCACTACTCTGGAAATCATTATTATTTTCTCTTCCTCTGCTTACTTAGATGTTTCAGTTCAGCAGGTTTGCGCATTTATGCGACTAGTCTTCAACTAGCCAGGTTTCCCCATTCGGAAATCCGCGGATCAATTCATATTTGCTGATCCCCGCGGCTTATCGCAGCTTATCACGTCCTTCATCGCCTCTGAGAGCCAAGGCATCCCCCGTGTACCCTTTCTTACTTTCTTCTATACTTGTACCGCTTTTGCTCGGTACTGTATGCTTTTTGATTATGTTGCCGTTCATTGGCTCACTCGTTCATTGGTTCATTGGTATCGCTACCCTTGCCCCTTTGTTCTTGTAAACCTTTAAAGCCTGCAACAGTCCTCTACTGTTGTTTTCTCTTTTTGAATTACTTCTTCCAATATGTCAAAGAACGTTCGTTTAGATTTGAGTACTGAGATTTGAGATCTGAGACCGATTTGCATCCTGTCTGATATCTCATATCTAATATCTCACATCTTAACTTGGTGGAGAATAACGGATTCGAACCGTTGACCCCCTGCGTGCAAGGCAGGTGCTCTAGCCAGCTGAGCTAATCCCCCTTTCAGATGCGTCATTGGTCATTGAGTCATCAGGTCATTGGCTTTGCAGCTTTTGACTTTTAACTTTCAACTTTTGACTTACCGTGTAGTCCCGAGCAGATTTGAACTGCTGACCCCTACATTATCAGTGTAGTGCTCTAACCAAGCTGAGCTACAGGACTGTTTGATTTCGGATTTGTGATGTACGATTTTAGATTTCAATCGTCATTCGTAAATCGTAAATCGTAATTACTTACAATCTTGCCACTTTTGCGGTTACACCACTGATGGCTTCATCTTCCGGGTTGTTTTTTTAAGAGAATAATTAAGAAAATAATCATGCAGGTAACAGTTTCCTGTTAATGCGTTACTAAGGTTGTTTGGATAATGCTCCAGAAAGGAGGTATTCCAGCCACACCTTCCGGTACGGCTACCTTGTTACGACTTAGCCCCAGTTACCGACTTTACCCTAGGACGCTCCTTGCGGTTACGCACTTCAGGCACTTCCAGCTTCCATGGCTTGACGGGCGGTGTGTACAAGGCCCGGGAACGTATTCACCGCGTCATTGCTGATACGCGATTACTAGCGAATCCAACTTCACGGGGTCGAGTTGCAGACCCCGATCCGAACTGTGAATGGCTTTACGAGATTGGCATCCTGTTACCAGGTAGCTGCCCGCTGTACCATCCATTGTAGCACGTGTGTAGCCCCGGACGTAAGGGCCATGATGACTTGACGTCGTCCCCTCCTTCCTCTCTATTTGCATAGGCAGTCTGAATAGAGTCCCCACCATTACATGCTGGCAACTATTCACAGGGGTTGCGCTCGTTGCGGGACTTAACCCAACACCTCACGGCACGAGCTGACGACAGCCATGCAGCACCTAGTTTCGTGTCCCGAAGGACTGAGACGTCTCTGTCTCATTCACTAACTTTCAAGCCCGGGTAAGGTTCCTCGCGTATCATCGAATTAAACCACATGCTCCTCCGCTTGTGCGGGCCCCCGTCAATTCCTTTGAGTTTCACCCTTGCGGGCGTACTCCCCAGGTGGAATACTTAACGCTTTCGCTTAGACGCTGACCGTATATCGCCAACATCGAGTATTCATCGTTTAGGGCGTGGACTACCAGGGTATCTAATCCTGTTTGATCCCCACGCTTTCGTGCCTCAGTGTCAATAACACTTTAGTAAGCTGCCTTCGCAATTGGTGTTCTGTGACATATCTATGCATTTCACCGCTACTTGTCACATTCCGCCTACCTCAAGTGTATTCAAGCCCATCAGTATCAAAGGCACTGCGATAGTTAAGCTACCGTCTTTCACCCCTGACTTAATAGGCCACCTACGCACCCTTTAAACCCAATAAATCCGGATAACGCTTGGATCCTCCGTATTACCGCGGCTGCTGGCACGGAGTTAGCCGATCCTTATTCTTACCGTACATTCAGCCCTCTTCACGAAAAGGGGTTTATTCCGGTACAAAAGCAGTTTACAACCCGTAGGGCCGTCTTCCTGCACGCGGCATGGCTGGTTCAGGCTTGCGCCCATTGACCAATATTCCTTACTGCTGCCTCCCGTAGGAGTCTGGTCCGTGTCTCAGTACCAGTGTGGGGGGTCATCCTCTCAGATCCCCTAAACATCGTAGCCTTGGTAAGCCATTACCTTACCAACTAGCTAATGTTCCGCATGCCCATCTTGTTCCTATAAATATTTGATTATCTTACGATGCCATAAAATAATGTTATGCGGTGTTAATCTCTCTTTCGAGAGGCTATCCCCCTGAACAAGGTAGGTTACATACGTGTTACGCACCCGTGCGCCACTCTCATGAGAAGCAAGCTCCTCAATCCCGTCCGACTTGCATGTATTAGGCCTGCCGCTAGCGTTCATCCTGAGCCAGGATCAAACTCTCCATTGTATAATGTGTTGTTTATGATCCAGACCCTATTAACTCAATCAATAGAAATCTGTAAAAAAAAATATTCTCTTACATTATCCCATCCCTCAAGTCTCGCTCTTAACATCCAGAACATCGCTGTCCTGCTGTTACGCTGCATAATTTATTCTCTATCTCTTTTAAGAACTTTT
>NZ_JACHCV010000011.1:0-1376 GCF_014200785.1 Mucilaginibacter sp. AK015
GGGTTCAATGAGCCGGGCTCGGCCCCAAACTCGGGCACCCGGCTGGTTACGCTGGATGACCTTACCCGCCGTGATGCCTCCCGCGATTTTGGCGGTAAGCAAAATGTGCCTGCCAAAGCCATCACCATGGGCGTGGGCACCATATTTAAGGCCCGGGAAATTATCCTGATGGCCTGGAGCGCTAAAAAAGCGCCCATTGTGCGTAAGGCGGTAGAGGGGGAAATCTCAGGCGAAGTGCCGGCTACCTTCCTGCAGTTATCAGATAATGTAGAATTTGTACTGGATGCGGATGCGGCATCAGACCTTACCCGGTTTGATACGCCCTGGCTGGTTAAGGATTGTGCCTGGGATGATCGGCTGATCAAAAAAGCGGTGATCTGGCTGTCCCGGGCGGTGGGTAAACCTATACTAAAGCTTACTGAAGAAGATTACAACGGCAATGGTATGGCACAACTGGCTGTAGAGCGGGGCCCGGTATACCAGATCAACATTGATATATTTAACCGCCTGCAGCATACCATAACCGGCTGGCCGGGCGGTAAGCCGGGGGCCGACGACAGCCAGCGCCCTGAGCGTGCCGAGCCGGCCCGCAAGCGCTCTGTTATCTTTTCGCCGCATCCTGATGATGATGTGATATCCATGGGCGGTACCTTCATCCGCCTGGTCGATCAGGGCCACGATGTGCATGTGGCTTACCAAACATCGGGCAACACTGCTGTCTGGGATGATGATGTGCTGCGGTATATGGAGTTCGCTATTGATTTTAAACACAGTATAGGCGAGGATACCGCCCGGCTGCAGCGTATATATGATGACATGCGGGAGTTCATCGATAAAAAGTTACCTAACCAGGTGGATACTCCCGAGATCCGCGACGTTAAGGGCTTTATCCGCAAAACCGAGGCTATCTCGGGGGCGCGCTTCGCGGGCCTGCCCGACAGTAATATCCACTTTCAGGCGCTGCCTTTTTATGAAACCGGCAAAACGCAAAAAAATTCGGTTGGCGAGGAGGATATCAGGCTAACGATGGAACTGCTTCAAAAGGTAAAACCCCAGCAGGTGTTCACCGCCGGCGATTTTGCCGACCCGCACGGTACTCACGTGGTTTGCTTTAACATTGTGATGGAATCGCTGCGACGCCTGCGTAAAACCGAAGCCTGGGTAAAGGATTGCTGGGTTTGGATGTACCGGGGCGCCTGGCAGGAGTTCCCCACACATGAGATTGAAATGGCGGTGCCTTTGTCGCCCGCCGAGGTTTTGCGCAAGCGTAACGCCATCTTTAAACATCAGTCGCAAAAGGACAGGCCGGTTTTCCCCGGCGATGATGCACGCGAGTTTTGGGTACGGGCCGAGGACCGGAACCGCGAAACCGCCCA